>JBBQSO010000040.1:0-47228 GCA_038213805.1 Planctomycetota bacterium | reverse complement strand
TGCGGGTGAAGTCCAGGAAGCGGCGCAGGGTGCGCTCGGGAGTAATAGAAGTGCTCATAAGGCCGGAAATCCGGACCCGTTAAGCATGTCAAGATCAATATTTACAGCGGTTTATGAGGATTTCTTAAGTGAACGCCATTGTCCCTAGACCCGAGGAAACCGGCTGTCGCCTCAGTCGCGTAGTCCGTCGTCTCGCGTCTCGCCCTACCCATTACCCACATGTCGACGCAGACTACCGAATCGCCGGTCACCACAGGCCCGAGCTCACCGCAGAGATGCAGAGCGCCGCAGAGGGCCGCAGAGAAGAACTGGATTGGCCATGGGTGCCGCTCTCATCAGCCCTTCAGAATAGCACGGGCAAAGACCCTCTGCGGCCCTCTGCGGCGCTCTGCGACTCTGCGGTTGCCTTCAGGCTTCATCGCACCAGCGGACTTGTCGGTACTGGGTAGGGTCTAGGGTCTAGGGTCTAGGGTCTAGGGTCTAGGGTCTAGGGTCTAGTGTCGCAGGTCTGTGATTCCGACCCCTTGGTCAGCGCCACCCCATCCCTACCGTATCCCTTCCACCACCCCATTCCCGAGGTCCCATGTCCATGCTCCGTCCGCTCCTGCTCGCCGCCCTGGTCGCCGTCGCCGGTTCGGGCGCTGCCGCCGAGAAGCACTTCGTCTACGTTTCCGGCGACAGCCCGACGGTGGTGTGCTTCGTGCTGAACGAGACGACCGGCGCTCTGACCCCGTCCAGCGTCACCGAGAAGGTCGGCAAGGGACCGTCGTGGCTGGCATGGTCGCCCGACCATCACTTCCTGTACGCAGTGATCGAAGGCGAGAGCAAGGTCGCCGCGTTTGCCATCAACAAGGCCGACGGTGCGCTGACCAGGATCAACGACGTGCCCGCCGCCGGCAATGGCCCCTGCCACGTGGTCGTGCATCCCTCGGGCAAGTGGGTGTTTGTCGCCAATTACGGTAGCGGCCACGTCGGCGTGCTGCCGGTGCGCGCCGATGGCGGCCTCGGGGTCGCGACCCAGACGCTGCAGCCCGGCGTCAACGCGCACCAGGTGGTCTGCGACCCCGCCGGCGCCTTCGTGTTCGTGCCGCTCAAGGGCAGCGACTTCGTCGCGCAGTACCGCTTCGACGCGGCCACCGGCACGCTGACTCCGAATGATCCGGCGGTGGTCACTCTTCCGGCCGGCGCCGGTCCGCGCCACATGGCCTTCGCGCCGTCCATGAAGTATGCGTACGTCATCAACGAACTGGGCGGCACGATGACCCGCTTCGCCTACGATACGGCGACCGGCCTGCTCTCCGCACCGGCCACCGTCAGCACGTTGCCCGTCGGCTTCACCGGCAAGAACACCACCGCCGAGGTCTGGGTCGCGGGCGATGGTGCCCACGTCTACGGCACCAACCGTGGGCACGACAGCGTTGCGCTTTTCGCGGCCGCGGCCGCGACCGGCGAGCTCACTGCGACCGGCCACGAGACCGCGGGCGGCGAGATCAAGCAGCCGCGCGGCTTCTGCCTCGATCCCAGCGGCCGCTTCGCTTACGTGGCCAGCCAGAAGGCCGACTACGTCACCAGCTTCAGCGTCGATGCGAAGACCGGGGCCTTCACCAAGCTGGCCACCACCAAAGTCCCGGCCGGTCCCGCCTTCGTCGGAGTGATGCCGGCGCCGTGAGCGCGCTGAACCGGCGGCCGGTGCTCCAGGTGGGGCCCGGCTGTGCCGGAGTCTTGCGGCGCGATCGACCTGCAGCCGAGCACCGGGCATTCCGGCCGATTGCCCCTTTGCATGCGGGTGAGGCGCTTAAGCTCCCGCGGACCTGACCCCGTAGCTCAGCTGGATAGAGCGTTGGTTTCCTAAACCGAAGGTCGCGTGTTCGAATCTCGCCGGGGTCGATCTTCCATGCACCGCGGCACGGGCAGCCGTGCATGCGCGTTTGGAATTGCTGACACTCCCGCCCTTGTAGTCGCCCGCCGGGACGAGGCGAGCCCCAGCCCGCCTGCACCGCCGGTAGCGTCAATTTTGCGGCACGATCCGAGTCGGGGGTCGATGCGCACGAATCGGATTACGTCCTGAGCGCTTCCAAGGCGAGCTGGTGAACTGCTCTCCCGGTGCGATCGCATGCCGCTGTCCGCTCCTGCGGGTGCGCACAGCGCCCTCAGGTATACGTGATCACGCTGAACACCTTCCCCCCGATCCGCTTCCCTCCGCCGAGGAAGGCGAGATCGATGAGGAAGGCCGAGCCGACGATCTGACCACCGACTTTGGTCACCAGGGTGATCGCCGCTTCCATGGTGCCACCGGTGGCGAGTACGTCATCGACCATCAGCACGCGGTCGGCGCTGGTCACCGAGTCTTCGTGGATCTCGACGGTGTCGGTGCCGTACTCCAGGCCGTAGCTCTGCTTGATCGACTTCCAGGGCAGCTTGCCGGGCTTGCGGATGGGCACGAAGCCGGCGCCCAGCTGCAGGGCCACAGCCGGGGCGATGATGAAGCCGCGGCTCTCGATGCCCACCACCTTGGTGATGCCCAGGCCCTGGTGGGCCGCGCTGATCGCCGCGATCGCCTGCGCCAGCGCGTGCGGATCGCCCAGCAGGGGGGTGATGTCCTTGAACGTGATGCCCTTCTTGGGGAAGTCGGGCACATCGCGGATCAGGGTGCGCAGGTCCATGGTCGTCGCTCCGGTGGCGGCGCAGGCTAGAGCGTCACCGGCCCACGTCCATGGGCGTATCGCGCAGCGATGGAACGACTTGGCGGTAGCTGGCGCAGGGTTAACAAGGGCTGAACGGGAGGGGGAGGACGGGAGAAGCTGGTACCAGGCATGCGGCACGGGACGCGAGGATTATGCCGCGTTTCGGACGCGTCATCAGGCATCGCACCTCGGGACCCGCGCCTGCAGCGTGCGCCTCGATCATTGGTCGCATCCGCGGCCCGGACATGCGCCTGCATGCATCACGGCGTGCGCGTGTGCGGCTCATGAGGCGTGCGGAGGGCTTGCCAGTCACCCCACTGGAGCTATCCTTCGCGCCCTTGCCGAGGAGGCACTTATGGACCCGTCGACGCAGCTCGTGCCAGCCATATTCGATCTAGGCAGCGGCAGCCATTGGATCATCATCCTGGTCGTCGCCCTGCTGCTCTTCGGCCGTCGCCTTCCCGAGATCATGCGCAGCCTGGGCGGCAGCATCCGCCAGTTCAAGAAGGGCATGGACACCGACCAGGGCGACGAGCATCCCGCGCAGCCCCCGGTCGATGGCGCGGTCAGCCGCCAGGCCGTGGCGCCGCCCGAACCGACCCCGGCAGTGCCCCTCCCGCAGGCCCGGGAAGTACCAGTTCAGGATCCCACTAAACCCCTTTGAGAGCCGTCCTCAGGACGGGAATTCATCATGACCGAGACGGTGGAGAAACTCGCCCGCCTGCGCGCCTACATCAAGGCCAGGAAACTCGATGGCGTGGTGCTGGTTTCCCGGGCGAACTTCGCCTGGCTATCTGGCGGGGGTGACAATCACGTGATCGCGCAGTCCGAGCGCGGGGTCGGCGCGCTGGTGGTGACGGCCAAGCAGGCGCTGCTCATCGCCAACCGCATCGAGGCCGAGCGCCTGGGTCATGAAGAGCCGCTCAGCGCCTTCACCGTCAAGAGCTTCCCGTGGACGCAGCCGCTCTGCGACGGCCTCAAGAAGCTGCTGCCCGAGGGCAAATTCGCGAGCGACGATCACGAAGCGACCGGCCTGCCCAGCCTGCCTGCCGATTTCGTCCAGGAGGTGCGCGCCAGCCTGACCGAGAATGAACTGCGCCGCTACAAAGCCCTCGGCCGCGACTGCTCGCTGGTCATCGAGACCGTCGCGCGGCAGATCTCGAAGGGTGATAGCGAACACCAGATCGAGGCCGACATGGCCCGCCACCTGATCGCGCGCGGCATCCAGCCCCACGTGCTGCTGGTCGCCGCCGATCAGCGCATCGAGCGCTACCGCCATCCCACGCCGACCGCCAACCACCTGCGCAACGCGGCCATGATGGTGATCTGCGGGCAGCGCGGCGGCCTCATCGCCAACCTCACCAGACTCATCCACTTCGGGCCGATCTCGCCCGACCTGCTCGCGCGTCACGAGGCGGTGCTGCGCATCGAGTCCGCGCTGTGGGAGGCGACCGTGCCCGGCGCCACCTACGGGGATGCGCTCAAAGCCGGCATCAACCAGTACAAGACCGAGGGACACGCCAAGGAGTGGGAACTGCACCACCAGGGCGGCCCAACCGGCTACAGCGGCCGCGACTTCATGGCCACTCCTGACGAGAAGCGCACGGTATTGCTGCACCAGGCGGTAGCGTGGAACCCGTCCATCACCGGCACCAAGAGCGAAGACACCTTCATCACCGAGGCCAAGGGGCGCACCATGGTCACCGCCGGCACCCCCGACTGGCCCACTATGACCGTCAAGGGCGCGGCCGGGTCGTTCACCCGCCCCGGCTTCCTGATCCGCTGAGATGCGTGCCTCCTGCCCACCCTGGTGCCTGCCACTGTTGGCCGTGCTGCTGCTCGTGCTGCCCGGCTGCATGGACCAGGAGCGCAAGCCCATCCCGGTGATCCAGGTCGATGTCCTGACCGACGAGGGCGCCTACAGCATCAACCACCAGCGCGTCGGCTGGGATGGCCTCAAGGCCGAACTGCGCCGCTTGGCAGACGAATACCGCCGCGCAGCGACCGGTAGCAGCCGCGCCCTGGTGCGCCTCGGCGTTGAAACCGGTGCCAGCTACGGCCGGCGCAACGATATCGTCGACTACTGCATGTCGGTGGGTCTGGAGCAGATCCTGCCGGCGAGCAGCGGGGAGTGACGCGGAATCCGCACTGCGACCGCTGCGGCGGACGTCGTCAGCAGCCCTGGGCCGCGCGCCGCTGCCACGAATGAGGACACATGCGTAAGATCGGTTGCCTCGCGATCCTGGTGGTCATCGGCCTGCTCGTGGTCGAGCTGTGGTTCTTCCTCAAGGTCTGCGAGTGGTCCCATCGCGAGTACCTGGGCTGCATTCTCGCGGTGCTGGTATTGACCATCGTCGGCGTGCGTCTGGCCCGCTACCACCTGCAGGCCATCGCCCCGGCGCTGATGCAGGGGCGCGCAGGCCGCCACGTGATCGGCATGCTCGGCGCCGTGCTGCTGATCATCCCCGGCTTCCTCACCGGCGCGTTCGGTCTGCTGCTCAGTCTGCCCCCGGTCCAAAGCCTGTTCGCCAAGGTGGGCAACGTGCTGGTCGCGGGCATCGCGCGCAAGGCCATGGGTGGCATGTTCGGCGGCCGCTCGCCGTTCGGCGGGGGCTTTCCGGCGGGTTTCCCCGGCGGCTTGCCCAGCGGCGGGATGGACCTGCGTCCGGACGATCGCGCGCGCTTCCCCAAACCGCCCGGCGCCGGCAAGACCTACGACGCCAAGCCCGAGAAGGAGTAGCCATTCGCGCCGTCGTCGTCATCACCGTGCTGGGCATGCTGGCGGGCGCGCCGTGCGTCGCGCGTACAGCGGAGCCATCGGGTGCGACCCCAGCCGCCGTGTCAGCGTCCACTGGCCCGCACAGCGCTGCGCTCACGGGCACTGCCCTGATCCTGGCCGTACCTGCCGGTTGGGGCGTCGAGCGCGAAGTGGCCGGGGCGGTGGTGGTGCTGCGCAGCCCGCCGCCCGCCGCCGCCGTGGCCAACGATCCGGCCCTGGCCTGGGCGCGCGGCGTGGTCAGTGCCAGTGTCGAGCGCCGCTCCCCCGACGAGACCCCCGCGGCCTACGCCGCGCACTGCCGCGCCGACCTCGAACGCACTGGCACCGACGTGTCCATCGACGAGCAGGGCGACGAGATGCTCGCCGGGCACGCCTGGGTGCGCCTGTCCTACCGCATGGCCATCGGCCAGTTCACCGTGCGCCAGGTGCTGCGCAGCACCATCATCGAGGGCGCCGGCATCTGCGTGGTCTGCGCCAGCGGCGACGCGCACTTCGCCGACTGGCAGGCGGACTTCGCCACCTGCCTCGCCGGCCTCGGCCGCAGCCGGCCGGAACTGGCGCCCTGAGGGCGGTTCCAGGCCTACGGCCACTGGCATGACGGACTGTGGGACGGCCGGATAAAGCAGGAGGCGCGGAGACGCGGAGGAGAGGCAGGAGGACTGCATGCGGGCTCGCGCCCATTCTCATCCTCTGTTTCTCCGGTCCTCCACGTTGATCCGCTCGCGGCGGGACCTGGGCAGGTGATCGAGGTTGAGGACCGGAAGAACGGAGATTCGGGAATGGACCAAGCCTTGGTTCCCCTCCTCTGGCCTCCGCGTCTCCGCGGCTCCTGTTTTATTCGGCTGTCAGAAGCAGGACCGGACTGGAGGCTGAAAGCGGTTGCCGCGGGGCCGCGGCGGCGACACTGCGCGCCCGCCCGGCGCCTGTCGCTGGCGGACGAGGACCGACCATGCGCAACAGCGCCATGCCCCTGATTCTGGTGGCGCTCATCGCGACCACCCTTGTCGCCTACGCGCTGCTCAAGCCGGCGGCCGAACCCGGCACCAACGGCCCCGAGCTCGCCCCCGGTGTGTTCCGCCTGGTCAAGGGCGAGCGCCACACCGTCGCGTCGCTGCCGCTGACCCTGAGCAACCGCGTCGTCGACGGGCTGGAGCCGGCCGACGCACCGCCGGCGCAGGGCCCGGAGACCTGGCGCGCGGTGACGCTCTCCGCCGATGACCGCAGTGGCCCCACGTGCGCCGTGCTGCTCGCACTGGCCGAGCGGCTCACTGCGCAAGGCTGTGTGGTAGTGCTCGATCCGCTCGGCACGCCGCCGGTGCTGCTCGGCTGCGACCGCAGCATCCGCGTCGGCACCGAGAGCGAGTCGCGGCCGCAGCTGCCCGGTGGCGCCTGCAGCGCGCGCGTGGTGATCACCACCAGCCAGCTCGGCTTCCCGGCCTGGCACCCCGCGGCTCGCCTGCAGCCGGCCGGACTCGATCCCACGCCACGCCGCTTCGCGGTCGAGCACCGCAGCGGTGCGGGCGTGGGCCAAGCCGACCTGCACTGGGCACCGTGGTGGGCCGCGGTCGGGCGCAGCATCGCCGAAGCCGTGCTGCTGGAGATCGCGCATCAGGCGCTGCCAGTTCTGGTCGACCCGGCGCGCGGCGCGCGCCTGCCCGGCGTGCTGCCACCGGCCGACTGGATCGCGATCCCGGTGCAGCGCCCGCCCGGCCTGGACCGCGAACACGCGCAGGCGGCGGCCGAAAACTACCGCGAGCACGCCCTGCTGCCGCAGCCGCTGCAGTGCGCCACCGTGCGCTGGTATGGTGGCCTGCAGCTTGAGTTCGTACGCGGCTGGGTCGGCGTGGTGCTGGGCAAGACCACAGTGGTGGGCGGCGTGGAGCAGTCGGCGCTGCAGCCGCTCGTGAAGCTGCTCGAGAGCGGCAGCATCCGCACCGCCGAAGCGTGGAAAGAGACCACGCCCAGCCCGGGTGACTGGCGCGCGTGGACACGCGAGAAAGATGGCGTCACCAGCCTCTTCACAGCGCGCGCGACCGCGAGCGGCTGGGACGTGGCGATGTGGCAGGAGCGCCACGGCATCGCTGCCCTGCACCAGGCCTGGCTCGATGAGGCGGTGGCGGGCAGCGACGCGTCGCGCGCGGCGTTGGCCGCCGCGCAGCTGTCGGGCAAGGCCGATGCCATCGCCGCGGCGCAGGCCGCGCTCGCCGCCGACCGTGCGGTAGCCCGCGCGCAGCTCGCGCGTTATCGCGCGTGCGCCTCGCTGCCCGCGGAGCAGCGCGCCGCCGCCGACACGTTGCTGGCCGGCGGCGGCTGAGATGGCGCCGCGCCGCCGTCCCGAGGTGCTCGCCCCGGTTGGCTCGCCCGACTGCCTGCCGGCGGCGGTGGCGGGCGGAGCCGACGCGGTGTTCCTCGGCCTGCGCCACTTCAACGCGCGCGGCCGCGCCGAGAACTTCCGCAAGGCCGAGCTGCCGCACCATGTCGCCTACCTGCACGGCCACGGCGTGAAGTGCTATCTGGTGATGAACACCCTGGTGCACGACGACGAATACCCGAAGGCGCTCGACCTCGCCGCCAGCGCGCACGCGGCCGGGGTGGACGCGGTGATCGTCCAGGACCTGGGCCTGTGGCGGACGCTGGCGCGCGAGCTGCCGGGCCTGCACCTGCACGCCTCGACGCAGATGACCGTGCACGACCCCAGCCAGGTCGCGGCGCTGGCGGCGCTTGGCGCGCAGCGCGTCATCCTGGCGCGCGAACTGACCCTCGCCGAGGTCGCCGCCTGCACGCGTGAGGCGGCGCGCCTGGGCATCGAGACCGAGCACTTCGTGCACGGTGCGCTGTGCTACGCTTTCAGTGGCCAGTGCCTGATGTCGAACTTCGCCGGCTGCCGCTCCGCCAACCGCGGCA
The DNA here is from genome assembly GCA_038213805.1 of Planctomycetota bacterium. Taxonomy (GTDB): domain Bacteria; phylum Planctomycetota; class UBA11346; order UBA11346; family UBA11346; genus BOG-1363. The sequence goes on along the minus strand of JBBQSO010000040.1, from coordinate 38,861 downwards.
CCTGTGCGCAGAACTGCCGCTTCGACTACGTCGCGGCGGACGCCGGCGCAGCTGTGGAGACCGATCCCGACACCCTGATCAGCATGAAGGACCTGGCTCTGGTCGGCGAGATCGCGGCGCTCGCGGACGCGGGCGTGGCCTCGCTCAAGATCGAGGGCCGCCTCAAGGGGCCCGACTACGTCTATACCACCAGCCGCATCTACCGCGCCGCCACCGAGGCCTGGCAGGCCGGGAAGAAACTCGACCTCGCCGCCGCGCGCGAGCTGCTCAAGGACGTCTTCGCGCGTCCGCACACCGCCGCGCCACTGGCCGGCGTCTACGGCGAAAGTTCGCGCCTGCACCGCTACGATCCCGCGCAGGACCGTACCCCCGATGCCACTTTGATCAGCGGCGACCGCGCGCGTGGCGAGGTGGTGGTGCGCAGCCGCGTGGCGGTGACCGCCGGACAGGGCTTCGCCTTCGCGGTCGGTTTCTACACCGGCGGTTTCCTGGTCATCGCCGCCGACCGCGACCCGCGCGGCCGCGACCTGTGGCGCTGCAAAGTGCGTATCCCGCCGCACGGTCCGCGCCTGGTCGGCGAGCTGCCGCTGTTCCGCAACGCCGATCACGAGCGCAAGCGCGAGGCGGTGGCGGCGATGGCGCAGGTGCCGGTCGGTGCCGCGCCCGAGGCGACCGTGGCGCTCGCGATCAGCGCCAGCGGCGGCAAGGGCGCGCCGCTCAGCGTCGCCGCGCGCAGCGCTGACGGCCGCAGCGCGGACGTGCACGGCAGCGTTGATCTCGCCCCCGCTGCGAACGCGCCGCTCGACGCCGCGCTGTTCCGGGACAAGTTCGGCGCGTTCGGCGGCACTGGTTTCGCCCTCGGCGCGCTCGACTGGCAGGTGGCCGGCGGGCTGTTCGTGCCGGCCTCGGAACTCAAGGCGCTGCGCCGCGCGCTGGTCGACGCGCTTGCGGCGCAGACCCCGCAGGCACCTGTGGAGGAGCCGGCGTCTGCCGTGCGTTGGGCTCCGCCCGAACCCGGCACGCCGCGCCGACGCCGCACCGCGCTGTGGGTCGCTTGCGGTTCCCTGGCTGGCGCGCGCGCCGCGCTCGCCGCTGGCGCGGACGCGGCGTGGCTGGACGACGCCACCCTCGACCTGTGGAGCGCGGCGCCGCCCGTGCTCGACAGCGCCGGCTTCGCGCCCGGCACGCTGTGGCTGCGCCACCCCGCGACCGCGGCGGTCAGTCCGCACCTGCGCGCGCTCGCCCTGCCGGTGGTCGCCGGCCATCTCGGCGTGATCCGCGCCGCGCACGCCGCCGGTCTGGCGGTGACTGCCGACCTGTTCTGCAACGTCTTCAGCAGTTCGACCCTGCTCGCGCTCCACGAGCTCGGCGCCGGCGCCGCGGTGATCAGCCTGGAGTGCAGCGGCCGCGAGGTCGCGCGCCTGGCGGCGCGCTGCGCGCAGCTCGCGGCACCGCCCGCGCTGGCGCTGGTCGTGCACGGGCGCCTGCCGGCGATGCTCACCCGTCAGGACCACGGTCTGGCAGCCGGCGCGACGCGCGCGGTGCGCGCCGTCGCACGCGACGGCGGCCTGCCCTACACGTTGCAGCGCCGCCGCCACGGCGACACCGTGATCTGGGAAGGCCGCCGCCTGTGCGCGCCCGCGCACGTGCAGCCCACCGCGGGTCTGGTCGACGCGTGGGTGCTGGAATTGGCGGATCTGGATGCGGCGGAGATCGCGGAGCTGGTGACCGCGTATGCTGGGCTGCGGGATGGCACGATCTCCGGTGCAGCGGTGGCGGAGGTCGCGCGGCGGCACGCGCCCGACGGCCTGTTCCCCGGGCACTTGGAACAGGGCAGCCGCGAGCTCGACCTGGTGGTCGAGCGCATGGAGGGGGCAGAGGACGGTTTGCCGGAGTGAGCGGGTTTGGATGGGCGGAGGGCCAGGCAGCGGTTGCCCCGCTTCCGTTGGCGATTGCGGCTCGCCTCCAGGACGGATTGCAATTCTCAGTGGCCGCAGCGCATTTCGCAGTGCGCAGCGCAGGTCTCATGGGACGGGAATTGCGACTCTCAACGGATCGCCAAGGGTAGTTTTCGTACGCGTTGCCCAGTGATGTGCCGTAGATCCCTACCAATCGCACCCCCTCGTCAGGATGGCATGAATGACGCTCGGTGTCTCGTCATGACCGATGGAATCAGCGCATCCCCAGCCCAACCGGGTCCGCGTGGTCTTGTATCGGCGAGACGCAGCGTCGCGCTGCTCCTGACGACTGCAGTGCTGGCGATGGGATGGCCGGCCACCGCTTTCAGCGCTGAGGACCCGCCGCGCATCACCGTCGCAGCCGCGGCCGATGGCGGCTCTTCGTTCGCCGAACGACCGCGTGATGGTGTCGGCTCCTTGGCCGCCGACTGGTCGTTGTTCGAGGGCCGGGTGTTCTACCGTCCCCACCCCGCACTGCGTCTCGGACTCGGCGTCGGTCTCAGCCGCGATGGGTATCGCAGCGATGATCTGCAGCGCGACCCCGCCCTGCCGAGTGAGGTACATCAGGCGTGGGTGCGGGTACCGGTGGCGCTGATGCTCCACCCGCACTGGGGCCTGACGCTCCAGGGCTCGCTCGGCACCGGCACGGACGGCGAAGCAGCCGCAAGCCGCGGTCGGCAATGGCAGGTCCAGGGTGGTCCGCTCTACTACCGGGACGATGACCTGATCATCGCCCTGCTGGTCAATGTCAGCAGCCGCATCGGTGAACGGCCCACCATCTTCCCTTTCCCGTCCATCTACTGGCATTTCCACGACGTCTGGCGGCTCACGGTGGTCGACGACGTCGACAACCTCAGCCACCTGCGCTATGCGCTGAGCGAGCACCTGGATCTGGGCGTGCGGCTGGACGTGCGCTTCCGCGAAGCGGCGCTCGGCGGTGATCGCGTCCTCGCGGACGAACACGTCGCGGCTGCGCTGCAGGCCACCTGGATGCCGGATGGGCGCGGGCATTGGGAGATCACGCCGTTCGTCGGTGCGCAGCTCGTGCGGCGCCTAGCCGTGCGCGACGAGGGCGGTGACGAACGCTGGTCGCTGATCACCCGCCCCGCGCCATTGGCGGGTCTGAACCTGCGCGCCGAGTTCTGATCACTGCGTTGCCGCCAGTGGCCTGACCGCGCGCCATCACCCTTCCGTGCTGCGCCCCAGGATCTCCTGCGTCAACTCCGCCACCGCCCGCGCGACGAGGGGGTCGTTTTTGACGCGCTCCTCCGCCTGACGGATCGAATAGAGCACGGTGGAGTGGTCGCGCCCGCCCATCATGCCGCCGAGCCCATCCAGGCTGTGGCTGGTCAGGCGCCGACCGAGCAACAGCGCCAATTGCCGCGCGTTCGCCACCTCGCGATGCCGGCGCTTGCCCGAGATATCACCCGGCCGCAGGTTGTAGCGGTCCGCCACGGCCTGCACGATGCGGTCGAAGCTCGCCAGCTCGGCGCTGGCGCCGGGGCGCTCGCCGGCAAGCAGACGCTCGGCGAGGCGGCCGACCTGGTGCATGTCGGGGGCGAAGGTGTCGATCATGCGCACCAGATCGGCGGCGTCGATCTGCTGCGCGGCGGCGGGGGCGAGGCGGCGCAGCAGCGCGATGCGGGTTTCGGTGTGCGAGGGCTCGATGCCCACCGCCAGGCCCCACGAGAGACGCGAGACCAGGCGGTCCTCGAGGCCGGCGAGTTTGCGCGGCGCGGCGCTGCCGGCGAAGACCAGCTGCTGGCCGCGCTCGAGGCAGCTGTTGATGAGGTGGAAGAGCTCTTCCTGCGCCACCTGGCGGTGGGCGAGGGCCTCGACCTGGTCGAACGCCACCAGCGCGGCGCGCTCGATGCGCGTACGCAGCGGCGACTGGCTGCGCTCGGCCAGGCGCAGGGCCTCGCGCGCGACGAAGTCCGGGCCGTTGAACTCGACCACCGCGTGCTCGTCGAGCATGCCGCGGTACTCCGCGGCGATCGCGGCCAGCAGGTGGCTCTTGCCGCAGCCGGGCGGGCCGTGCAGGTAGAGCGGGTTGTGCTCCAGCCCGGGAGCTTCGACGGCGCGCCGGCCCGCAGTCAGGGCAAGCTGGTTGCCGGGGTCGGTCAGGAAGGCCTGGAAGGTGCGCTCGCCGGTGTTGGCGGCGCCGGCGACGTCGAGTCGGCAGACGATGTTCAGGCCCAGACCGCGCGCCTTGAGCAGGCGGCGCGTGGCGTCGGCGGCGTGCTCGCGGAAGACCTCGCGCCAGGTCGGGTTGGGCAGCACCGCGATCAGGTGGCCGCCGGCGCCGCGCCAGCGCAGCACCGGCAGCAGCACCTCGGCGAGCTCGGCGGGCAGGGTGCGGGCGAGTTCGCGCTGGACCAGGGCGGAGGCGGCGTCGACGTCGGCGATGGCCATGGCGCGGCCGGCGGGGCGGCCTTCAGTCCTTGAACAGGATGGTGACGTCGCGGCTGGACTTGTCCGCGGGATCGCTTGAGGTGACCTTGACCACGGCGCTGCTCTCGGCCTGATGCGCGCGCAGCGCGGCGACGCGGGCGGCGCCGTCGAAGTCGATGCCCGCCGGCACGGTGATGGCCAGCTTGAGGACCTGCTTGCCGTCGACGGTGGCGGCCACCGGCTTGCCGACCTCGGCGGGCAGGTCGTTGATGGCGAGCTGGTAGTGGAAATTCTGGCGCACCCCGTCGATCGGCTTGGGTACCTGCTTGATAGCGGTGATCGGGCCGTAGCGCTTGATCAGGCTCTGCTCGAAGGCGTGCAGCACGCTGTCGCTCGAGCGCGCGCCGATCGCCTGGGCGAAGCCCTCGATCTCGACCTGGACCTGGCCGGGGCGGCGATCGACGCGGTAGTTCTGCACCACTACCGGGACCTTCACGGGGTCCTGCGCGTCAGCGATCGCCGAGAGCAGCTCAGCGGCGACGCGGCCGGGGCGGCGCTCGCCGTCCAGCCACACCAGGCGTGCCGCGGTCAGGGTCTTGGCGTCACCGATCTGGTCGAGTTCTTTGCGCGCCGCCTGGGCTTTGGGCACCAGACCCTGGCCTTCGCCGTCGAGCTTGGCGATGGCGGTGTTGGCGGTGCCGGTGGCGACCTGCTGGCGGACGAAGGCGAGGATGAGCAGGGTGGCGACCAGCACGGCGGCGGCGCGCAGCACGCCGTCGGTGCGCCAGAACTCGCGGCGCTCCTCCTTCTCCTCGTCCAGCGCGTCCAGCTCGACGGCCTTGGCGCGGCTCGCGCCCAGCACCACGCCGTAGGCGCTGGGCAGGATGGCGAGGCGGTCGAGGCGCTCGCTGGAGAGCGAGGTGAGCGCGCCCGCGAAGGGGTTGATCGGACGCACGATCAACCCGGTACGGCTCGCCAGCTGCTCCGAGAAGCCGTAGACCTGCCCGCCCGCGCCGGCGAGCCAGATGACCTTGGGCTCAAACTGGTCGATGCGCAGCTGCGCCTTGGCGAAGCGCAGATTGGCGCTGATGATGCCGGCGACCTGCCCGACCTGGCGCTTGATCGCCTCGTGCAGATCGGCAGGCGCGCCCTTGCCGAGTTTGGCGACCAGCGCCGCCGCATCGGGCATCGCCAGGCTGCGCAACTCGGCAATGTGCTTCACCAGCTCATCCATGCCCGGACCCTGGGTGCGGGTGAAGATCAGCTCGCCGTCCTGGACCAGGCTGAGGTGCACGTGCGCGCCGCCGACGTCAAGCAGTACCGCCGGTGCCGGCTCGGTCAGGGCCATCGAGCGGTAGGACTGATACAGCGCGATGGTCGGGTGGACCAGGGAATCAAGGCGCCCGCCGTGCGCCTTGAGCGCCAACTTGATCTGGGCGATCAGGCGGCGCTTGGTCACCAGCGTGAGCAGGCGCATGTCGTCGCCGCCCAGGGTTTTGATCAAGTGCCAGCTCGACACCACCGGTTCGCCCTCGCCGGCGCTGGCGAGTTCGAAGCGCATGATGCGGGCCAGGCGTTCCGGCGGGCAGGGCGGCTGCAGGGTCGAGCGCAGCAGCATGTCGCCATGGTGCAGGATCAGCCGCACCCGGCCGAGCGGGCCGGGCAGGGGGGCGGTGGCCAGGACCTCGAGGGGGTCGGCGCCCTCGGGCACCGGGATGGATTCCAGCGCGACGATGCGGCGATTGTCCTCGCGGCACAGGCGGATGGTACGGCTGGAGACCTCGATGGTGGTCGGCATGCCCATTCCTAGTCGGTGACGGGGCGGAATCCAGCCAGGGCGGGCCGGGCGGCCGCTCCGGGTGTGCGGCACAAGGTGGTGCAGTTGCACCAGTTTACCCTGTTCACGGGGTTCGCGAACTTGTGCAATCGGAATTCCCCGAGTACCCTTGGGAACCATCCCGGGAGACATATCGCATGCGAGTGCGCCTCTGGGGAGTGCGCGGTTCGGTCGCCACGCCCCTCACGTCGTCGCTGCTCCGTGACAAGGCCCGCGCCTTGCTCGCTGAAGCCACGCCTGCGGATCTCGCCAACCCGGCCGCGATCGACGCGTACCTGGATCGCAGTCCCCATAGCTGGACCTACGGCGGCAACACCAGCTGCGTTGAGGTCGAGTTCGCCGACAGCACGTTCATCCTGGATGCCGGCACCGGCCTGCGGGGCCTGGGCCTGAAGTTGAAGGCCGATGGCCGCGACCAGCGCCACGCCCTGCATTTCTTCTTCAGCCATTTCCACTGGGACCACATCTGCGGCTTCCCCTACTTCGGGCCGATCTACGCGCCCAAGCGCCAGGTCGACGTGTGGTCGGGGCGTAGTGACGCGTGCGAGCTGCTCGCGGCGCAGATGTCGGGCGCGCACTTCCCGGTGAAGTGGCAGCAGCTCGCCAGCACCATCACCTGCCACCAACTGCCCGAGGACGCCCCCACCATCGTCGCCGGGGCCGAGGTCCGCATCCTGCCGCTGATCCACCCGGACAAGGCCTTCGGCTACCGCATCACGCGCGGCGGGCGCACGGTCTGCTACCTGACCGACACCGAGGTCTCGAAGAATCCCAACCGTGTCGCCGAGGCCTATGCGGCCTTCGTCGAGGGTGCGGACGTGGTCATTGTCGACGCCATGTACGGCTTCCTCGACTACCACGACCACATCAACTTCGGGCACTCGACGATCTTCAACTTCATCGATTTCTTCCGCGAGGCCGACATCGGCGAGCTGGTGATCTTCCACCACGACCCGATGGCCAGCGATCCCGCGGTGACCCGGCTGTGCAATGATGCGCGGCGCTATACCGAACTGGTGGCGCCGGGGGCGAAGTGGAAATTATCGGCGGCGACCGAGGGGCAGGAGTGGGATCTGCCAGAGCGCTGAGACCGGCCCGCGTGCCGGTTCGTGGCGCCAGAGCGCCGGGCAATGACCATGGAATTCCGCGCCAACGGCGGCGAAGCAGATGCCTCCAGCGCGCGGCGCAACCGGAGCACCTCGCGGATCCTCCGGAGTATCATGGTGATCATCCCGCGCGCCGGTGCGTTCGCCCGAATCACTGCGTCTCGATCACCTGATACATGAACGTGTAGATCGCCCCATCGGCACCGGCGTCGGCGCCGGCGACCTCGAAGGCGGTGGTGGTTGCGGTGACGAAGCACGCCGCCTTCGCCGCGACGGCGTTGCCGGGGGTCAGGCTCACAATCGGCGCGGTGGCGTATGGTTTAGCGAAGACCACGCGCGCCAGGGCGCCGGCGACGGGTGCGGTGCCGAGCGTGATCTCGAGGCGTCCGGCGCTGTCGGTGGCGTTGGTAAGAACGGCGCGGGCACCCTGGCCGGCGGCGCTGCCAGAGGCGACCAGCGGCTCGACGGCCTGCTGGACCTGCAGGTGGCCGTCCTTTATGGCCAGGGCCGCACCGCGGGCGGGCGTGGCGCCGCCGATGCCGACGGTGCCGTCGCCCTGGATGCGCAGCACCTCGCTGTCGCCGGCGATGAAGCGGAAGGAGTGCGCGGCGTTCGCGATCGGCAGCGACTGCCACATGGTCAGGTGGGCGATGCCGATGGCGTAGTCCGCGTCGCCGGCGCTGACCTGCGGCCACAGCACGATGCGCGTCCCCGGGCCACGCTCACCGCGCGCCGGCAGGCCCTTGGTGGGCTGCGGGAAGATCAGCAGGTCGGTGTGCAGTTCGGAGCTGGTCGCCGGAGCGGTCGCCGCCGGTTGCGCGGCGAAGACCAGGGGCGAGGCGGCGGCCGCGATGGCGAGGGCGCCGACCAGGGCGAGCTTGAGGGGCATGGCGAGGCTCCAGGCGGAATAGGTGGCGACGCTGCTGCCCTTGGTGCTGGTCAGCAGCGCCGTGGCGGCGGCGGGTGGAAGGCTGGCGACGGCGGCCAGCGCCGGCTCAGCGGCGGAGAGCTGGGCGAAAGTCGCGGTCAGCACCGCGACGCTGCACACCACCCCCAGGCGCGCCAGACGGTCGCGCAGGCGCAGCAGGCCGCGGTGGACGTGGACACGCGCGGTCGCCTCGGGGATGCCGAGGTCGACGGCGATGTCGGCGAAGGGCAGACCGGTGAGGTGGCGTGAGACGATCGCGTAACGCATACCTTCGGGCAGATCGGCGAGTTCGCGGCGCAGCAGCGCCACCTCCTCCGTGCTTGCCAGGGCCGCGGCCTGATCGCCATCGATGGCTTGCGGTAGCAGGGCGCCGGCGCGCTGGTCGCGTGCACGGGCGCGGTGCTGACGGCGCAGCAGTTGCAGACAGACGTTGGTGGTGACGCGCATCGTCCAGCGCAGGGCGCGCTGATCGGCGTCGGGCTCGTGCCCGGGCGGGGCACGGTCGGCGTGGTCGCGGATCTGCAACAGCGTCTCCTGCAGGGCATCAGCGGCCAGAGCGGGATCGCCCGTCACCCGCCGCGCGAGACGCTCGATGGCGCCGCCGGCCTGGTCCACCACCACCTCCCAGGCGTGGGGGTCCCGGCTCCGGGCCAGGCGGGCCAGGGCGGCAGCGAGGCCGGAGGGTGGCGGGGTCATGGCTTCATGGGACGAGTTGCCGCCGGATGGTCGGGCGTTTCACGCGCCCTGGCTGTGGAGGACGTTGGAGGATCCCCTTCCTACCGGGGCCTGCGAGGATCCGTTGAAACGCGCCGCCTGTCGGCGGGATCCTAGCCGCAACCAGCGAGCCTGCATGTCCAGTTCCCGCGCCGCCATCTTTAGCACCCTCGCCGCCGTGTTCATGGGCGCGCTCCTGCCGCTTGTCGCGGCGGATGGCCGGCCTGGCCACGATGCGCCCGTCGCAGGCGATGCGGCAGCGACCCTGAAGGTCGGCTACAACCGCGACGTGCGGCCGATCCTGGCTGAGAACTGCTTCGGCTGTCACTCCGCCGACAAGGCCAAGCGCAAGGGCGGGTTGGGGTTGACCAACTCCGACGATGCGCGCGCGGCGATCAAGGACAGCGACCATCACGCCATCGTGTCCGGCGACCTGGCGAAAAGCCAGCTGGCGGTGCGCATCGCCACCGCCGACCAGGACGACCTGATGCCGCCGCCGGAATCCGGCAAGAAGCTCACCGCCCAGCAGATCGCCATGCTGCGCGCCTGGGTCGCGCAGGGCGGCGCTTACGAGCAGCACTGGTCCTATGCGCCGATCCTGCCGCCCGCGGCCCCGGCGGTCGCGCCGACCCAGGCGCCCAAGGACTGGGCCCTGGGCGACATCGACCGCTTCGTCCTCGCGCGGCTCGCGCGCGAGGGCCTGGCGCCCGCGCCCGAGGCCGACCGGCCGACGCTGATCCGCCGCCTGAGCCTGGACCTGACCGGGCTGCCCCCGACCCTGGCCGAGGTCGACGCCTTCACCGCTGATCGCGGCGCCGATGCCTACGAGCAGGTTGTCGACCGCCTGCTCGCTTCGCCGCGCTATGGCGAGCGCATGGCGGAATTCTGGCTCGACCTGGTGCGCTACGCCGACTCCATCGGCTACCACAGCGACAATGCACGTAACGTGGCGCCCTTCCGCGACTACGTCATCACGGCCTTCAACGCCGACATGCCCTTCGACCGCTTCACCGTCGAGCAGCTCGCCGGCGATCTGCTGCCCGCGCCGACGACCGCGCAGCGCGTCGCCTCCGCCTATAACCGCCTGCTGATGACCACCGAGGAGGGCGGCGCCCAGGCGAAGGAGTACGAGGCCAAGAATCTCGGCGACCGCGTGCGCAACGTCGCCGGCGCGTGGCTGGGCGCGACGCTGGGCTGCGCCGAATGCCACGACCACAAGTTCGATCCCTTCAGCGCGCGCGATTTCTACGCCATGGGTGCGTTCTTCGCCGACATCAAGGAGGACGCCATCGGCCGGCGCGCCGACGAGCTGGTGGTGCTGGACGACGCGCGACGCGCGCGCCTGGACCAGCTTGAGGCTGCGCTCGTACCACTTCAGAAGCGCCGTGAGAGCGACACGCCGGAGCTGCAGGTCGCGCAGCGCGCCTGGGAAGCCGTCGCGGGCGCCGGCGCCGCGTGGTCGCCGCTCGGCACGCAAATGGCCAGCGCTGCAAACGGCAGTCTGCTGACCGCGCAACCCGACGGCTCGCTGCTGGTCGCGAAACCCGCCGACCACGAGACCATCACCATCCGCGGCAGCACCGCGCTCACCCACCTGACCGGCCTGCGCCTCGAAGCGCTCACCGACCCGAGTCTGCCGCAGTCCGGCCCGGGCTCCGCCGAGAACGGCAACTTCGTGCTCAGCACCGTGACCGTGGCGTTCGTGGAGGATGGCGGCAAGGGTGCGACCCACGCCATCGCGCTGACCGGCGCCGCCGCCGACCATGAACAGGGCGACTGGCCGATCGCCGCGGTCCTTGCCGCCAAACCCGGCGGCGGCTGGGCGATCCTGCCGCAGGCCGGCAAGCCGCACACCGCGCTGTTCGCCTGCGCGCCGGTCGCGGTCCCGCCTGGGGCCGAAGTCGTGGTGACGCTGGTGTTCGCCTCGCCGCATGCGCGGCATATGCTCGGGCGGCCGCGCGTGACCCTGACCGGCGATGCCGAGCCGCTGCGCGATCTGGCGACACCCGCCGAAGTGCGCAAGGCGCTCGCCGAGGCGCCGGAGAAACGGTCACCCGAGCAGCGCCAGAGGCTGGCCGCTTACTACCGCACCATCGCTCCGGCGCTCGACGCGGTGCGCGCGCAGGCCGCGCCGCTGCAGCAGGAGCGCAAGGAGCTGGAGGACGCCGGCACGCGCTGCCTGATCACCGTCAGTGCAACGCCGCGCACGGTGCGCGTGCTGCCGCGCGGCAACTGGCAGGACGACAGCGGCGCCGTCGTGGAGCCGGCGGTGCCGCACTTCCTGCGTCAGATCGCCGCGCCTTCCGCGGGCCAGCGCGCGACGCGCCTCGACCTCGCTCACTGGCTGGTCGCGGCCGACAATCCGCTGACCGCGCGGGTATTCGTCAACCGCGTCTGGCGCATGCTCTTCGGTACCGGGTTGAGTCGCTCGGTCGACGATCTCGGCGTGCAGGGCGAGTGGCCGGTCCACCCGGAGCTGCTCGACCACCTCGCCGCGCGCTTCCGCGCGGGCTGGGACGTCAAGGCGCTGGTGCGCGGCATCGTCACCAGCCGGGTCTACCGGCTGGCTGCAACGCCGCCCGCCGACCAGCGCGCGCGCCTCGCCGAACGTGATCCGTTCGGGCGGCTGCTCTCGCACCAGGGCACCTTCCGCCTCGACGCCGAGTTCGTGCGCGACAACGCCCTGGCGATCAGCGGCCTGCTCGTCGAGCAGGTGGGAGGCCCGAGCGTCAAGCCATATCAGCCGGCTGGCTACTGGGCGCATCTCAATTTCCCCGAGCGCGAGTGGCAGGCCGACAAGGGTCAGGACGGCCATCGCCGCGGCCTCTACACGTGGTGGCAGCGCACCTTCCTGCAGCCCAGCCTGCTCGCCTTCGATGCGCCGTCCCGCGAAGAGTGCACCGGCGAGCGCACCCGCGCCAACACCCCGCAGCAGGCCCTGGCGCTGCTCGACGACCCGACCTACGTCGAGGCTGCGCGCGCCTTCGCGGTGCGCATTCTGGGCGAGGGCGGGGTCGACGAGCCGGCGCGCGTGGCGTGGGCGTGGCGGCGGGCATTGGCGCGGCCGCCGACGGCGGCGGAACTGGCGGTGGTGACGGCCATCCTCGCCCGGCACCGCGCCACCTACGCCGCGGATCCCGCGGCCGCCGCGGCGCTCGCCGAGGTCGGCGACTACCGCGCGCCCGCCACCATACCCGCGGCCGAACTGGCGGCGTGGACCTCGGTGGCGCGCACCATCCTCAACCTGCACGAGACCATCACCCGCAACTGAGCGCCGTGCGCACCCTTCCCGCGAGACCGATCATGATGGACCACTTGAACGCACCGCTGCTCCGCCGCGCATTTCTTGGCCGCGGCGCCGCCGGCCTCGGCGCCCTCGCATTGTCGGCGCTGTTGCCGCGCGGCCTGGGCGCGGCCGAGCAGTGGCCGGCCGCGCTCCAGCCGCTGCACCACAAGCCTACCGCCAAGCGCATCATCTACTTGTTCCAGAGCGGCGGACCCTCGCACATCGATCTGTTCGACAACAAGCCGGGGATGGCGGCGCTCGACGGCAAGCCGATGCCGGAATCGCTGACCAAGGGTCAACCGATCGCGCAGCTGCAGGGCCAGGCGCTGAAAGTCATGGCTCCGCAGCACCCGTTCCGGCGCTGGGGGAAGTCGGGCCTCGAGATCAGCGACGTCTTGCCGAACATCGGTGGCGTGGCTGACGAGATCTGCGTCATCCGCTCGATGATGACCGATGCCATCAACCACGATCCGGCGCAGTCGTTCATGAACTCGGGCTCGTCGATCAGCGGCCGGCCGAGCATGGGCTCGTGGTTCCTCTACGGCCTGGGCAGCGCGTGCCAGGACCTGCCGGGCTTCATCGTACTGACCTCGGTGGGGGGCGGCCAGGCCCAGCCTATCGCCTCGCGCCAGTGGTCGGCGGGCATGCTGCCGAGCCGTTTCCAGGGCGTGCCCTTCCACGCCAAGGGCGATCCGGTGCTCTACGTCGGGCGCCCGCCCGGTGTCGGCGTGCAGCAGCAGCGCGAGGTCATCGACGCGGTCAACGCGCTCAACGGCATGCATGACGGCGTGGTCGCCGATCCCGAGATCGCCACGCGCGTCAGCCAGTACGAGATGGCCTTCAAGATGCAGGCCAGCGTGCCCGAGCTGGTCGATTTCTCGAAGGAGCCGAAGAGCGTGCTCGACCTCTACGGCACCAAGGGTGCCGACGGTACCTTCGCGGCGAACTGTCTGATGGCGCGCCGCCTCGCCGAGCGCGGGGTGCGCTTCATCCAGTGCTATCACCGCGGCTGGGACCACCACGGCGGGGTGAAGAAGGGCGTCATGGACACCGGCCGGCTGGTCGACCAGGGCACCGCGGCGCTGATCACCGACCTCAAACAGCGCGGCATGCTCGACGACACCCTGGTGATCTGGGGTGGCGAGTTCGGGCGCACGCCGATGGCGCAGGGCGATGGCCGCGACCACCACATCAAGGGCTTCTCGCTGTTCATGGCCGGCGGCGGCATCAAGCGCGGCTTCACCCACGGCGCGACCGACGACTTCGGCTACAACGCGGTACAGGATCCGGTCCACGTCCATGACCTGCACGCCACCATCATGCATGTCATGGGCATCGACCACACCCGCCTGACGGTGCGCTTCCAGGGCCGCGACTTCCGGCTGACGGACGTGCATGGCAAGGTGGTGAAGGCGATCCTGGCCTGAGTTTTGCGGATCCTGTAGCGAGCGCAGGACGGAGTGCCGGAATGCGCAAACCGCACCCGCCAATCCTCCCCCACCAAGCCATACGCCGCGCGAATCAGCCTCCTCGCGCGGACGCATGAACTGTTGCGCCGTGCAGCACTTATCCTTCGATAATGATCAGGAATGTCCAAGCGGACGCCCGGCATGGGCATCGGGGGCGTCGGCATTTGCGTGCGGTCGCATTCCGTAGTCGAAGACTCTATAAGCCTTTACGTGTTTACGCGCAGCGCTTTTCGGGAACCGGGGCGATTGGGCCAACGCGGCCGAGCCTGGCGCATGCCCTGATCGCCTGGCTGGGAACCATGATCGCACTGGGGGCCCTTGGCTGGCTGTCGGCGGCCACCGGGGCGCCGCTCATGCTCGCCTCGTTCGGGGCGTCGTGCGTGCTGCTCTTCGGGTACCCCGACAGCCATTTTTCGCAGCCGCGCAACGCCATCGGGGGTCACGTGCTGGCGGCGACGATCGGCGTCGCCACCGTGGCGGTGTTCGGCGAGCACTGGTCAGCGATGGCGCTGGCGGTGGCGACGGCGATCGCCGCGATGAAGTTGACCCGCACCGTCCACCCGCCGGCCGGCTCGACCGCGATTATCGCAGTGCACCTGCACGCGCACGCGGGATTCCTGGTGCTGCCGGCGCTGAGCGGGGCTGCGCTGCTAGTGGTGTGCGCGGCGCTTTACAACAACGCGCTCGAGCACCGGCGCTACCCGCTTTACTGGTGGTGATGGCCGGCAGGGTGATGGGCGGCGTATATCATGACACCGCCACTGCTCCGCGCGCATACAGAACGGAGAACGCGATGATCTGCCGGAGCAGGAGTGGCGGGTGCGGTGCAAGCGCCCGCGCGCGGACGTTTCGGACCCTGCTCGCTGCGGCGCTGCTCTGCGGCGCCACGCACACGGCAACGGCTGAGGAATCGTGGACGCCTTTCGCCGAGCACGCCCAAATGGCGCTGCGCCATCACTACTGGGATGACCACGCGCACCTCTTCCGCAACCGCGCCGACCAGGGCGATCCGGCGACTGGCGATTTCAATTACTGGTGGCAGGCGCATGCGCTGTCGGCGGTGTCGCTGGCAGTGGCGCGCGGCAGTGCGGTGTGGAAGGCCGCCGACCTGACCGCCTTGCGCACCGCCCTGCTGGCGCGCAATGGCGGGCACTGGACCAACGACTACTTCGATGACGAAGGCTGGATGGCCATCGCCATGCGCGACGCCGCCGCGGCGACCGGCGATCCGGCATTCCGCGCGGTGGGACGGCGGCTGTGGGACGACATCCGCGTCAGCTGGAACGACAGCTGCGGAGGCGGCATCCCCTGGCGACGCCAGCAGCGTGACTACAAGAACGCGCCGGCCAACGGGCCGGCCATGCTGCTCGGCGCCGCCTTCGCGCAGGACGGAGGTCAAGCCGAGGACCTGCCGGCGGCGAGCCGCATCGCCACCTGGCTGATGGCGACGCTGCGCGATCCGGCGAGTGGCCTGATCTGGGACGGCATCAACCGCACCGGCAAAAACGAAATCGACACGGGTTGGCGCTTCACCTACGTCCAGGGCATCGTCATCGGCGCCTGCCTGGAGATGCGCCGCGCCACCCACCAGGATGCTTGGCGCGAATCCGCCGAATCCATCGCCAGCGCGTCCCTCAAGGAATACTTCGCTGCCGACACCGGCCTGTGCCGCGATCACGGCGGCAAGGGCGACGGCGGGCTATTCAAGGGCATCCTGGTGCGCTACCTCGGCGCGTTGGCCGCGGAGTCACCGACCCTGCAGGGACGCATCCACAGCGCGCTGGCCGCCAATGCGCGACGGCTCGCGACGTTGCAGGCCGCGCGCGAAGACGCGCTGCTGCCCGCCACCTGGGATGCGGGTGCGGCTGCTGAGGACCTCGAACTCAGCACGCACCTGTCGGCGGTGCTGCTCGGCGAGAGTCTGCTGCTGAAGGCGGCGCGCTGAGTGGCTGCGCGAGGCGAGCACTAGCTCGCCTGGAATGCGTCATGAGGCAGTGCCACCACAACCAGTGGCGAGGCTACAGACTCCCATAAATCAAAAAATTGCGACGGTGTATACCGCCAACAACCATCAATCAGTCCCCGTTCACGCGAGAATCGCCCGCACCACCTTCCCCGCCACATCCGTCAGCCGGTAGTCCCGGCCATTGAACCGGTAGGTGAGCTTCTCGTGGTCGAGACCCATCAGGTGCAGGATGGTTGCGTGCAGGTCATGCACGCCGACGCGGTTCTCGACCGCCTTGTGGCCCAGCTCGTCCGTGGCGCCGTGGCGGCAGCCGCCCTTGACCCCGCCGCCGGCCATCCAGGTGGTGAAGGCGTGCGGATTGTGGTCGCGGCCGGCGTTCTTGCCGTCCTTGGTGCGCTGCGACACCGGCAGGCGGCCGAATTCGCCGCCCCAGATCACCAGAGTCGAGTCGAGCAGGCCGCGCTGCGCGAGGTCGGTGAGCAGGCCGGCGATCGGCGTATCGGTCTCGGCGGCGAAGCCGCGGTGGTTGCCGACCAGGTCGACGTGGCCGTCCCAGCTCTTCTCATTGTCCATGCCCCCGGAGTAGATCTGCACGCAGCGTACGCCGCGCTCGACCAGCCGGCGCGCGAGCAGGCACTGGCGGCCGTAGGGCGCGCAGCGCGGATCGTCGAGGCCGTAGAGCTTCTGGATGTGCGCCGGCTCGCGCCCCAGGTCGAGGGCCTCGGGCGCGGCGGTCTGCATGCGGTAGGCAAGCTCGAACGAGGCGATGCGCGCCTCGAGTTCGCCATCCGCGGCGCTGCGCCGGTTGAGGCGCGCGAGCAGGTCGAGCTGCGCGCGCTGGGCCGGATCGCTCAGTTCCGCCGCGCGCTCAAGGTCGCCGATCGGCGCGCCCTGCGGCTTGAGCGCGGTGCCCTGGTAGATGCCGGGCAGGAAGCCGGCGCTCCAGTTTGCGGAGTGGCCCTTGGGCACGCCGCGCCCTTTGGTGTCGGTCATGGCGATGAAGGCCGGCAGGTCGCGCGCCGCCGAGCCCAGGCCATAGGTCAGCCACGCGCCGAGACTGGGGAAACCCATGCGCGGCATACCGGAGTTGATCTCCAGCAGCGCCGGCGCGTGATTGTTTGAATCGGTCCAGCAGCTGTGCAGGAACGCCATCTTGTCGACGTGCTGCGCGAGCGCCGGGAACAGCTCCGAGACCCAGGCGCCGCACTGGCCGTGCTGGGCAAAAGCGAAAGGTGAACCCATCAGCGGCCCGACCTGGTCAGTGAAGAATCCGGTGTCCTTGTCGAAGCCGGCGAGTTCGGTGCCATCACGCTTCGTCAGCTCGGGCTTGTAGTCCCAGGTGTCCACGTGGCTGGGCCCGCCGTTCATGAACACCCAGATCACCGCCTTGGCCTTGGCCGGGAAGTGGCCCGGACGTGGCGCGAGCGGATCGCTCGGCTCGGCGGCATTCAGTCCCAGCGAGTCGAGCAGACCGGCGAGGGCGAGCAGCCCCAGACCGTTGCCAGCGCGGGCGAGCAGATCACGACGGGTGGATGTGCTCATGGGGATCCTTCATTCGGTGAGACGCGAGACCCTGGACCCTGCGTACGCATGCGAATGGCCAGGTGCGAGTTGCGAGACTCCAGACTCATAGCTCGTAGCTCGTAGCTCGTAGCTCAGAGCTCGCACGACCCCATCACTCCACATAGATCGTCTCATTCAGGCACAAGACCACCTGGCAGAAGTCGATGAGCGCCTGGTGGTGCGCATCGGCCGGGTGGTCGGCATGCGCGCGCTCCTGGGCGGCGATGAAGGCCGTGCCGTCGGCGGTCTCAGCGGCGTTCGGGGTGCGCTGCAGGGCTATCCGGTAGGCGGCGGCGACCGCTGCGGCCGGTTCCGGAGCGTCGGCGATGCGGGTGGCGAGCCCGGCGGCCCAGGCGCGGGCCTGGGGGTTGTTGATCAGGGCCAGGGCCTGCGGCGCGATGGTGGTGGCCGGGCGTTCGGCCACGCCCTGCAGCGGCTCGGGAAAGTCGAAGACGGACAGGAAGGGGATCAGCGCGCTGCGCTTGATGGTGAAATAGATGCTGCGCCGGCGGCTGGCGGGATCGAGCGTTCCGGGACCGGCTGGCGTGCGGTCGAGCACGCCACCGATGGCGAGCAGGGTGTCGCGCACCGCCTCGGCCTCGAGCCGGTGGCGGCGGAAGCGCGTCAGCAGCGCGTCCTGGGGGTCGGCCGCGATGGCGGCAGGATCTGCAACCGCGGACTCGGCGTAGGTGCTGCTCAGGACGATGGCCCGGATGAGCGGCTTGAGCCGCCAGCCACCGCTCACCAGTTCGCTGGCGAGCCAGTCGAGCAGTTCGGGGTGGCTGGGTGGATCGGCGTGCAGCCCGATGTCGCTCGGCGTCGGCGCCAGGCCGCGGCCGAGCAGGTGCTGCCACAGGCGGTTCACCGCGACGCGCGCGAGCAGCCGCCCGGCGCCGCGGTCGACATCGGTCATCCACGCCGCGAGGGCGCGCCGTCGGTACGAGGTGTGCGCGCCGGGGGGCGGCTGGCTCTGCCAGCGCGACTCGGGCGCACCCATCAGCAGCGGCCAGAACGACGGCGTCATCACTTCCAGTTTCTGATTCGGGTCGCCGCGCTTGAGGAAGTGGGTCTCGGGCAGGAAGTCGCCGCCCTGGGTGTGCAGGTGGATCGCCGGCACGCCCTCGCTGGCGATCAGGATCGTCGTCCTGGCCGTCTGCGGGCGCTGGCTGCGGTGTTGCTCGGCCGCCGCGCTCAGGCGCCGCCAGTCGAGATCGTGCGGGCCGAACCAGGAGAGCAGTGCGGCCTGCTGCGCGGCACTGCGCTGTGCCGGCGTCAACTTCAGCGCGCCGCGCAGCCCCTCCGGCACCGTTGCCCCGTCCAGTATCGCGGCAGGGCCGGTGGTCGCAGCCAGGCGCGGGCGGCCGATGCCGTGACCGGTGTTGTTGTCGAAGTGCAGGGTCGCCACCAGGACCGTGCCGCCGGGAAAACCGCACGGCCGGGCGCAGGTGAGGATCAGGGCGTGGTCGCGGCCGAACTGCGGGTCGACCGCCCAGCCCGAGGTGCGATCGCCGTCGATGGCCGCGGCCGCGGGCAGACCGGCCTGCTCGAAGGTCGCATGTGCAGCGGTGAAAGTCACCGCTTCAGCAGCGCCGCCCGCCACAGGCGCGGCGCTGACGCTGATGTCAGTGAGCGCGAAATTGCCGTTGGCCGCCCGGCCCGGGCCGCCCTTGACCAGGCTGGGATCGCCAAGCGCTTCCAGGCGCAGGGCGGTGATCCCGGTCAAGGCGGTGGTGGCGGTGATGGTGATGGTGTCGTGTTCGGGGTTGACGCCCGAAAGCAGGACGGAGCCGTCATCGCGGTTGGCCACGGTGGCGCCACCGGCCGAGGCCACGATCGCGGCAAGGGTGGTCCAGGGCGCGCCGTCCGCGAGCGCGGCGCCCGCGCCCTCGAGCTTGAGCGGCAGGGTGTCCACGATGCAGCGGCGCAGGTCCGCGTCGAGGCGCTCCTGTTCCGCGTCGAACGCGGCTTGGCGCGCCTTCAAATCAGGATCCGGCACCTCGCGCTCCGCGTCGCTGCGCACGGTGGTGGTGAAGGTCGCCAGCAACCGGTAGTAATCGCGCTGGGCGATGGGGTCGTATTTGTGATCGTGGCAGCGCGCGCAGCCCACCGTGGTGCCGAGCATCGCCGTGAAGGTGGTCGACAGCATGTCGTCGAGCGCGTCGTAGCGCGCCTTCTCGACCTCGTTCTTGGTGATCTGCGTCGGCCATACGCCGGCGGCGAGGAAGCCGGTCGCCGCCAGCGCCTGGTTGTCGTCGGGAGCCAGTTCGTCGCCGGCCAACTGCCAGCTGACGAAGGTGTCGTAGGGCAGGTCGCGATTCAGCGCCTGGATGACGAAGTCGCGGTACGGCCAGGCGTGGGGCCGGTCATAGTCCTGCTCGTAGCCATGGCTCTCAGCGAAACGCGCGAGGTCGAGCCAGTGCCGCGCCCAGCGCTCGCCGAAGGCCGGGTCGGAGAGCAGTCGATCGACGACGCGCCCCAGCGCGCCGGGCTCATGGTCGGAGACGAATGCGTCGACCTCCGCGGCCGTCGGCGGCAGGCCGGTGAGATCGAAGGCCAGCCGACGGATGAGCGTGCGGCGCGCGGCCGGTGGTGCCGGCGCGAGGCGGGCAGTCTCGAGCCGGGCCAGCACGAAGCGGTCGATGGGACCCTGCGGCCACGCCTGGTCGCGCACCGCGGGCAGCGCCGGCCGCACGAGGGGGCGGTAGGCCCAATGCTCGCGCGCCGCCGCCGGGTCGGCGCCCGCGGGCGCGGCGAGCGCAGGCGCCGTGGCGCGCGGGTCGGGCGCGCCGCGCGCGATCCACGCGGTCAGCGTGGCGACTTCCGCCGCCGGCAGGCGCTCCTTGGGCGGCATCTGCAGGTCGGGATCGCCGTAGCGTACCGCCGTGATCAGCAGGCTGCGCTCAGGATCACCCGGCACCAGCGCCGGCCCGGTGTCGCCGCCCGTCAGCGTGCCGGGTCGCGAATCGAGGCGCAATCCGCCTTTGACCTTCTTTCCTTCCGCGCTGTGGCAGCGATAGCAGCGCTCGACCAGCAGCGGACGCACCTGCGCTTCGAAGAAGGCGGCGCCGTCAGCATCAGGCTCGGCGGCCGACGTGCCGCGCGCCGCGCAGAGCAGCAGAGCGATGGCGATGGCTGATACGTTCGCTCGTGGTCCCTGCATCCGAGCATTGTATGGCGGCGCATCCCGTGGCTATATCGCATAGTGCTTTTGTTATGTCTTTTCCAGACATGCTGCGGCTATGAAGTACGTTGAGAGCCCGCTCCACGAGATCGATCACCTCCATATACGCCTTTACGTTGCGCACGATGTCACCATCGATCGCACCTGGAACGCCGAGGACGTCAGCAGCACCTATTGGCGATTCTATGTCAATTCCCGCGCCGGCGCGAACGTGCTGGTGACCGGCGGCGACCCTTACCCGCTGGCCGCGCACCGCATCCACTTCGTCCCCGCCTGGGTGCGCTGGACCTGTCACAACGTCAATCCCATCCAGCACCTCTTCGCGCACTTCGACCTCGTCGGACTGCCCGGCGCGGTGGTGCGCAGCTGCTTCCCTGGTCCCATCACCCTGCCGGCCGACCGCCGCCTTGAGGCGGAGTGTGAGGAGCTGCGCCCGCTGGTGCGCGCCCGCGGCGCGCGCGATCCGGTGATGGCCTGCATCTTCAAGGCGGTGCTGTACCGCTGCTTCGCGCGTCTGCTCGACGGCCTGGCCAGCGCGCGCGCGCAGCGCTTCGTGCGCTTCGCGCACGGACAAAACCCGGTGGCCGAGGCGGTGCGGCACATCGACGAACACCTCGCCGAGCCGCTGCCCAACGCCCTGCTGGCGCGCCGCTGCGGCTTCGGCGAGGGCCACTTCACCCGCCTGTTCCGCCAGCACCTCGGCCAGACCCCGGCCCAGTACGTGCTCGAACGCCGCATCGTCGCCGCCGCCGAGCAGCTCGCCTTCTCCGACCTCAGTATCGAGCGCATCGCCGCGGGCTGCGGCTTCCCGGACCGCTTCTACTTCTCGCGCATGTTCCGCCGCCGCATGGGCCAGCCGCCCGCGGCGTACCGGCGGGCGTCGCTGGTGTGAGGGTCACCAAGGCCAACGCGCGAGCAGCGAGTCGCGAGTCGCGAGCGGCAAGTCGAAAAGTGCGGGGTGTCAGGTGCAACGCTCGAAGCTTGAGACCCGCGACTCGAGCCGTCGGAACCGCATGCGCACTTCGCCGCTTGCCCATCATCTCTCAGCATCATCGTCGACCTCCATGCCCGATACCGTGATCGCCCAGCTCACCGCCAACCAGCTGCGCGTGCAGCAGGCCTTCCACCACGACCCCGCAGCGCTCGCGCAGACCTACGCCCCAGGCAAGTGGACGGCCCGCCAGCTGCTGGTGCACATCGCCGATCTCGAATCGTTGTTCCTCGACCGTCTGCGCCGCGCGTTGGCCGACCACAAGCCGCTGTTGCTGGCGCTGGATCCCGACCGCTGGACCGCGCGCCTGGGTGGCGGCTTCCGCGACCTGGCGCTCGCTGAAGCGTTGTTCAACGCCTCGCGCACCGCCTACGGGGAACTCGCCGCATCCATCACCGATGAGGAGTGGAAACGCACCGCCGTCCACACGGAGTACGGCATGTTCACGGTCCGCCAGCTGGTTGAAAAGGCCGTATGGCACGCCGACCACCATCTGTCTCAAGTTGATGCTGCGGTCACCGGCCGCCTCTGGGTCAAAAACTAGCGGCCGTCAGAGGCGCGTTCAAAGGACCAGGGTAGGTGTCCTGGCCTGCGAGAGGCATCGCGAGTCACCATTGAGATCCGCAGCCGTTTCATGACCATCCCAGCAACTACGGAGAACGGATTCCATGCGCCACCCCGCCCTCGTCCCCGCACTCGCCGCCCTTCTGATGGTGTGCGGTTGCGACACGACCCCGTCCTCCGCCCGCGCTGAGGCCAAGCCGGCTACCGCCGAAACCAAGGCCGCTCCGGCATCCGCTCCGGCACCGGTTTCCACTGCGCCAGCTCCCGCTCCCACTGCCCCTGCCCCTTCCCCTGCCCCTGCCCCGGTCACCGCCGCCGCTCTCCAGCCCGGCCTCGCCGGCGAGTTCTTCTCGCTCAGCGAGGGCCCTGAGGACTTCCCGACTATCGCCGATGGCACCAAGCCGACCCTGGTCCGCGTCGATGGCCAGCTCAACGTCGACAGCACCGACGACGCC
Organism: Planctomycetota bacterium; assembly: GCA_038213805.1. Lineage (GTDB taxonomy): Bacteria > Planctomycetota > UBA11346 > UBA11346 > UBA11346 > BOG-1363. The sequence continues at coordinate 16,452 of JBBQSO010000040.1, read as the reverse complement.
TATCCCGGCACCCAGCTCACCGACCATTTCTACGCGCGCTGGACCGGCGTGCTGCGTGTCCCCAAGGACGGCAAGTACACCCTGGCCATCGAGTCCGATGACGGCTCGCGGCTGGCCGTCGATGGCCAGCAGGTGATCGACAACAACGGCCTGCACGCCATGGAGGAGAAGACCGGTGAGGTCGACCTGAAGGCCGGCGACCATCCCATCAAGGTCGAGTTCTACGAGAATGACGGTCAGCTCGGCCTCAAGCTGTCGTGGTCGGCCGAAGGCGTCGAGAAGGCCATCATCCCCGCGTCCGCATTGTTCCACGCCAGTCACTGAAACGGCTCGCCCATACGACCCTGCCAGAGGTTTCGGCAGGGTCGTATGGGCGGATGCAGTGCTTGCGCATCCCGGGACGCTCAAGACTGGCTGTGAGGTCGAGGTGAACGACCTGCCTGTCGTGAGCCGTGCTATGCCTTATGGCGACTTGGATGGGAATTGAGCCCAGGTCCGGTTCGCAACCTTCCGAGCTGCCCCTGCGGGTGCCTGCGCATCGGCGCGCAGGCACCACTGGGGCCTGCTCTCGACTAAGGAACCGCCACGGGGTGCTCGCCTCCGCCGTGAACATCGTCTCCGTCGTGGTTCGAACCCCATCCAGGCCGCCCCTAGTTCAAGGGGAGGCTGGTGCCGCCCGATAGCGTTAAACGACAAACCCCGGCGTGAGCCGGGGCGTGACGTTTGGCGACCTGGATGGGACTCGAACCCACGACCTCCGCCGTGACAACTAGGTCGGAAAGAATTTCGGTAACTCCTTATGGGGTATGAATTTGCAGTGTAATTTAGGACAGGTAAAGGAGTTGAGTGACACTACAAACCTCGACATCTCTGGACAGGCACTGACGTATCTGCTGCATCTGCAACACGAACTGCAGCCGCTTCGAGCCATGTCGAAGTGGTCAGTTAGACCGCGCAACCCGTCGGGTCCTTGTCAGCCACGCCGTGCAGCCTCAATGGCAGCGACGTCGATCTTGCCCATCTGCATCATCGCCTCCAATGCGCCCTTCGCCTCCGTAGTGCGCAAGGATCCGTGGCCAAGCGCGCCGACGCCAAACCGACACCGTGCCAAGGACTGGGGTGCACAGTTACGGATGAGTGCGCGCGATGAGGTGGTCATGCGACAATTTTTGGTAGCCTCTCGTTCACGGAACGGTGAATTCCAGACGGTTGCTCAACAGGGCCGCCGGCAGGTCGGGATCGGTGTCGGAAGTCTCCAACTGGGCGAGATGCTTCACCGATTCCCCGCTCCAGTTCCAACCGCCACGGCAATACAGGATTTGAGCGCTTATGCGATCGCCGGACCTGGCCTTCAAAGCGACCGGATCGAGTTCGCAATGCAGCGCCACCCGATGCACATCTTGGAAGCAGGCTCCTCCATTCATTTCCCCTGACCCCAAAGCTGGAACGAACGGCTGATCATTGATCCAGCAGCGCACCAGGAACGGCGGACACCCGGCACAGAAGAACATCGGCACCTCTGAATCCAACATCAGGACTTCGCCGTGGCGGCTGAGATTGAAGCGAGAATCAGGTGTGACTGGGAGCAAGGTTGGCAATAGTTGGTGGATCAGGTCACGATCGGCGCCGGGAAGATTGGCCAGCGGCAGAAGCCCATCCCAGGTCGGAATGGCCCGGAAGAAGTTGGTGAATCCGCACGAAATCACGATCGCCTTGACCAGGGCTTCGTCCGCGCTCTCCTCCCGCATCTCGGCGACAAGGCTGCTGGGCGATCCGAGATTGCCCCAGGGATGTTCCACTTCGCCGGCTCCGACGATGGTGGCGGTGGCCAACAGCCGAGCCTCCGTGAAGTCATTTGCCGGTACGCTCTCAATTTCGACTACGTAGGTTCCGGCCTTGGGGATCGTGATCATGCGTGCGTAGAGCGGCAAGCCGAGAGCCCGGTGCTGATCGTCAGCGATCTGGCGGGACCACATGCTCAATTCTCTGGAGTTGCGGACGCCAGCGACGGTCAGCGACACTCGTGCCGGTCCGAGATGATCCTCGCCGCTGCCGGACTGCGGCGGAGTGAAACCCTCAGTCAGGCAGTACACCAGCACGCCGCTGCCAGCAGCGCAGGTGGCTGCTTCGAGGCCGAGGCGCATGCGCACTCCGCCTCCAAGATCGATGACAGGTTGGGCCAGGAGATCCGCCCAATTCTTCACCACTGCCACGGTTGGGACGGGTGGATATACCGGCAAGTGATCCGCTGCCACCGCGATGGCGGCGGTCAGAACGATGAGCATCACTGGAGCGAACAGGCGCATGGCACTACCGAGAAACGGCCTGGCCACGCGCTTGTGACCTTGCGGCTCAGCCAAGGAAAACTCAAGGAACTTACGACGATACGTAGGGGTCGATTGGTCAGTTGCGTAAAAATAGTAGAGGATGTGATTCTTGATCAGAACTTACTCAGTAGGTACATCCATCATGATTTTATCAGTGACCACCAGCGTGGGCGGGGTTAGTTCCGGGGGTGCGAATTCGTTCGACGGATCTGCCTTTTCCAAACAGCTGATCAGGATGCCCCCGATGTCCTGATTATTTTTCTCCACCGTCGCTAGTGGTCGAATGGTTGGTTCAAACGCTCGTTCGGAGGAGTCGAGCCAATAATTATCGTAACCAACAAGCTCGACGTCGCGGTTGGGTTCGCGACCACACAAGCGGCAGGCACGCGCGAGGTGGGAGACTTCGCCATCGCTGGGTGCCATGATCGCATCGACCGGATCTTGCGAGCCAACGAGATATTCCGCGAGTTGACCGCAGGCAGAGCGCGACTTGTCGAGAAAGGATGTTTCGTTGTGCGCGGACACGTTGGTTTTCAGTTCAACCATCGGCAATGCGGCGATTCCAGCCGCTTTCATCGCCCGCAGATGGCCTTCCCGTCTGGCCATCATCCACGGCTGCGTGCCAGTCGCGACTTGAAGGATCCTGCGCTTGCCACGCGCCAGCAGCCATTCGGTTAAGAGCTGTGCGCCGGCGGCGTGATCGTGTTGCATCACCATGAAGTCAGGACTGGGCAGGTAGGAACAATCCCACGCCACCTTGGGAACGGGTGCGGCGCATAACTGGTGAACATGCGTGCTCAGGGGTCGGTCCTCGGACGGCATCAGCAAAATCGCGCCTAGTCTGGCGCCCTCCATACTGCGGACCTCCTGCGCTCCCAGGCGATGCGGATCCATCAAGATGATGCGATATGCTTTGCGGTGGCAGTACGCCATGGCGCCAAAGAAAACTGCCGAGCCCCATCCGCCTTGATGATAAGTCGACGGGAGATCGAGGGGGAAACCACTGAGGATTAAGATGCCGTTGCGGGCGATACCGCTGTTCCCGGTCGTCGGTGCCGACGCGAAGATGCCGGCGCCGGGTCGCCGATCGATCAGCCCTTCGCCTTCCAACATGGCGAGGGCGGAATCGATGGTCGCCTGGGTCACCTTCAGCTGGCGTCGCAGCGTCGAAAAAGAGGGGAGGCGACGAGCGGGTCCCAGGGTGCCCGACGCGAGCAACTGGCGCAGGTGATGGGCGACTTTTTCGTATTTGAAGGCGGCGGCCATGGTTATATCGATACGGTAGGTCGAGGTCACTTTTAATCAACGCCCACGTTAGTGATATGACAGCATTCCATGCTTTCATCAGGACCTTATCAACGCGGAAGCCTCAACCACCGTATCGATATGCAGTCTCATCGCGGCACCCTGCTCTCCGATCTCTCCCGTAGCGGCCACGCTTCTTCCATTCAGGTACAGGAATTTCCCTCATGACCACCGTTCGACTCCGCACCGTTTCTCTCGCGGCCCTGGCTCTTGCTCTGTGGGGTGCTGCCCAAAGCGCTGAACCAGGCATGCCCGGCCCGGCGGACCGCCTGGACATCGAAGCCACCTGGGCGGGTAACACCTACGTTGGCAACGCGGCCAAGCGCCACGTTCCGCACATGGTCACCGGCTTGTGCGTGACGCCCGAAGGAACGGTTTATACGGGAAGCGTCTGGGAAGAGGCGTGCGGCGTGGTCGCCGAAATCAAAGATGGTGAAATTACCCAGATCCCGCAGCAGCTCACCAGGCACTGGGGCAATCAAGGCGGCAACGCGGTAGCCGCCAGCGACAAGTACCTGTTCAGTGCCAAGAACGACTGCAACGGCGTTGTGCGCTTCGAGCGCAGAAGTCTGCTGTACGTCGAGCCGGTACGCCGTGACCTTGGCGGGCACGTCATGGGTCTCGCGCTCACTGCCGATCGCGTCTATGCCGCGTGTCCTTGGCTGGGAAAAATCCTGATCTTGGACTATGACCTGAAAGATGTCGGAGCCTTGGACGTCGCCGGCCGCGAACCCGATGAGATGCTGATCGATGGCAAGGGCCGCCTATGGGTGCTGATGCCCAAGGAAAGCAAAGTGATCAGCTTCAAGCCCGATGGTTCGCTCGGATCCGCTCAGATCCAACTCCCCGCGGACTGTCAGGCGACCGCTATCGCCCTGACGCCGAAGGGCGAACTGTGCGTGGCCGATGCCGGCCCCAGCAACCAGATCCTGGTTTATACCGCCATTGATGCGACGCCTGCCCTATCGCGGCGCATCGGTGAAGCTGGTGGCGTGTGGAGCGGCGCCAAGCGCGGCGTACCAGGCCCGTTGCGTTTCAACGGCCTCAGCGGGATTGGCTTCGACAAGGCCGGCACCTTAGTCGTGGCCGATGGCACCAGTCGTGGTCAGGGCAATTGCATCCAGGGCTACGGGCCTGACCTGAAGTTGAAGTGGGAACTCCGCTGCGCGGTGTGGAATGAGTGCCCGACCACCGACCCGCGTGACGAGTCGCTGATCATGGGCATGCATGCGCAGCTGCGCTTGCTGCCGGGAAAAAATCCCGGCTGGCAGATGGAATCCTACACCCGTGATCCCAGCAAGGGGTACAGCAACGGCGATCCTGAAACCGACGGCATGATGTCTGGTCTGATGCTGGGTGGAAAGGCGTTCTTCTTCAGCCGGAAAGGACATCAGGGCACCCCGATCTATCGCTGCGATGGCGACCAGAGTCCCTTGCTGATTCCATGTGCTTTCTTTGGCGATAAATCGATTTGGATCGATACCAATGCCGATGGCAAACGCACCGTCGACGAAGAAACGAAGATCGAACCGAATGTGAAATGTTACGGCTGGGGCCAGTGGCTTGACGAAAAGGGTGATTACTGGGTCGCTCACGAAGACGACTACATCGCTCGCATTCCTTTTGCCGGCGTCAACGCCAAGGGCATTCCGAGCTGGAATATCGCTGGCGCGACCAAGGTTCCCAATCCCGCGCCGTTCACCATCGTGCGCCGGCTGCGCCATGTCGCCGCCACCGACACCATGTACCTCATCGGCTACAGCGCTGAATTGCCACGCGGCACCAATGAGCATGGCGTCGGCGGCCGCCTCTTGGCGCGTTATGATAACTGGGGCACGGCGTCCAAGCTGGCCTGGACGGTGAAACCGGCATACCGCAACGATTCAAAGGACGGGACGCTGGGCCTGGACATGGGCGTGGTGCGCTGCATCGAAGTGGTCGGCGATTACGTTTTCTGTGTCTTCGCCAATGACAATGCGGTGCTCCATCATGCACGCGGCCATGTCGACGTGTACCGGACCAAAGACGGCTCCTATGTCGGCTGGATTGAGCCGCCTGATTCGATCGGGCGAATCGGCAACCAAGACATGAGCGACACGCTCTCGGGTTGCATGCTCAAAGACGGCCGCATCCGCTTGGTGATCGAGGACAATGAATGCGGCAAGGCGGTTATTTTTCACTGGAAGCCCGAAGCAAAAGGAACCCACGCCACCGTTGAAGCCAGCGCCCCGCTCAATGGTAAAGAGCCCCTGATCGGTCACTGGGCGTTTGACGACGGCAAAGGACTGGTCGCGAAGAATCAAATCCCAGGCGGAGCTGGCGAGGCGGTGCTCAGAGGTGCCGACTGGACGACCGGCATCCGCGGCGGCGCGGTGGAGCTGGATGGCAAGCTCGCCCGTGTTGAATTCGATCGCCCGGTCACCACCGGAGTCATGGCCGCCTTCACCACCGCACTGTGGGCGTACTGTGATTCCAGCAAACCAGTGGCCGGTGGTTTGATCGGAAAATGGCGCAGCAACGACCACTGGGATTTCAACCTCGACATGGGATCCGATGGCGCGATTCGGCTGATGCTGGCGAATAAAGTCATGCTCAATTCTCCGGTGGTGGTTCCGACCAAGGCGTGGTTCCACCTCGCGGTCACCGGTGACGGCACCACCGCCAAGTTCTACCTGAATGGAGAACTGAAGCACGAGCAGGCGGCGCAGACAGCGATACCCGACAATGCCGATTGCCCACTGCGCATCGGTGCCAACTGGGACGGCAGCTGGCGCGGAAAAATTGATGAGGTGTATCTCTATCGCCGCGCGCTCGATGCGGCTGAGGTGAAAAAACTCGCTGAGCGCCCCCGTTGAAGCCCGCAGGGCAGCGTCCCCATGAAGTTTAACAGTGCTCATCCTGAAGCGACAGCGTGAGCGGCCATCCAGGTATAATGAGTCACTCCCAGATGATCAGCCGCGGTGGTATGAGCACTCGTCGCGGCTCCGGCGGAACGTGACCTGCGCGGCGTTCGACCAGCAACCGAGCGAGGGCGCGTCCAATGCCCTCATTGTCCTTGTCCATGGTGCACGATAAGGCGGCTCCGTCGCGTTGCAGCGGAGGCAGATCGGGCAAGAGGTTATCGTACCCAGCTATCGCGACCGTCTGCGGAACTGCTCGATGCAGAAGACGGCACGCAGCGGACACCCCCGCCGCATGACCGTCATTCAAGGTGAGCAAACCATCCGGAGGCTGAGGTCCAGTCAAAAGATCTGCAAGCGCGCCAGCCAACTCCCTGCTGACCGCTCGAAAGGCGTCATCACTGGAATCCGTTGCGGTCGGTACGATACGTTCTTTCAGTAATGTAATACCACACTTCGCGGCTCCAGCACGGTAGCCAGCCAGCCTAGCGCGCAGCCAAGGGAGATCGGCAATGCCGACCGGCACGAGTGGCACCAGCAATCGCCGACCGCGACTGGCGAAATACGCCACCAGCGCGGCGCCACCAGCGGCATGATCACTGCCCGCGCTGTCAGCGGCAGGTAATTCGACGAAATCTGCATGCGTCACCAGTGGTCGGTCGGGGCGCTGGATGTTTCCCAGCAAGGCTACCGCTTCCGGCGACAGGGGACTGGCGATCACCACGCCGGCCGGATGGCCAGCGGCCCACGCTTCAGCCCGTTCCGCATCCACCACATCCGGGTGTGAGAAGAGCACGTCCAGGTTCGCCTCGCGCAGGCCAGCGAGCAGTCCTGCGATGATGCGAACGCCACGCCCTGGCGCCGCAGGCCCGGCTGCGAGATCAGGGTGGAAGGACGTGATGACGATCACCGTATGGGCTAAGGGCGGGGTCCCGGGCCGTGGAGGGACCTCCAGATGCGCTCGATTGCGCCGGCCAACTCGCATCACCGCGCCGGATTCCAGGAGGGCTCGGCATGACCTCGCCGCAGTGTTCTTGTCGATCCTGAAGTGGGCTGCGATCTCACGCACCGGCGGCAGCCGTCCACCCGGCGCCAAAAGACCACGTGCAATCCAACCCTGGAACGCCCAGACCACCACTTCACTGGCGGACAGACCAGCCGGAGGCGTACCGAGGCGAGGAAGAACCGTTAATGTATTCACTTTGTCTTGCTAACATAAAATTGTCATAATGTCAATTCAGCATTGAGTTTCCCACAAGATATGCGGGCCGAGGTTACTTTTAGCCAACGAACCATCATGCTGTGCGTAGACAATGTCTCAACAATGTCTGCATCACGGCGTGCTAAGCTGCAACGCTCGCCCGATACTGATCACCCTCACGTCTGTCAATTCAGAGTCATCCATGAACAGTCGCTGCCCCCAAACTATCCTGTTCCTCTGTGCGACCTTTATGTGCTCCGCGGCCCTGGACGCCGCCGATGCACCGGCACCGGGACCGGCACCGGAGCTTGCGGTGCTGCGGGTCATGCGTGCCACTGGGACAGCATCGGAGCGGATCTTCCTCGCTGATGAACCGATTCGCTTGAGTGTCGAACTCGCCGGCTCCGCGGTCATCGAGCTGCCCGCGGAGTTGCCGGTCGAGGTACGTCAACTTCATAACTATCTTCGACCCCCTGATCAGAAGCGGACACAGAAGGAGCAGTACAAGAGCTGGGACACCTGGTACGGCGAAGATATTACTGGGGCGGTCGTCGGTACCGGGGTCGCGACCGTCGAGCGTACGTCCGCTGGCGCCACGCTGCAGATCGCGCTGACGGTGCCAACCTTCGGGGCGCTGGAGATTTCTGCAGAGATCGCGGGCCGCCGGGTGGCGTTGTGTCGCTATCTCCACCTGCTTGCGTCCAACGGAGTGTCGCCGCGCGACACGTACTTCTGCCTCAATGGGACGACGACTCGAGAGATGGCAGTGGCGAAGCGACTTGGCTTCGGGCTCATGCGTGGCGAGGTGGATGTCGATCAAAACGCCGACGGTAGTTTTGATTGGCGAAAGATCGACGGCCTTCTGAATGGCGCCAAGAGTAATGGCGTGTGCCTCTCGTTGATCATCGGCCACGACGATCACGACCACCAGCCACGGGTGCCGGGGTACGCGAGCCACATCCAGTACAGCAATGGCAAGAAACCCGAGACCCAGCCCTCGCCACGACGCCTGGATGTGTGGACCCGCTGGTGTGGCGAATTGGCTGTACGCGCCACCGGAATCGTCAACACCTACGAATTTTTTAATGAGCCATGGGAAATGGGATCGATCTCAGGCGCCTGCGGTGGCGGAGCCCAGGTCCGGCGCCTCCTGGCCGCTGGCGCTCCAGCGATTCGTCATGCTGATCCGGCCGCCCGCATTGGTGCAGGCTGTTCGATGATGAACGCGATGGATTCATTCCTGCCCTATCCAGAGACCATGGCGCTGTTGGATGCGCTTACCGTCCATACCTACAACCCCACTGGCAGCATTAATGGCGCCGTGGCGCACCGTCTGCAGAAGGCATTGTGGGATACCGAAAGCTGGGGGCCGTTCACCGATGATTTCGGACCGTACAAGACCGCACATCAGATCCATGAAGGATTTTCCCTGGTCGAACCGCTGTCGAGTCCGCTGCATCAGGACGCCTGCACTGTGAGCAATGCGCTGCTGGCTACCTGTCAGCGGCTGCTTGACGGCATGAGGCCGGCGGGCTTGGCGATGGCCGGCAAGGTGCCGCAGGCGCTGCTGTTCGAAGGGCGCGGCGCGGCGGTGGCCTATGTGCACGGCTTTCCTTCGCCCAACGACGGCTGCATCGGGGGATGGATGACCAATCCGGTAGCGTATCGCAACCTGTTCGGCGATCCCCTGCAAGGTCCAGATCATCCATGCGGTTGGCTGTCGATTGCCGCAAGCGGACTGATTGCCCGTGACGTCTTCGGCAACGAAATCCCGGTGCGTAGTGGCTTCCTCCGTCTCCCGATCGGCCGTTTCGGCACGTACGTGACTGGCGCCTCGGTTGGTGCGCTGCGCGCCGCGTTGCTCGCTGGCACTGTGGAGGGAATTCCCGCCTGCGACATCGCGATTCGCGATCTGCAAGAGCGACCAGCGGCCGGCACGCACCTGCGCGTGCGTTTGACCAATGTACTTCCCATCGCGCAGCGCGTGGCGGTAACGGCGACGGGCGATGCACGACTGACCTTCGATCCGTCGCCTGTGCACGCTGACCTCGCTGCCGGGGCCACGGTCGAGGTGGAAATGCCGGTGACCGCTGCCGTCGGAGGCAGCCCCAACGCCTACCATGTCACCATCCAGGCGAGTGGAGCTGCCGGTACAGCGGTGGTCAGCGAGTTGATCAATGTCGCCGTCATCGCCCACGGCACTCCGACCATCGATGGCGATCTGGCCGACTGGGCAGCGATCGACGCGGTGCCCGTGACCATCTCGGGACCGCAGACCATGTCGAATGCGATCGAAGAGTATCAGCGCCTGCCTTTGGCTGATATCGCCACCGCGGATGCCAAGGCGTACGCTGCCGAATTGCGCACCGCGTGGGACGCACGATTCTTTTACGTGGCGGTGACGGTCGTCGATGCCACTGAGCATCCGCGTATATCGAATGCGTACGGCAACCGCGCGGAATTCTGGCCGTGGCCCAACCAGCACCTGTACTTGGGGCGTCCGGTGCTGACCGGCTTCAATGACGATGGTTTGATGCTGGGATTCAATCTGGGCGACACGGTCAACGACCAGCACTGGGATTTCGCGCCGGACACCGATCCGCTTTTCCGCGTCCACGGCTGGCCTGACACCGACCACGAGATCGAGATCATTCCAGTCAAACCCGATCCTGAGCGCGCAGCCTACATGGCCGCCAACGTCACTGGATGGCAAGGCTGGCCGAAGAGCGAAGTCTGGCGGTTAATGCATCCTAACATGGCGTACTGGCACCATGCCTTCCCAGCCAACCTGCCATCCCCTGCGCAGGCCGGCACCGATCAAGGGCTGGTCGCGGGCGCGAGCAGTGTTGTCCGTCGGGACGGTGCACGTTGGATCTACGAGGCCGCCATCCCGTGGTCGGAACTGGGTGGCTTTGTTCCGGCAGCCGGCAAACGCATTGGCTTCAGTTTCGTTCTGCGCAATGACAGTGCGACCGCCCTGCAGTATGCGTACGGCAAAAGCGTATCGGTGGCCAATCACCTGAGCTTCCATCCGATGTGGCAGCTCAAATGGTCGAATGAAACTCAGTGGGGATTTGCACCATGATCAGAACATTCCTGGTTGCGCTGCTCAGCGGGTCGATGGCGTCGACAACGGGCGTCCAACTCCTGGCGGGAGCAGAGCTCCTGCCAGGTGAAAGCCTGGGCACCGAGTGGCTGTCGGCGAGTTCAATTGATGTCGGATTTGAGCAGGGGCAGCTTCAGTTCAGCGGTGATGCAAACGGCGGAGGGACGGTGGTCATCGCCGCAACCCCTGGCGGCGGCAAGCGACTCGTCGTGGAAGAGACCACCGGTGGCAAGGCCGGCGCAACGCCGTCAGTTTTCCATCTCGCACTGGCCAAGGAAAGCCCCTTGGTGAAGCGCCTCAACGCCTTGCTCTCCAGATCCGCCGGGCAGCCACCTGTATCGTTCACCTTCTCCCTGAGCAGCGAGCGTCTCGCGGCCTCGAATCGCGCCCTGCGTTATGCGATTGAACTCAATGTCGAGGGGCGAAAGCGACCTCTCAGCAACTTTTTTATCGGAGATACCGATCCTCGACGTCTGAGCGCGTGGCAGGTCGGCGGTGGTCGCGTGACGCTCGACGATACGGTCATCCCGGCTTTCCGCTTCCAGGTTCCGGCCACTGGAGGTGCATCTGAGATCGACGGTCTACGGCTGAGCATCAATCTGCGGGTAGGCGATGATGGGACGCCCGAACGCTGGGCGATCGATGATATGGCATTGCATGAACTCACCGGCCCACCATTGGTTGGTAAGATCGGAGTATTGGCCTGCGTCGGATCGGCACCTGCACCTGCCCTCTTGGCTGCGGCTCGGGCGGCTGATTGGACAGTGCGACCGACAGAGACCGGATTTATGGCCGGAGCCGACTGCTATCTGGTAGATCGGCGGTGCGATGATGAGGACACGGCGAAATTCCTGAACGCAGCACTCGATGCTGGCAGTGCAGTGCTGCTGTGCGCCACCGGTGATGCAGTCCACCCCGCACTCGCAGCGCGGCTGCCGACCAACCCCTGGAGTTGGGCATCACTCACCCTCAAGCGCGATGATGCCAGCGTACGACCGATCGCCGGCGGATTGTTCGCCGGCATCACCAAGCCGCTCGCTGTGAATTCCCGGTATGATCTGCATCTGCCTGGGGCACCGATCGAGAATCTCCTGCTGCGCTACCAGTGGGAGGAGCATGCGAAGAGCCCGCTGGTCAGCGATTGGCGGGTGGAGTTGGCCTGTGCTGATGATGCCACGTTGCCGATGCTGATCTGCGGGCGATCTGGCCCTGGACGCGCCGCCGTGCTCGGCAGCAGCTTCAGCGACCGTGCCCTGTGTAGCGCGCCTGGATATCCTGCGTTCTCAGCCGCACTGCTCAACTGGGGCGCACGCCAATCAACGGCTGCCCCCGCAGCGTTCCCCGACCAACTGCGTCTGGCAGTAGCGCCACGTCAGTCGGAAGGCTTGGCGATCGTGGTATCCAATCCAGGACGCGAACCGGCGAGCGCTGTCCTCAGCTGGAAAACCTGTTCGTGGGGTCGAGAGCATCTGCTCGCGCGGAGTCAGGTCGTTCTGGTGCCGGGCGGCGGCAGCCTCACGGTGCCCCTCGTCGATGATACGCCGAGCACCGCCTTGCCATGGCGCCGGATCGATGCGGCGTTATTGGATCTTGGACGCACCAAGGTCCTGCAGCGGATCTTGGCGCCCGTGTGCGTCGAGGGTGCCGTGGCGATCGACTGCGAAGAAGACCCAGCCGGATACGCTGACCTTGATAAATGGGCAAACACATCCGCTGATACGTGGTGCGATGGACGCATCGCCTTACGCACCGTGTATCGCCCTGGCCAGATCGCCGCTCTCACCCTGCGTCTGCGGAATGGGCGCATGGACCTCGCTCCTTTGGCCACGGCCCGGGATACGCAGCAGAAGGAGAATCCTACTGTCGGTGGCCTCAATGATCTATCCTGGTCGACGAGCAGCGTGCGCGGCAAGGGGCCATGGCAGGGCGCCTGGTCGGGTCGGCCAGCGGCCACCCAGCGGATTGAACTGGCATGGCCGACATCGGTCACGGTCATCGGCCATCGCATCACCGGCTGGGGCTCGCATCGCAATTGGGAGAGGTCCAATCCTGTCCATCATACCCTCCTGGGGATGGGCGATGGAAAGCCGGTCGGACTGGCTCATCAGGATGCGGCCACATTCCTTGCGCGTCGCGGGGATGTCATCGCCTATCATGAAGCGATGTTCGCTGCACCAAGCGTGGTCAATATCTGTGCGCTGGCAGTGGAGGGACTCGACCCCAAAGCCAATCTCGAACCGAAGCATCAGGATCAATCGAATTGCAGCATTCTGGAATGGGAAGTCTTCGGGTGGCCCGCAGCGACTCCGCCACCGCCGGCGGACGATACTCTGATCGTGACGCTCGTGGATGTGCGAAATGGAATGAAGCATGAATTAGTGCGAGAACGCATCGCGCTACCGGCCTTCGCGGAGGCGATGCGCACCGTGCGCGTGCCGTGCGGCGCGGGGCTCGGCCTATGGCGTCTGGAGGCGCGCTATGGCGGTGCCCAGGTGACCCATGAGGGAATAGTGGTTCCTGCAGGCGGTAAGGAATTGGTCGCAAAGGAAGCGCTCCGCGATCATGAGGAGGGTCTGCTCTGCTCGCCGGGTTGGGTCAATACCCTGGGCTTCGGCGTTGGCATGCGTAGCCAGACTGCCGGCTGGGGCGGCGACGACGATCAAATATGGGCATTGACCCACGGTCAAATGGAGATGTCAGCGGAGAGCCGTGATGCCGCTGATCGGCTGTTCACCACCGCCACAAAATTCAGCCACTATACCAATCCTTGGCGCATGACTCCAGGTGGCTGGTATGGATGGGACATTGCGGCGGATGCGGTGCTCGCCAAAGCGGACAGCAAAGGATGGAAGCGCGTACACATCTTTGGGGCAGATCGCTGGAATGGAATTCTAGTTGGCAAGACCTGGGGCTGGTCCGAATTCATCGCCTTCGATCGCCACCTGCGGACCACGACGGGCAAGGGGCTGTCCGGTCGCAGCCGGGGTCAATTGGCGGATGAGATCAAGAGCAGCCACGGCGACGAGTGGCAGCGCTGGCAGATGAACAGCTACGCCGATGCGCTCCTTGCCACCCGGGCACGTTACGCCAAGGCCGGACATGAATTCACCTTCGAGAGTCATGGCAGCTTTCCGCTCTGCGGGGGTGACATCGGAGCCAAGCTGGCCAGTACCCACATCGGCACCGGCACCGATCTCTTTTGGGAATTGCGCAACCAAGATCTGTGGTGGAGTCTCGGCACGCGGTTTGGAGTCGTCGCCGCCAATCCCGATCTGCAAAGCGGAGCATACGCGCAATGGGGTTGGGATAACAGCATCGGCAATCAATGGTGGTTCGCCAATAGCGGCGGCCAGGACACCGCACGCCGGCAATGGTATGCCACCTACTTTGCTGGCCGCATCGATCTGTCCGGGACCTTCCAGCCATACCACATGATGGGTTGGAACTCCCAGGGCAATGTGGGTACACGGATGTACAGTGACGACTTTCAGGCGTGGAACTCCGTTGCCCAAGTGATGTGCCAGGTCCGCCCCGAAAGCGCTGCTGGAGTGGGAATCGCCGTCTCCTGGGGACTGCAGGAGCATCGCATGGGATCCGAGCTTGATCGCGGTGGTGGGGGCTTTGGTTTATTCACGGCGAAGGGTCAGGAACAGATCGACATGCTGATGGGTCACGTCTACCACCGGTTGGCACGCAATGGTCTGCCCATCGCCTGGGTCACATCGAGCCAAGCATTGAAAGCCTGGAAGGGAACCCAGCCCTTGGTCATGGTGGATGGATTCTCCTGGAGCCCGCTTGAGTTGGCCGAAGTCGAACGGCTGAACCGCGCTGGTACCCCGCTCTTATGCATTGGTGCCGCGTCACTCGAAGCGGACACCACATCAGCGGCCCAACTCTTCGGAACACGCCGTTCAGGTACGCAGTGGCTGCCTGGGGAAGGTTCCGGTTCCATCAGCCTGCCGGACGGACGCACATGCATCACGACTCATCGCTCCGGCCGTGGGCCGACCATTTGGTGCCCTGCTGCGCCGAGTGAATTAGGAGTGCGCGAGGCGGCCATAGCCGCGCACGCATTCCTCGCAGCGTGCGGCGAACCGCTCCGGTTGCCGGCTGGAGTCACCTGTTCGCCATTCATCAGCCGAGGTGCGGTCTGGCTGCCGCTCTGCGAGCAGGGTGATGCGCCGCACGAGATCGAGGTGACCGTAAAGCCGGAGGCACTCATGTCGGGACTCGGGGCTAATCCGATGGTCATCGATATCGATTCGGGGCAGGCCATTCCCTCCAAACGCCTAGCCGAGGGCACTCTCGGATTTACCGTGAATCTGCCTGGTAGCGGTGGGCGCATGCTCTGTCTCATGCCGGGAGCAAAGCCATGAGGCATCTCGTTTCCATGGCGCTGATGATCTTCCTTTCCATGGGGTCTAGCCGTGCCGCCGAGGCTGATCGACAGATCCTGATCTGCGTAGCCAGCAATGCCTCACCGTCGATCCACTCCGCCGCCGAGGCTTTGTCACACGATGCAGATCAGGTACCTCTGCTGCGCGCCATGCGCCGGACGCAGGGTGCCGGTGCTGCCAGTGTCATGGATTCTGCGACAGTGCTTCCACGGGATGGCGACCACAAGGCGTTCCATCGGGCCGCTTTCAATCACCTCATTCTGATCGGTCTGCCGCAGGACCCATTGTTGGCAAAATGCTGGGGGTATATGACCCGCATCGACGCGAAAATGAAACGCGTCGACATGGAGGGGTACGGTGCGTTGGCGGGGGATCTCGGTTGGGTGGAATGCGATCGCAATCCATTCCTCCATTCCCAAGCGATCGACACCACCGCATTTGATACAATGGTGATCAAGCTCAGTGGGACCAGCGAGGCAGGTGTGCTGGCTGCGATCGCGGCCTTCCGCCACGGTATGGCGAACGGATTGACCGTTTCCGGCGCGTTGGGCAGGCCAGAAAAATCGCTTTTGGACCTGGATCCGCTGCCGGATCCGCCACCTGCCCAACCGGAGCGTCTCGGAGTGGGAGAATATGCAGGGTGGACTCAATGTTCCGCCAATGAATACCGTGCCTTCATTGATGCCGCTGGCGTTGAGCCAGCGAAATTATGGCGCTTGAAATGGCTTATGCCCAAGAGTTGGGATGCGATGGGTGCGCGCTCATGGCTTGCCGGAATGCATCGCATGTCATTTGGAAGCGCTGCGAATATTGCCGAATTTGCAGATGCGGCGACAGCCATGCGAGTTGCTGAGGCTATCGGTAAAAATGGGAAGCCATACAAAATCGGTTCACTCTCGGGTTCGGAACTTGCCGCACCGAGTGACGAAACGCTTGCGGCGGGAGAAGGTTCTCCAGTGCGAGTGATTGCAAAGGGACGCTATCTCATCATGTCTACTCTTGATGCGACTGGGACTGCGCAGTTGGTCTCCGCGATACCTTGATTGATGCTCTAACCTGTAGTGCCCGACCGTTGCGCCCTGGCTAGGCATAGTGCGCAATTATTCATAGCCAACGAATCCGCACGCTCCAACCGCTGACCCGCGTACTGTGAAAAAACTTCTGGCGAACTGATTGCGCGCATTCATTTCTGGACCAAATGTTTTTGATGACTCAT
>JBBQSO010000039.1:0-47952 GCA_038213805.1 Planctomycetota bacterium | reverse complement strand
CTCGACGCGCGGCGCGGCGACGAGGTCGGCGACCTGTCGCGCGCCTTCCTGGGCATGGGCGCGGCGGTGGCGGCGCGCGAAGCGGCGCTGCGCAGCGCGCTCGCCGCGGTGCGCGAGCACGAAGTGCGTCTCGGCGCGCTCAACGCGGCGCTCGAGGACCGCGTTACCGCGCGCACCGCCGCGCTCAGCGAAAGCGTCGCACTGCTCGCCGGCGCCAAGCGCGCCCTCGAACTCGCCAATCGCGAGCTTGAGGCGTTCTCGTATTCGGTGGCGCACGACCTGCGCTCACCGCTGCGCAGCATCGACGGCTTCAGCAAGGCGTTGCTCGAGGACTGCGCCGAGCGTCTCGACGACGTCGGCCGCGGCCACCTCGCCACCATCCGCCGCGCCACCGCGCGCATGGGCCGGCTGATCGACGACCTGCTCGGCCTGTCGCGCATCGCGCGCCGCGCCATGACGGTCGAGGAGGTCGACCTTGGTGCCATCGCCCGCGAGGTGCTCGCTGAGCTGCGCGAGAAGGAGCCGCAGCGTCGCGTCGACTGCCGGATCGCCGACGCGCTGCGCTGCCGCGCCGATCCGGGGCTGGCGCGCAGCGTGCTCGAGAACCTGCTCGGCAACGCCTGGAAGTACACCGGCCGGCGCGCGGACGCGTGCATCGAGTTCGCCGCCGACGGCGAGGCATTCGTGGTGCGCGACAACGGCGCAGGCTTCGACCAGGCGCACGCCGGGGCGTTGTTTGCGCCCTTCCAGCGCCTGCATGCCGCGCACGAGTTCGAGGGCACTGGCATCGGCCTGGCCACGGTCAAACGCATCGTCGACCGGCACGGCGGGTGGATCCGCGCCACGGGCGAGGTGGGCGTGGGTGCGGAAATCCGCTTCGCCTTCAGCGGTGGCCCGGCTGCACCTGGCGCGCAGACCCCCCCGTGAGCCCACTCTCGGCAGCGGGCCGGGTGTGCACTGGACGCTCGCCGCCCGATATCGTAGAAGTGACCGTGATGCTGGACGCAAAACGCCCACTGCGACGCACGCCCACCGCGCTGGTGGCCATCCTGGCGCTGCTCGCGACCCCGGCGTGGGGGTACGAGTACCCTGGCGAAGCCCTCGGGCTCGAGGCGCACGGCTTCGCCAGCTTCGGCTGGCTGGCCGCCGCCGGGAACAACTGGTTCGGCGTCGACGACCGGGGTACCACCCAATTCTGGGAAGCCGCCACCAATGTCATCGCCCGGCCGGTCGACCGCCTGCGCCTCGGCGCGCAGATCTATGCGCGCGACCTGTCCCGTTACGACAACGGGCGTGCCACCCTCGATTGGGCCTATGCCGACTGGCGGGCGGCTGATGCACTGGGCGTCACCGTGGGGCGCTTCAAGATCCCCTTTGGCCTCTACAACGAGGAACTCGACGTCGACGCGGCGCGCGTGCCGATCTTCCTGCCGCTGAGCATCTATGCGCTGCGCACCCGCGACTTCTACATCTCCAACGACGGGGTGAAGGTCTACGGCCTGGTCCAGATCGGCGGCGGGGGCAGCGTCGAATACGCACTGCACGCCGGCCGCAAGTCGTACAACACCAACGGCGGCTTCGCGACCTACCTGACTGAACTCGGCCTGGGCGAGCGTATCGACACCATGACCACCGGTCTGAATGCCGGCGGCATGGTGCAGTGGAACACGCCCTGGTCGGGGCTGGCGCTGCGCGCCAGCCTGCTCGACCTGCATGACTTCCGCGTCGATGCCGCGTCACCCGCGACCGGCACCACCAGCCACACCCAGGCTGAAAACTACTGGCAGGGTGTGCTTTCCGCCCAGCTCGAACTGCCTTCCGCCACGCTGGCGGCCGAGTACCTGCGCATCCACGGCCGCGCCCACGTCGAAGTGGCGCCCCTCGGCTTCGGCTCCGACCTGGTCGACAACAGTGCGGGCGCCTACGCGAGCGCCACCTGGCATGCTCGCCGTTGGCTCGAGCCCTACGCAGCGTTCGAGGCGACCTGGGCCGACGCCTATCACGACAGCGCCTCCTATGTGTATGCGGCGGTGCTGGCGGTGCGCTTCCAGCCGCTCGCGCACTGGTCACTGAAGGCCGAGTTCCGCGATCTGTGGGGCACCACCGGGCTGCTTGCGTCGGACAACCCCAGTGGTTTCACGCAGAACTGGCAAATCTTCGCGTTGAAGACCACGGTGGACTTCTGATGCGCCACCTCGCCCTGCTCGTGGTGCTGCTGGCTGCGGCCCGCCTCCCGGCGGAGGTCGCCGTGCTGAACGCCCACGTGCCGGAGGACTCGCCCAGCGTCGAGCGCGTGCGCGACATCATGCTCGGGCGCATCTCGACCTGGAGTGACGGCAGCGCGGTGCGGATCGTCCTGTCGCTCGAGGAAAGCGCCGACCTGGTGGTGCGCGAGATCGTCGGCCGCGATACCGAGCGCCTGCTGCGCGGCTGGAAGCGCCTGGTGTTCTCGGGTGGTGGCGCCATGCCGCGCGTGGTGCAGACCAACCGCCAGGCTCTCGAGCTGGTGCGCGACCTGCCCGGCGCGATCGCGCTGCTGCCAGAGGCGCCAGCGGCCGAAGGGTGGCGGGTGGTGGAGGTGGGGAAATAGGAGGGGCATACAGCAACGCGCCGGGGTCTTAATCGTATAACCGGATCGATATGTCCTTTTAATGAGCGCGGGAAACAGACATGGTTACAGCGCTGTCGCAGGACGCTCGGGGGGTGCGTCGATGCAGATGAGGATGAATTCGCGCGCAGCGGTCCGCATCGTGGCTGCACTGCTGGTCACGCTGGCGGTGCGGCTGGCAGCGGCGGACTACGACGAAGCGCCGATCAGCTACAGTGCGAGCGTGCCCGCCGACGCGGTGGCGGGATTGTTGCGGCGGCTGGAGGACGGCAGCACGACCCTGGAGTGGAATGCGGCGCATGGGTACCTGCCGGCCGTGCTGCGGGCGCTGGCGGTGCCGGCCGCATCGCAGGTCCTGGTGTTCGCCAAGATCAGCCTGCAACGCGACCTGATCGCGCCGTCGACGCCGCGCGCGCTGTATTTCAACGACGAGGTCTACGTCGGCACCGTCCCGGATGGCGGGGTGATCGAGCTGGCCGCCACCGATCCGCGCCAAGGCACCATGTTCTACGTGCTCGACGCCCACCGTGGCGAGCGGCCGCGGCCGCGGCGCCAGACCCACGAATGTCTGCAGTGCCACGACGCCAACGGGCAGACCGGCGGCGTGCCGGGGCTGGTGCTGCGCTCGACCTTCACCGACCGCAGCGGCCAGCCGCTGCTTGATCACGGCTCGTTCACCACCGACCAGGGCAGCCCGTGGGCTGAACGCTGGGGCGGCTGGTACGTCACTGGCAGCCACGGGCGCATGCGCCATCTCGGCAACCTGCTGGTCGACGGGACCACCGCGCCCGAGGCTGTGGACCGCGAGCCGGGCGCCAACCTTGCGACCCTCGGTCACCGCATCGATCCTGCGGACTACCTCGAGCCGGGCAGCGATCTGATCGCGCTGCTGGTGCTCGGCCACCAGGCGCGCATGCACAACCTCATCACCCGCGCCGGCTATGCCGCGCGCCTCGCGCTACGCGATGAGGCGGCGATGAACCAGGCGCTGCAGCGCGGGGCGGATTTCCGCAGCGACAGCACCGTGCGGCGCATCCGCAGCGCCGGCGATGAGCTGCTGCGCTACCTGCTGTTCGCCGACGAGACGCAGCTGCCCGACCCGGTCGCGGGCAGCTCCGGCTTCGCGGCGGAGTTCGCCGCGCGCGGGCCGCGCGACGGCCAGAGCCACTCGCTGCGTGATCTCGACCTGCGTCACCGCCTCCTGCGCTACCGTTGCAGCTGGCTGATCACCTCGCAGGCCTTCGTCGCCCTGCCGGCGCCGCTCAAGGATCACCTCTACGGGCGCCTGCACGCCATCCTGCTCGGCACCGACGCGAGCGGCGAATACGCCTACCTCGGCGCGGATGAGCGCGCCGCCATCCTCGCCATCCTGCTCGCCACCGACGCCGACCTGCCGGCCTCCTGGCGCTGATCGCGCCTTGGCTTCGCGTCTCGCGGCCCACGATGCCGCGCATGCTCGACGTCTACACCTACGCCAAGTGCAGCACCTGCCGCAAGGCCACCGCCTTCCTGAAGTCGCGAGGGGTGCCCTTCCGCGAGCTGCCCATCCGCGAACGCCCGCCGGGCGTGCCGCAGCTCAAACGCATGCTGGCGGCGGTCGGCGGCGACGTGAAGCGCCTGTTCAACACCAGCGGCCAGGACTACCGCGCGCTCGGCATGAAGGACAAGCTGCCGACCATGACCGACGCGGCGGCGCTCACCCTGCTCGCCGGCAACGGCAACCTCATCAAGCGCCCGTTCGTGCTCGCCGGCACGCGCGGCCTGGTCGGGTTCGCACCCGAGACGTGGGCCGACCTCGCCTGAGAGCGGACACGTTTGACCGGAAAACCGGATCGAACTCCAGGTATCCGACCTTGTCCAGTGCATGAGCGCCGTTGAGGACGATTCCACGCGAACATTGATGAGCCCCGTTCAAGGCATGTGCGCCGGTGCTGGCGCCACACCGCCAGATCCGCTTCCGGAACGCCGACGCAACGGCATCATGCCGGACGCCGTACTCCTGTCCTGCACCCCCTGGATACCCTCATGGCCACCGTCCTTCCGTCGACCCTTTGCACGCTCCTCGCCTTCGGCGCCGTCGCGGGCGCCGCGGCGGCCGAGCCGCTGGTCCTGCACACCTTCACCAAGCAGCGCCTGAGCGATGTGTTCTACAATGAAGGTGCAGCGGTCGCCGACATCAACAAGGACGGGAAGCTGGACATCATCTCCGGTCCGTTCTGGTACGAAGGTCCGGGCTTCGCGGTGAAGCACGAGTTCTACCCGGGCAAGCCCTTCGATCCGCACACCTATTCCCAGCTGCAGTTCTTCACCTTCGCCGGCGACATCAACGGCGACGGCTGGGCCGACATCGTCACCGTCGGCTATCCCGGCAAGGAGGCCTTCTGGTGGGAAAACCCCAAGGGCGCCGAGGGTCCGTGGAAGCAGCACCTGGCGCTGGCCTCGGTTGACAACGAGTCGCCGGCCTTTGCCGACATCACTGGTGACGGCAAGCCCGAGCTGCTCTGCACCAGCGGTGGGCGCATCGGCTACGCCGAGCCCGACGCGAAGGCCCCGGACCAGCCGTGGGCCTTCCACGCCATCTCCGAGCAGGGCAAGTGGGAGCGCTACACCCATGGCTTCGGCTACGGTGACGTGAACGGCGATGGGCGCAGCGATCTGCTCCTCAAGGAAGGCTGGTGGGAGCATCCCGCCAGCGCCGACGCGGTGCCGTGGGTCTATCACGCCGCCGATCTCGGCAGCGGCGGCGCGCAGATGCGCGTGGTCGACGTCAATGGCGACGGTCGCGCGGACATCGTCACCAGTCTCGAGGCGCACGGCTTCGGACTGGCGTGGTTCGAGCAGCAGGCCGACCACACCTTCACCAAGCACCTGATCATGGGCAAGACCCCCGAGGAGAACGCCTACGGTCTGGTCTTCACCCAGATGCACGCGGTGGCGGTGGTCGACGTCGACGGCGACGGCCTGCCCGACATCGTCACCGGCAAGCGCTTCTGGGCGCACGGCCCGGATGGCGATCCGCAGGCGAAAGAGCCGGCGGTGCTCTACTGGTTCCGCCAGGTGCGCGAGAAAGGCGCGGTCCACTTCGTGCCCTACAAGATCGATGACGATTCCGGCGTGGGCACCGACGTGACCATCGCCGACGTCGATGGCGATGGCCATCCCGACATCGTGGTCGGCAACAAAAAGGGCACCTTCGTGTTCCTGCAGCACGTCCAGACCGTCGACCAGGCGGGCTGGGACGCGGCGCAGCCGAAACTCACCGGGCACTGACCCGCCGGCGTGTGGTGCGCTGCAGTGGCGCCGGGCTTCCGTCATGAGGCTCGGCGCGCGCGGTGGCTAACATAGGAGTCCAGCTGGGATGTAGCCCTGCGTCGCAACTCCGCCCCCCGAGCGCCCGGGTTAGCCATCGTGATCCGCGTCCTCGCCGCCCTGCTCTGCGTCGTGTCGATCGTCGTCCTGCTGGTGCTGGTGCGTCCACCGGGCGACGGCCCGGACGACGGGCGGACGCCGCTGCGCATCTGGCACCCGTGGGGTGGCCCGCTGCTCGAACCGTGGGTGGATGCGGCGGCGCTGTACGAGCGCACCCACCCGGACACCCGCACCCGGCTGCTGTTCACCCCCAACGACCTGGCCAACAGCCAGAAGTTCTTCACCGCGGTGATCGGCCACTGCGCGCCCGAGGTGGTGTTCGTCGACGGTCCGCTGGTATCCGAGTGGGCGGAGCGCGGCCTGCTCACGCCGCTCGAAGGGCTGCTGCGCGAGGCCGGCGTCGATCCGGAGCGGCTCGCCGGGGAGTTCTTCGCGCCGTGCTGGAAGCAGTGCGTCTACCGCGGCCACATCTACGCGCTGACCTACTGCGCCGATCCCAACTTCGGGTTCGCGTGGAATCGTGGAATGCTCCGCCGCTTGGTGGCGGATGGCGAGGTCCCGCCCGGCACCATCGACCCGGAGCGGCCGCCGGAGACGCTCGCCGACCTCGACCGCCTCAACGCCGTTTGCACCAAATTGGCCGCTGACGGCGGCGACCAGCGCGCCGCGCGCCTCGGGCTCGTCCCGTGGGGCATCTACGGCAACGCCAACAGCCTGTTCACCTGGGGGTGGGCGTTCGGCGGCGAGTTCTACGACGATGTCCATCAGCGCGTCACCGCTGATGATCCGAAAGTGGTTGCGGCCCTGGAGTGGATGAGCGGCTACGCGCACACCTACGGCTTCGCACGCATCTCCACCGTGGCGGAAAGCTACGGCATGGCCGAGCACAACCCTTTCGTCATAGGCCGGCAGGCGCTGCAGGTGCTGCACGTCTCGGGGCTTGCCAACGTCCAGCGCTATGCGCCGAGCATGGATATCGGGCTCGCCTTCCTGCCCCAGCCGCCGGGTGGCGAGCGCCACAGCGCCTGGCTGGGCGGCTGGACCATGGCCATTCCCGGCGGCACCGATCCCGCGCGCCGCGCGGCGGCGCTGCGCTTCATCCTGTGGGCCTGCGCCAGCCAAGAGGGCACCAGCATGGCGGTGCGCACCACCCGCCTGTTCCCCGGCTGGAAGCCGAGCGCCTACTGGGCCGAGGCCGCCAAGTTCCCGCATCTCGGGGTCTATGTGCAGATCCTCGCCGAGTGCCGGCACCAGCGTCCAGTGATGCCGGTGCAGTCCTTCTACGTGCGCGAACTGCACCGTGCCGTCGATCGCGTGCTGCGCGGCGAGCGCCATGACGATGGCACCCCGGTCAGCGCCGCCGAGGTCCTGGCCGAGGCCAGCGCGCGTACCCAGGAGCAGCTCGACCACGTCCTTCGCCGCCCCGGCGCCGGGAGTTTCCCGTGAAGGTCAGCCGCGAAAACCGCCTCGGGCTGCTGTTCACCAGCCCGTTCCTGCTTGGCTTCGTGGTGTTCAGCGCCTACCCGCTGCTCGCCTCGCTGTGGTACAGCTTCTGCGCCTACGACCTGATCACGCCGCCGGTGTTCGTGGGTTTGGACAACTACCGCGAACTGGCCCACGACCCGCACTTCTTGCAAGCGGCGTGGAACACCGTGGTGTTCGCAGCCCTGGTCGTGCCGCTGACCATGGGCCTGGCGCTGCTGCTTGCCTTGCTGCTGCATCTGAAGCTGCGCGGCCAGGCGCTCTACCGCGCGCTGTTCTTCCTGCCTAGCATCGTTCCGGTGGTCGCCTCCGGGGTGCTGTGGCTGTGGCTTTTCAACGCCGACTACGGCTTCATCAACATCTGCCTGCGCCCGCTGCTGTCGGCGCTCAACCACCTAACGGGGGCGCATCTCGCCCCGCCGGGCTGGATCAACGATCCGCACTGGGTGTTGCCGGCGCTGCTGATCATGTCGGCGTGGGGCGTAGGCGGGAACGTGATCCTCTATCTCGCCGCGCTCGGCGATGTGCCGCGCCACCTTTGCGAAGCGGCTGAGGTTGACGGTGCTGGCGCCTGGGCCAAGGTCCGCCACGTAACCCTACCGATGATCTCGCCGGTGCTGTTTTTCACCCTGATCATGGGCCTGATCGGCGCCTTCCAGGTGTTCGCCCACCCAATGGTGATTTGGCCGAACGGAGGGCCGGCCGACAGCGCCACGTTCTTCGCCACCTACATCTTCATCAACGCCTTCGTGTTCCTGCGCATGGGCTACGCCTCGGCCCAGGCATGGGTGCTGTTCCTGGTCATCATCGCCGCCACCTGGCTTGCCTTCCGCGCCACGCGGCGCTTCGTGTACCATGATGGAGAGGGGGGATGAGCCGGACCTCGCCGCTGGCGCGCTTCGGCGCCCACCTGCTGCTCGCGGTGCTGGCCTTGACCTTCGTCATGCCTTTCGCCTGGCAGGTCACAATGTCGCTGCAAAGCGACCGCGAGCGCGCGCGCATTGATCCCGGTGTGTTGCCGGCGCCGCAGGGCGCGGCAGAAGCCATCGATCGCGTCACCGGCCGTCACCTCGCGTATCAGCCGACCCTCGACAACTACACGCATGGCATAAAGCGCGTGCCGGTGCCGCTGTTCCTGCGCAACACCGTGCTGGTATGCGTCTGCACGGTGGTGGGCGCGGTGCTGTCCAGTTCGCTGGTCGCCTACGGTTTCGCCATCCTGCGCTGGCGCTGGCGCGACCCGCTCTTCCACATCATGCTTGCTACCATGATGCTGCCCGCGCAAGTGACGATGGTCCCGGTGTTCCGCATCTGGCGCGATCTCGGTCTGGTCAACACCTACGCACCGCTGATCGTCCCGGCCTTCCTCGGCGTGCCGTTCTTCATCTTCCTCTTCCGTCAGTTCTTCCTGGGCGTTCCGCGCGAACTGGTCGAGGCCGCGCGCATGGACGGCGCCGGCGAACTGCGCATCTGGGCGACCATCGTCATGCCGCTGT
The DNA here is from genome assembly GCA_038213805.1 of Planctomycetota bacterium. GTDB lineage: Bacteria > Planctomycetota > UBA11346 > UBA11346 > UBA11346 > BOG-1363. The sequence continues at coordinate 38,997 of JBBQSO010000039.1, read as the reverse complement.
CGCTGCCGGCCGTGGCGACTGTCGCGCTGTTCGCCTTCCTCGGTGCGTGGAACGACTTCCTGGGTCCGCTGATCTACCTCGCCGACCAGGACAAGTACACGCTCAGCCTGGGCCTGGCGATGTTCCGCACCCAGTACCATAGCGAGTACGGGCAGCTGATGGCGGTGGCCACGCTGATGGTCCTGCCGGTCGTCGGCCTGTTCCTGCTTGCCCAGAAGACCTTCATCCAGGGTGTGAAGACCACGGGGTTGAGATGAGCCATTCACCGGGTGCGGCGTGCGGCGTGCGGCGTGCGGAGTGCGGTGCCGCCACGATGTCGCCGGGTTCCACCATGTCTGTCCCGCCGCTCATGGGCTTCGCGGCTTTCCAGAGCCCACGAGGTTTTCGTACCCCGCATCCCGCACTCCGCACTCCGCACCCGGCGGTGTCAGGAAGTCGGCATGGCTGAAATCGATCTGGTCGATCTGGACAAGACCTACGCCAACGGCTTCCCGGCCGTTAAAGGCGTCACTCTGCACGTCCGCGACCGTGAGTTCATGGTCCTGGTCGGGCCGTCAGGATGCGGCAAGACCACCACGCTGCGCATGATCGCCGGGCTGGAGGACGCCAGTGGCGGCGAGATCCGCATCGGCGCGCGGCGCGTCAACGAGGTCGAACCGAAGGACCGGGACATCGCCATGGTCTTCCAGAACTACGCGCTCTACCCGCACATGACCGTCTACCGCAACATGGCGTACGGCCTGATCCTGCGCGGTGTGCCCAAGGCGCGCGTCGATGCGCAGGTGCGCGCCGCTGCGCAGCTGCTCGGACTCGGCGAGCAGCTCGAGCGCCGGCCCGCCCAGCTCTCCGGCGGCCAGCGCCAGCGCGTCGCTCTCGGCCGCGCCATCGTCAGACAGCCCCAGGTCTTCCTGTTCGACGAGCCGCTCTCCAATCTCGACGCCAAGCTGCGCGCCGACATGCGCTTCGAACTCAAGACCCTGCAGCAGCGCCTGCAGACCACCATGATCTACGTCACCCATGACCAGATCGAGGCGATGACCCTGGGCGACCGCATTACGGTGATGTCGGCCGGCGCGATCCAGCAGGTCGCGCCGCCGGGGGTGATCTACGACCATCCCTACAACCGCTTTGTCGCGGGCTTCATTGGCGCGCCGGCGATGAACGTCCTGTCCGGTGCGTGCATCGCAACGGGTGGGGACTGGTCATTCCGGCCAGAAGGCGGGGGCGAGCTCGGCCTGGCGATGCCCGAGCTGGGCCGTTTGCGCGATATGGCCAGTCGCCCGGCAGTGCTCGGCGTGCGCCCCGAGCACCTCACCAACGTCGCCTATGCCGCGCCGGCCCCGGGCGCAACCGTCCTGCCCATGCAGGTGCGGCTCGCCGAGCTGATGGGCGACCACCAGTGCGTCCACTTGCGTGCCGCCGGCGACGCCGCGCTGGTGATGAAGTGCGACGCCCATCACCGCGTCCAGCCCGGTGCACAGGTGCAGATCGCCGTCGACACCCGCCGCGCCCACGTCTTCGACGGCACCGGCGAGTTCGCGGTCAACATCACGCTCCCGCTCGGCTTCCCGCAGCAGCAGTGAGGGAAGAGTCCGGAAGTCCGGAAGTCCTGATGATCGACGGCACGAGCCCGGCCTGGCGAAACGTCCACGGCCCACGCCCTCGTTGGCGCGACAGGCGCATCGCCCTTCAGCACGAGACTTCCGGACTTCCGGACTTCCGGACTGTCGGTCACGCCAGGTCGGGCAGGGCCTTGGTCCCGTCACCGAAATTCGGCAGCTCGACGCCCATGCGCCCGGCGAGGCCGATGAGCAGGTCGCTCATGTTGCCCTTGCACTTGGCCACGTAGCGGCCCTGGCGGATGGTGCCGCCGCCCTTGCCGGCGATGATCGTCGGCAAGTTGTCCGGGCTGTGCGAGAAGCCGTTGCCCAGGCCGGCGCCGTAGACCAGCATGCAGTTGTCGAGCAGCGTGCCGGGGCCTTCGCTGAGGCCCTTCATGCGCTTGATCATGTAGACGAACTGCTCCATGTAGTAGGCGTCGATCCTGCGCAGCTTCTCCTTGAGCTCGGGCTTGTCGAAATGGTGTGACAGCGAGTGGTGGTCGTCGCTGATGCCGATCTCGGGGAAGCCGCGCGCGCGGTACATCTGGCCCATCATGAAGGTGGTGATGCGCGTGGTGTCGCTCTGGAAGGCGAGGATGATGAGGTCCATCAGCAGCTGCACGTGCTCGTGGAACTTGTCGGGGATCGCGGTGGCCTTCACCTCGATCAGCGGCGAGGTCTTGTAGGACTTCTTGGCCACCGCGTTCTGCGCCTGGTCGGCGGCCTGCTTCTCGATCGCCTGGATGCGGCTCTCGAGCGAGCGCATGCCGTCGAGGTACTCGTCGAGCTTGTGCTGGTCATTGCCGCTGATGCGCTCGCGCAGCTTCTTGGCGCTGTCCATGACGATGTCGACCATGCTCTGGTCGAGCGACGGGCCGGCCGCGGCATCGGCATCGGCGGCGACCACGTATTTTCCGGTGTCGGCGCCTGCCACCGGGCGCCGCGCCGGACGTGATTTGCGCGACGAGAACAGGCGCTCGAGCACGGCGCGCGGGTTGATCTCTTTCGGCATCGGCTGGGTCGATGAGCGCCACGACAAGTTGAAATAGGCGCAGCTGTAGCCCGCGGTGCAGTCACCGGCAGCGGGCGCCGGCATGGTGCCGAGCTCAAGCGAGGGCAGCGCGGTGTAGGCGCCGATCTTCTGGGCGATCGCCTGGTCGACCGAGATCCCGGTCTTGACCGCGTTGATCGCGATGCGCGTCCCAGTGAGGTAGGTGCCCGCCTCGCGCGCATGCGTGCCGGGCGCGTCGCCGCTGCCGTTCTTGTGGCTCAGGCCGCCCAGGATCAGGGTCTCGCCCAGGTGCGGGCGCAGCGGCTCAAGCGTCGACGGCAGGGGGGCGCCCTGGCCGATGTTCTCGTCCTTAGGCCAGAAGTGCTCGGGGATCACTCCGTTGGGCTCGTAGAGGAAGGCCAGACGCACCGGCGGCCGGTAGGCGCCACCGGCGCGGGGCGGATCGGCCCAGCCCATGGTCTCGAGCAGCGGCAGGGCGAGGGCCGCGCCGACACCCTTGAGCAGGGTGCGGCGGGGCAGGAGCCAGCGGCGGGTATGCGGATGCATGGCAGCGTCCTTGTTAGCGGGCGAGGCGGCGGTTGAGGAAGGGGTAGCTGCGGGTGAGCTCGATGATCAGGCGGCTCATGCGGTAGCCGTCGGCAGCGACCGCCGCGGCGATGCGGTCGATCACCGCTTCGTCGGGATCCTCCATGCGCCGGCCGAGCGCATAGGTCATGAGCTTGCCGGTGAACACGCGCACGAAGTCGTCCTTGCGCTCCATGAACAGCTTCTTGAGCTGCGCCGGTCCGCTGAAGCGCCGGCCGCCGGGCAGCTCGCCGGCGCTGTCGATGGGGCCGCCGGTGTCGTGGTCGCGCCAGCGTCCGACGACGTCGAAGTTCTCGAAGCCGAAGCCGATCGCATCCATGGTCACGTGGCACGAGGCGCAGCCCGGGTCCGCACGGTGGCGCACCAGCATCTGGCGCATGGTCTGCTTGCCGCCGTCCTTGCGCTCCTGGTCCTCGATCGGCGGCACCACCGCGGGCGGCGGCGGCGGTGGCGTGCCCAGGATCTCCTCCAGCACCCACTTGCCGCGCTTGACCGGGCTGGTGCGCGTCGGCGTCGAGGTCACAGTCAGCAACGCGCCCAGGGTGATCACCCCGCCGCGGTTGGGGTCGCTGAGCTGGACCTTCTTCATCGCTGTGCCCTCGACGCCGGCGATGCCGTAGAACTTCGCGAGGCGGGCGTTGAGGAAGGTCCAGTCCGAGTCGATGAACTCCAGCATGCTGCGGTCCTCGTGCAGGATGGCGTCGAAGAACAGCGCTCCCTCGTCGTACATCGCCTGGCGGACATCCTTGGTGAACTCCGGGAAGGCCTTCTGGTCGGGGGTGGCGATGAAGATATTGCGCAGCTGCAGCCACTGGCCGGCGAAGTTGTCGACCAGGGCGCGGCTCTTCGTGTCCTTCAGCATGCGCCGCACCTGCGCCTCGAGCACCATGGGCTCGTGCAGCTTGCCGGAGCGGGCCTGGGTGAAGAGCTCCTCGTCGGGCATCGTCGACCACAGGAAGTAGGACAGGCGCGTGGCCAGCTCCCAGTCGTCGATCGCGTAGATCCCGGCGCTGTCGGCCGGGTGGTCGTCCTCGATGCGGAAGAAGAACTCTGGCGAGATCAGCGCGGCCTTCAGCATCAGCTTGATCGCTTCGCTGAAAACCTCGCCCTGGGCGTCAGCGAGCGCGAAGACCCGCAGCAGGCGTTCGATCTGCTCGTCGCTGGCCGGGCGGCGGAAGGCGCGCAGCGCGAAGCGTTCGGCGATGCGCTGGGCGGCGGCCTTGCGCTCGAGATCCTTGCCCGGCACGGCCACGAACAGGCGCTTGTGCAGCTCGCTGGGCATGCCCGCGGGCGGGCCGATGATGTCGATGCCGTCGATGGCCAGGGCGCGCTCTTTGGTCGCGCCGGTCCTGGCGGCCTTGGGGGTGCTCGCGGTCGCGGGCTTGGCCGTCCCCGGCTTCGCAGGCTTGGCCGGCGCGGGGGCCGCAGGCGCCGCGGGCGTCGCGCTGGACCCCGGCGGCGCTGGCGGCTCGCTGTTCGGGTTCATCCAGATCACCGTCAGGGTGCGCACGCCGGCGCCGAGCGGGGTGGTCACCGAATAGGCGGTGGGCGAGCGCAGGCCGACGGTGACGCGCGCCTCGCCGACGAGCTGGCCGTCGACCTTGACCGCGAGGGCGATCGGCTCGCCGCCCGCCGCCTCGCCGCCGGCGCGCACCTTGATGGTGTAGCGCCCGTCCTTGGGCGCGGTGAAGGTGGTCGCGACCTCGCCGGGGCCGGTGAAGATGCGGCGGCGCGCCTCGCGCGACTCGGCGGTCTCCTTGTCTTTCTGGTTCGCCGTCCCGGTCGACACCGGCCGGCCGGCTTCGCTTCGGCCGTCAACGGTCGCGGCCATCTCGACTCCGAACACGCTCATGCTCAGCTGGTCGTCGACCACCACCTTGTCGAGCAGCGCGTCAGCGGCGACCAGGTACTTTTCCATGAGCAGCGGCGAGATCGACAGCACATCGCCGTTGTTGTCGAAGCCGCTGCCGACGTCGTCGAAGGGGAAGTCCGCCGCCGGCTTGGCGTCGAGTCCGAGCAGGTCGCGCATCGTGTTGTCGTATTCGGCGCGGTTCAGGCGGCGCGCGGTGACGCGGCCGGGATCGGGCGCGTCGAGAGCGCGCAGCGTGCGGATCCAGGTCAATAGGGCCTCGCGCTCGGCGGCGTCCGGCTGCTGCTTCTGCTTGGGCGGCGGCATGACGCCGTTGCCGAGCTGCTCGCGCACCGACTTCCACAGCGTGCGCTCGCTGAGCGCGGCCGCGCCGGTGGCGAGGTGTGAGAAGTCGACGTCGCCCTTCTGCTTATCCTTGCCGTGGCACTCGGCGCAGTAGCGCGCGAGCAGCGGCCGGATGTCGTGCTCGAAGGTCGCGGCGGCGCCTTTGGCGAGTCGCTCGCGGTCGGCGGCGCTCTCGGCGCACAGCGGCGCGCCCGCCAGCGCGGTCACGAACAGCATGGCGAAGAGCAGAATGGGCACGGGCATGGCGGTCATGGTCGAGGTCGGGGCCAGTGGAGAAGTCTAACCCGGATGCCGGAGGGAGGACGGGTATGTTGTAGCGCAACATGCCGCCGCCGAGGATGGCGGGTTTGCGGAGAGGGCCGCGGGGAAGCGGGACTGGTGGCGCAGCGAGGTAATGAAGTGGAGATCCGGCAACCGGTTGTAACGCGACGTCCAGGCTGGTCCTGGTGCATCACTCGGCACGGGCGCATGGTTGGTGACTGCCCTGCGCCGCGGGAGTGGACATGGCGGCTGCTCCACCAGCCTCGCACGGACATGGTTCCCCTCTTGCCAATTTTTGTATGACGTCGTCAACTGTGGGAGCGCTTCCATATTTCCCTCAACAGCGCCGGCACCCTCTGGTACCGCTTGGCGATCCACCCTTAGTCCTCCGGAGCCCCGACCCATGCGCCTGCCGACCCCCAGCATCGAACGTCTCATCGCCGGCCTCATCCTGGTCAGCATGGGCGGCGCTGCACACGCTGCCGACGCCCCCGGGCTGGTCGCCGAGTTCTTCAAGGACACCACCAGCTACCCCGACGAGCTCAAAGACGCCAAGCCCTTCCTGGTGCGCGTCGACGGCAAGGTCAGCTACAGCACCAGCGGCGGCGACTTCGGCAAATCCAAGCTGCACGAGAACTTCAGTGTGCGCTGGACAGGCAGCCTCACGGCGCCCAAGGCCGGCCTCTACACCTTCGCCACCGAGTCCGATGACGGGTCGCGCCTGTTCGTCGACGGCAAGCCGGTGGTCGACAACGGCGGCGTCCATGCCGCTATCCGCAAGGACGGCACCATCGAACTCGGCGCGGGCGCGCACCAGTTCAAGCTCGAGTACATCCAAGGCGGCGGCGAGGCGGTGTGCAAGCTGCTGTGGAAGACCCCCGACGGCAAGGAGGAGGCCATCCCCGCCAGTGCGCTGAGCCACGTCGCCGGCGCCGAGGCGATCACCTGGGACGAGGCCGCCTGGAAGAAGTTCAAGGGCGGCGCCTCTGCCGGCACCGGCAAGTACGCGGTCATGGATCACGGTCCGTTCGTGGCCGGCACCATCGTCCAGCCCGGCAACGTGTGCAGCAACAAGGGTCTGGTCATCACCCTGGACAAGGCGCGCGGCGCGCGCGTGGTCTTCGACACCGAGCTGCTGCGCGTGACCTGTGGCGGCCCAGAGACCGCCATGATCTTCCCCGCTGGCCGCGACGGCATCGAAGGCCAGCCCGAGCTCGAGGGCGAGATGACCTTCGCCGCCCAGGCCAGCACCGGCCTCGCCGGCTGGAGCCGGCCCGGCAGCGCCGACGTCGTCGATCCGCGCGCCAAGCACCTCGGCAACCTGCCGGCGGAATGGGCGCGTTACCGCGGCCTCTACCTGCATGGCGACACCACCGTGCTGTCCTACAGCGTCGGCGGCGCCGACATCCTCGAGGTGCCCGGCTTCGAGCACGCGGGTGCGGTCGACGCGATCACCCGCACCCTGAGCCTCGCCAAGAACAGCGTGGCGCTCGCCACCGTGCTCGCCGAGGGCGGCAAGGCCACGGTCGAGGGCGGTGTCGGCGTGCTCGACAATGGTGGCACGGTGACCGCCGTCGGCGTGATCGGTGGCGGTGGCACCGTGGCCGCCATCGACGGCCGCCTCGACCTGCAGATCCCCGCCGGCAGCGCGCTGGTCAAGGTCGCGATCTGGAAGGGCGAGCGCACCGCGCTGCCCGCCTTCACCGCCTTCCTCGCCGCCGCCGCCAAGCCGACGAATGCACTGGCGCTGACCAAGGGTGGGCCGCAGCGCTGGGCCGAGACCGTCACCGTCGCCGGCGAGCTCGGCAAGGGCGATGGTCCCTACGTGGTCGACTCCATCCCGGTTCCGTACGAGAACCCCTACAAAAGTTACATGCGCCTGACCGGCCACGACTTCTTCAAGGACGGCACGCGCGCCGCCGTGACTACCATGGACGGTGACGTGTGGCTGGTCTCGGGCATCGACGCCGGCTTGGCCAAGATCACCTGGAAGCGCTACGCGACCGGGCTGTTCCAGTCGCTGGGCGTGCGCATCGTCGATGACCTGATCTACGTCACCTGCCGCGACCGCCTGGTGCGCCTGCACGACCTCAACAACGACGGCGAGGCCGACTTCTACGAGAGCTTCAACGCCGACGCGCCGGTGACCAAGCACTACCACGAGTTCTGCACCGACCTCGAAACTGACAAGGAGGGTAACTTCCTCTTCACCAAGGGCTCGAACCTCGGTTCCGGCTTCACCGACGCCACCAGCGAGGTGCAGGGCTGCGTGCTGAAGGTCAGCAAGGACGGCAAGACCATGACGCGCTACGCCACCGGCCTGCGCGAGCCCAACGGCCTGGGCGGCGGCGACGGCTATCCGCTGCTGACCTCCGACAACCAGGGCAACTGGACGCCGGTCGACCGCATCAACCTGGTCAAGGAGGGCGGCTTCTACGGCTTCATGGGTACCGCCCACCGCGACACCCAGCCGACCACCTACGATCCGCCGCTGCTGTGGACGCCCTACAACCTCGACAATTCGCCGGGCGGCCTGGCCTACGTCAACAACGACCAGTGGGGTCCGTTCACGGGCGTGCCGATCGGCTTCTCGTACGGCAAGTGCAGCATGTTCGCGGTGCTGCCCGAAGAGGTCGACGGCACGCCGCAGGCCGCGATGGTGTTCTTCCCGCTCAGCTTCGGCTCCGGCACCATGCGCGCCCGCTTCGGCGCCGACCACGCGCTGTACGTCACGGGTATGCGCGGCTGGCAGACCAGCGCCTCGCACGACGGCAATTTCCAGCGCATCCGCTACACCGGCAAGCCGGTGCTGATGCCGACCTCGTTCCACGTCACCCCGACCGGCGTGACCATTGGCTTCGACCACGCGCTCGACCCGGCCACCGCCGCCGACGTCGCCAACTATGCGATCGAGCGCTGGAACTACCGCTACACCTCCAACTACGGCTCGAAGGACTACAAGGTCACCGACCCCGCCAAGGAGGGCCACGACAAGGTCGACGCCACCGCCGCGGTGCTGAGCGCCGACAAGAAGTCCGTGAGCCTGACCATCCCCGGCATCGCGCCGGTCATGCAGATGAGCATCGAGATGCGCATCGAATCCGCCGAGCACGCGGCGATCGAGTACAAAGTGTTCGATACGATCAACAAGGTGCCGGGGAAGTAGCTCGCTGACGGAGCGCGGGCCGGCGGTGGCGAAGCCACGCCGCCGCCCACGGTCCTCCGTGCTGCGCCGCGGCCCTGCGCAATGCCGGCTGGCCGGAATTGCGGCGGTCACCGTGCCGCTACTGATTATGCCGCTTACCGTCACCACGTAGATGCCCCCGGCGCCGCTGACGCCGAAGGTCAGCGTGCCGGCGGCCGTACCGCCGAGCACGGCCATATCGGCGGCGAAGCCGCTCACCGGCTGGCTGAAGACCACGGTAAAGCGGATGGTGGTGGCGCTGGTCGGATCGGCTTGGTCGCCCGCCTGGTCGACGGTGACGGTGGGTCCCATCAGGTCCAGGTTGCGCGTAGGCTTGGCCGCGGCGGTACTGGTGTTGCCCGCGGGGTCGCTGGCCGCACCGGCGGGCAGGTCGAAGGTGACCTGCCCGCTGCCGGTCGCGGTGATGATGCACGTGAGGTCCGCACCACCGCCGCCGAGGCCGCTGGCGATGCCTCCACGAACCAGGAGATGGGGAGGTTGAAGCCGGTGACCGCTTCGCTGATCGGGGTTCCTGGCCACCTGCCGGCACCTAGCCGTCCTTCGGGGAAGACAACGATCCGATCGTGACATGGACTGCGATCACGAGCGCCGCGAAACCCTGATCGCTGGTCCAGCGACGTCCGGTCAGGCGCCTGAGGTTTATAACCCCGCTCTCGAGCATCCTTACTGTGTTACCCGCCCTGATCCCAGGTAGGGGGGGTCACAAGTGTAATCCAGTATCACGTGATACTACGTCACGTACCGCGAGGTACCCATGACTGAAACCATCTTCCCCAACAGCTCCGTGACCACCAAAGAGATCGCCCGCCGACTGCAAGTGTCGCGCGCCACGGTGTCGATCGTCCTCAATGGCCGGTCGCAGCAGCGCAGCATCACCCCCGAGACCACGCGCCGCGTCCTGGACGCCGCCAAGGAGCTCGGCTACGTGCCCAACATCGCCGCACGCAACCTGCGCCGCCAGCGCAGCGGGGTGATCGGGGTAGTGCTCGCCAACTTCCGCATGGAGTGGGCCGAGCAGGTCATGACCGGCATGCTCGACGTCTTCGACCAGGGCGGCTTCACGCCCTTCGTCGCCACCCATCGCTTCAACGCCGATCGCCATCGCAAGGAGCTGCAGGCCGCCCTGCAGCGCCACGACGAGGGCGTGATCTGCCAGCCCCTGGCCGGCCAGGAGGACCTCTATCGCGAGTTCATCCAGCGCGGCGTGCCTCTGGTGTTCATCGGTGACCAGCCGCTGGGCATGCCCGAGACCAGTTTCGCGGCCTGGGATTCCGGCGCCGCGGCCACGGCCGCGGTCGAGCACCTCATCAAGAGTGGCCGCAAGCGCATCGGCCATATTGGCCTCGACTACCCGATGCGCATGAGCACTGCGCGTGTCGTCGCCTACCGCGCTGCGGTCACTGCCGCCGGCTTGCCGCTCGACGAGCGCTGGATCGTCGCCGCGCCCCCCGGGCAGTCGTTGGAACGGCGCACCGAGCATGCCATCGAACGCATCTTCGCGCCCGGCCAGCCGCACCCCGACGCACTGTTCGTGCTTAACGACAGCATAGCCCTGCCGGTGCTCGAGCTCCTCGACGCCCGGCGCATCCGCGTCCCCGAGGACGTCGCGGTCATCGGCATGGGCGACCTGCCCCTGACCGGCCACCGCGCCATCGGCCTGTCGACGGTGCGCGAGCCCTGCGAGCAGATGGGCGCGGTGGCCGCGGCCACGGTGCTCAACCTGGTCTCCAACCCGCTTCAGCCGCCCATCCAGCGCGCCATCGCGGCCTGCGACCTGAAGATCCGCCGCACCACGGTGGGCATGGCGAGCAGCGCCGCGCGCTGACGTCCGACCCGGTGAAAACCGTGGAAAACGCGCACCCCGCGGCCCGCCTGGCCGCGGGGTGCGCGTTTTCCGGCGGCCGGACCGCCCACCCTGGGAGCGTTTCCCGGACGCCTGCCCGGGACCCACCCCGGTCGCCCGGGGATGTCTTGAACCCGTGGGGCGTGGGCTACAGTTTCCCGATCATCGCGCGGAGCCCCCATGCCCTCAGAGAACGAAGCCGGAATCCATCACCTCCTGATCGAGGAGGAGATGAAGGAGAGCTACCTGACCTACGCGATGAGCGTGCTGGTCGACCGCGCCCTCCCCGATCTGCGCGACGGTCTCAAGCCGGTGCACCGGCGCATCCTGCAGTCGATGCGCGACCTCAACCTGACCGCCACCGCCAAGTACCAGAAGTCGGCGAAGATCGTCGGCCATTGCCTGGGCAACTACCACCCGCACGGCGACACCTCGGTCTACGACGCCATGGTGCGCATGGCCCAGGACTTCTCGCTGCGCTACGAGCTGGTCGACGGCCAGGGCAACTTCGGCTCGATCGACGGCGATTCCGCCGCCGCCTACCGCTATACCGAGGCGCGCATGTCGCGGGTGTGCGCGGAAATGATGGAGGACATCCAGTACGACACCGTCGACCACCGCGACAACTTCGACGGCCAGCGCCAGGAGCCGACCGTCCTGCCCGCCAAGCTGCCCAACCTGCTGGTCAACGGCAGCTCCGGCATCGCCGTCGGCATGGCCACCAACATCCCGCCGCACAACCTCACCGAGGTCTGCCAGGCGATCATCCACGCGATCGAGAACCCGGCCTGCACGGTCGGCGACCTGATGCGCTTCATCAAGGCCCCGGACTTCCCCACCGGCGCGACCATCTGCGGCACCGCCGGCATCCGCGAAGCGTCTGAATTCGGCCGCGGCCGCGTGGTGATGCGCGCCAAGATCCACCAGGAGGAAGTGCGCGGCAAGCAGTGCCTGGTGGTCACCGAGATCCCGTATGGCATCAAGCTCGCCACCATCCAGGAGTCGATCGTCGCGGCCGACCGCGAGGAGAAGCTCAAGGGCGTCGCCGAGATGACCGGCGGCGCGGTCGGCGACGGCGTGCGCCTGGTGCTCGAGCTCAAGCGCGACGCCGATCCCGATCTGGTCATCAACCAGCTGTGGGAGCACACCAACCTCCAGTACAACTTCGCGATCAACATGATCGCGCTCGACGGCGGGCGGCCGCGCACGGTGTCGCTCAAGCGCATGTGCCTGGCCTATGTCGAACACCGCAAGGACGTCATCGTCCGCAAGACGCGCTTCCTGCTCGCGCGCGACGAGGCGCGCCTGCACATCGTCGAGGGCCTGCTGAAGGCCATCGACATCATCGACGAGATCATCCGCGTGATCCGCGCCGCGGCGAGCACCGACGTGGCCAAGGCCGGGCTGATCGGCGAGTTCGGCTTCAGCGACCGTCAGGCCCAGGCCATCCTCGACATGCAGCTGCGCCGCCTGACCGGGCTCGAGCGCGACAAGCTGCAGACCGAGCACGACGACCTGGTCGCAGCCATCACCGACTACAAGGACATCCTTGCCCGCGACGAGCGCCAGTACGCGATCATCAAGGCCGACCTCAACGAGATGATGGAGAAGTACGGCGACGAGCGCCGCACCGTGATCGTCGCCGCCGCCGGCGAGTTCAACATGGAGGACCTCATCGAGGACGACCCCTGCGTGGTGACCATCACCAACAGCGGCTACATCAAGCGCCTGACCGTCGACACCTTCCGCCTGCAGAAGCGCGGCGGCAAGGGCGTCAGCGGCGGTTCACTCAAAGACGGCGAGGATTTCGTGGCCCAAATGTTCACTGCGACCTGCCACCAGTACCTGCTGTGCTTCACCAACCTCGGCAAGGTCTACTGGCTGAAGGTCTACGACATCCCGGAAGCGACGCGCACCGCGCGCGGCCGCGCCCTGGTCAACGTCCTCAGCCTCGAGGCCAACGAGCGCATCAGCGAGGTCATCCCGGTGCGCGAGTTCCGCGAGGACCAGTTCCTGCTCATGGCCACCGCCCTGGGCCAGGTCAAGAAGACCGCGCTGGCCGCCTACGGCAATCCGCGCGCCGGTGGCATCAAGGGCATCAAGCTCGCCGACGACGACGCGCTGGTCGACGTGGTCATCACCTCGGGCACCGACGAGATCCTGATCGCCAGCGACGACGGTCAGGCCTGCCGCTTCAACGAGGCCGACTGCCGGCCGATGGGCCGCGACACCAGCGGCGTCACCGGCATCGAGCTGGGTAGCGGTGCGCGCGTGGTCAGCCTGCTGCGCCTCGATCCCGGCACCGAGGTCCTGACCATCTGCCGCTCGGGCTTCGGCAAGCGCACGCCCTTCGACGAGTACCGCCTGACCCGCCGCGGTGGCAAGGGCGTCATCAACATCGACACCAGCGAGCGCAATGGCCCGGTGGTGGTGTCGCTGTCGGTCGCCCCCGGCGATGAGCTGATGCTGATGAGCCGTGGCGGCACCGTGGTGCGCACCAGCGTCGACGAGATCCGCACCACCGGGCGCGCCGCGCAGGGGGTCAAGATCATCAACCTGGACGAGGGCGACATCCTCACCGGCGTCGCGCGCTGCCCGAAGGAGGACGTGGCGGTGGGTAGCGATGCGACCGTGCCCACGCCGCCGGCGGATCCAGCCCAGCCGTGATCGCCGGCCGCTCCGGCGCGTTTGCGTACATCCGGCGCGGGTACCGGGCGCGTGCGCGCCGCTTGGGTCGTCAGCAGCGCTTGGCATGGGCGTCTGGCTCCGCAGGATGCGCGCGATGAGTAGTGCCTCTGATAATCACGTGGACCCCGCGGCGGGCGCATCTGCGCACCACGCACCCTGGGTGCTGCGTGCCATTGCCGTGGTCAAGCTGAGCAAGGCACTGCTCTTCCTCGGAGCGGGCATCGCGATCGCGGTGTTGGCCAAGCACGATGTCCAGGCGACGTTGGAAGGATGGCTGGAGTGGGTCCACGTCGACCCGCATGGCCACTTGTTCAGCAAGGCGGTCACCACGGTGAGCAACGCCAACCCCAACCAGTTGCGCCTGATCGGCTTCGCCAGCTTCTGCTACGCCACGCTCTACCTGGTCGAAGGCTTCGGCCTGTGGTTCGACCGGTCGTGGGCGGAATGGCTGACGGTGATCGGCTCGTCCCTGCTCATCCCGATCGAGATCTATGAGATCTGCCACCATCCCGGCCCGACGCCGGTGGTGGTCCTGCTGCTCAACCTGGCGGTCGTCGCCTACCTGATCAAGCGGCTGCGCGATCGGCGCCGGGCGACCCCGGCGGGGGCTGCCGCCACCTCCACGCCTGCCGGGCCGTGACCCGGCGGGGGCGCGGGCCGCTTGCGGCTTGCCGCGGTCGCGACAAGGTTCCGTGCAGGCCATGAACGTCGATTACTATCTGGTGTCCGCGGCGCGGCGTTCCTACCGCCTGAAGACGGGCCGTGCCTACTGCTTCGGCCGCGAAGAAGGCGTCGACATCCTCGTCCAGGACGCCCTTGCCTCGCGCCGCCACGCCGAGGTCCGCTGGCACGTCGACGGGTTCTGGCAGCTGGTCGACCTCAAGAGCCGCAACGGCGTGCTGGTCAACAACATCCGCATCGCCGACACGGTGCGCCTGGGCGACGGCGACCAGGTGCAGATCGGCGGCCAAGTGTTCCGCCTGCACCTGCTGCCACCCGGCGCCGATCCAGCCTCGCTCGGCAACCAGGCGCCGCAGATCTCGAACATCGAGACCATGGGACCGGGGATCAACTTCAACGAGCTGGCCGCGGCCAGCGCGACCTTCTCCGGGGTGGTGACCGGTGGCGTCATGGAGCTGCTCCAGTACTTCCAGCTCACCGGCAAGAGCGGTCGCCTCGACCTGGTCGACGACCGCGCCTTGGCCTCGGTGTGGATCGCCAACGGCAATCCGTTCCACGCCAGCTACGGTGCCGTCACCGGCATTGACGCGCTGCTCGCGCTCGCCCGCAAGGCCCCACCGCGCTTCTCCTTCCACGCGGACGTGCTCGGCACCCCGGTGCCGACCCTGCGCGGCAGCGCCCAGGCGATCTTCATGGAGGTCGCGCGCAGCCTCGACGAGGAGCTGCGCTGACCTGCTGCCGTACCGGTCCATCCCGCTCGTCGCTTGCGCAGTGGGTAGGATCGATCGAGTCCTCTCCACCTCCGCAGGAATCCTCATGTCCGAAGCCGCCCTCCCCGTTCCCGCTGCCGCTCCGGACACCGCGTCGAAGCCCGCGCCCGAGCTGGTCGGCGTCGGTTCGCCGCTGGTCGACCTGGTCCTGCCGGTGGACGAGCGCTTCCTCGAACGCCACGTCCCCGGGGCCAAGGGCGGCATGGAGATGGTCGACGCCGAGGCCATCGCGGCGATGCTGGGGGCTGCCCGCAAGGAGCCCAACCGCAGCCCCGGCGGCGCCGCGGCCAACACCACGGTCGGCTGCGCCAACCTCGGCGTGCGCGCGGCCTTCATCGGCTGCTGTGGCGCCGACGCCTACGGTGAATTCTACCACCGCGTGCTGGGCGAGCAGGACTGCGAGCCCCGCCTGGTCACCCATCCGACGCTGCCCACCGGCCACGTGCTGAGCATGGTCACACCCGACGCCGAGCGCACCATGCGCACCTGCCTGGGCGCGGCGGCGGCGCTCGATCCCGCGCACTTCACCCCGGCCACCTTCGCCGGCGTGCGCTTGGTGATGCTCGAGGGCTACACCTTGTTCAATCACGCACTGACCCGCGCGGTGGCCGCGGCGGCCAAGGCCGCGGGTGCGGCGCTGGCCCTCGACCTCGCCTCTTTTGAAGTGGTCAACGCCAACCGCGCGGTGCTCGCCGAGCTGCTCGACGGGCAGGTCGACATCGTTTTCGCCAACCAGGACGAGGCCACCGCCTGGAACGCCGGCGGCCCGGCCGCCGCGCTCGAGGAGTTCGCCGGGCGCGTCGCCATCGCCGCGGTGAAACTCGGCAAGGACGGCGCGCTGATCGCCCGCGGGCGTGAGCGCGTCACCGTGCCGGCGCACCTGGTCGAGGCGCTCGACACCACCGGCGCCGGCGACTGCTGGGCGGCGGGCTTCCTCGCCGGGCACCTGCGCGGTCTCGACCTCGCGCGCTGCGGCCGGCTCGGCGCGCTCAGCGGCGCAGCGGTGGTGCAGGTGCTCGGCGCGCAGGTCCCGCGCGATGCGTGGCTGCGCATCAAGGGCCACCTCGACGCCTGGGCCTGATCTCCAACCGACTCCTGCAACGAGGGCTTCATCATGGCCAAGGGCTACCACGGCAACCGTCCCGGTCCGTACTGGAAAGAGGCGCTGAAAGGCGAGGCCGTCCCCAAGCGCGGCGCCCGCCGCGCTGACGACGAGGACGAAGGCCAGCCGCAGCGCGGCGGTGGCGCCAAGGGCGGCCAGGGCGGCGCCAAGGGCGCGAAGCCCAGCACGCATCCGCTGCGCAAGCACGCGGGTCAGGGCGGCCGCCCGGCGGCGGACCAGCCTGCCGGGCGCCCCGCGGGCGGGGGCCGCGGTCGCCCGGAAGCACAGCCGCGTGGTGAGCGCGCTGCGCGTGGCGGTGGCCCGGTGTGGGGTCAGCGCGAGGGCGGCACGGCGACCACAGAGGGACGCGCAGCACGTCCGGAGCGCCGCGCGCCGCGGCCGCGGCCCGGCAAGCCTGCTCCGGCCGGCGCTGATGCGGGCGGGGTCGCGCCGCCCGAGGTCCCCGCCGCTCCGCGCCTCGACGGCAGCGGGCAGCCCTACATCACCCTGGTGCAGTGGCTCAAGCGCAATGCCACCGCCGGCACCGGCGCCGAGGGCAAGCACACCGTGCGCGCCGGCGGCATCCTGGTGAACGGTGCCGAAGAGCTGCGCCCGGGCCGCAAGCTGCACGCCGGCGACACCGTCACCATCGCCGGGAAGAAGCAGACCGTCACGCTGTGAGCAGCGCGCCCGGCATGGCGAATACGCCCGCTGCGCTACCGCGTGTCCATCTCATCGCCACCGGTGGCACCATCGCGGCGACCGGCACGGGCGCGGGCTACCGCGCCGGCAGCCGCCCACTCGCCGACCTGCTGGCGGCGGTGCCGGAACTTGCGCGCCTCGCGCGCATCACTGGCGAGCAGCTGTGCAACCTCGGCAGCCAGGATATCGGGCCGCAGCAGTGGCTGGCGCTGGCGCGGCGCCTCCACGAACTCGCCGGCGATCCGACGCTCGCCGGCGTGGTGGTCACGCATGGCACCGACACCATGGAGGAGACCGCGTACTTCCTGGGCCTGGTCCTGTCCGGCGCCATGCCGGTGGTGCTGACCGGGGCGATGCGCCCGGCGACGGCGGCGCACGCCGACGGTCCCCGCAACCTCAACGACGCCGTGGCGGTCGCCGCCAGCCCGGCGGCGCGCGGGCGTGGAGTACTGGTGGTGATGGCTGGAGCGATCCACGGCGCGCGCGCCGTGCGCAAGCTGCACACCACCGCGCTCGCAGCGTTGGGCTCGGTCGCTGCGCCGCCCCTAGGCGCCTGCGGCCCGGCTGGACCGAATTTCACCACGCCATCAGCCATCAGCCATCAGCCATCAGCCGTTCCTGCCGCCCTGCCCGCCGCCCTGCCACGCGTGGACATCATTCACGCCTATGCCGGCATGGGCCGCGAACTCATCGATCATGCCGTCGCGAGCGGCGCGCGCGGCCTGGTGCTGGCCGGCGTCGGCGCCGGCAATGCGGCGACGGATGCCCTCGCTGCGCTCGTCGCCGCGGCGCGCGCTGGCATCGCCGTGGTGCGCAGCAGCCGTGTGGCCGGCGGGGGCGTGGCCCGTGGCATCGAGGTCGATGACGACGCCTATGGCTTCATCGCCGCGCGCCGGCTCGACCCGCAGCAGGCGCGCGTGCTGCTGATGCTGGCGCTGGCCGCCGGTGAGCTCGCGCCGGCGCTCCAGACGCGCTTCGACGAGGCCGGGGCCGCTGCCGAACGGAATCACGGAAGCCCTGATTAATCAGGTACTTTCGTTGGTGGGTGGCAGGCCTGGCCATGCTCTCCCGCCGTGGACGACATGCCGCTCATTCCTGACGCTCTTGGCCCGATCTGATCGTCCACAATTCTGCTGTCCGCAGTCCGGAAGGCCGGAAGAAACAGCAGGGCCGGAGGATCGGGGAAAGCCTGGTCGAGGAAAGTGCGGCGCCATCTGCCAGGTCCCTCCTCCGTTGCTCCGGTGCTGCTATCTTATCCGGCTGTCAGTCCGCCGCAGCTGTCGGCTAGCCGACGTCCGACCTTCAGTCGTTCAGACCGGCCCCGTCATGATCGTCGCCGTCCACTTGCGCCGGAAGCCGGCGTGCTCGTAGAGCGCGATCGCCGGCGCGTTGTCAGCGAGCACCTCGAGCGCCATGGTGCGCTTGCCGCGGCGCGACTCGCTGGCGAGCACGCCCTCAAGCAGGCGGCGGCTGAGCTGGCGGCCGCGCAGTTCGGGTTTGACCGCGATCAGCTTGAGCCAGCCGCGGCGGCCGGCGTCCTGCACGGCCGCCGCGGCGACCACCGTGCCGTTCTCCTCAAGCACGTAGTGACGGTAGCCGTCGGCCTCGCGCTTGGCCAGGCTCGGCAGGCAGTGGTCGCTGTCCGGGAAGGCGCGGGTGAGGATCGAGATGACCGCATTGTGGTCGCGCGTGGTCGCGGCCCGGACCTTGAAGGCCAGGCTGCCGCGGCTGACCGTGCCGGTGCTGGTGCGGGCCTCGAGCACACATTCGTACAGGTGGTTGTCCTTCCACGCCGCGAAGCCGTGCGCGCGGTAGAAGGCGCGTTGCTCGCGGTTGCGGGTGTCGATCAGCGCGCGCATGCTGCCGAAGCGGCTCAGGTGCAGGGCTTCGCGCGTCGAGGTGAAGAGGAACTCGGCGACCGCGGCCTGGGCCGTGGCGGGTCCCCACAGGGTGACCTGATCCTCGCTGTACGGGCATATGCCAACCGCCCCCGCGACCTGGCGGCCGGACAGCGCGAGCAGCATGCCCGAGGTGCGGGCGAGTATTTCGGCGGTCGGCTCCTGCCCCATGGCGGCAGGCAGGCCGCACACCAGATGGTGCGCGCCCGGTGGAGCTGCGGCGAAGAGGGCGAGGACCGCGGGCGCGAGTTCGGGGCGCTGATCGAGGTCGGCCAGAGTCAGGCTGGGCATGGCTGAGGAAGGGATGTCCCTGTGCTTAGGGCGCCACCGGAGAATTGCCTTCTTTTTCCCTGGGGAGGGTGTGCCTTCAGCAATAGACCCGGTAATCGATCTCCTGGAAGATGGTGTCGCGCCACTCGATCTCGCGCAGCACCGCCGCGTCGATGCGGTCGGCCATCACCTGCTCGTAGAGGGCGGTGAAGCGGTTGATGTGGTCGCGGGTGCGGCGCACGGCATAGGGCACGGTGGTGCCGGTGGTCATGATGAAGGCCCAGTCTGAAGACTGGGCGAGCAGCAGCTCGCGTGCCATCTGGTCAAGGGCCCGCTCGCGCAGACCGTAGGCGTTGGGGAACTGCCGGGCGCACTCGACCATGCGCTCCTCGGCGGCGTGCAGGTGGCGGTAGATCCAGTCATTGCCCGGATTCAGCCACACCCCGCTGTAGCCGGCATCGCCCCAGCTCGAAGCCGACGGCGCGACCACCTGGTGGATCGGGAACTCGGCCAGGTAGCCGCTGCCGGTGACCGGGCGCAGCCGCCCGCCGCTGGCGGCGCAGGCGCGGAAGATGCTCTCGATGAACTGGGTGCCCTCGTGCCACCAGTGGCCGAAGAGCTCGGCGTCGTAGGGGGCGACGATGACGGGCGCGCGACCGATCAGCCGCTGGAGGTTCTCCGCCTGCTCCAGACGCCGGGCGACGAAGTCGGTGCCGTGCTCCATGGCGCGCAGGAAGGCCGGCGCCGGGTCATAGGGGCGCTTCTCGTGGAGTTCGACCTTGCCGGTGATGGCGTGGTACTTCAGTCCCAGGTTGCGGCGCACCCCGTCAGGGTGCAGGAACGGTTTCACCCACGCGTAGTCGCCGTCGTAGCCCAAGTCGCGGTAGAACTCGCGATACAGTGCGTCGCCCGGATAGCCGGTTTGCGCCGACCACACCGAGCGCGATGACTCAGGATCGCGGCCGAAGGCGGCGACGCCGTTGGGGCAGTAGACCGGCGCGTAGACGCCGAAGCGCGGGCGCGGCTCGCCGTAGTAGATGCCGTGGGTGTCGACGAAGAAGTAGCGCAGCCCGACCTCCTTGAGGAGCTGTTCGACGCCTGGCGCATAACCGCATTCCGGCAGCCAGATGCCCTTGGGATCGGCGCCGAAGTGCTTGCGGTAGTTCGCGACCGCGATGCGCAGCTGGGCGCGCCGCCCGTTGTCGGTCAGCATCAGCGGCAGGAAGCCGTGGGTGGCTCCGCAGGTGATGGGCTCGATCACCCCGGCGTCGCGCAGTTCGCGCACCCAGTGCAGGAAGTTGCCCTGGAAGCGCGCGTGCATCTCCAAGCAGTAGCGGAAGTGGTCGCGGTACATCACCGCGGCGGCGGCGAAGGGCGTGCCGGACTTGGCGTGGACCTCCTGCTCGGCGAGCATCAGCAGCCGGCCGACGCTGTCGCGGTAGCGCTGCTGCAGCAGGGGGTCGGCGAGCATCTCGCACAGCGGCGGCGACCAGGTCATGGTCACGCGCGCGGGCACCCCCTCGCGCTGCAGCCGCTCGAGCCGCGA
The DNA here is from genome assembly GCA_038213805.1 of Planctomycetota bacterium. GTDB lineage: Bacteria > Planctomycetota > UBA11346 > UBA11346 > UBA11346 > BOG-1363. The sequence continues at coordinate 18,618 of JBBQSO010000039.1, read as the reverse complement.
GAGCAGCGGCACGTAGGTCTCGGTGATGGCCTCGAACAGCCACTGCTCTTCGAGGAAATGCGCGTCCTCGGGATGCCTGACGAAGGGCAGGTGGGCGTGCAGCACCAGCAGCAGATGGCCATCGGGCATGGTGGTGGCGCGCCTCGTGGGCTGCGCGTTCGGGGATGGGGCGGAGGTCCGACCGGGTCGGCCACGGTGCCCTGGCCAATGGGTACGGCAATGGGATTCGTTGATGCAGCCCGTCGGTTGGGTGGGGGCGTGGGTGACGCTTGAGCACGGCGGGGCCGGGCTCGGCCAATGGCTGACGGCGGGCAGCTCGTTGGTCAGAGGTCGGTGACGCGATCAGAGCAATCAGCGGTCTTGAAGGGACATGCGGATCAAGCGCGACGCGCTAGATCCGGGGCCGTCAGCCGTCAGCCGTCAGCCGTCAGCTGCCAGCCTTCACCGCACCAGGCTGCCGCTGCCCAGCGAATGGCTCGACAGCGAGTGGCTGGACCAGCTGGTGTCGGGGCCAGGCCCCGTGCTGGCATCCTGCCAGGTCCAGTTGGTCTGACGCCGCTCTGCCAGGCGTGCGGCGTTGATGCTGCTATACGTGCGCGCCTGTCCCGGCAGGCCGGCCAACTCAAGCAGTTCATCGAAGGTCTCATCGACGCCCAGCCACTGCTCGTCGACGCGGGTCGAGACGGTCGGCGCAGGGGTGGCGACGGTGTTGGAGGCGGCGAGCGCGTGCAGATGACCCTTGCTGTCGCGCAGGGCGAGTTCGGCCGCGTAGCTGCCGCTGGGCGCGACCGCCAAGTAGTAGTTGCCACCGCGCAGATCGACCTCGCGGTACTCTGCGGTGCCGCCGCTACGCAGCACCAGTACCGGCGTGCCGGTGCCGCCCGCCTGGGCTTGGGCGCGTCCGAGGGTCTCGGGACGGAGCTCCCAATAGGCAAAGATATGGTGCGGATCCTGGACCAGCAGCACCAGGCGGTCGCGGCCGTACTGCTCGGGGATGGCGAGGCCCGCGGGCGCGGCGGCGGCGATCGGCGTTTTTGCGGTTGCGGTCTGCGCCGGGGCGGAACTGACGAGTGCCGTGCTGGACTGAACACCGCTCGGCGCGGTGAAGGAGGCGCGCTTGCGCGTGCGGCGCGGTGCCGGGCGGGCCGCGGGCTTGGTGGCGCGTGGGTTGGCTTCGCTCGTCTTCTTGGCGCCGGCAGGCTTGGGGCTGAGCGCGGCGATGAGTTCATCCTTAAGCATGCGGCCGGCCTTGGCGACGCCGAGCTGGGCGGCCAAGCTGCGCAGCTCCTTGACCGTCATGTGCTGCAGCTGGTCGGCTTTCATGGCTGGCTCCTGTCGATGAAGAGGCGGATGTGGTCGGTGAGCAGGCGGTGGCGCTTGGCGTTGATGTCGATGCGGTCGAGCAGCCACAGGATCTGGTCCAGGTCGTGGTTGCCGGACTGCGCCCAGGCGATGACGTCGAGGTTCTCACCACCCTCGCCGAGGATCCCGGCGACCGCCAGCAATACTGCGCGCGGCACGTGGTAGTCGACAGTTGCGCGGGTGAGCAGCGCGAAGTCCTCCTCCTCGAACGCGCCCCAGCAGCGCCAGCCGTACAAATGCTCCATGAGCTTGGAGCGCGTCCAGCCCTTCCAGAAGCGGTCGATCCAGTCCTTATGCACACCGTCGCCAAGGTCGTGACCGGCCTTCTCGCTCTCGATCCACTTGTGCCTGTCCATCGCGCAAATGGCGTGCGCGGTCAGCGAATACACTACCACGTCATTGGCGCCCGTACGGTCGGTCGGCAGCGGGCCTTCAGGCAGGTCGGCGGCGTGGCTGGTGGGCATGGTGGTGGTTCGCGAGCGCGGTGGGCGCGCTCAGCGCTTCATCGGCTGGATGATGTGGTCCTTGGCGATGACCACGATGCCGGACTCGGTGACAGTGAAACGCTTGGCATCCTCTTCGGGGTTGTAGCCGATGACGTCGTTGGGCGGGATGATGGCATTCTTATCGATGATCGCGCGGCGCACCTTGGCGCCGCGGCCGATCTCGACCCCGTCCATGAGCACGCTCGCCTGGACGTCGGAGTAGCTGTTGATGCGGCAGCGGCGGCCGATGATCGAGTCGGAGACGTTGCCGCCTGAGACGATGGAGCCCTCGCAGACGATCGACTGCACGGCCTGGCCGACGCGGCCCTCGGCGTTGTGCACGAACTTGGCCGGCGGGTAGTCGTACTGGGCGCTACGGATCGGCCATTCCTGGTTGTAGAGGTCGAGCTGCGGCATCACCGCGCGCAGGTCCATCGAGGCCTCGTAGTAGGCTTCGAGGGTGCCGACGTCACGCCAGTAGGAGTCGTTGACCGCGTTGTTCGAGCCGGGGATGCGGTTGCGGCGAAAGTCGTAGGCGAACAGCCGGCTGCCACCCGCGAGCAGGGTGGGCAGGATGTTCTTGCCGAAATCGTGGCTCGACTCCAGCTGTTCGGCGTCTTTCTTCAGCGAGTCGAGCAGCACGTTGCTGGTGAAGATGTAGTTGCCCATCGACGCCAGGACCATGTCCGGCGAACCGGGGATGGTCTTGGGGTTGACCTTGGGCTTCTCCTGGAAGCCGGTGATGCGCCAATTCTCGTCGACCTCGATGATGCCGAACTGGTCGGCCTCGGCGATCGGGACGGGGATGGCGGCGATGCTGACGTCGGCACGCGTGGAGGAGTGGAAGGCGACCATCTCCTCGACGTTCATCTTGAAAATATGATCGCCGCCGAACACCGCGACCAGCTCCGGCTTGTGGTCGCGCATCAGGTTGAAATTCTGGAAGATCGCGTCGGCGGTGCCCTGGTACCAGTGCTCGCCGGTGCGCTGCTGGGCGGGCACCGGGGTGATGAAGTGGTCGCCGAGCACGGCGCCGAAGTTCCACGTCGAGAGCAGGTGCTCGGTCAGGCTCTGGCTTCTGAACTGGGTCAGCACGTAGGTGCCGTAGATGCCCGAGTTGACCAGGTTGGAGAGTACGAAGTCGATGATCCGGTATTTGCCACCGAAGGGCACCGACGGCTTGGCGCGGGTGTGGGTGAGGGGCTCCAGGCGGGTGCCTTTGCCGCCCGCCATGACGAAGGCCAGGATCTTGGTGCGCATAGGGTCCTGCGGGGTGCGTCCCGCCGTGTCCGGTGTTCGGTGACTCTCGTACCCGTGAGGAGGGGCTTTCCAAGCTTCAATTGAGCAGCATTCCCGCCTCGTTCCGGGGTCGTAATTCCGCTCCGCGAACCGACTTGACACCACCGAAAGTGACCAATCCTGCGAAGCGCTCGCAGGAGGTCGCGACGATGTCCGGAAGCCCCGCCGCGGTCCTAGTCTACATCACTTGTAACGATTCCGCCCAGGCCGAAGCGATCGCCCGTCAGCTGGTCGAAGAGCGCCTCGCCGCTTGCGCCAATATCATTCCGGGCATGCGCTCGCTCTACCGCTGGCAGGGCGTGATCGAGAGTGCCGAAGAAACCGTGCTCATCCTCAAAACCGTGGCCGGGCGAGTGCCCACGTTGAGTGCCCGGGTCAAGCAGCTGCACACGTCTACCGTGCCCTGTCTGGTGGCCGTCCCGGTGGTCGACGGCAGCCCCGATTACCTGGCCTGGATCGCGGCAGAGACTTCTTGAAGCGAGCACGGCCGGCACGGTAAACCGCTCAGATCCGTGCTCGTTGCAAAAGATCGCCACCGCGAAGAGGCCATAGCCGCGACTGCAAAACGAAGCGCCTGTACATCGTCCGATTCCGGAAGCTCAGCCCTCGGCCAGCCCCGCGAGCCGCGCCCACAGCCGCACCACGACCGGGATCAGCGCGTCGTTGTAGTCGAAGCGCGGGCTGTGGCAGGGCTCCAAAGTCTCGCCCGGGCGGCCGGCGCCGAGCAGCACGTAGCAGCCCGGGATGCGCGTCAGGTAGTAGCCGAAATCCTCGGCGGCCATCAGCGGCAGCCCGGTAGTGATCAGGTGGTCCGCGCCGAGCACGGCGCTGGCCGCGGCGGCGGCGCGCACCGCCGGGCCGGCGTGGTTGACGGTGGCCGGGTAGCAGGGGCGGTAATCGAACGCGCCGTGCGCGCCGCTCGCGGTGCAGGCGGCTTGCAGCGTCGCCGCCACGCGCTGGGCAAGGTCGTCGCGCTGCGCGGTGGTAGCCGCGCGCACCGTGCCGGTCAGCTCGACCGCGTCGGGGATGATGTTGTCGGCGGTGCCGCCGTGGAAGCAGGTGACGCTCACCACCGCCGACTCCTGGGGCGCGACCTGGCGGCTGACGATCTGCTGGGCGAGAACCACGAAGTTGGCGCCGGTGACGATCGGATCGATGGTCTGGTGCGGCTGGCTGGCGTGACCGCCGCGGCCGGTGATGGTCGCTGTCCACTCGCCATTGGCGCCGAAGACCGGCCCGGCCGCGCACACCGCTGATCCGAAGGGAAAGGGCGGCCAGTTGTGGTAGCCGTAGATCTCGGCGATGCCGTCCAGCGCGCCGGCCTCGATCATGCGCAGAGCGCCGTGACCGCCCTCTTCAGCGGGCTGGAAGATCAGACTGACCGGTCCGGGCAGCTCCGCCTCGCGCGCCTTGAGGTGGGCGGCGGCGGCGAGCAGGCTGGCGGTGTGGCCGTCGTGACCGCAGGCGTGAATGCAGCCGGGGTGCTGGCTGGCCCAGCGCAGACCGGTGAGTTCGGCGAGCGGCAGCGCTTCGAGGTCGGCGCGGAAGGCGATGTGGCGACCGGAGGCATGCGGCGCGAGGCGGGCGATGGTGCCGGTCTCGGTGCACGGCTGCCACGGGATGCCGAGGCGGTCGAGCTCGTCGCGTACGGTCGCGGTGGTGCCATGCTCGGCCCACATCAGCTCCGGTCGGCGGTGCAGGTCGCGGCGCAGCTGGACGTAGCGCTCGGTGGCGGGGACGGTCATGCGCGCTCCAGCATGGTCGCGCGGCCGCCATTGCGAGCCCCGGGAACGGCCGTGCGGCGCGGCATGTTCAGGCCCAGGGCATGGGGTCTGGGCTGGGCGCCACCGCCAGCGACCACGTGCCGCTGCGCCGCGCCGTCAGGGTGGTGATGTGGCCATAGGGCAGCACCAGCGGGTCATCCATATGGCCATAGGGCAGCCGTGCGATGGTCGGGATGCGCAGCCGTTCGCCCCAGACCGCGAGGATGTCGTCGCTGCTTGGACCGACGTAATCGACGCGCTCATTCGATGGGAACGACCCGCCGGTCAACCCGACTATGCCATCCAGGACGCCGGCGAGGTGCAGCTGGTTGAGGTGGGTGTCAATCAGGAACGGGTGCACGTCGACGTCTTCGATGGCGAGGATGCGCCCGCGCAGGTCGGGCTGCACGGCGGTCCCGCACAGGCTCGCCAACACGCTCAGGCAGGCTGGGAAGAGCGGCCCTTCCGCGTGTCCGGCGCGCAGCACGCGCACTCCGGGGTCGCCGGCCTGGCTGCGCTTCCAGCCCTGGCCGTGCGCCAGGGCGAACAGCGTGGCGCCGCTGCGTCCCTGGGTGCGGTTCGGGATGGTGCCATAGCAGCCCAGCTGCCAGCCCCGCACGTGCCACGCGGTCTGCAGCACGGTGATGTCGCTGTAGCCGATCAGGTAGGGTACCGTCGCCGGCTGCAGCTTGAGCAGGCCCTCAATCAGGTGGATGGATCCGAAACCGCCACGGCAGGCCCAAATGGCGGTATGGTCGACGGCGCGCTCCAGATCTGCTTGGCGCTCCGCCTGGGGCAGCCACGCGCCCTGGCCCATGTGCCGGTCGAGCAGCGGCGAGATCACCACCTCCAGGCCGAATTCCTTGGCGAACCACGTCGCGCTCTCCTGCACCTTCTGCCGGTCCAGGGGGCCGTGCAGGGCGTAAGCGGGGCAGGTGACGTAAAGGGTGCGGGTCATGGGGGGAGCGGAGCGAGTGGGAGGGGAGGGATGGAGCGGCGGACTGCGGAAAGTGAGAGGCACCGGGCGTGGGGTCAGTGGTTGGGGTCGACTTGCGCCGGTAGGGTCGTGGTAAGCGCCGGATGATGGCATCGACGGGCGGAGTTCACGAGGCCCTCGAAGGCCCCACCCGACAAAGCATAGCTCCTTGGGCGGCTTGGGCCAAGAACGAAACGGCGAAGCTGCGCGGGGGTGCGGAGTCCCCGCTTGAAGCGGCATGGGTCGGGGACTGTCTGATGATGGCCCGGGTGCGGTTGCGCGGGGTGAAGTGCTGATCCACACTTGCCCATGTTCACCCCTGCCCTGCCCACGCATCTGGCCGGTCTGGCAGTCTTGGCGCTGCTTTCCGCTGCTGGGTGCGGATGGGCGGCTGAAGCCCTCCCCAAGCCGCCGGTCGAGGATGCCTTCGGGCTGGGCGAGCGTCTTGCGCTGATCGACCACCTGCGCACCACCCTGCACGTCCAGGTGCCAGAGAGCGCCTCCCTGGAGGAGCTCAACGCCCTTTACTGGAAGACCGTTGGCGTGCCTGGCGCGGCTAGCGCCATCAGTGGTGGCGATGCCGACGAGCAGGCGCTGGCGCGCGACCGTATCGCCCGCCTGCGCCATGAGCTGAGCGGGCGCCACGCCATCGAGGCACCTGCTGACGCCACTGAAGCCACGTTGCAGCATCTGCTCGCCGAGGCCCGCACCGCGGCCAAGGAGCAGGCCACCCAACAGGGCCACGATCAGGCGCGCGCAGACGAGCGGCCTGCCGAGGGCGACGTGCTCAGCACCGCCGCTGCCGGCAATCTCAAGGCGCGCGCGGATCGCGCGGTCTCGGGGATGGCCGATCGCCGCGAGCGCATCGAGCAGATCGACCGGCGGCGCGCCACCATCGCCAAGGCCGGTCAGGCCGCCGAGGTGGCCATCGTCAAGGCCAATGAGGAGGTGGAACTGCGCAAGCGCGCACTGAACGCCGCCACCGAGGGCGTCAACGGCGAAGTGCGCAGCGTCGGCCGGCCCAGCCCGGTGACGCGCAAGACGTACGACGACGCCAACGACGCCTGCAACGCGGCGGTGGATGATTTCAACCGCCAGCTCGCGGCGCGCGCTGCGCTGCTCGCCGAGGACCAGGCCCAGGAGCGGGCGCAAGCCCGGATCGCCGCCGAGATCGACACCCTGGAGAAGGAGCGCAGCGCGAGCGGCGCGGAACTCGAGCGGTTGAAATCCCAGGCGGCGGGCCGCGTCGGCTCGGCCGGCTCGGCCGGCTCGGCCGCCGTGCTCGGCGCGCAGTCCGCCGGCGATGCCGGCCCGGCGCCGACCGGCTTCGAGGCCACGCTCAAGAACGCGGTGGTGCTGGTGCACGTCGCCGGCCGCGGCACCGGTACCGGCTTCTTCGTCACCCGTGGCGGGCTGCTGGTGACCAACGCGCACGTGGTCGGCGATGGCACCGGCGACATCACGGCGTTGTGGGACGGGGCCGTGCACCACGCGCCGGCCCACCTGCGCGTGCTGCGCGTGCTGCCCGAAGACGATCTCGCCCTGCTCGCCGCCGCCGGCGACGGGCCATTCACCGCCCTCGAACTCAAGGAGGTCTATGAACTGTCGCGGCCGACCCTGGCAGTCGGCTTTCCGCTTGCCTCCGCCTTCGCGGCCTCGCTCAAGACGTCGCCCAGCGACATCGTGGTCTCGCGCGGCAGTCTCAACGCGGTGCGCCACCAGGGGGCGGTCGCGCAGTGGCTGCAGCACGATTGCAAGATCGCCAGCGGCAACAGCGGCGGCCCGCTCATCGACCAGGCGAGCGGCGCGGTCATCGGCATCAACAGCCGGGTGTTGAACCCCGAGGACGCCGGCGGCCACGGGGATTCGATGTCGCTGGCCATTCCGATCCGCAAGGTCATGGAGCGGTTCGGGGCGGATTTGAAGAAGTGAATGGAGGGGCTGACGGGTTGGAGCCAACCGCCGACAACCGACCGCCGATAGAACAAGGCGCGGAGGCGCAGAGACCGGAGGAGAACAGCCCGGGCTGAGCGGCCTCTGCTTCCGGGATCCGTCAGGCGAACCCGATGTCTACCTCCTTCCGATCTCCGCGTCTCCGCGTCACTCCTGTTCTATCTGTCTTCGGCCGTCAGCCGTCAGCCATCGGGGCCTTCAAGCCCCCGATTGACGCTGGCCACCCTGCAACCGGCCATACGCTGCGCGCCGCACCCGGGGTCCCGACCATGGCCAGTTCCAGCATCGCAGGCGATCTCCACGGCGAGGGCCGGCGTTTCGCCATTGCGGCCGGCCGCTTCAACGGCGCGATCGTCGAGCAGCTGGTGGCCGGCGCGATCGATGCGCTGGTCCGTCACGGAGTCAAGGACACAGACATCGTGGTGGCGCGCTGTCCGGGCGCGTGGGAGCTGCCCCTGCTGGTCAAGAAGCTCGCCGCCAGCGCCAAGTACGATGCCATCGTCGCGCTCGGCTGCGTGATCCGCGGCGAGACCCCGCACTTCGACTACGTCGCGGGCGAGTGCGCCAAGGGCCTGGCCGCGATCAGTCTCGCCTCCGAGGTGCCGGTCTCCATGGGCGTGCTGACCACCGACACCACCGATCAGGCCCAGGCCCGCGCCGGGCTCAAGGCCGGCAACAAGGGTGTCGATGCCGCCCTGGCGGCGCTCGAGATGGTCAATCTGCTCGGCGGCATCTGAGCCGGACCGCAGCGATGAACGAACCCAGCACCACTTCCGGCACCGGCACCGGCCGCCTCGCCAACCCGCGCGGCCGCAGCGCGCTGCGCACCCGCGGTCGCGAGCTCGCCCTGCAGCTGCTTTACAGCTTCGAACAGAACCGCTACGTCGACGATGGCATGCTGCTGCCGACCGACGCCAGCGAGGGCCTCGATCCCGAGGCCCAGGCCTTCGCGCTCACCCTGTTCCGCGGCTTCGCGGCCGAACGTCCGGCGGTCGATGCGGCGGTCGACCAGCGCCTGGATAACTGGACCATCCACCGCCTGGCTGTCGCCGACCGCGCGGTGCTGCGCCTGGGCGCTTACGAGCTGCTCTACTGCGCCGACACCCCGCCCAAGGTCGCGATTAACGAGTACATCGAGCTGGCCAAGCAGTTCGGCAGCGACGCCAAGACCGCGAAGCTGGTCAATGGCGTCCTCGACCGCATCGCGCGGGAGCATCGCGGCGTCGCGCCGAAGTGAAGCCGCCGGACCGCGCTGCAGGGGTGGACGGCGGAGGGTGCGGAGTGCGGAGTGCGGAGTGTGGAGTGCGTGGCGCTTCCCGCGTCGGGCGCTTGGTCCAACGTGGTCAGATGCGCAACGCGCCGGTTCATCAGAGAGCTTCCGGATATCCCCGCACTCCGCACTTCCCGGATGCCCGGCCATGACCGACGACCGGCAATGGATGCTGCGGGCGCTGCGCCTCGCCACACTGAGTCTGGGCCGCACCTGGCCAAACCCCGGCGTCGGCGCGGTGGTGGTCAAGGACGGCCGGCTGCTCGGCCAGGGCCGCCACGCGGTCTACGGCCAGGCCCACGCCGAGGTCAACGCGCTGGGCCACTGCCGCGCCCAGGGCCACGATCCCGCAGGTGCCACGGTCTATGTCACGCTTGCGCCATGCACCCGCCAAGGCCGGCAGCCGCCCTGCGTCGCGGCGCTGGTCGCGGCGCGCGTGGCGCGTGTGGTCGCCGCGATCGGCGATCCCAACCAGGACGAGGCGGGGGAACAGCTCGAGGCCGCGGGCATCGCCTACGAGGAGGGTTGCCAGCAGGAGCTGGCCGCGCACCTGCACGGCGGCTTCCTCAGTCGCGTCGCGGTCGGTCGCCCGCGCTTCACCGGCAAGTGGGCGATGACCCTCGACGGCTCGATCGCCACCGGCGAGCTCGACAGCGCATGGATCTCGAGTCTGCCGGCGCTGGCCGCGAGCCGTCGCCGCCGGCGCGTCTTCGATGGCATCGTGATCGGCTCAGGCACCGCCTTCCACGACGACCCCAGCCTGCTTTCGGCGCAGGTCGGCGAGCGCACCCCGGTGCGCATCGTGCTGTCCTCGCGCGCCGAGCTCAAGGATGGCTCGATGCTGGTGGCGACGCGTGCGCAGGCGCCGGTGCTGGTGGTGCACGGGGCGCAGGCGCCCGCGGACAACCTCGCCGCGCTACGCTCGCACGCCATCGAACTGCTCGCCGTTTCCGACCCGCACGATCCGCTGCAGGTCGCGCAGGCGCTCGGCCAGTACGGTTTCAACGAACTGCTGGTCGAGGGCGGCGCGCACATCCACGGCGCCTTCCTGCGCGCCGGCCTCTACGACCGCCTCGAGCTCTACACCGGCTTCGCCACCCTCGGTGGCGGCCTGCCGGTGTGCAGCGGCCTGGGCGCGGCGACCATCGCCGAGGGTCAGCGTTGGGAGGCGGAAGGCCCGCCGCGGCTGCTGGGGGAGACGGTTGCGTTGCGTCTGCGCCGGCCGCGGCCGGTGGGCGCCGTGGATCAGGAACCGATCGTCGTGATCGGGTAGCGCCGGGGCGGCGCAGACCCTAGACCCTAGGTACTGGGATGAGGTTGGCTGCGGGGATGCGATGGCGCGCCATTTCTCCCGAGTGAGGTTTTCCCAACGTCGGTCCCGATCAGCCACACCGTGCCACGACCTAGAGTTTAGGGTCTAGCGTCTAGGGTCTGAAATGAGGTTGTCCCCTTGGTTCCTCCGCGCCAGCCGGTAAGCACATCCGCCATGCTCGATTGGCTGAAGCTGGTGCGCGTGTCCGGGCTGTTCACCATCGTCAGCAACCTCACCGCCGCGGTGCTGATGGCGGTCTATGCCAGCGAGGCGCTCGATCTGCGCATCCTCGCCAAGCGCTTCGCCCAGGGTGGCGAGATCCGCGTGCTGTGGGTGATCGCAGCGAGTTTCCTGCTCTACCTGTCCGGGATGATCTGGAACGACCTCGCCGACGTCGACCGCGACCGCACCCTGCATCCGCGCCGGCCGCTGCCGTCCGGGCGCATCAACCTCGCCGCGGCCTACGTCGCGGGCGTGGTGTTCGCGGTCGGGGCGCTGCTGTGCGCCGCGATGGTCGACCTCCAGCGCGCGCCGCAGCACGGGCCGCCGCACAGCTTTTATGCAGCCGGCGTGGTGCTGTCGCTGATCTTCCTCTATAATCTGGTGACCAAGGACGTGCCGTACCTGGGCAGCCTGACCATGGCGCTGGTGCGCTTCGCGCACGCCATCTTCGCGCTGCTGCTGCTCGGGCCCGACTACCTGCAACTGGCCGTGCTCGGTCCGGTGGCGGCTCCTGGACAGGGCTACCTACTGGTCTATCCGCTTGTGCTTGGCGCCTACATCCTGGGCGTGACGCTGATCTCCGAGCTTGAGAGCCGCGCGGGCCGCCGCCTCGAGCTGCTCATCGGTGGCGCGCTGGTGTTCGGCGCCATCCTCGCCGCCGGCGTCCTGCTGGTTCGCGCCCACTGGTTACCGCGCATCACCCAGGGCGACGGCGCCCTGCAGGTGGTGGGCATGGCCATGGCTTTCGGCCTGGGTGCGGTGCTGTTCGTGTGGCTGCTGCGTAGCGTCGCCAAGCCCTATCTCGCCGCCCTGCGTGACGGCCGCGCCGCACTGGTCGGGCCGGTGGTCGGCGCCGCCCTCGGCGGGATCATGCTCCTCGATGCGCTGGTCGCGACTTCAGCCCATCCGCTTGGCGGACTGCTTATCCTGCTCCTGGTACCGTTCTTCATGCTCACGCGGCGGGTTGTGCGCATGGATTAGCCTGCGGGAGGCGGGCTTGGAGGACGGCAAGCGACGGTCGGAGGGGGGCGCCCGTAGGCGATAGGTCACACGGCGGCTGCCGACCCTGCTTCCCTACCGCCCCCGTGCCCTGCTTGCCGCTCTCTGATTGAATTCCCCGCCCCCCGGGAACGCTGGGCGGTCGATGCTGCCACGTGTCACCATTCTGGTCGTGGAGGACGATCCGCTCACCGTCCGTCTGCTCGAAAGCCATTTGCATGCGCTTGGCCATGAACTGGTGGGCGCGGTGCCGACCGGCGAGGAGGCGCTGACGTTCCTCGCCGGCCGCCAGGTCGACCTGGTGGTGATGGACGTCGGGCTGGCTGGAGCGCTCGACGGCGTCGAGACCGCGGAGCGCATGCGCGAGGGCGGTGCTGTGCCGGTGGTGTTCCTGACCGTACGCGACGACGTCAGCACCATCGAACGCATCCAACGCACCCTGCCCTTCGGCTTCCTGGTCAAGCCGCCGCAGCGAGAGCAACTCGGCGCTGCCATCGCCATCGCCATGCGCGGGCACGCACTCGAGACGCGCGTGCGCAGCAGCGAGGCCGGTCTTTCCGCGATCCTCGATGGCATCGCCGATGCGGTCATCGCGGTCGATCCCGCCGGCATCGTGCTGCTGCTCAACACCAGCGCCGAGCGCCTCAGCGGCTGGAGCCGCAGCGAGGGCGAGGGCCTCGCCCTGGGCCAGCTGCTGACCGTCATCGAAGCGCACGGCGAGCAGGGCCAGGCCACCACCATGGGCTGGGAGCGCATCGCCGAGTTCACCCGCGCACCCGCACCGCCGTGCTGGCTGACCCTGCGCGTACGCGACGGCGCGCTGCGCCATGTGCGCTTCACCGCCCTGCCGATGGCCGGCGCGCCCGGCGCCGGCGCAGTGCTGCTGCTCCAGGACCTCACCCAGCACCGTCGCGCCGAGCTCGCCATGCGCCGCATGGGTCGCTCGCTGCAGGTGCTCAGCGAGGCCGCCCAGGCGTTGCATCGCGCCGCCAGCGAGCACGACCTGCTCGACGAGGTCTGCCGCATCGTGGTGGCGCGCGGCGGCTACCGCTTGGCCTGGGTGGGCGCTGCCGACCAGGGCCCGACGCGCGCGGTGCTGCCGGTGGTGATGGCCGGCCTGCGCACCGAGGACATCGCGCGCCTGCGCATCGGCTGGGGCGACGACCGCGCCGCCGCCCACCCCGCCGGGACCTGCATCAAGACCGGGACCATCGCCATCGCCCGCCTCGACGAGGACGATGGCACCTACCCGGAATGGCGCGCCACCGCGGCCAGCCGCGGCCTGGCCGCGATCATCAGTCTGCCGTTGCGCGTGACCGGCGGCAGCTTTGCGGTACTGATCATCTGCTCGGCCGAGGTCGGCGCCTTCGATCGCGACGAGGTGGACCTGCTGCGCGAGCTGGCCGAGAACCTTTCCTATGGGGTGCAGGCGCTGCGCACGCGCCTCGAGCGCCAGCGCGCCGAGCAGGACCTGCTGATGGCCGAGGCGCGTTACCGCACGCTCATCGAGCAGATCCCGATCGTCACCTACATCGCTGCGCTCGACGACTGCAGCAGCATGCTCTATCTGAGCCCGCAGATCGCGCGCCTGACCGGTTTCCCGCCCGAGAGCTGGATCACCAATCCCGCCTTCTACGTCAACCGCCTGCTGCCCGTCGACCGCATGCGCGTGCTGACGGCGCGCGCCACGGCCGTGCAGGAACGCCGGCCGCTCGCCATCGAGTACCGGCTGCTTGCCGCCGACGGGCGCGTGGTGTGGGTCGCCGACGAGGCCCAGGTGGTGACCGGCGACCCTGCGCGCGTTCAGTTCGTGCATGGCGTGCTCACCGACGTCACCAGTCGCAAGAGCGCCGAAGAGTCGCTGCAGCGCGCCCACGACATCCTGCGCACCATGATCCAGGGTTCGCCCCTGGCGATCTACATCGTCGACGGCGCCGGCCTGGTGCAGTCGGTGTGGAACCCCGCCGCCGAGCGTCTGTTCGGCTGGCGCGAGGACGAGGTCATGGGCCGGCCGCTGCCGATCGTCGACGCGGAGGCGCAGCGCGAGTTCCACCTGCTGCGCGAGCGTGCGATGGCCGGCGAGACCCTGCTCGGCATCGAGGTCAAGCGCCGCCACCGCGACGGCAGCCCGATCTATCTGAGCCTGGCGGTCGCACCGCTGCGCGGCGGCGATGGCGTGGTCACCAGCATGGTGGCGATGGTCGCCGACATCACCGAGCGCAAGCGCGGCGAGGCGGCGCTGGCCGCAGCGCAGCGCGACGCCACCGTCGGGCGCATGGCGGCAGTGGTGGCGCACGAGGTCAACAATCCGATTGCCGCGATCAAGGCGTGGCTCGGCCTGCTGCGCAGCGACCTCGCACACCTGCCCGACGTCAGCCGCAATCTGGTGATGATCGGTGAGCAGGTCGACCGCATCGCGCGCACCGTCCGCAACCTGCTCGGGTTCGCCCGCCAGCGCGAGACCGGCGATGGCAACGTCCCGGCCACGCCGCTCATCCGCACCGTGGCCGACCTCTTCGCCGGGCGCATGAAGGCCAAGGGCATCCGCTTCGCGGTCGAGGTTCCCGACGATCTGCCGGTGATCTCGGGCGACGCGGACCAGCTCCAGGAGGTGCTCATTAACCTGCTCGAGAATGCCTGCCAGGCGCTCGATCGCGGCTGCCACGTGCGCCTCGCGGCGCGCCTCGACGAGCAGCGCCTGAGCATCGCCATCGAGGACGACGGCCCGGGTTTAGGCGAAGACCCGCAGAAGTTGTTCACACCGTTCTTCACCACCAAGGTCAACGGCACCGGCCTGGGCCTGACGGTGGCGCGGCGCATCTGCGAGGCACATGGTGGCGAGCTTAAGGCCGCCAACCTGTCGACCGGCGGCGCCGCCTTCCGGATCCTCCTGCCGGTGAACGAACGCTTGCGCCCAGTCGTTGCACCGGGCTGAGCGGAGCTGGTCTTGCCCATGCCGTGGGGTCGGTCAGAGTCCGCCAGCGCCAATCCTGTCCTGGACCAGCCATGAAGATCCTGCTCGCCGACGACGATGAGGCCCTGCGCAGCGCCCTCGAGGAGCTGCTACGGCGCGCCGGCCACGTCGTGGTCGGGGCGGCCAACGGCACCCAGGCCCTGGCCAAGGTCAGTGACACCGACGTCCTGGTCACCGACCTGCGCATGCCCGATCTCGACGGCATCGCCCTGCTGCGCGAGGCGCGCAGCCGCCGCCTGGGACTCGAGGTCATCGTCATGACCGGCTACGGCACCATCGCCTCGGCGGTCGAAGCCATGCGCCTGGGCGCGCGCGCCTACCTGACCAAGCCTTTCGATCCCGACGAGCTGCTGCTGCACCTGCGCGAGGTCGACCACACCCTGGCGCTGCGCGCTGCCGCCGGCGCGGGTCGCGGTGACCTGGTCGGCACCAGTCCGGTGATGCGCCGGGTCTACGGTGACATCGATGTCGCGGCCGGCTCGGACGCGCCGGTGCTGATCACCGGCGAGACCGGCACCGGCAAGGAGCTGGCTGCGCGCGCCATCCACCAGCTGTCGCGCCGCGCCGCCGGACCCTTTGTCGCGATCAACTGCGGGGCGATTCCGCAGGAGCTGGTCGAGAGCGAGCTGTTCGGTCACGAGGCCGGCGCTTTCACCGGCGCAGGCCAGCGCAAGCGTGGGCGCTTCGCCATGGCGCGCGGCGGCACGCTGCTGCTCGACGAGGTCAACTCGCTGCCCCTGGCGATGCAGCCCAAGCTCCTGCGCGCCATCGAGGCGCGCGAGATCTGGCCGCTCGGTTCGGAGCACGCCGAGGCCAGCGATGTGCGCATCATTGCCGCCTCGAACACCCGCCTGGACGAGCGCGTCGCGGCCGGACAGTTCCGCGAGGACCTCTACTACCGGTTGCACGTGCTGCACGTCAATCTGCCGCCGCTGCGCGAGCATCCCGAGGACATCCCGCAGATCGTGCATGCGATCCTGGCGCGCGGGGTGCCGAGCGGCGTGCGGCATGCGATCTCGGCCACCGCGCTCGCCCAGCTGCTCGCGCGCAGCTGGCAAGGCAACGTCCGTGAGCTCGCCAACGCGCTCGAGCGCGCCATGGCGCGCGCCACGGCCGCCGCACAGTCGATGGGTGGCGGCGTCCCGGCGGGTGGCTTGACGCTGGGCAGCGAGCACCTCGATACCATCCCCGCCGGTTCAGCGTTCCTGGCCTATAAGCAGGGCCGCGCGCGCGCGGCCGAGGACTGGTCGCGGATCGCCATCCGCAGCGCGCTGGTGCGCGCGCGCGGCAACACCAGCGAGGCGGCGCGCACGCTGAAGATGAGTCGCACCGCGCTCTTGCGCCTGATCAACAAGTACGGCATGCGCTGAGTCTGGCGGCATGTCGCCGCGGGGTTTTGGCCGTCTCCGTTCGGGGACAGCAGCAAATCCGGGTGTGAACCGCGCATTTCTTCCAAACTGTGATTGGGACACGTCGCTGATGTGCGACAGTTCTCGTGCTAAGTCATGTGCTGGGCCATTCAAGCCGTCGGCATGGGGTTCGCTCATGCGTCGAGGTATGACAGCCACCAATCCCCTTGCATTCGCTACCGTCATCGGGGGTACGTCGTCGGGAACAGTGCCCATGCGTCGTCGTACGCCCCCTGGCATCAAGGCCAAGCCTGCAGCGGGCCGAAAGCGCCGCGCTGCCATCCAAGAGCAGGCCACCGCGCATGAGGCGCGCCAGCTGGCGAGTTCCGAGGCGCTCAGCCGCATCGGTGTTTCAGTTGGCGGCTTGACTCCGGAGGCGGTGATACCGGCGCCCGGTGCCGAAGGCTTTGAGCTGGTCGTCGAAGTGCGCTTCGCCGGTCCGCGCACCGGCACGGTGAGCATCGGTCTGAGCCGCGGGCTGACCCGGCAGATCGGCAAGACCATGGCCGCGGTCGTCGACCTCGAGGGCCGTCCGGTCAGCGCCATCGATGCGGCCAAGGAGTTCGGCGTCGCGATCACCAACGACCTGCTCACCGTACTCTTCGGCCTGGATGTCAGGTTCCGCATCTCCGAGGTCAATGCCGGTTCGCCGCGTCCGTTGCGCGGCGAGGTGGTGATCGCGCAGCGCTTCGCCGAGGGGATCGTGGGCCTGTCGGCGGAATTCGGGCTCTGAGTTCTCTGGTGCGGGGCCTTGCCCCATCAGCGTAATCACGACCCGAGTGATAGATCCGTCAAGACGCACAGGTGCCAAGACCGGAATGATAGCCGCGCTGCCTTGACCCGATCGGTCGCAGGATACAAAGCAGTCCTTTACACCCGCTTTCAAGACTGTTGACCGCTCGTCGGTTCCAACTTCCGTGTCCGTCCCCTTTTCGAGCTTTGGCGTCTTGGCGTCTTGGCGGTTCTAGCCTCGATATCGTCGACTGGGCGTATGGTGAACGCTCTTTTACCGGAGGCGGACCGCGCCAGCATGGCGGTCATGCGGGATTGCCATGCCGGTCGGGGATGAGGTCACCGCGGCGATCGGGCGGGCGCTGGCGGCGGCTTATCCGGAGGCGCGCTGCGAACTCACGGGGCGCACCCCGTGGGAACTGCTGGTGGCCGCGATCCTCTCGGCGCGCGCCACCGACTTCCAGGTCAACAAGGTCATGGCGGTGCTCAACGAGCACTACACCGGACCGCATTCCTTCGCCGTCCTCGACCACCGCGATCTCCAGCGCGCGGTGCGCCAGGTGCCGCTCTTCCGTCAGAAGGCGCGCGCCATCGTCGAGGCCGCGCGCGCGGTCATGCGCCTGCACCACGGCCGCGTGCCCGAGTCGAGCGAGGCGCTGGTGCGCCTGCCCGGGGTCGGTCGCAAGACCGCCGCGGTGGTCCTGGGCAATGCCTTCGGCATCCCGGCGGTCGCCGCGGACGTCCACGTCCAGCGCATCGTCTGCCGTCTGGGATGGACCGCGCAGGAGCACCCGCTGCTGGCCGAGCGCGCCCTGACCGCGCGCTTCCCGCCCCACCAGTGGGTGCCCCTCTGCCATCAGTTGATCCGCCTGGGTCGCGACTGCTGCCGGCGCCTCAAACCGCGCTGCGCGCGCTGCCCGCTGGCGGCGTGGTGCCCGCGGCAGGGGGTGGAGGCGGAACCGGGCGCGTCCAGCACCGCGCCCTCATAAACAGGCTTGGGGCACCGGCAGGTCACAGGCATTTCTCCCCGGACTGACGCCATCCGCCTGGCTGCGAGTCATCGCGTGCCATACGGAGCAGGGTGCTCCGCGCACGGACGTCTGCAGAATCACCATCCGGTTCAGGTTGCCGGCGCCCGCTCAGCCACGTCGCGAGCCGCGCAAGCGCATTCGTGCCAGCGCCAGGAACGCCATGACCAGCGTGGCGATCCCCGTGCCGGCTCCGCAGCTCTTGCCGCCGCTGTCCGAGGACGCGGCGCTGCCGCCAGGCGGGGGCGGAGGCGCGGAGCGCGTACGCGCGGTGATCTGCACAGCGCCAGCGGTCGGCGGTAGCGGCTGGAAGGACACCGACAGCCGGCGAACCACCAGATCCACCGGCGGCGAACTGGCGTTTTCGATCCAGTAGCCGCTGCCGGTGTGCAGGGTGCCAACCTGGCTGTACGCCGTGCCATCCCAGAAGAAGGCGCCAGTGCCGATGAGGGCGTCGCGCGTCGTGCCGGCGATGACCGTGCCGGCGGTGTCCTCAAGCTGCAGGTCGACGAAGTCGTGGTCGACCAGCGCGACGCCATTGTCGTCCAACGGTGGGATGCAGACGAAATTGAACCCAGGGCGCAGGGTGAGGGTGAAGTCCAGGGTGGTGGCGTGGCCGTTGAAGTCGAAGGTCGGCGCCACACGCGTGGCCAGGAATACGCCCTGGAACGGCTGCCAACCCCCGGTGGGCTCGCTGCCCGGAACCTGGACATAGGCCTGCGTCGTCGCATCCCAGACGAAGGCACGCGCCTGCGTGTTGCTCTTGCCGGACAGGAAAGCGGTGACTTGCGCGAGGCCGCTGGCGGTGCCCGGGCCGAGCGCCGTATAGGTGAC
>JBBQSO010000038.1:0-49106 GCA_038213805.1 Planctomycetota bacterium | reverse complement strand
TCGGGTTTCGGGTTTCGGGTTTCGGGGTCTGGACCCTGGACATCCGGGGGGGGCGGGGGGGGCGGGGGGACGTTCTCGAACTTCTGACCGTCGCGCAGGTGCGGAATACCGTTGTAGGCGTCCGGATAGACGTAGTCCTTGCGCAGCGGATGGCCCAGCCAGTCGTCTGGCAGCATGATGCGCTTGAGCGTGGCGTGGCCGGCGAAGACGACGCCGAGCAGGTCGAAGACCTCGCGTTCGAAGTAGATCCCCACCGGCCAGATGCCGCCGACGCTGGGTACGGTGCAGGCCTCGCGCGGCGCCAGGACCTTCAGCGTCAGGTGGTGGCGATGCGTCAGGCTGTGCAGGTAGTAGACGACGGCGATGTCGCTGCTTGGCGGGGTCGCCGGATACTTCTGCAGGTCCCAGCCGGTCAGGTCGCTGAGGCTGTCAAAGCGCAGGGCCGGATCGTCGCGCAGCAGCGTGGCGGTGTGCAGCAGGTCACCGGGGGGCACCAGCAGCCATGGCTGACCGTTGTCGCTGGTCCGTGCCTCGACGGTGGGCACGGACGTCTGAATGCGTTCGACGATGGCGGTCACGTCCAGTGCGCTCACGTCGGCTTCCCCGGATGCGAGCCGAAGGCGCAGTCGCTGCCCTGTACGACATGCGGATCGCGATCGCGCACGCCCAACGTGCGATACTTGCGTACCCGCTCGCGCAGCGCCATGACGCCGTCGATCAGCGCCTCGGGCCGCGGCGGGCAGCCGGGGATGTAGACGTCGACCGGCACGTACTTGTCGACGCCGTTGAGTACCGAGTAGCTCCACTTGCTGAACGGTCCACCGCTGTTGGCGCACGATCCCATCGACACCACCCAGCGCGGTTCGGTCATCTGCTCCCACAGGGTGCGCACGCGACTGGCCATCTTGTGGGTGATGGTGCCGGCGACGATCATCAGGTCGGCCTGCCGTGGCGTGGCGCGCGGGATCATGCCCAGGCGGTCGACGTCGTAGCGTGGCCCGCCGGTCTGCATCAGTTCGATGCCGCAGCAGGCGGTGGCGAAGAGCAGGTAGAACAACGAGTTCTCCTTGCCCCAGGCGAGAAATTCATCGACCGCCGTGGTGACGACTTGTTCGTCGACACTGTTTCCGGGTTTGCCGACATCAGTCATCGGACACCTTCCGGTCCCACACGAAGCCGCCACTGGCGGCGACCCAGGCCAGGCCGACGGCCAGCGTGGCGGCGAAGGCGGTGATCTCGATGAAGACGATCAGCACGTTGCCATTGCCGATCCAGTCGAGGCAGCGCGGCAGGATTGGCCACAGCAGGGCGAGTTCGACGTCGAAGATGAGGAAGGTCAGCGCGACGATGGTGAAGCGGTTGTTGAAACGGAACCACGCCGAGCCGACCGGCGCCTCGCCGCACTCGTAGGTGGTCAGGCGTTGCTTGCTGTCGGCGATGCGGTCGACCACGCGGGTGACCAGACGGACGATGAACAGTGCCCCACCGACCACGGCGACGGCGAGCAGGGCAATCGCAGCAACGCTAGCCCAGACCCCATAGCTGTCGTTAGACAAATGACTTACAGCTGACGTATCCATCTGTGTGGGAGGCCAATATAGGACCCGTTGTGGCGGGGCCAGCCCCTCCTCGCGTATATCAGCGATGTCCCTAGCAGATAGCCTGCTCGGCTATGCGATCTGCACCACCCCGCTGGGCGGGACGGCCAGGCGGTGCGCGCCCGCACCAAGCCGTCGACGGTTGTCGGCGATGACCGTCCCCTGGCAGTCCCGGACCAGCACCTGGCGTTCGCCGGCGTCGGTGTCGAGCACTAACAGCAGTTCATCGCGGGCCGTGGCGTTGACCAGCCAGAGGCATGCGGGCAGTCCCCCGGTCGGTCGCAGCGGTCGATCGGCATACGCAGCCATCACCGTCTCGGTGGCCGTGCTTGCGACCACCAGCGGATAGTGCGCCTCCGGCTCCTCGGCGGTCAGTTTCCCATGCAGCAGGGTGTCGCGGTGCTGGCGCCACCACTCCAGCCAGAAGGCGAGCATGGCCCGTTGGCCGGGATCCAGTCTCCCGATCAGCACCGAGACCTGCGGCACCGCGAAGAGCACCGCCAGCAGCTGACGGGCAGCGACTTCGGGTCTGTCGCTCGGACTCCACATCAACATGTCGGCGTGCGTCGCGGTGGTCCCGCAGAGCATGCGGATGGTTACGGTCCGCTCGCGGTTGGCGGCAGCGTCGTAGGGGCAGTCGCCGGCGCGGAAGAGATTGCCGTAGGTGCGCATCATCGGCCCGGTGTAGCTCTGGCGGAATTCGATGAGGACATCCGGGCGGACGGCGCGCAGACGGGCGGCGATGCCCTTCATCAGCGCGTCGACCGCCTCGTCGAGATCACCGATGTCGCGTCCGTCGCCGGGCCCCAGGGGCATTTCCGCGCTCGGCTGCATGGTGTCGATGAAGTCGAGCTTGACCCCGTCGAGGTCCCAGGCGATGAGCTGGCGTTCGTAGAGATCGGCCAGGAAGCTGCGTACTTCAGGATAGCGCGGGTCGAGGATGCCGCAGCCGAGACCGTCATCGCGACGCAGCAGGCAGTGCTCGAAGCGGGCGAAGGCGTCGGTGCGGTAGCCGATCAGGGGAACCGCGTACCACAGCAGCAGGTGCAGACCGAGATCGTGTACTTGGCGCACGAAGGCGGCCATGTCGCCCATCCGTTCCGGCTGCCAGTCCCCGGCGAAGGCGTAGCCGCGTGCGGTGTCGCGGGTCTGCCAGCCGTCGTCGAGGATCACCGCGGTGCAGCCGAGGGCGCGGGCGAGCCGACATTCCTCCAGCACCGGCTGCGGATCGACCGCCTGGTGGAAGCTGTACCAGGTCGAGTACATCGCCTCCAGACCGGCCGCCGGTACTGGCAGCGGGGCGTGCCCAGGCATCGCCTCCCACCAGGCTGACACCGCCTGCACGGCCGCGTGCCAGGGCTGGGCTCGCCGGTCCAGCCGCAGCCGAGCGGTGAAGGCGGTGCCCGGGGCGCGTCCGGCGAGGAACGGCTTGAGCGTAGCGTAGAGTCGGCAGTCCTCCTCGCGGATATGGCAGGACAGCGCACTGCCGTGTGTGGCGTCGGCGTTGGCCAGGCACAGCCGACTTACGCCGTCGATGCCATGCAGGCAGAGGATCGGCGCCTGGGTGGCGGCGCGCGCGGTCAGCGTGCGGCCGCCGCCGCAGATGCCTTTTGAACCGCAGGCGTCCGGACGCCAGATGTGGCTGATCCCGGCACCGTCCATGGATAGCCGCAGGACGAGGTCCGGCGGCGGGGCGGTGGTCGCGGCCTGCAGCCTAAGTTCGATCTCGGCGAGACCATCAGCTAGGTGGTGGGCGATGACCTCGACGGCGAACGGACCCGGATCACCCTCGGCCCCGATGCGCAGGCCGAGGAGTTCGAGGGGAGGCGGCAGGGACGCGGTGCTCATGACCGCAGTCTAGCGTCGCGCAACGCCACTCCCATCGCGGCGACGGCATGTTAATGTCGTCAGTGTGATCGATACGCGCGGGTCGGCACTTGCCGGCGTTCTGTTTTCCAGCGTCGACCATCGTGGTGGCCTGCCGGTGCTCGCCTGCGTCGTCCGCGAATCCGGCCGACCGGGCCGCTACCGGCATACCGCGATCGGCCGCACCCCCGACCACATCGCGGTTCAGGTCACCCTCGCCGGCTGCGGCACGGTGTGGACGGGCCAGCAGCAGCGCGGTCCGGGGACGCCGCTGCCGCGCGGGCGCTGCCTGGTCTTCCGCTTCGGCCAGCAGGTGCGCTATGCGGCCGCACATGATTCGCCGGAACCGTGGACTTTCGTCTATGCCAACATCGGCGGCGCCGCTGCCCTGGCCATGGCCGACGACCTGATCGCCGCCCACGGGCACGTCTTGCCTGTCGACCCGGAGCTTCCGGCGATCGATCGGCTGGTGCGGCTGGCCGAGGGGTCGGGCATGCGCCATCGCCGGCTCGCGGTGGCCGCCTCGGCGCAGATCGCCTGCGACCTGCTGTGCGCCCTGGCGGCCGGCTGCGGCGAGCAGGCGGATCCGCAGCGCGACCTCGTCGAACAGGCCTCGGCGATCCTCGGACGGCATCTCGACCGATCGATCGATATCGCGGATGTGGCTAAAACTTGCGGGGTCAGCCGTGAGCATCTGACACGACTGTTCCGCCGTCGCACCGGTCTGGCGCCGGCGGCCTGGCGGCGCCGCGAACGGCTCCGCCATGCCGAGGTGCTGCTGCGCTCTGGCACCCGTCCGGTGGGCGAGGTCGCCGCGCTGGTCGGCTTCGCCACCGCCAGCCATTTCGTCCATGCCTTCCGCACCACCTTCGGCCACACGCCGGGCTGGTGGCGCGGACGTTAGCGGAGCTTGGCGCGCGACGCCGGATCGCACCCTGGCTGTCCGTGTCCGACCAGGCCGTTGTCCTGCCCACTCCCGACGGCTGCGCCGTGTACGCTGGTGGCCGCACGCGACTGCTGCCCTGGCCGGTGGCGGCGGAGCTGCTCGATGATCCCCGGCTCGATGTATGGACGCTGGCGCCGGGTGAGTTGTCGCCCTGGGATGGCGAGCGGCTCCTCGCCGGCCTGGCCGCCGCTGCGCCGGCAGCGCAGCGGGCCCTGGTCGGACCATGGCCGCCGACCCGCGAGGCGGTGCAGGCCCTGCCGCGCCTCGCCCGCCGCTGGCGCCGTACCATCGACCTCGGCGTGCTGGTGGGCGATGCGGACGCCGCCTGCTGTCGGGCCGGGCTGGCCCTGCCAGGCGCCGACCCGCTGCGGCAGGCCGCCAGTCTCGCCGTCCTCGCCGCCGGTCAGCAGCGCGAACTGCGCGTGCGTGAACGCTTGTTGGCGGCGCATCCGTGGATCGGGGATGCTGCCTGGTTGGCGAGCACCGGCCTGCTTGCCGAGCTGGTGGTGTTGCAAGGGTTGCGGCGCGATCAGGTACGTCGGGCGGTCGAGCCCGCGATGCTGCCGGTGCGGCAACTGCTGCGCGACCCAGGCCGGTTCCACGCCCGGCGGGACGATGTCGGTGCGGCGATGCGCTCGATCCTCGATGGTACCGTGTCGTGGAACGAGCGCGGCCATTTGTCGCTGCGGCCAGCGGCCGGTTGGCACCAGGCGGTCGATGGCGTGGAGCTGTCCTGCGGCGTTGGCGGCCTGCATTCGGCGGATCAGCCCGGGGTGGTGGAAGGGCCGCTGCTCGATCTCGATGTTGCGTCGTACTATCCCTCGTTGATCGCCGGCGACGGCATCGCGCCGCCGCAGCTGCCCGACTTCCCGGCCCGGATTGGCGATCTGCTGCGCCAGCGTCTCGCTGCCAAGCGCGCCGGCGACCAGGTCGCCAGCCTGGCGCTGAAGCTGGTGATCAACAGTCTCTATGGCCAGCTCGGCAACCGGCGCAGCGGACTGTTTTCGCCGCCCGACGCCCTGCGCGTCGTGCTCACCGGCCAGCTACGCCTGCTGCAGCTGATCGACGGGGTGCTCTGCGCCGGCGGTCGACTGGTCTCGGCCAACACCGACGGCGTGGTGGTGCGCGGTCCGGTCGAGACCGCCGCTGCTGCGTGGGAGGCCGAGACAGGCCTGTCGCTGGAGCGCACGCCCTACCGCCGGTTGTGGCGCACGTCGGTCAACGACTACATCGCCCTCGGTGCTGACGGGACGGTGGCCAAGACCAAGGGACGATTCGCCGGCGGCGATGATGAGGACGCCAGCCGCCGCGCTGCCGCCCCGATCGTCGCCCGTGCCGCGCTCGAGCATCTGGTGCATGGTCGAGCTATCGCCGCAGTTGTTGCCGCAGCAGTCGCCCCTGCAGATTTCGCCATGTGGCGTCGCGCCCGTGATCTCAGCTGGGGTGGTCGTGAGGTCGATACCGCCGTGGTGCGCTGGGTGGTCGGGCGGAGCGGTCAGCCGATCGTGCAGCTGGCTGACGGGAAGTCGCGCTCCACCGTCGCAGCGCACGCGGTGCCGCTCGATGATCCGGCCGCCTGCGATGTATCCGTCATCGACCGAGCCTGGTACGTCGCCGAAGCCCAGGCCCTGGTCGACCGCGTCCTGGGTACCGAGCAGGGCATGCGGCAGACGTCGTTGCTGGAGGGGGTCTAACCGTCAATTGCGATGATCATCGCGCGGCCGCGAGCCGTCCTTGCGCCGGCCGGCGGCGATCACCGCGACCAGCACGAGGATGCACGCCAGGACGGCCAGCACTGAGACGAACAGGATCAGCCGCATGCGTCACTTCTCCGGCTTGAGGTTCTGTCGCAGCAGGGTGCCGGCCAGGGCGTCCATCAGTCCGCCGCCGCCCTGTACCATGACCTGCGGGGTGATCTGGATCTTGCCCTCGGCGACCAGCTTGAGCATTTCCAACTGCGCGACCTGCTCGCGGCCGAGAGCCTCGACCATGGCACGGTAAGCCTTGGCGCGCCCCTCGCCGGTGATGATCTGGTAGTCGCTCTCGCCCTTGGCCTCGGCGGCGCGGGCCAGGGCCTGCTGCTCTTGCACCTGTACCGCGAAGGTCGCCTGGGCGAGGTTGCGCTGCTGCTCGGCGTCCTCTTGCGCCTTGACGAAGGCAGCGCGCGACTCCTGGGCCTTCCGCTGCTCGGCGTAGAGTATCTGCTGGTTTACCGCCACCTCGCGGTCGGTCTGCGTGGCGATCAGCATGCGTCCGGCCTCTGACGAATCGAGGTGGATGTTGCCGACGTAGACGCCGTCGCAGGTGACGTGGAACTTGGCCAACTCGACGCGCATGCGCTCGGTCGCTTCCTTCTCGATCGAGCTGCGTCTGTCGACGAACTCCAGGGCGTTCATCGTCTCGGTGACGTTGCGGAAGATGGCCCGCACGGCTGGCAGGATGACCTTGGCCTCAAGCACCTCGAGCTCCTCGTCCTCTTGTTCGTCCTTGACCCGCTTGTCGGGATCGCCGAGCAGCGCGACCAGGTAGGGCGCGTCCTTGGCCTCGACGGCGCAGCCGACGCGGACGTCGATGGGGAAGGAGAAGCCATCCTTCGAGCGCACCGTCACCGACCAGTCGTTGCCGGAGGCGGTGGCCGTCTTCGAGGTTGTCGAGCGGGTCTGGGCCTGCTGGTAGGTGTAGACGCGCTGGATGGTCTTGATCAGGGTTGGGGCATAGGCCTGGGTGTTCAGGTAGTAGGCGCCGGGCGGCAGTGGCTCCAGCCAGATGCCACGGCAGCCCTTGGGCACCAGCGGGACGCCGTTGACCAGCATGCCGCCTGCGGGCGGCTGGGTGCCGGTGCGGGCGGTGATCACCGCCACAGTGCCGGGCGGGATGTTCAGGGCGTCGATCGTCTTGATGTCATGCAGGTTGGGGTTGTAGCGATAGGTGCCGGGGGTCAGCACGGTGGCCTGCGGCCCGCGGCAGCCGTCCTTGGACAGGAAGGTCTCGGGGTCGAGCAGGTCGGTGGTCGAAGCCCACAGGGGCGCGAAGATCTCGCCATCGGGCAGCGGCTTGCCGTCCTTGGCGGTGATGAAGCCAAGCTTGTTGTGCTCGATCAGTGCGACGTCGACCTCGCTGACTTCGTACATGAAGGGGATGTAGCCGAAGTGCCAGCCGGGTCCCAGGATCATTGCCTGCGGACCCTGCTCGCCATTGCGGGCGATGATCGAGCCTGGCGGCAGCGGGGTGCCGAAGTGCTTCATCACCACGCCGGTCTTATCGGCGGCGATGACCACGGACGAGCCGATGAGGAAGCCGATGAGGAGGAGCAGGCCGGACATCACCACCAGGGCGACGCGCGCCGGGCGCGGCAGGCCGGCGACGACCACGGCGGCGCCGAGGGCGATGATGGCGAGGACGGAGAAGAAGAGGATGGACAGCATGGCGGCACGCTAGCGGCGGCGACTGCGATGCCCAGGAGCGATTGACTGGAACCGGGCTTTCCCGTCGGATCAGGCGCGCATGCTGCGGCCATGCGACACCTTCTCGTCCTCTGCTTCGTCTGCCTGTCCGCCCTGGCGTCCGCGGCCACCGTCGAGCACGTCATCGTCGCCGTCGTCGACGGCCCGCGCTGGAGCGAGACCTGGGGCGATCCGACCCTCGCCAACATCCCGGCGCGTGCCGCGCTGCGGGCGCAGGGCGCCTGGTTCAGCGATTTCGCGAACGACGGCCCGACCTACACCAACGCTGGCCACACCGCCTTGGCCACCGGCGTGTACCAGGACATCAACAACAGCGGGCGCGAGCTGCCGCGCAGCCCGTCGCTGTTCCAGCGCTGGCTGCAGACCAGTGGGGCCGCGCCGGAGACCGCCTGGCTGGTGACCTCGAAGGACAAGCTGGCCATCCTGTCCGACACCGTCGATCCGGCCTGGCATGGCCGCTTCCAGTGCGGCACCGATTGCGGCAAGGCCGGCAACGGCTCTGGCTACCGTGAGGACGCCGCGACCTACGAGCGCCTGCTGGCGGTGCTGCGCGAGCACCACCCGCGCCTGCTGCTGAGCAACTTTAAGGAGCCGGACTCGTCCGGCCACTCCGGGAAATGGGAGGCCTACCTGCAGGGCATCCGCAGCAGCGATGCGCTGATCGGCCGGTTGTGGGAGTTCCTCAGCACCGACCCGGCCTATGCCGGCAAGACCGTGCTGTTTATCACCAACGACCATGGCCGTCACCTCGACGGGGTGAAGGATGGCTTCCGTAATCACGGCGACGACTGTGCCGGCTGCCACAAGGTCGAGTTGCTCGCCCTGGGCGCCGGGATCAAGCCGGGGACGGTGGTGAATGCGCATCACGACCTACTCGACCTCGCCGCCACCGTCGCGCGGCTGATCGGTGTTGAGCTGCCGACCACGGGGAAACCGATCTCCGAGTTGATAGGAGAATAGCCGGGCGTGGAGGCCGGCCCAGGTGCCGCTTCGTCGGCGCGGCCGCTGTCCACGCTGCGACCATGCCCTTGATCACCATCGTCCTCGCCGTCCTGCTTATCGTCTTGGGTGTGGTCAGCCGAGGCCTGAGCGATTCCCCCAGTCTGACGATGCTGATTCCGGCGGCGCTTGGCGGCCTCTTCCTCATCGCGGGTCTGCTCGCCCTGCGTTCCGGCCTGCGCAAGCATGCCATGCACGGCGCGGCCATGCTGGCCCTGCTCGGCATCGCCGGCAGCGTTGGTGGGCTGGTGACTCTGCCGACCCTGCTCGCTGGCGGCGAAGTCGTGCGGCCGCTGGCCGTGATTGCCCGCAGCCTGACCTGTGTGTTGTGCGCCGGCTTCCTCATCCTCGCCATCCGTTCGTTTATCGCCGCCCGCCGGGCACGGGTGTCCGCGTCGGCCGCCTGATCGGCGCCGCAGGCTGGCCCAGTGCCGGTTGTCCGGTGGACGGTCGCGAGATAGCGTCAGTGGTCACGGAGTCTACATGCGCCTGTTTGCCCTCTGCTGCCTCGCCTTCGTCCTCGCCGCCGGCGAAGCCGCCGTCGGTACCTTCCCGCCCGACCTGGTGGTCAAGCGCACCTTGAACAACCCGGCCGGTACGGGTCCGGTCAAGCTGGAGTCCTTTCTCGGCAAGGTCGTGCTGATCGACTTCTGGGCCACCTGGTGCGGGCCGTGCAAGGCGGCGATTCCACACATCCGCAAGCTGCACGAGGAATACGCCGACCAGGGCTTGGTGGTCATCGGTCACACCGATGAAAGCAGCCGGGGACTGGAAGAGTTCGTCAAGACCACGCCCATCCCCTACCTGATCACTGTTGGCGACGAGATCGGCACATCCTGGGGCGTGACCGGCATCCCGCATGTATTCATCCTTGATCCCGAGGGGCGGATCGCCTGGCATGGGCATCCCGCTGCGCTCGAGGAGAAGATCATCACCGGGCTGTTGGCCAAGGTGAAGCCATCGTTCCCGCCGGTGCCGCGCTTCGCCAGGCCATCGACCGATCCCAAGGTGGTGACGCTCGAGCGGCAGGCGGAGGCCGGCAAGGTTGGCAGTGCGCTGAAGGCCCTGGCCAAACTCGACTCGGAGGCGGCGAAGACCACCAGCGAGTACCTCACCGCCTGGCAGGGCGAGCAGGACAAGACCATCGACAGCCTCGCCACCGCCGGTGACAGCTACGGCGCCTGGCGTCTAGCTGATGTCATGGCTGCCGCCTACCGGGGGCATGATGCCTACAAGACCTACCAGGATCGCGCCACGGAGCTGCGCAAGGATCCGGGCTATGCAATCGGCAAGGAGTATCAGAAGCTCATCGCTATCCCGCCAGCCAGCCGCACCGACCCGCGATTCGCCAAGATGGTTGAGGCGTTCCTGAAGAAGCATCCGGACGGCTACTACGCCGAACAGGCCGGCAAGCTGGGCGGCTGAGCGGAGTCAGACCGGGACGTTCGGCGAGCCCGCGATGGCCGCGAGGTAGCTGCAGACCGCCGCCTTGGGCTTCCGGCAGACCGCCGCCACCAGGGCCTGGTCGGGTTGGCGGCCGCCTAGGCGCTCGCGCAGTTCGGCGATCAGCCGCTGCCACAGCGCGACCGTCACCAGGGCGTCGGCCAGGGCGCGGTGCGCCTGCATGCCGGCCGGCATCTCCAGGTCGAGCAGATGCATCAGCGCGCCCAGCTTGTGGCTGTCGGCGTCCGGGAACAGCCGACGCGAGAGCAGCATCGAGCAGAGGAACGCACGTTTGTGGCATTGCCCCGCGATGACCATCTCGGCTTCGAGGAAACGGCGGTCGAAGCCGGCATTGTGCGCAATGCACACGTGATCGCCGAGGAAGTCGCGCAATCGCGGCATCACCGCTTCCGGTCTGGGCCGGCCACGCAGCATGGCGTTGCTGATGCCGGTCAGCGAGGTGATGAACGGCGGGATGCGAAACCCCGGGTCCATCAACTCGCTGAACGTCCCGGCGATGACGCCGTCCTGGACCAGCACGGCCCCGACCTCGATGATGCTGTCTCCCGGCGGGCCAAGGCCGGTGGCCTCAAAGTCGATGACGGCGTAGGAGTGCACTGGCCGCGTGGCTGGCCATCTGCGCCGCGAGGCAACCCCTTAGGTCTGCGATCGACCACGCACTGTCGCCCTAAAATCGGCAATGGGATTCACACTGAGTACCAGAGTGACCAGAGTGACCAGAGTGACCAGAGTGACCAGAGTGACCAGAGTGACCAGAGTGACCAGAGTGGGAAAGAGTTTGTGCTGCGACGTCAGTGCCACCAAATGTGGAATCTGCTAGCGAACCATAACCCCCAGCCTCTACCTCTGGTATCTCTGGTATCTCTGGTCCTCCTGTTCATCTGCGTTTTCTAGGGTCACCAGCGCGCCGGTGTCGTCCGCGATCGGCATACCGTGGACCCACGCCTTGATCGGCGCGGCTCCCTGGATGGTGATGTGGGAGGCTCTGGTTCAGTCGATGCCAGCGGCCTGAGCCGCGGCGGCGAGGGCGGCCTGGAGGTCCTGCTCCAGTTCGGGGTCGGTGCCGCGCAGGGCTTCGGCAAGCAGGCGCGACTCGCGGACGTAGGTGGCGAGCCACTCCTTGTCCGGGCAGGCGCATCCATCGCGCAGGTTGTCGGCGCGGTCGGCCAGCTTGAGGCAGCGCGCCCGGCGGCTGATCGTGGCGATGTGCGCCCGGTCCATCGCCTTGCGCTCGGCCCGTGGTCGCTCCGCGTGCTGCTTGCTGGGGTTGGTTATTTCGCAGACGATGGCGAAGGCATCGTCACCGATGGCGGCGCGCAGTTCGTCACGGGCGATCTGCGGGCAGTCCTCGATGACGTCGTGGCACCAGCCGGCGGCGGTTAGCGCCGCCTCGTCGGGGAAGCGTCGGGCCAGTCGGGCGGCCACCCGCGTTGGATGCACGATGTATGGATCGCCGATGTCATCGCGCTGCTGGCCGGCATGGGCACGGGTGGCGAGGGTCTGGGCGGTGGCGATGCTGGTCGTGGATGTGGACATGACGGCTCCCTGGCGCGAACCATGCCGACCACGGATCGATGATGCAAACCATGAACTGCGTGGCGCGCGGAGACGGCCGGACTGCTGCGGCAGTGGCAGCCGACGACGATTTGCGCCGAGCCGCTGGCCGGGAAGCTCGGGGCCAACTACAGCCGCTGCGGCATGCCGACGGTGACGGCGGATCCCTCGGCGATGAAGGCCGACGCCGGCGGGCCGGCCAAGGCGGCGGCCCAGGGTGCGCCATAGCTTGCCGCCAGATCGGCGTCGATGGTGACGTCGGTGGCCGGCCGGATGCGCCAGGCCGGATGCTCGACGCGGTAGGCGACGGTGCCGCCATCACGCTGGCGCGTCCAGCCCCAGTAATGTTCGGCAATCCAGCCATCACGGCTGGTGGGATTGGGCACCGCCCAGCCTGCGGGCGCGTTCAGCCGCAGGGTGTTCCAGCGCGATTGCCGCCAGCGGTAGGTGACAGCGTCGCCGTCGATGCGACTGGTCATCGGTACGGCGCGATACGGTTCGTTGTAGGCTAGGCGGGCCACCCAGGCGATGGCGTGCCGGGGGACGAATTCGCGGACGAAGCCCACCCCGCGCTGCACGCCGTCGGTACCGCGGCGGCGGAGGTAGAAGCGCAGGTTGATCTCGTCAAAGCCGCGATGCCAGGGTATGGCCACGCCGCGTAGGCGGGTGGCGAGGAAGCGGAAGCCGACCAGGCTGGCGTAGGTCTGCCCGTCGTGGTCATCGAGTTCGGTGCCGGCCGGGACCAGCGGCTGCAGCAGCTGCGGGTCGACCGGCCAGCTCGCCATCGCCAGGTGGCGCCAGACGGCGCGCAGGAACACGGCCATGTCAGGCCGGAAACCAGGGCCGGAACAGCACCCAGCCGGTAGGCGACGCGGTTGGGGTCATCAGTGGTCAGGATACCGCGCACGAGGTCTGGTACCAGGTCATCCCTAGGAGTGCCGGCGCTCCAACCTTCGCATTGACGCCCCCACGGTAGGCGCATAGGTTCCTACATCGCAGGCGTGGTGGCGTTCATCGCCCGGCCAGCATTTCCCATCGGTCCCAGCATGTCCGAGGCCACCCGGCCCCTTCTCGCCGTCATAGACGGCCATTATTACGCCTACCGTTACCACTTCGGCATGCCGCCGTTGTCGGGGCCGAACGGGCATCCCACAGGCGTCACCTACGCCTTCGCCAACCTCGTCCGCGAGCTGAAGGCGGATCAGCGGGTCACCCATCTGGTGTGCGTGTTTGACGCCGCCGCCGACAGCTTCCGCAACGAGATCTTCCCGCCCTACAAGGCGCACCGCGATCCGATGCCCGAGCCGTTGGTCAAGCAGATCCCCGATGTGCTTGAGATCCTGGCGGCCATGCATGTGCCGGTGGTGCGCATCCCCGGCTACGAGGCCGACGACGTGCTGTTCACCTACGCGCGGCTCGGCCATGCCGCCGATCTGGACGTGCGCCTGTACACCCGCGACAAGGACGTCGACCAGGTCATCTCCGAGCGCGTGCGCACCTACGACGCGATCAAGCAGCAGGAGCGCGGTCCAGCCGAGCTGTTCGCCGAGAAGGGCATCACGCCGGCCCAGGTCGTCGACTACCTCTGTCTGATCGGCGACACCGCCGACAACGTGCCGGGCGTCACTGGCGTCGGGCCGAAGACGGCGGCGAAGCTGCTCGCCGAGCACGGCACGCTGGAGGCCATCCTCGCCGCCACCCACAAGGGCAAGCTGGCGGAGAACCTTGCCGCCTTCGTCCCCAAGGCCGAGTTGACCCGCCGGCTGATCACCCTGGTCGACGTGCCCGCGGTGCCATCGTTGGATGCCCTGGCGATGGATCGCGCCAGCCCAGCCGACAGCGCCCCGTTCGAGCGCCTCGGCTTCCAGGTGGTGCGCTTCACCCCCAAGGCCGAGCCCAAGGCGGCCAGCGATGGCGCGGTCTACGAGACCCTGACCGCCGACAGCTTCCCCGCCTACTGCGAGCGTCTGGCCCGCGCCGGCCGCTTCGCCGTCGACACCGAGACCACCGGCCTCGATCCGCTGACTGCGCGCCTGGTCGGAGTGTCGTTCGCCTGCGGCGAGCACGGTGGCACCGGCGCTGCCTGGCTGCCGCTGCTTGGCCCGGCCGGCGAGATCGTGCCGTGGGCGCGCATCGTCGAACCGCTGTCGCGCCTGCTTGCCGACGCCCGCATCGGCAAGGTCGGACAGAACATCAAGTTCGACCAGCAGATGCTGTCCGCCGCCGGCACGCCGGTGCGCGGCTACGACGGCGACACCATGCTGGCCTCGTGGCTGCTCGATCCGGGGCGCGAAAGCCACGACCTCGACCATCTCGCGTTGCTCTTTCTCGGCGAGCGCAAGATCCCGACCAGCGACGTCGCCACCTTCATCCTCGGCCAGACCATGGCCGACGCCGATCCCGACAAGGTCGCGCGCTACGCCTGCGAGGATGCCCAGTCGACCTGGCGGCTGGCCCAGCTGCTGGAAGGCAAGCTGACGGAACTCGACCTGCTGACCGTGTACCGTCAGCAGGAGGTGCCGCTGGCGCTGGTGCTGGCCGACATGGAGCGCGCCGGCCTCGCCGTCGACCGGGCCGCCCTCGCCGCCAGCGAGACGCACCTCGCCAGCTATCTCGACCAAGTGATGAAGGACATCCGCCGCCAGACCGGGCCGGACTTCAACCCGGCAAGTCCCAAGCAGGTCGGCGAACTGCTCTTCGGCAAGCTCGGTCTGCCGGTGGTGACGAAGACCAAGAGCGGTCCCAGCACCGACGCCAGTGTGCTGGAGGTGCTGCGCCACCAGCACGAACTGCCCGACCTGATCCTGCAGCACCGCATGCTGTCGAAGCTGCTGAACACCTACGTCGCCAAGTTGCCCGGCTTCATCGCCGCCGACGGCCGCATCCACAGCCACTTCCGCCAGACCGGCGCCGAGACCGGCCGCCTCTCCAGCGACCAGCCCAACCTGCAGAACATCCCCAAGAAGTCCGACCTTGGCCGCGAGATCCGCGCCGCCTTCTCGGCCGCGCCCGGGCATCTGCTGATCGCCGCCGACTATTCGCAGATCGAGCTGCGCGTGCTCGCCGAGTTGTCCGGTGATCCGGCACTGAACGCCGCCTTCGCCGCCGGCGCCGACATCCACCGCCACGTCGCGGCGCAGGTCGCCGGCATCGACCCGGCGCATGTCACGCCACAGCAGCGCAACGCCGCCAAGGCGGTGAACTTCGGCATCATCTACGGCCAGACTGCCTTCGGTCTGGCCCAGCAGCTGGGCATCGCGCGGAAGGAGGCGCAGGAGTTCATCGACGGCTACTTCGCCCGCTTTGGCTCGGTGCGCGACTACATCGCCACCACTGTCGCCGAGGCTGCCCGGATCGGCTACGCCCGCACCATCAGCGGCCGTCGCCGCTATGTGCCCGGTCTGGCTTCGGGCAACCGCAACGACCGGCTCGCCGCCGAACGCGTCGCCGTCAACTCGACCATCCAGGGCTCGGCCGCCGACCTGATCAAGCGCGCCATGCTCGCCCTGCCTCCGCTGCTGCCGCCCGGCGCCCGCCTGGTGCTGCAGGTCCACGACGAACTCATCATCGAAGCTCCCGAAGCCTTGGCCGCGCAGGCCGCCGAGGCCCTCACCAACGCGATGCGCGGCGCCGCCGCCTTCGCCGTCCCCCTCGTCGCCGAGGCGCGCAACGGTCGCACCTGGCTCGACGTCTCCTGAGACCCCACATGCCCGACAAGTCCCACGCCTCCGACACCCCCAAGCGCCGCGGCCGTCCGCCCCGCCGCCGCAGCGAGGCCGCCCCAGCCGCTGAGGAACCTGCGCAGGCCGCCCCGCCGGCTGCCGTCGCCGCTCCGGTCGCTGAAGCGACGCCACCGCCCCCGGCGCCAGAGCCTGCCGCCGAGGAGCAGCCCGCCGAGACCCCGCGCCCGGCCGATCCGGCCAATCCGCTGGCGGTCCCGCCTGGTAAGCGTGTGGTCATCGGCGTGACCGGCGAGCCCGGCGCTGGCAAGAGCGCGCTGGCCCGCGCCCTGGTCCAGCTCGGCGCCCGCAACGTCGAGGCCGACGTCCTTGGCCATGAGGTCATCGAGCAGATGCAGGTGAAGCGCGAACTCGCCAGCCGCTTCGGCGATGCGATCATCGGCGCCGAGGGCTCGGTCGACCGGCACAAGCTGTCCGCCGCCGCTTTCGAGAGCGCCGAGGCGACCCAGGCGCTCAACCGCATCGTCCACCCCGAGCTGACCCGCCGCGTCCGTGAGGCGGTCGGTCGGGCCGGAGCCTTCGTCGTGCTCGACTGCGCCCTGTTGCATGAGCTCGGCGTCAACGACCTGTGCACCGGCACGGTCTACGTCTACGCCCCGCGTGAGCAGCGCGCCGAGCGCGTGCTGGCCCGTGGCTGGGACGAGGACGAACTGGCGCGTCGTGAGACCGCCCTGGGCAGCGCCGATGAACGGCGCAAGAAGTGCAGCCTGGCGGTGAACAACCAGGGCAACGAGGATCAGCTTGGGCTCTACGCCAAAGTCATCCTGGCCAAGCAGCTCGGCGTCGACCTCGCCAGCCTCAAGCGCGGCCCGGTCGGCCCGGCCGGCCCGCCTGCAGCCGACAACGGCGATGACGCCGAGCCGCAGGGTCAGCAGCCGCAGAGCCAGCCGATGCCGCAGGGCCCGCAGGGCCAGCCGCAGCCCCAGCACGGCCAGCGCCCCCAGTTCCAGAATCCGCGTCAGCAGAACGGCAATCAGCAGGGCAATCAGCAGGGCAATCAGCAGGGCAATCAACAGGGCAACCAGCAGTTCCAGCAGCCCGAGCGGCCGCCGGTCAAGGTCGAGCTCAACAGCTATCTGGTGAAGAAGCTGCCCGAGCTGCAGGCCGAGGCCGAGAAGATGGAAGTGCGTGACGTGAAGTGGTTGAAGAAGCACGACCTCATCGCCGAGATTCTGCGCCGCATCGCCTGCGGGCGCCAGGATGAGATCGTCTTCGAGGGCTACATGGAGCTGTACAAGGATCAGCACGGCTACGTGCGCAGTCCGCTCAACCAGTACCACGCCGTCAACACCGACACCTTCATCACCGGTCAACAGCTGCGTCGTTTCGGCCTTAAGTCCGGCATGCTCGTCAAGGGCGTATCCCGCGCCCCGCGCGGCAACGAGAAGTGCCCGCAGCTGCTGATGATCCACGAGGTCATGGGCGAGCCGGAGAACAAGCGCAGCCCGTACCAGGACTTCGAGCACCTCGTGCCGTTGCATGCCTTTGAA
Organism: Planctomycetota bacterium; assembly: GCA_038213805.1. Lineage (GTDB taxonomy): Bacteria > Planctomycetota > UBA11346 > UBA11346 > UBA11346 > BOG-1363. The sequence continues at coordinate 31,985 of JBBQSO010000038.1, read as the reverse complement.
CGCCTGTTCATGGAGCTGCCCAACGACCCGACCGACATCAGCCTGCGCATCTTCGATCTGGCTTGTCCGATCGGCAAGGGCCAGCGCGGCCTGATCGTCGCCCAGCCCAAGTGCGGCAAGACGGTCTACCTGCAGAAGATCGCCAAGGTGATCACCACCAACAACCCTGAGGTCATCCTCATGGTCCTGCTGGTTGACGAGCGCCCAGAGGAAGTGACGGACATGGAGCGCTCGGTGAAGGGCGAGGTCATCTCCTCGACCTTCGACCAGCCGGCCAGCCGCCACGTCCAGGTCGCCGAGACCACGATCAACAAGGCCAAGCGCCTGGTCGAGCGCGGCAAGGACGTGGTCATCCTGCTCGACTCGGTGACGCGCCTGGCGCGCGCCTACAACACCATGGCGCCGAACTCGGGCCGCATCCTCTCGGGCGGCATCGACTCGAACGCGCTGATCAAGCCCAAGCAGTTCTTCGGCGCGGCGCGCAAGATCGAGGATGGCGGCTCGCTCACCATCCTCGCCACCGCTATCGTCGATACCGGATCCTTGATGGACACGGTGATCTTCGAGGAGTTCAAGGGCACCGGCAACATGGAGCTGGTCCTCGACCGGCGCTTGGCGAATCGGCGGGTCTTCCCCGCGGTCGACTGCGCCCAGTCGGGCACGCGCAAGGACGAGCTGCTGATCAAGGATCCCGAGGAGCTCAAGCGCGTGTGGGCGCTGCGCAAGTTCCTGGCCGACCGCAATGGCCAGGACGCGGTGGAGTTCATGCGCTCGAAGCTCAAGAACTTCCGCACCAACGTCGAATTCCTGATGTCGATCGATCCAGAGAAGATGTCAGGCTGGTGATCAGCCCGCTCCGCGGCGTCAGGGCACGAGCACAGGTGGATCCGATGGGATCCACCCTGCCGGATGCTCGGCGCTGTCGATCCGTGTGCGCATGAAGATCGCCTCGACTTCGCTTGGCCGCCGGTCGAAAGACGGCAGCGCGAGGTATTCGCGGTAGCAGTCGGCCGCTGCCGCGGCCTCTCCGGCGAATTCGTGGTGCAGGCCACGGCCGAAGAGCAGCTGAGCCCGCACCCTCAGCTGGGCCGGCTGGGCCATGAACGCCGGCTCATCGATGTCGCCAGCGATGAATGCCGCCAGATGCCACAGGCGCTGGCCGTATACGTGCTTCAGCGAAGCGATGATGTGCGCGTACGCCACACGCGCGTCCACCCTCGCCCCGCCGATGCGCTCGAGCAGCGCCGGCATGAGCCAACGTGCGAACATCTGATTGCCGTCCTCCATGTCGGGCTGTGCGCGCGCGAACCTGGCGAGCACGCGGGAGCAGCCGTCGGGGTCGCCCTTGCGGAAATAGGCCAATGCGATCGTGGCGCAGCATCCGGAATCGAAGGGCGCCGCACGCAGCGCGTCCTCGAATCGGCCAAGGCCGATCAGCGCGCGGGCGCGCGGGGACCCATGGGAATACTCGGCGAGCACCTGATCGTAGCGGCGCAGCCCGAGGAGCGCCCATGAGCGCTGAGTCGATCCGAAATCCGCCCTATTCGTTTCGACCGGATGGGCGTCCAGGAATTCCTGGAAATGTCCTGCTCTCAACGCGTCATCGTCGAGCAGCCAATGGCGCGGGTCTTCGGCACGGATCGCTGCATAATCCCCGATGTTGTCCAGCGCGTACAGGCGATCCTCGGTGGAGAAGCGTGCATCGTAGGCGATCTCCCTCGACTTGCCCATCTCGCGCATGGCCTGGGCGACGATATGGAGGTCTAGCGGGAAGCGGGCGACGACCTCCTGGAAACGTCCCTGGTGGAACAGGGCATGCGCCAGGAATACACTCTCGTGACCCGGGCACGTATCGAGGATGCGCTGGTATGCGCCCATGCGCTCGAGGACCGGATACGACTTGAGCATGAACGGATTCTTGTCGAGCGTCGATCCGTAGGCGTCCGCCCAGCCCTGCAATTCGTCCTGGTTGCGCCGGATGATCTCGACGATGTCGTCGGCATAGAGTGAATCGCCCAGCTCGCGGATGATCCGGGGTTCGAGTGCGGGAAGCCGCTCCGCTCCCATCTCCATCAGGACCTGGCGAAGGATGGGATGTCCCGAGAACGCCTTCAGCTGCGCGCGCAGCTTGGCCGCCAATGTCGCATCGGAAACCTTCAGAGCATGCTCGAGCCGCTCGTACATGGCAAAGGGCGCCAACTCGTGCCGCGGATGCTCAAGCGCGAAGCGTTCGAGCAGGGCCATGCCGTCATCCGCCAGTCCGGCCTTGAGATCGGACACCGCGAGTCGGAAGAGCGCGATCGGAGCGAGATCGGTATCGGGATAGGCTTCGAGGATCTCGCGGTATTGCACCGCCGCCTCAGCGTAGTCCTTGAGCTGGTATAGCCGGTCGCCGACTTCCATGGGCGAGATCTTCTGCGCCAACGGCTGATGGCTCACGACCACGTTGTCGATATCGAGCTGATTCGTCCCGTAGGTGTCGAATCCGAAGGACTGGCCGATACCACCGCCGAAGTTCTCGGCATCGATGTAATCGATGACGGTCTCGCCATCGACCGACAGGCGGACATGGCGGTCCTGGCGTTCCATCGCGAAACGGTACCAGCGATCGGGGGCCAACGGCTCGCGGCCGCTGACGAAGACCAGGTTCACGAGGTTGCGGAAATCGCCCTTGGTCAGCGCGCAGCTGCCCGCTTCGCCGAAACCCCCGATGTGAAAGGTGAATCCACCATCGCGGTCGTCGCCGCCAATGAAGCAGTTCAGATCGCGGTTCCGGCCTACGCAGCGGTAGTCCCAGGCGACTCGGATGTTGCCGCGCAGGCGATGCCGCCAGGCCACATCGAGCAGTGTGCCATTGCTGAGCATTGTGAAGGTTCCGCCTCCAACTCGAAATAGCCCCCTGTCGGTGATCTCGATCGACTCGAATTGGGCGTCCAGTTTGCTCGCGGATTTCACCCGACCAGTCCAGCGATTCGAGAGTTCTCCGAGCGATGCGCTTTCGAAGTCCTCTCGCGCCACCTCTTGCCACCCAGATCTCTCCTTTCCCTTTTCCTGCCATACATACGCGCCGGCGCCAGCCAACGCGATGATCGACGCAGCGGCCGACCAGAACACTTTGCCGTTTCGGCGGTGCCAGCGCCGGAACCGGCGCCACGGTGAATCGCGGTGCACGCTGACCGCGAGACCTGCCTGGTAGTGCTCGAGATCGCGGCGCAGCGCGTCGACCGAGGCATATCGACCAGCGGGTGATGGAGCCAGCGCTTTGATCGAGATCTCCAGCAGTTCAGCCGGCAGCGCCCGCCTTTCCTGCTCATCCGGTAGCCGGATTCTCGCTCCGCGCTTCATCTCCCAGAACTTGTCCGGATCGTCGGACCAGGTCGGCAGGCGCAGGGTGAGCGCGTGGAAGAGGGTCGCGCCGATCCCGTACACATCGCTCGAACGGTCCGCGAACTCGTTGCGGGCCTGTTCCGGGCTCATGTACAGCGGCGTCCCGTAGATGCGCGCGGTGATCTTTCCCTGCGCGTCGACTCGCACCGCGCTCCCCCAATCCAAGACCAGTACCTCTCCGAAATCGCCGAGCATGATATTGTCGGGTTTGATATCCTGATGCACGATGCCCTGGTGATGCGCATACGAGACGGCGTTGCAGACGTCGATCATGATGCTGACGATGGCGTTGAACGATGGGAGTTTAGCATGCCGCCGCTCGGGCGTCGAAGCGGCGATTGCCGCGCCTAGGGAGACGCCGGCGATGCGGCTCATGCTGAAGTACGGCTGGCCCTCGTCGGTGACGTCCATCTCGTACACCGGCAACACGTTCGGGTGCTGCAATGAGGCGGTGATCCTCGCTTCCTCGACGAAGCCGCCGACATCCTCGGCGCTACCCACCAACTCGGGATTCAGCACTTTCACGGCCACCAGGCGTTCGAGGTTGCGGTCGAGCACCGAATACACCTGGCCGGTCGCGCCCATGCCGAGGAGCTCCTCGACGCGAAAGCGCTCGCCTCCGGCGGCCGCCTGACCCAGGCCATCTGGAACCCGGCGCCTAGTCCTGCTGGTGTTCAACCGCGGAGATCCAGGCGGCTCGTCCGGCCCTCGCGGGCCCGACCGATCCTGGCCGAATTCCTCGGCGGACTGGGTGCGGGCCCGCGCCGCGAGCGCGGCACCGTCCGCGCCGGAGGTCCCCGGGTCGGCCGTCATCGAGCCGCCTGGACGGCGAGCGCTTGGAGCCGCCAGGCACGGAACATCTCCTCGCAATCGCTGCACGACCGCTTCCATGGGGGGAGCGCCGAATAGGCGGTGTAGCATTCCAGCGCCTGCGCGCGGTCGCCATGGAGCTCGGCGCGCAGGGCCCTGGCCAGCAGCAGCCTGGTGTCGAGGCTGGTGCGGTTCGGCTGTTCCCTGAAGCGCTGTTCGTCGATGTCGCCCGCGATGTAGGCGGCGGTATGCCACAGGCGCTGGCAGAAGGTCTCCTTCATGTCCCGCAGCACGCGCGCATACGCCTGCCTCGGATCCACGGCTTCGCCGGAAATGGCGCGCAGGACCGGAGCCATCAGGTAGCCCGAGAATTCGACATCGTCATCGTCGAGATTGGGCTGCAGGCGATCCAGGACCGCCTGGATTTCTCGCCAGCGCTGCGCATTGCCGTCGATGAAGATCCCCAGCCCGGCCATCGGGCACGCGACCGTGTCCGCGGGATTCGCCACGATCGCTTCCTCGTAACGCTTCAAGGCCACCAACGCGCGAGCGTGAGCGGCGGGATGGTGGTAGTCCCGCAGTACCTCGTCGGCGCGGCCGAGTGCGATCAGGGCCTCTGCCCGCTGCGTGTAGCCGAATTCGAACTCGTTCGACGGACTCTGCACGACGGCGAGGACCTCGGACCCACGCCCAGCGCGGGACTTCATCCGGTTCAACGCCCACGCGGATGGCTGCTCGGCTTCGAGCCGGGCGATGTCGCCGCTGAGGAACAGGGTCCACTCGAGATCGCCGGTGGGCAGTCCCGGCAACGCCAAGGCCTCGTCGAATCGTCCGAGGTTGTTCAGCGCCTGGGCGCGGTGGCCGGAATCCTTCGGGAAACGCCTGATCACCTCCTCGAAACGTCCCATGCGCATCAGCGCACGCGCGACGATGCTCTCCTGTTCCGCGCAATGCGCGAAGATGAAGGCGTAATCGCCGTAGCGCTCCAGCACTTCCGGGGCGGAGCTGGTGAACGGATTCTTGTCGAGCGAAGTCCCATAATCCTTCGCCCACCGCTCAAGCACGGCGTACTCCTCCTCGATGCGCCGCACGATGTCCTCGGGATATGGGAGATCCCCGAACACCACGGCGGGCGTGGCGCGCAGCATCGGCAGCTGCTCCTGCCCGATCTCGATCAGCACCTGGCGCAGGATGGGATGACCCTTGAATGCGATGAGCCCTGAACGGATGCGCGCCACCGCCTCCTCGGACTTCCCGGCCCGGGCGAGCGCTAGGCGTTCGTACATGGAGAACGGCACCAGCTCGTGGCCCTGGTACTCCTTCTCGAAATCCGCCAGCTTGCGCTCGGCATCCTCGCGGTGATTCCGGCGCGAAGCGCAGATGCCGAGCTTGAACAGCGCCTGCGGTCTGAGGCTGGTACCGGGATACGACGCGGCGATCTCGGCGTATTGCCGCTCTGCCTCCTCATACTGCTGGAGCTGGAAGAAGCGGTCGCCGACCTGGATCGGCGAGATGCGCTGCGCCAGGGACTGGTGGTAGACCTTGACGTTGTCGATCACCAGTCGCGAGTCCGAATAGGAGTCGAAGCCGAAGCTCTGCTCGATGGCACTGCCGAAGTCCTCGGCGTCGATGTAGTCGACGACGCGATGGCCGTCGATGAACAGGCGCACGTGGCGATCCTCGTGCTCCATCGCGAAGCGGTACACCCTGCCGACTGCGAGCGGACTCGGACAGATGTCGTGGACCAGATGGATGTAGTTGTTCCCCTTGGTCAGCACCACGCTGGAGGGATCGCCGAAGCCTCCGACATGGAAGGTGAAGCCGTCCTCGCGGTTCCTGCCGGCCATGAAACAGTTGAAATTGCGGTTGTTCAGCTCTGACGAGTAGTCCCATTCGACGCGGATGTTGCCGCGTAGGCCCGGCACATACGCGACGTCGACGATGGGTTTGCGGTTGCCGAGCTTCGGCACTGGCTTGTCGGTGGCGACGTGGAGCGCGCCATCGTGGACGGTGAAGAAATCGCCGTCGGTGAGCGGCGCATCGAAGAAGGTCATATTGGAGTTGTCGGTCCGGTAGCGACCGACCCAGTGTTCGGCCAGCGCTTCCGCCGGCCTGGAGAAGTCCTCGATGCAGACCGGACGCCAGACCGTGAGTTCCTTGATTTTGTCGATGGCGACTACCCCCGCGGCCGCGGCAACCAGCGACGCGGCCGCCGCGGAGATCCAGAACACCTTGGCGTTGCGTCTGTGCCAGCGCCTGAAGCGGCGCCACAGGGAATCGCGATGCACGCTGACCGCGAGACCGGCCTGGAAGCGCTCGAGGTCGCGCAGCATGGCCTCGAGAGCGGGATAGCGGTCGCCGGACACCGGAGCCATCGCCTTGAGCGCGATCTCGAGCAGCTCAGCCGGCATCGCCGCCCGCTCGGCCTCGTCGGGCGGCGCGATATCGCCTCGCCGCTTCATGTTCCAGAACGCCTCCGAATCATCCGACCAGATCGGCAGCCTCAGGGTCAAGGCGTGGAAGAGGGTGGCGCCGATGCAGTAGATGTCGCTGGTCGCGTCCGAATGCTCCCGCCGCGCCTGCTCGGGACTCATGTACAGCGGCGTGCCGTAGATCCGGGTCCGCACCTTGCCATCGGCATCCATGCGCACCGCGCTCCCCCAGTCGAGCACCAGCACCTCGCCGAAATCGCCGAGCATGATGTTGTCGGGCTTGATGTCCTGGTGCACCAATTTCTGGTGATGCGCATACGAGATGGCGTGGCAGACCGCGAGGATGGTACTGACCACCGAGTTGGCGGTGGCGATCTTGGCGTGCCTGGCGCCGGGTGAGGACTGGGCGATGACCGAGCCGAGCGAGCAGCCTTCGATGCGGCTCATGCTGAAGTACGGCTGGCCCTCCTCGGTGACGTCGATCTCGTGCACGGGCAGCACGTTCGGATGCTGGAGCGAGGCGGTGATGCGCGCCTCGTCCACGAACCCGGTGACCTGGTCGTGATCGTCGATCAATTCGCGGTTGAGCACCTTGATGGCGACCTGCCGACGCAAGTTGCGATCGAGGACGGAATAGACCTCGCCGGTCGCTCCGACGCCCAGCAGGCTCTCGACCTGGAAACGCGCGTCGCCATCCGCCGAGGACGTGCCGCCACGGCGCAGGCGGCGCGTCACGTTGATGCCGTTGAGCCTCGGCCAGTCCGCGCCGGCGGGCGGTGTGGCCAGCGGTTCCACGCCGGCGGCGCTGAACTGCTCCGCCGACACCGTTCGTCCGTATGGACCGGTCGCGCGAGTATCGCTATCGCCCGGGCCGGCCCGTGGGGACGAGGTCCCTGCCTCAGGCTGGTCCATCCACGAGGATACCACGGGATCGGGCCCATGCGCAACGCTGTGGCCGATGAGCCCCATAGGTCGATCGATCGGTCGGTCGAGGGCTGATGGGCTGATGGGCTGATGATCAGCTTGGCGGGACCAGCACCTGGACGGTCCCGCCATGGATCACTCGGTAGTGGCCTGGCCCAGCGATGAGCGGCTCGCCATCGATCTGCATCGCCACCGCGTGGAGGATGTGCATGTCGACGCGGCGATGCGCGCCGAGCCGGTGGGCACGGCGGATCCCGCCCATCGCCAGGCCCATCGCCAGGCCGGCAGGCAGCGCGAAGGCGTCGAGCGATCCGTCGTCGGGTAGGATGCCCGACCCGAGCCGGGTCCCGCCTGCGTAGCTGGCGATGTTCGCCAGCACCACCGCCCCCGACCAGGCCGGCACCGCGATCGGGCCGGCGGCATGCAGTCGCACCGCGCCCGCGACTGGGCCGCCCCGCTCACCTAGCGAGACCATCCCGTAGAGCACCTTGTTCACCGTCGGCGAGCGGAACATGGCGGGATGATGCCGCCGCAGCGCGTGGAAACGGTGCGCTACGCGTGCATCGTAGCCGACGCTGAGGTAGTTGAACCAGGCGCGTTCGGGATGCCGAGCCCCCTCGGGAGCGCGCAGTACCCACCGGTCGATGCGGCGCGGGACTCCCGCGCGCAATGCCGAGAACACCAAGCCGCCACTGGATCGGCAGCCCATGCTGCGTGCGAGATCGTTGCCGGTGCCCAGAGGAACGATGCCGATGGGCACCGATCCACCAGCGCGCCACGAGGCCTCGAGCACGCAGGCAGCCGTGCCATCGCCGCCACAGGCGACCACTGCCCCGTCCTCGTCCCGGCTGCGTCGGATCGCCCGATCGATGTCGACCCCCGCCAGGGGCAGCACCCGATCCTCTGGAAACAGCGTGCGCAAATGCTTCATCAACCACCTGCCGCGCCTGCCGCCGCTCTCGGCGTTGACGATGAAGATCAGTTCGCGCACGCGACGGAGGATGCTCCGGAGATGGCAATGGGAAGATGTGTTGCACCGGCTGGCACGCGCGCGGTTCGGCGGTCGACCAGCGGGACAGCGGGACACCTCACTGACAGATCCGACGAGTCCGACGAGTCGGCGCCGGCGCCATCGCTTTGATTCATCGGTTGCATTCACTTGGACGAGACGGTCGGAAATAGGCACGCATGCGCTCCGCATCCGAGCCCGAACTGACAAGTCGCCTTGACTGCTCGCCATCCCGTCACTATGTAGAGAGCAGGTGTAAGCCGAATCCTAGGCGCTATTTGCTCGGGCACCTCCTGCCTGGGAGCGCTATGGAAAGCTCGGCATCGGCCGACCATGGCCGGCGTGCCGGATCGGTGCGCATCGCCACCAGGAGACCACGCGGGTGGAATCAGAACTCGAACGCCTGCGCAAGAAGGTGGAGAATTTCCCCTCCGCCTCCCTCTACAACCGGCTTGCCGAGCTTGCCCGCAATGCGGGTGGCAACGACGAGGCCGAGCAGGTGTGCCGCCGCTGCATGAAGGAGTTCCCTCGCAACGGCCAGGCCTACGTCATCCTGGCCGAGATCGAGTCGTCTCGCGGCAAGCGCGACGACGCCCTGAAGCTGCTGCAGACCGGCATCGAGCGCGACCCGCGCAGCGTCAACGGCTACATGCTGCTCGCGGACATGATGGTCTTCGACAAGGACGTGCCGAAGGCGATCGCGAACCTGAGGCAGGTGCTCGCGATCAAGCCGAACGATGCCGCCGCCACCGCCAAGATCGCCGAACTCGAGAAGGCCCACGGCATCGCCCCCTCGCCAGCCGCGGCCGCTGGCGCCGCTGGCAAGAGCTCGCTCGGGAATGAACCCCTGATGCCGTTCCAGGGTCCCATGACCACCGCGATCAAGGCCTCCACGGGCTCGCGCACCGCGACACTCGATGCGCTGTGCGCAGAGCCCGGAGTGCGCGGGGCCCTGGTGGTGGACATGCACGGCCGCGTGGTCGTGACCAAGAATCTCGCCGCCGGCCAGGACGAGCTGCTCGCCGCGCTGTCGGCGGACGTCGCCCGATCGGCCCAAGCGGCGCTGACCGTGGTCGGCATCGAGAAGCTCTCGACCTGGGCGCTGACCGGCGGAGCCGGACAGGTGCTCACCTTCCAGCGCGATCGCGCATTCAGCGTGGTGGTGCTCGCCGATGTCACGGTCCGTCCGGCCATGCTCGAGCTGCGCGCCCGCCAGACCCTCATCGACCTCGGGGCCGCCTGATGAACGACCTCCTGCAACAGCTCAATCGCGTGCGCGGCGTGGGCGGCACCATGCTGGTCTCCGGAGAGGGCCTGGTCATGGCATCCGCCCTGCGCCAGGGCACCGACGAGAACCAGCTCGCGGCCTCGATCGGCAACCTGCTCGAGGGCACCAACAAGATCTGCTCCAACTACCAGCTCGGCAAGCTCGCCGCGTTCAACGCCGCCTCGGAGCTGGGCGGCATCGTCGTGCTCTCCACCGGCCCGGCGTTCCTCGCGATCGTCATCGATCCGTCGGCGAATCTCGCCCTGCTCCAGCTGGAGACCAAGCCTTTCGTCGAACGCATCACTCAGCGCCTGACGTTGGCGACCTGACGCACGCCGGACCGCCGACCCCCCACGCATCGGACAACCCATGGTTCAGATCAATTTCGGCCAACGCGAAGTGAGTTGCAAAGTCGTCTTCTACGGACCAGGCATGTCCGGGAAGACGACCAATCTCGAGATCATCCATAAGAAGGCGCCGAAAGACGCCGTCGGCGAAATGGTGTCGATCGCCACCGAGACCGACCGCACGCTGTACTTCGACTTCCTTCCGCTCGATCTCGGGCAGGTCGCCGGCATGCGCACCAAGTTCCAGCTCTACACCGTGCCTGGGCAGATCTATTACAACGCCACCCGCAAACTGGTGCTCCAAGGTGTGGACGGAGTGATCTTCGTCGCCGACTCGTCTCCCGAGAAGATGCCGGAGAACCTCGAATCGCTGCAGAATCTGCGCGACAATCTCGCCGAGATGGGTCTCACCCTCGACGACGTGCCGGTGGTCCTCCAATACAACAAGCGCGATCTGCCGACGGCGATGTCGATCCCCGACATGAACGCGCAGATGAACCCGATGAACGCTCCGGTGTTCGAGGGCGTCGCGCGCGAGGGCAAGGGCGTGTTCGCCACCCTCAAGGAGATCAGCCGCCTGGTGATCGAGAAGCTCAACAAGGAGCATGCGCCGGCGTCCACCCGCCGGCGCACAGCCACCAATCTCGAAGGCAAGAGTCCCTCGCAGGGCGTGCCGGTACAGAGCCCGAGCGGCGCCAACAAGCTGCCGCCGATGCAGGCGGGCGTGCCCACCGGCGTCGCGCAGCGCCCGCAGGTACCCCAGCAACTCCCGCAAGGCACCTCGACCACTCCGCTCGGTCAGCAGCGCCTTCCCCAACGCCCGGCCGCCCCAGCCACGCAGATCCAAGGGCGCCCTGGTTCTGAACGCGGCGTTCCCGTGGTGCCTCCGCGCTCGCAAGGCGTGCCGCCACGCCCGAACTACACGCCGACTCCGGCGGGAGGCAACGCGGTGGTGCCCCCACCCGAGGACCTCAGCCCCAAGGACAAGCATCTCGCCAAGGCCAAGCCGCCGGCTATCGACAAGCGTGCCGCCGGTGCCAATCCGGATCTCGGTTCGACCGATCCCAATCTGCGCCGTTACCAAGAGAACAAGTCGGGCGGCGGAGCCGTCCGCGCCATGTTGCTGGTCCTGATCTTCCTGGTCATCGCCATCATCATCCTCTTCATCCTGTGCATGTTCGTCCCGGCGGTACGCGCCCAGCTGCCGCCGAACATGCAGCGCATGTTCATGGGCGAATCGCAGGCCCATTCCGCTGCCCTGCCCATGGCGAGCTCGGCCGAGCCGGTGGCCAGCGCGCCAACGACCCCAGCAGCGCCGGTGGCGCATACCCCTGCGCCCGTCCTCCCCGACGCGCCGGCGGTGGCGGCTCCGGCCGCCACCGCTCCCATCGCCGCGGCTCCGACCGCGGCAGCTCCGGTAGCCGCCACCCCGCCGACTCCGGCTCCCGCCGCCGCGCCTACGCCGTCACCTGCTCCCCCGGTCGCTGCCGCCCCCGCCGCCACCCCGGCTCAGGAAGCACCAGCACCGACTCCGGCACCCGTGAACACGCCGGTCGCCGAGCCTCCAGCGGCTCCTCCAGCCACGACCCCGGCGGGGAGCCCGTAATGGTCAGCGAAAACGAGGCCCTGAAGTTGCGGCGACTGGTCTTTTACGCCGCCGACATCGACAAGATCAATGGCGTCCTGCTCGCTTTCGTGAAGAAGGCCAACGCGCAATCCGCCCTGCTCATCGACCAGGAAGGCCACATGGTGGCCCGTCAGGGATTCCACCAGAGCCACGATTCCAGCGCTCTCGCCGCGCTCGTCGCGGGTAGTTTCGCCTCGACGCGCGAGGTCGCCAGGCTGCTCGGAGAGAAGGAGTTCCGCGTCCTGTTCCATCAAGGCACGGGCCAGAGCATCCACATCACCCTGCTCGGCGAGCGCACTCTCCAGGTCTGCGTGTTCTCGAGCCAGGTGAAGCCGGGAATGATCCAAGTGCTGTGCAAGGAGCTCTCGACCCAGCTCGAAGGAGTCCTCGTCGAAGCGTCGAAGCGCGCCCCGAGCGATCAGCAGCAGACCCTGGGCGCCGGATTCTCGGAAGCGATGAAGGACCAGCTCGACTCGCTGTTCGGCAATCTCTAAATCAGCGTCCGTCATCCGTCGTCGTCAGCCGGAGGCGGAGGGAACGTGAGCGAGGATCGATTCCGGACGTTTTCTCATCGCGGTGCCAGGGTCCGCCACTCGGCGTGAACGCGCCCGTCCACATCTGGAATGAGCGGAACGGCCGCGCTCGCGACCGACGTGCGAAACGACCGCGGTGGATCACCCGCCCGATGGCCCTCGCGGGGTTGGAAAGCGCTTACCCTACTGGGTTTCCCGCCTAGTCTGGTGTATCCTTCCAAGCACGCCGCTCGCGCTTTTCCCGCTCACACCGACACTCGGATACACCGATGGGCTTCCAAGGCCAGCTCAGCTCTGTCAACCTGACTGACATCTTCCAGACGCTGAACATGAATCGGCAGACCGGGACGCTCGCGGTGTCCGGGCCGGTGACGAGCGTGCACATCTATTTCGACCAGGGCCAGATCGCCATGTGCTCGGCGCCCGTGGTGAACAACCGTCCGTACCTGCTCGATGCCATGGTGCACAAGGGCCAGCTCGCTGCCGAGAAGGCCGACGAACTCAGCCAGCAGCTGCGCGCCTCGAACCAACCGCTGAGGGATCTGGTGCTGTCGTCCGGAGCGGTGGCGGACTACGAACTCGACGAGATGAGCGCGTGGTGCATCGAGGAGCTGGTGTGCCCGGTGTTCGAATGGCAAGAAGGCGACTTCACCTTCATCGACGGCGCGCCAGTCCAGGAGTTGACCTCACTCGACGTGGTGGCGATGGGCAACGCGATGGTGCAGACCACGCAGCTGGTGATGGAAGCCACGCGCCGCATGGACGAGTGGAAACGCATCCGCGAGGTCATCACCGACCCCGATGCCCTGTACATCGTCGACAACGATGGCCGCGCCAATCTCAAGAACGTGCAGACCGACCCCGAGATGCTCAAGGTGCTGCGCTACCTCGACGGGCGCCACTCGCTGAATGCCATCGCCATGTCCGTCGGCGTCACCCGCTTCGACACCTTCGCGATCGTCGCCCAGCTCGTCCTCGCTGGCGTTGCGCGGCCGAAGACCGCCCAGGAGGTGGTGGACGACGCCGTCTCGCTGATGCAGCAGGGCGACATGCAGCAGGCCAAGGAGCTGCTCGACAACGCCATCCGCCAAGCCCCGATCCCCGAGGTGATGCGCCCTCTCGCCGAGTGCTGCGTGAAGCTCAACCAGGCCCCGCGCGCGGTCGAGCTGTACCTCGAACTCATCCAGATGGCGCAGGACCAGGGCGATCTGCCCAACGCGCTCGCCGATCTCGACACCGTCATCAACCTGTCGCCCGACGATCCGGATCTGCATTTCGAGCGCGGCCAGATCCAGGCCGAGCTCGGCCAAGTCGAACCCGCCGCCGCCTCGTACGCTACCGCCGCGCAGACCTACCTCGCGCGCAAGGATCTGCCGCGCGCCATCGACGCCTGCCATCGCGCCAAGAATCTCCTGCCGCGTTCCCCAGAACCGCACCGCTACCTGGCGCGTGCGTACCTGCTCGAGGGCCAGACCGAGAACGCGGTGGTGGAATACAAATCGCTGTGGCATGCCCTGCTCACCGGCGAGCGGCCGAAGAAGGCGCTGGATACGCTGCGCGCGATCCTCGATGCCGACTGCAAGTACAACAACGTCAAGGACCAGGTCCTCGGCCATGCGCAGAATTCAGAGGCAATCAAGACCAGCAAGGCGGCGCGCATCCTGGTCTACGTCGCGATCGTCGCGCTCGCGGCCACCGCCATGGTCTTCGGCTGGGAATATTACCACGGGCACGTCATCAAGCAGTACGGCGAGAGCAAGGTCAACGACTTCGAGGCCACTCTCACCAGTGGCATGCAGTCCGGCCGCCATCTCCAACTGCTCGAGGAGCTCGACGATCTCAAGACCAAGTACGGGACCAACTCCGAGGTCAGCCGCCGCCTCGAGGAGCGCCGCACGCAGATCGAGAAGGACTTCGAAGCGCGCGCCGGCCTCGAGTTCCAACGCGCCGACGCCGCGCGCGAAGCCGGCAAGTACGAAGAGGCCGAGGCCATCATCGGCGAGATGAAGGTGAAGTACCAGAACACCCAGTCGGCCTCGAACGCCGACACCATCCTCGAGGCCATCCACTTCGAGCGCATCAAATCGCAGGTATCGACGAAGATGAAAGAGGCCGAGAGCCTCTGGAACAACCTCAATTGGGACGGCGCCATCGCCATCCTCCAGACCATCCTCGACCGTAAGGATCTGCCCGCCTCGCTGCGCGAGGACTACACGCGCTCGATGGCCGAATGGTCCGACGCATCCAAGAGCGCGCAGAAGCTCTACGAGCGCGCCCAGCGCTATGAACAGAACGGATCGAAGCACGAGGTGCTCACCGCCTTCCGGCGCGCCGCCACCGGCCAGGGCGAGCAGTGGGCCGACAAGGCCCGCGCCCGCGTGCTCTCTATCGAGCTCGAGATGGCCCACGACCTCGGGAAGCTCGCCGCCGACGCCGCCAACCGTGGCGACGACCAGGCGACCTTCACCCAGGTGGACGAGCTTGCGACGCTGGCCAAGGAGGCCTCAGGCCGCACCGTCGGCGACTACTACGCGACGCTCGAGCTGCCCTTCACCCTGCAGATGGACAGCAACCGCGTGCAGCTCTCGATCAAGCGGCCAGGAGCCGAGGAGAGCCGTGTTTCGGCGCCCGCTGGCAAGCGCGGCAGCTGGTCGGAGCGGATCACCTACCGGGTCAACGAATCGGTCACGGTCGAGGCCTCGCGTCCGGGATTCTCGCCGCAGAAGTTCTCAATCGACGTGAAGGGACGCAAGACCCAGGCCGTGGTCTCGCTTTCACGCGGTTGGCGCTGGCGCACCGACCTGTCGGGAGCCTCAGCCACCCGCCCCATCGTCGCCCAGAAGCTGGTGCTGCTCGGCACCGACAAGGGCACCCTCGAGATGATCGACCCGGTGCTGGGTGCGAACCGCGAGGTGAAGTTCCCGAACAACATCGCCGAATTCACCGTCGCGCCGTTCGTCTACCAGGATCGCGCCTACGCGGTGCTCGACGACCACGTCTTCGCGGTGGATCTCAACAGCCGCGTGCGGCTGTGGCAGTGGCCGCAGTCCTTGAACGCCCAGGACCGCCTCAACGGCCACCTGTGGGTCCAGGAGCACGAGATCAAGCCCGGCCAGCTGCTGGTGTTCGCGGCGACCATCAAAGCTGGCCTGCAGATCATCGAGGTCGACCCCACCGGCGCGACGCGCGCCTATCCCAAGCTGGCGTCCGACGCCGACATCACCGGCGCTCCATTCGTCGACCATCCCGCCGGGATGTCGATCCTGTACGTGCCCGCCGGCACCAGCCTGATCGCCTACGACATCTCCGAGATCACCGAGCTCAGCCCGCCGCGCAAGCTCTACACCCTGCAATCCCGCGGCGATCTCATCGGCAAGCTGGTCAAGGCCAAGGTCGCAGACCGCGACTCGCTGATGGTCAGCGACATGTCCGGCGTGGTCATGGCGTTCGACTGCGACCGCAACGTGCCGGACAGCAAGCGCGTCGTCGCGGCCTGGCCGATCGACGGCACCTCGCCATCGACACCCGTGCTGCTCCCCGGCCAGCCGGTCGCATTCGTCTCGGTCGCCGAGGGGCGCATCGTGGCGATCGATCTCGCGCACCCGGGCCAGCTGCTCTGGCGCTTCCCCGCCCAGGGCAGCTTGGGCACCCTGCCCGGGTCCCCCGCCATCGGCGCGCACGGCGTCTATATCGCCGATGGCAAGGGTCTGCTGCACTGCCTGGATCCGCTGACCGGCAGCGAGCGTTGGAAGGCCGATGTCGGCGGCGCCGCGGTGGGCGGCGTGTTGGCGTACGACGGCCGAGTGTTCGTGCCCACCAAGGCTGGGCAGCTGGTCTGCTTCGAGGAAGGCGACGAATAGCCATCGAGGCCATCGCGCCCGATCGCCGGCAAGGCCTCCCCTCGCAACCATCGACTCGGTTGACCACGCCAATAATCCTGTCCGGACGTTACAAGACCCGTGCGTCTCATCCCGAAGTACTTGCGCCCAAATGCCTTCGGTGGTGTCATGCCAGGGTGCTGGTGGGCAACGCCACGGCTGAGATGCGGTAGAACATCCCCTGGAGCCGGCATGACGCGCAAGGGTTTCACGTTGATGGAGTTGCTGGTGGTGATCGGGATCATCATGATCCTGCTCGGCATGCTGTTTCCCGCCATGAACATGGTGAAGAAACAGGCGATGAAGACCAGGTGCCGGAGCCAGATCGCGCAGGTGACCGTCGCCTGCGAGCACTACCGCCTGCTCAATGGCGACTACCCCGACAGCCTCCTGATCAAGTCCACGCTGATGCCAGCCGCCACCCCGAAGACCGCCGACACCATCAGCGAGAGCGATTGGGTGGCCGTCGCCGGTGAACTTCTCCCGCTGCTCGCCAAGTCCGATCGCGATCCGTTCGGCGTGACCGGCTATTCGCTGCTGGACCCGTGGAAGGTCAAGGTCCTGCGCTACCGGCCGGTGAAGTATTATCCGTACCTCGCCGGAGCGCCGATCGCCATCGACACCGACGCGCCGCCACATCCGGATTCGTTCCAGATCTGGTCGGCCAGCGCCGACGAGATCGACCAGCACGGCGACAAAGACACCGACGACATCACCAATTGGAAGCAGTGATCCGGCCCATGCGCAGCGGACCGGTCACTCTGCGAAGGGCGCCATCCACAGCCACGCGGCTGGGCGGGGGCTTCACGCTGATCGAGCTGCTGGTGGTGATCGGCATCATCATGATCTTCATGGGCATCTCGATCGGCGCGATCCTGCACACCCCGCGTGTCAACGCCCTGGTGGGCACCGAGCACATGGTCGCCGACGTGGTGCGGCAAGCCCGCCACGCCGCACGCAGCTCGGGCACTCCGGTGACCATCGAGATCAGCCAGACCGATCGCTCGGTGCTCGGCGTCAGCCAGCTGATGCTGTGGAACGAGACCTTCGAGGAGACCGCGATCCCGCCACAGTTCTCGGTGCTGATCGGTCGTTCCGGCAAGGGCCTCACCAGTCTGACCGGCCCGCCGAAGACCTCGCTCGCGCCGATCCCGCTCGACCGCTCCAAGCGCCTGGCCCGCCGCACCGCGCGCGGCCGCACCGAGGGTTTCTACATCTCGTGCAGCGTGAAACCCGGTCCGGCGAGCGACAAGGCGATCGTGCCGCTGATCCTGGTCGGCAGCGACGACGAGGACCAGTGCACCTGCGGCTTGGTGCTGCAGGGCTTGCGCCGGAAGATCCAGCACGTCGACCATGTGCCGGTGCTGCCCACCACGCCGGCGCCATACGAGCCGACCTTCGACTGCTGGGAGATCCTCGGCTGGGTGAACTCCGAGAGCTCCGGCAAGAAGTGGGTGAGCTCGATCAACGACGTGGCCGCTGGCGGCGAGGTCGAGACGCTGTCCGGCACGGTCCGCGACACGCCCGCGCTGTTCGATGGTCCCGATATCGCCGCGCCCATGAATGGCGACAGCTGGGACGAGGTCGGCATGCTCTACGACGGCGAGCGCCTCGAGCTCTACCGCAACGGCGTGCTGGTCGGCGCCAAGCCTTTCGAAGGCGGCTACCTCAGGGGCGCGACCGTGGCCACCGACGACAGTGTCCACCTCGGCCACGGCAAGTTCCCCACCAGCCTGAGCCTCCTGCCGGTCGCCGATCAGGAAGTGGAGCTGGGCGGCATCATCGACGACGCGCGCCTCTACCGGCTCGCCATCGACCGCGCCGGCACCCTCCCGGCTGGCGTGACGCCGCAAGCGAGCTACCGCATCACCGTGCATCCCGACGGCCATGTGCAGGCCAGCAGCTACGGCGAGAGTCCCGCGACCATTCCCGTCGCCACCAGCGACCTGAAGTTCGCCATGTCCGGCGGCGTCGCCACGCGCGGAGACCAGCTGGTCACCGTCAACCTCAGCGTCGATGGGGTCGTCACCAGCGCGACCACCACGGTTCCCTGATCCGTGATCTCCATGCCACGGACAGACGTTCATCCGCCAGCCCCTCGACGGCCAGACTCTCCTCGGATACCACGGACAGACATGCCACGTTCCGGTGCCGCCCTGATCCTCGCCCTGGTGCTGCTCGCGGCCCTGCTGCTGCTCGGCCTGCCCTTCCTGTACACGCAGTCCTCCAGCCTCGCAGGCACGCGCTCGTTCGCCGACAGCAAGGTCGCGCAGATCGGGCGCGACAGCGCGGCCAACATGGCCACCGCGATCGCCGCCTATGCCGAGACCCCGTCGCTGCGCGCGGCCCTGCCGGGAAGCCCGACCGCGGCGTGGACCAGCCTCGCCGAGACTTATGCACCGTGGGCTCCGGTGGCAGGATTCGCCGCGCCCATCAATCCCGATACCCCCGCCGGCTACAAGGCAGCGGTGGTGCCGCTCGACGCCGGTCCGAACGGAGACGGCTCGATCGGACTATTGCCCGAGGGCTTCCCGCTCACGCCGACGGCGTACAACGCGGTTCCCCTGCCTTCGGAGACCAAGCAGCGCACCTACCTGGGCGCGATCGTCACCGACGAGGCGGGCAAGCTCGACCCCAACGACATGGGGCCGGTGGTGTGGCAGAAATTCCTCGCGGCCCTCGGGATCACCGACTGGGATGACAACGAGGTGGTGCCAGCGCCATACCCGTACGACTCCGACACCGTCGGCCAGCTCGCCCAGCATCTCGCCAGCGTGCGCTTCAATCTGCCCGACCGCCGCATCACCGATCTCGAGCAGCTGCTGCGCGCCAATCCCCAATCGCAGCACCCGCTGTTCCGCCACCGCCTTACCCGCGCCGAGCTCGAGCGCATGCGCCCGTACCTGACGCTGCACAACCCGCGCCAAGGCCGCGACGGCTTCATCGATCTCGGCACCGTGGTCGCGCGCGATACCATCCACGACACCTTCTGGCTCGACAGCGTCCCGGATCCGAAGCATCCGCTGCTGGGCATAGGTTCGGTGGTGGCGAGCGAGACCCAATATGCGACTCCCCCGCAGGCGCACATCATCGGCATGGTCAATGGCATCGCGGAAACCGGCGAATCCGAACAGGTGGTGCACGGCAAATCCCTGTTCGTCCCTGATCGCGTCGCCAATCCGTTCGCCGCGGTGGGATCGGCCATCGCCATCGAGGCGCCCGCGCCGCTTAACATCCACCAGCTGGCGGTGGTGGTGCGCAAGACCCTGAACAACGGTTCGGCCGAGAAGCCCGTCGACGATGGCGGCACCCCGGTCGACGATTCGGTGGTGCGCACCATCGGCCAGCAGGCCGGCGCCAACCCGCCGTCGAGCCTCGGACATTTCCTCACCGTGCCCGGCGCGACACCGACCTACGGCAACCTCTTCGGCCTCAGCTACACGCTGAACCTGCCCGTGAATTCCCCCGCATTCACCGTGGCGAACGAACAGCCGCCGCTGGGCATCAGCTCGATGGGCATCTTCACCATCGAAGCCGCCGCCACCGTCACCGACGTGCTCGGCCGGCAGACCGCGCAGGAGCTGCGCCGCGACGTGATCCAGGCGGTGCCGCAGGAATACCTGCTCGAGCGCCGCTGGATCACCCAGGGCGATCTGCACACCCTGATCGCACAGCGCTACGCCAGCCAGATGCAGGCCTGGCCGACGGCGTACGAGCGCCGCCTCGGCGCCGCGGGCGCGCCGATCTTTCCCGACGACCTCGACCTCGGCGTCACGCCTCCTCCACCCATCACCGCTGACTCCGGCATCCGCCCGCGCGTGCTGCCCGACATCGCGGCGCTCGCCGCCACCGCCCCCAACGTCGAGGAGCTGCGCAATACCCACGTCGCCGTCGATTGGCGCGTCTCGTTCGGCGGCGAGAAGATGGCCCTCGACGCCGACATCTTCAGCGCCACCACCACCGTCGCCACGCCCGACGCGCCGTACAAGCCGGTGGCTCCCGCGGCGGCGGCCGTCGACATCACGCCCGACGGCTATGACCACCAGCTCAGCGCCGATCTCGCCTACCGGCTGCACGGGCAGACGCTCCCAGTCGCGCCTGCCTCGAACAACGTCGGCTTCCTCACCGAGCGCCGTCCGGTCGACCCGGCCATCGATTCGCACGAGCTGACCTCTCGGCACCTCAGCTTGTGGTTCAAACCCAAGAACGACTGGACCGGCGGCGGCGTCATCCCGATCTGCGAAGCGCGCATACCGGTGGCGAACGCGATCCCGCAGCTCGGGCAGGTCGCGGCGGCCGCGGGCGCCGACGACAGCCAGAACTACCTCGGGCTCTATTACGACGACAGCAAGGAGATGCTGATCCTGGCGTTGGCCCCGCCCAGCGCCGAACACGACGTCGATTACAGCCCCGGCGGCGCCACCACCTACCCGCCAGACAACGTCACCTCGATCACCTCGATGACCATCGACGAACGCTCGCTGTCGAGCTTCTTCATCCCGACCGACGCGAAACCGTTGTGCCCGAAGGACCCGAACCTCCTCGGCTTCTCGTCCCTCGGCAAGGCCAACCGCGTCCTGCACTGCTACTGCACGCCGAAATCAGACACCAAGCCGCACTTCCGCCAGAACCAGTGGTACCACCTGCAGGTGGCGCTCGCGAGCGACCGCGCCGAAGGCGCGGACATCATCCTCGACGGCGTCGTCGGCCAAGAGCTGGCGCACCGCGCGGTGGGATCCACCGCCGTGCTCGGTGACCACTTCACCCTGCCCAGCGCGATCCTCCAGACTCCCCTGCCGTATGCCGTGAACGACGCGAGCATGACGCTCTACGTCGCCGACATCGCGCTCACCACCCCCATGGGCATCCCGTTGACCCAGCTCCTGCCGGCGCGCGGTTTCGTACGCATCGACGACGAGTACATCCGCTACGATTCCATCATCGGTTCGAACCTGCACGATTGCATGCGCGGGCAGCGGCAGAACACCTTCGTCACCGGCGCCGATCCACTGAAGCAGTATCCCAACATCCAACAGCACCTGGTCGGCGCGCTGGTGGTGCCCGGCGGCTACCGCCTGGGCCTGGACACCGGGCGCATCTACCGCGGAGGCTGCGCCCTGCAGCAGGACTTCGCGAGCGGAGATCCGATCATCGGCAGCGCCCACCCGTGGGAGATCTGGGGCAAGGTCGACAAGTCGCAGATGCCGGTTTTCGGACCCGATCGCCGTCTGAATACCACCGACGACATCCCCATCCACAACGTCCCCGTGCCCTTCCCGCCACTCGGCGGAGTGGTGATGATCACATTCAAAGGTCAAACCGAGTTCCGGTACTACACCGCCTCCTCTGGCACCACACTGACCGGAGTGCAGACCATCGAGACCTGGCCGGTGATGCCGGCCGGCAGCCCGACCTCCGCCGCGCCCAACGCGATCACCGTGCTCAGCACCGATGCGGGCGAGCCGACCATCGAACTCGTCGGCATGCCGGTCACGGGCGCCGATCCGCTCGAGGCCGGCCGCTACACCCAGAGCTACGTGGGCTCGAACGCCTTCCTGCTGCAAGTGCAGGAGACCACCGGCCGCATCGAATGGGTGAAGTACCACTTCATCCTTGGCGCCGACGCGGGGATCGCGCCCACCACCGGGTTCTTCCTGAACCTCGATGGCTTCACCTACAAGCCCGATCCCCTCACCTCGTCGCGCGGCATCGGACGGACCGACTTCGGCGCCAAGGTCGGCAGCTATGTCGGCCCCCTGTCGATCTTCGCCGCCGGCAGCCAGGTGCTGCCGGTCCAGACCGAACTGGGTAACCACGGCCACTGGGTCGCCACCGGCGATCTGGTCACGCTGCTGCCGAAGGTCTTGCCCGGCACCGAGAAACCCTTCCAGGCGGCCATCCGCTACGCCGCGACCGATGCCTACCCCCAGCCGACCCTGCCGGTGAACGACCCGCTGCAGATCGATTCGAAGAACGAGTACTTCGCCTTCTCGGCACCGCTCGATCCCGTGCTCACCGGCGGCGCCTGGACCGCGCCGATCGTGGCCGCGAAGTACGACCTGCTCTGTGGCACCTGCTGGAGCGGCGGCGACCTGACCCCACGCGAGACCCCGGTCGGCGTCACCAGCGCCATCGACGAGCCACGCGGCCAGCTGCCGCGGCTCGACCTGTGGGCGGACGGCTACCTGCTCGGCGACGGCAGCTCGGCGCGTATCTTCTTCGGCAGCCAGGACAGCGAACGCCCGAGCGTCGGCGCTGGCGTGTCGACAGCGCTGACCATCGACGACATCTGCGCTGGACCGCTCGCAGGCGCTCCGGGGAACATCGACGGCCACGAGCTGAGCACCGGCTCGCCAGCGCGTACCAATGTCGTCACCAACGGCATCAAGCGCTTCTTCGATGCGTCCGGCGCCGAGAAGCTCAACGTACTGCCCGCCGACCTGGGCATGTTCGCCCAGGCGACCACCCCGCTGTTCGATTGGGCTCACGGCAAGATGGGCCTGGTCGACATCGATGGCGAGGTCTTCGCCTATCAACAGCTCAGCGATGCCGACGCGCTGATGATCGCCGGCAAGTACAACCTGCTGCCCGAGAACGCCACCAACCCCACCGACCAGAACCAGGTGAAGAACGGCGGCCTGTTCGCCAAGCTGGTCGGGCGCGGCCTGCTGGTGGTGGACACCGGCGTCTACACCCACGTCATCCCGGACGGCCCGCTGGTGGCCAACAACCAGATCCGCCGCCCACTGCTGAGCGCGAAGCGCCTGCCTGTCGGGCCGGTGCTGCAGCTGGCCGAGGCGCTGACGGCAGGCAGCTGGTTCGCGCTCCAGGACGCCATCCCCGTCGGGCCCATCCAGCCGCGCACGCTCTTCGCTCCCGCGGCGCTGTTCTGCGACCCGACCGGCGTGGTGGCCAAGAACGAGGTCATCCAGTTGATCGGGCCGAAATTCCACCGCGACTATCCGGTGGGATCGCCAATGGCCCAGGAAGGCAAGTACACCACCGCCGCCTGGCTGCGCGGCATGTACAACACGCCTGTCGCCGGCAGCTGGAGCGGGGCCGCGGACCCCAAGCCGATCGTGATCGGCTGGTGGCCACGCCTGCCGAGTGCGCTGCCGAACGGCGCGCTCACCAAGGAGCACTTCCGCAGCCGCTCCTACGCCTGGGTGGGCTTCCCCTTCAGCCTCTATGGCGCGTATTTCGATCAGACCCGGATCGCCATGCTGCCGGCGCCGTACAGCACCATGTCCCTGGCCGAAGCGACCGAGGATCCGAACCACCGCTTCCTCGACGGCTCTGGCAATTCCTACTTCACCGTCCAGGCGCGCGCGCTGGCCTATGAGAATATCTGGTCGGGCCCAGGCGTGCCCGCCACCCCAACCACGCCCTGGTATCCGGCGATGGACTGGTCGCAACAGACCGGGGTCGAGCTGTCGCTGGGCTTCCCGATCGGAAATATCTTCCTTCCCGTCGTGGATGCCGAGATGTGCTTCACCGAGCCGTCGACGCGCGACGCGCGTCCGGTGGATGGCGCCGAGATGCGCATCACCTGGCAGTACGCGAACGGCCCCTCGCCGAAGCTCGATGATCTCGCCGACGCCACCGGCCGCTGCCCGGCCATCACCTCGGCGCGACTGCGCTGCCTCGCTCCTGTTCGCGTGTTGGCGAATTCGAGGTCGCGATGACCCGCCTGCTGACCCATCCGGTGCGCGCCTCGTCGCGCGCGGGCTTCACCCTGGCCGAGATCCTGGTCTCGATCCTGATCTTCACCATCGTCTCGCTGGCGATGGTCACCATCCTGCTGACCTCGACCAATGTCTTCCGTGCCGGGGAATACGGGCGCGCGTCCACCGACGAGGCGATCTCGGCCCTGGGCATCATCGACGACGATCTCAAGCGCATGGTGCCCGAGAAAGCGGGCGGTTTCTTCTGCTGCCGCTTGTTCTCCGGCACGGTGCCGCCGGCTGCGACTCCTCCCAATGGCAATTGCGCGGTTGCCTTCCTGATCACCGATCCGGATCCGGACGCGATCACCATCTCAGGGGAAAAAGCCCGCAAGCTGGCGGTCTACTGGGTGACCACCGTCGTCATCAACGGGGTCGACGGCTCGCCGCACCGCGAGGAGCAGCTCTACCGCGCGCTCTCGCCGATCGCCAGCGAGGACGACGAACCGGGTCCCGGAGATCCGCCGCTCCCGCCGACCGTCCTGAATGTCGACGTGGTCAACCGCTACCTCGCCCTCCAGGATCCGTCCGGCGTCAGCGCCACCGCCCCCGTACCCCTCCCGAACTGCCTGCTGCGCGCGAAGCCGGTGATCATCGCGCGCAACTGCCTGCATTTCAGCGTGTGGGTCTCCAACGCCAACAGCCGCCGCCAGCCGATGAACCCCACCGGGACCACCGACAATTGGCTGAAGGACACGGCAAACATCGAGATCGCGCCGACTCTCGCGGGAGCCGACTACTGCACCGAGACGGTGCCGGGCTTCGTGCCCGATCCCTTCCCGATGGCCGTGCGCTTCTCGGTCACGCTCGCCTCGGGCCGCTATGGCCCGAGCGGCTACGTGATCGAGGACCAGAATCCCAACATCAGGATCGCCGGCGTGCAGGGCGTGCCCACGGTGCCCGGCGCCATGGTGCGCATCGATGACGAATGGGTGCAGTACCGCGACTACGTCGGCGGCGTGCTCCAGGTCGACCCTGCCATGCGCGGCGCCCGCCGCAGCACCATGACGACGCACCTCCGCAACGCTCCGGTGCGGCTCGGCCAATCGTACACCCTGGTGCGCACCTTCGCGCATTGACCGTCAGCGCGCTTGCGCTGCGCGCAGCCTGCTGACCTGCCGCACCCTTCGCCAGGATTGCTGGCATGGCGATGCCGCAGTGCAGCGACCACCGCCGACGCGGCCCTCGAGCCATCGTCCCCTTCCGCTTCGCCCTCATCTCTGCCACGGGGTTATCGGATCGACGGCTTCGTCGCCCTTCACCTCCTCGGCGGCCATGGTCCTGCCGTCGTGGTCGAGGGCGACGACGGTGAATGCGTAGGGATGGTGATCGCGAACCAGGGCGCCATGTTCCCAGAACGGGATGCGCACGTGCTCAATGGTCGAGACCACGGCGCCGCGGCCATCTCGTTCGATGCCCGCCTGGTTGTTCACCGAGTAGGTCATCTGCTCGCGGGTGAACACGGCGATCGGGGTGACGCCGTTGCCGCTGAACACCTGGACGGACTCCAGCTGCGCCAAGGGGCCGTGGGTCGCATCGGCGGGCGCATCCGTGGCGTGGGTATCGAACGTGCAATGCAGGTAGATGACGAGCTTCCCGAAATCCTTTGGTCCGGCATATACCGTTGTGGGCGTGTCGGCGGCTGTGGCCCCAGGCTGCTGCACGGTGGGCTGGTCGAAGGCGAGGCTCGCGCGGACATTGGCGCCATGTGACGCCCAGGGCTCCTGGATCCGGAACGAGACCGGCTTGGCCTGGGCAACGCCGGAATCGGGAGCCGCAGCAGTGGCCGGGTCGGTGCTTTCGTCGGCGCGTTTATCGGCGTGCGGATCGGCGTGCGGATCGGCGGTAGACGAGGCAGCTGCCGCGTCTCCGGAGGCTCGGGGCGCAGTGACCGGGGCCGCATCGGACGTGTGAGGGCGATCGGTAGGCCTCGACTCGCCTGGATCCTCGTCGCGGACGCACCCGGAGCTGGCGAATGCGGCGCAGAAGACCGCAGCGATGGCGAGGAGGGAAGGTGAAACAGGGGAGCGGAGCATGTGAACGTCCATGGGTGGCGAGGAATGCGAGATACTCCACGCTATCTGGATGCGAGACATCCGTTCGCCTCTCCCGTCAGACCTGACACGAGCCTTCTCGCCAACCAGTCGGGCCAGGACGGCCTCTGACATGGAAATCCGACACCGGATCGTCACGGGATACCCTTGGTTGCAGATGCGGCAGTCGGCTCATCGCCCTGGACTTTCCGCTTCGCGCACTCGCTACGCGGCTCTGTCGTCACAGAGCATGAGTTGGCGCTGTCCAATGGTGGCGATTCGGCAGGAACGATTCGTGAGGCCAGTGCATACGGTCCCGTGTGATCGCCAGCGACAGCCTTGATGAAGTCCTCGCACCGGTGAACGACCTGGTCCTGCTGGTGGACGACAATCCCGGCGACCTCGCCCTGATGGCCGAGGCGATGAAGGATATCGCCGGCCGGATCTCACTTCAGTCGGCTTGCGGCGGAGCGGAGGCGATACGCTACCTCCAGCACGTCGGGGCTGGCGAAGCGGCCGCCCCTGCCCTGATCATCCTCGACATCAATATGCCCGGGACTGACGGATTCGCCGTCCTCATGCACGTGCGCAGCACCCACCAGTTGCTGATGATCCCGGTCTTCATGCTCAGCTCGTCGGAGCTCGCTGGCGACGTGAGCAAGTCCGAACGACTTGGCGCCGACGGCTACCTGCAGAAGCCGGACCACTACGACGACTTTCTGCGCATGGCCCACAAATTGTCGGCTTGGATGAATCGCGGACCTCGCAAGCCGCCAAGCGATCGGCTTGACTGTCCGCTCGCGCGGCGTCGCGCCTCGCTACGCTTGACGTGCGCCTTCTCGCAGTCGCTGAGAACCCGGTCGTCGCGCCGCATCGTGGATGCCGCGTACACCCCCGACCCCGAGGAGCCCGAATTCCGTCGCATCGCCGATCTGCTCTGATCGCGCCTGGACCTTGTCTCCATGAAGGGAGCTCCGTGAAGGGCTCCTGGCGCGTACAGATCAGTTCGACGTGCTCATCCAGGCACGGTGGCTTGATGCTCACGTTGGATTCCGGGCGCTCCCGGTTCATCGCGCACGCTGAACGCCACCGCGAGCCCGAGGAACAGCGCGTACGCCGGCGTCGAATGCCCCGCGAGGTTCTCGAACATGCCCGCCGCGATCGCCGAGGCGATGAGGGCGCTCGCCAGGCGGGCGCGCTCGCGGCCCTGCCCGCGGCGGCGGAACGCCCACCACGCCAGGCTCCAGAGCAGTGCCAGATAGAGCGCGAGCGCTGGCAGGCCGTGCTCGGCGGCGATCGACAGGAAACTGTTATGTGCGTGCGGCGAGGCGCCGTCGTCGAAGCCGTTGGGCAGGTCGGGAACGACGCGAGGGTAGTATTCGCGATACAGATCCTTGTAGGCTTCTGGGCCGCCGGATCCGACCAGGGGGTGCGCCTCGATGATCGCAGCCGAGGTGCGCCAGATCGACCAGCGTTGATCATCGCCGCGCAGCATGGCGTGGAACTTCGCGGGCTGGATCGACCACATCGCCAGCAGCAGCGCGCCGCCGACGAGCAGCCCGACGACGCTCGCCCGCAGCAGCGAGCGTCGGCCGCGCATCGCCAACCAGGTGAAGATGCCTACCACCGCGCCGATGTACGCGAGCCGGGCCCGGCTGAGTACCAGGGCCACGCCGCTCGCGAGTGTCGCGGCCACGCGCGCCCAGCGCGGCATCAGTCGTGGCAGCGGTAGCGGTGCTTGCAGGCACAGCAGGGCGACGCACATCAGGAAGCCCTGGGTGAGCCGCAGCCCTTGGAATCCCTGGCCATCGGCGAAACGCGGCTTGGTGGGATCGATGCGCAGCGGCGCCTTGGTGATGTCGAAGCCGATGACGAACTGCAGGCAGGCGAGCAGGCACGACGCCGTGATGATGACGATGAATCCCACCACGGCGTAGCCCAGGACGCGCCGGTCGGCGAAGGCCACCATGCCCAGGTAGAGCGCCATCCAGGTGTACATCAGGCCATAGCCATGGATCGGGTCGGGATGTGCATTGCTGAGGACGGTGGTGAGAACACTCACCGCGATCCAGGTGCTGAAAGCCAGTCCCCACGCGAAGCCCGGCAGGCGCAGGAGCGGCGGCCGGCACATGAGCGCGCCGACGGCGGCGACCCCGAGGCAGATGTTGCAGGCCGCGATCGGCAGCGGCACCGTCGCCAGCGCCGCGGCCGACCCCACCTGCAGTAGCAACAGGCCGATGCGACGGGGCGATGACCAGGGCAGCGCCGAAATGCGATCAGAGAAGTCCGCCGCGGGCTCGGCGGGCATCACGCCGGCACCGCCGAGCGGCACCGTCCGTCGCACCATCGCTTCACCGGGCGGCTCCATGGCGCGGCAGGATACGGCAGGGCCGTCCTGCCGCCACTGCCACGCATGGTCCATGCATGGTCGAGCCAGGCGTGCTTGACCAGCATGGCGCGCGAGGCGAGGGTGCAGGCGCATGGATATCACCGGATACCTGCAGCTCGATCACTCCAGCCCCGCGGATCTGGTGGTGGTGGGCGCCGTGATCGTGATCAGTTGCCTGCTGTCGTGCGACAACGCAGTGGTGATGGCGCTGCTGGTGCGCGAGCTCCCCCGCGAGCTGCAAACGAAGGCGCTGGGCTACGGGATCATCGGTGCCTACGCCTTCCGCATCGCCGCGCTGGTGCTGGCCACCTGGATCATGGGCATCTGGTACCTGAAGGTCGCTGGCGGCGCGTACCTCCTGTATCTGGCTATCGCGCACTTCCTGCGCCCGCAGACCGACCAGACACGGCCGGTCAGGAAACTGTTCGGACTGAACGCCTTCTGGAGCACGGTGGTGGCCGTCGAGATCGCCGACGTGGCATTCTCGGTGGACTCGATCGCCGCGTCGATCGCACTGTCCGACAAGCTGTGGATCCTGATCCTGGGCAGCACCATCGGCATCGTGGTCATGCGCTATGCGGCCCAGGGAGTGGTCCGGCTGCTCGAACGCTTCCCGCGCCTCGAGGCCGCGGCCTTCGTGGCGATCGGGGTGATCGGGTTGCAGTTGCTCCTGGAGCTGCCGATCGACGTGCTGCGCCCATCCCGCCCCCTTCCGGTCGGGACGATCTACGCTACCGCCGGCGAATACCGCGCCGCCGTCGAAGCCTTCATCCACCGCCCCCTGGCGATCGGAAGCGTGTTGGTGGTCAACATCGTCGCCCCCGAGCAGCCGTCGCTGGCGATCATGCGCGACGAGTGGCTGCGCCGCGAGAGCGCGCGCGGCATCGACAGTGGCAGTGGCAGTGGCAGCGACGCCCAACCAGGCGCGGGCGATCCGCCCGCCGAGATCCAGCTGCGCGCCGAGCACCAGGCGCGGCGTGCCTACAACGAGGCGCTCTCGGACTGGAACTTGCACTATCGGCCGTTCCTCGACTTCGAGAGTTGGTTCTCGAGCCTGCTGGTCATGACGGTGTTCGCCGTCGGCTTCATCAGACCAGCTCGGCGGATCCGGACGGGGGCCAACGATGAGACCGGCTCCGCGCCGTGAGGCGCGCGGCCGGTCTTCTCTGATGAATCACTCGATGAATCGATCGATGTCCGACGCAGACAATCGATGATGCCCTGGCCGCAGCCGGCGGCCAGGGCATCACCCGCGGCTACTTGGCCTTGGCGAGGTTCTGGTTCGCGAAGTCCCAATTGGCCAGGTTGCCGAGGAAGACCTCGATCCACTTCGGGCGCAGATTGCGGTAGTCGATGTAGTAGGCGTGCTCCCACACGTCGATGGTCAGGAGCGCGGTCTGATTGTGCTTCATCGGCAGGTCGGCATTCGCGGTCTTGGTGACCTTGAGCTTGCCGCCCTCGGATACCAGCCAGGCCCAGCCCGAACCGAACTGGGTGGTGGCGGCTGCGGTGAACTCCTCCTTGAACTTCGCGAACGAGCCGAAGTCGCTGGTGATCCTCGCCGCGATGTCGCCGGTCGGCTCGCCGCCGCCCTTAGGCTTCATCGAGTTCCAGAAGAAGGTGTGGTTCCAGATCTGCGCGGCGTTGTTGAACACCGGGCCTTCGGACGTCTTGATCAGGTCCTCGAGGCTCTTCGAGCCATCGGCCTTCTTCTCGTCGATCAGCTTGTTGAGGTTGACGACGTAGGCGTTGTGGTGCTTGCCGTGATGGAACTCGAGGGTCTCCGCGGTCAGGTGCGGGGCGAGCGCGCCCTTGTCGTACGGGAGCGGGGGAAGGGTGAAGGCCATGGTCGTTCTCCTGAGGTTGCCGCCGTCGGCGGTGGAGCGCAGGCTAGGCGCGCGGAGACCGCTCCACAAGCCCAGCATGCGGGAATCGCGACGTCTTTTGCTGGTATATGGGAATTCTTCCAGAGATTCGGAATGACATCGGCACCGCCGGCGTCATTCCGGAGGAACACCATGGACGCCCTCGCCGACAACTTGCGCCGTCTACGCAAGCAGGCCAAACTCACCCAGGCCGAACTCGCCGAGTTGTGCGGGCTGCCACGCGCAACGCTCGCGAACATGGAGCAGCCTGGCAGCAATCCCGGCGTGCAAACGGCTGTCGCCGTGGCCAAAGCGCTGGCGGTGAGCCTCGACGAGCTGCTGTCGCCGGCGCCCGAGCACCGCCACTACAAGGTGACCCCGAAGGAGATGCAGGAGTACCGCGCCGAGGGCGGCCGCTTCGTCGCGCGCCTGGTATCGCCGATCGCGTCCAAGGGCGTGCACATGCACCAGGTCACCATGCAGCCCGGCTGCCGCTCGGTCGGCAGGCCGCATCCCCTCGGCGCGCAGGAGTTCTTCATCACCATGACCGGCACCGCTATCGTGCGCATCGAGGAGGAAGCGGTGGAGCTGCCAGCGGGATGCCTGGTGCAGTTCCCGGGCCATCGCCGCCACATCTACGAGAATCCCGGCGAAGGCGTCGCCACCGCGATCTCGGTGGTGGTATTCCGCATGGGCTGAGATGAGCCATGAGCGGCCTTCCCCTGCTTGCCGCCGGCCATCTACTGCGGCCTCGGACGGGAGGGCGCATGCTCAAGCGGGTGGAGCAAGGGATCGAGTCCATGGTGTTCTGGAGCCGCTGGCTCCAGGCCCCCCTCTACGTCGGGCTGATCATCGCGCAGGTCGCATACACCTGCAAATTCATGGTCGAGCTGTGGCACCTGATCCAGCACACCAGCACCTGGGACGGCAAACTCTTCCTCGGCGGCGTCCTCGAACTGATCGACTTCGTGATGGTGGCCAACCTGATCATCATGGTGGTCATCGGCGGGTATGCCACGTTCGTCAGCAAGCTCGACCTGGTCGACAACGCTGACCGTCCCGACTGGCTCGATCACATCGATCCGGGCTCGATCAAGATCAAGCTCGCCGGATCGCTGATCGGCATCTCGAGCATCCAGCTCCTGCAGTCCTTCATCCAGATCGGATCGCTCAGCGTGGGCGACGTCGCGGTCGGGGATTCGATCGTCACCGCCGCGCAGATGGACCAGAAGCACGAGCAGATGAAGTGGCAGATCGTCCTGCATCTGGTGTTCCTGGTGTCAGTGGTGATGTTGGCGATCACCGAGTTCATCATGCACCGACGCCATCGCCCCGGCGAGGAGCCGCGCGCGTCCGACGAGGACCTGGCCGGCGCCAAGACTGTCTGAAAGTCGGGGGCTTTGCCCCCAAACCCCCACGGGCTTTGTCGGGCTCGATGTCTCCGCTGCGCTGCGACATCGTCGGCGGATCGGCTGCGCCGATTATATCCGCCGACCGCCCCTCGGCGCCCGCCCCATCGCGAAGCGATGGGGCCCCCGGGCATGAACGTTATGTGAATGGTCACGCGTTTTGGACATGGGGCACTGCCCACTCTCAAGCCGTGGCGAAGCCACCGGCCGCTCCTCGAACCGGAGCGTAAGCGACCGGGCGCCGAGGGGCGGTGGGCGGATACAATGGGCGGAGCCCATCCGCACACGTTTTCGCCGGCTCCGGCGAAAACGAGCCACGACAAAGCCCGTGGGGGTTTGGGGGCGAAGCCC
>JBBQSO010000037.1:0-49134 GCA_038213805.1 Planctomycetota bacterium | reverse complement strand
GGCCCGCCAGACCGGAGCGGCGGTGGTCGTCGTCGCGCACCTGCGCAAGTCCGGCCAGGGAGACGGCGATGCCATGGACGCCATCGCCGGGTCAGCACAGATGACCGCGGGGGTGCGCGTCGCCAGCCTGCTCGACAAGGGGCTCCAGGACGGCGAGCGCTGGTTCCGCGTGGTGAAGTCGAACCTCGGCAGAATCGACGAGAACGGCTGGACGTGGCGCTTCGCGTGGGCGGACCCCTTCACCGAGGGCGCCAGCGAGGTGCCCCGCATTGAGTGGGCTCATGCCGGGGATGCCCATGCAGCCCAGGACGCCGGGAGGAAGGGCGGGACACCCGTCGTCGATCGCGATGCGCTCGCCACTGCCGTCATCGGGATATTGACCACGGGACCACGGTCCACGCGTGCAACCTGCGACTTGGTGGTGGCGACCCTGCGGAAGGAGCAGCCGCGTCTGCGGAAGGCGGATGTAGAGTTGGCGATCAGTGACCTTCTGGAAGGCCAGACACCGATCATCACGACGTGGTCCGGAGCCCACGGGTGTGCGATGGTGGGGCTTCCGGGCAGCCGCACCGAATCCCCTGAAGAGCGGGCTCACCGCCTCGCCCAGGAGGACCCGACCCTGTCGGTGCGCACCCTCAAGGAGCGCGCCGGCTGCCGGAGCGACACCGCAAGCGAGGCCCTCCGCATGGCGAAAGGACAGCCATGACCTGCCTCTCGCAGCCCCACTTCCCGATGTTCCCCACCCCTGTTCCCGTCCTCGCGGTGAGGTGGGGAACACCACCCAAACCGTACACCCCGGACCTGTTCCCCAGGTCTCTGCGCGCCCTTAAGGGCGCAGAGCTGGGGAACGGGGAACGGGGGGCAATGTTCCCCACCCTGTTCCCGCGCTGCCGCGCTCGGGAACGTTCCCCACCTCGCCTCTGACCCCCTCCTTCCTGGAACCCGCCATGCAGATCATTACCCGCCCCCTCACCTCCCTCAGCCCTGCCGCCGTGAACCCCCGCACGCACCCCGCCGCGCAGCTCGCCCTCCTCGCGGCCAGCATCCGGGAGTTCGGCTTCACCAATCCGCTGCTCATCGACCCCGATGGCGGCATCATCGCCGGGCATGGGCGACTCGCCGCCGCTGAGCAGGTCGGCATGACCGAGGTGCCCTGCATCGTTCTCGACCATCTCACCGTCACCCAGCGCCGGGCGCTGGTGATCGCCGATAACCAGATCGCCCTCGGCGCGGGGTGGGACGAGGGCCTCCTCGCGTCCGAGCTGAAGGAGCTGCGCGTGGAGGACTATGACCTCGCGCTGCTCGGCTTCGACGAGCACGCCCTGGAGACCCTGATCTCCGGGTTGGAAGGCGGCGAGCCCGACGAGGTGCCGGCGGCACCGGCCCTGGGGGAAGCCATCACACGCCCCGGGGACCTGTGGCTCCTGGGTCATCACCGCCTGCTGTGCAGCGATAGCACGGCGCCGGAGACCATGAGCCGGCTCATGGACGGGGCGCAGGCCGACCTGCTGCTGACCGACCCGCCCTACAACGTCGGCTACGAGGGCCGCACCGAGGATCGCCTGACCATCGCCAACGATGACCTGGGCGATGATGCCTATCGGCGCCTCCTGGTGGCCGCCCTGGGCAACGCGGTGGGCGTCCTGAAGCCCGGGGGTGGCTATTACATCTGGCACGCCGACTCCGAAGGCCTGGCGGTGCGCAGCGCCTGTGCGGCCATTGGGCTGACCGTGCGGCAGTGCCTGATCTGGACCAAGAATACCTTCGTGCTCGGCCGGCAGGACTACCAGTGGCAGCACGAGCCGTGCCTCTACGGCTGGGCGAACGGCGCAGCCCACACCTGGTTGTCCGATCGCAGCCAGACCACGGTGCTGGCCTACGACAAGCCCAGCCGCAGCGCCGAGCATCCCACCATGAAGCCGGTCGAGCTGATCGCCTACCAGATCACCAACTCCTGCCCCACCGGGGGCATCGTCCTCGATCCCTTCGGCGGCTCGGGCACCACCATGATCGCCGCCCAGCAGACCGGTCGGCGCGGCTACCTCGTGGAACTCGATCCCCGGTACGCCGACGTGATCGTGCGCCGCTATGCGGCCTACGCTGCCACCGATCCCGTCCGCGTGGCACCGGATGGCACCCAGACGCCGTGGTCGGCCCTGGAGGGCGCCACGGCCCCTTCCAAGGCCACCGAGGCGACAGGGCTCGCTGTGGCGCTGCCCGATCTGGAATGGCGCCTCTGACCCGCGCTGCCGTCTGCCTTCCCCACTGCCCGAAAGGCTCCCATGGGTCGTCCTCCCTATGAACCCACTGCCCAAGGCCGTCGCCAAGTCGAAGCGCTGGCCGGCTATGGCGTGCCGCACCACATGATCGCCCGCATCATCGGCGTCGCCGAGCTCACGCTGCGCAAGTACTACGACGACCAGCTCAAGGACGGCGAGGCCAAGGCCACCGCCAAGGTGGCGCAGACGCTCTTCCAGCGCGCCACCGAGGGCCGTGAGTTGGCGGCCTGCATCTTCTGGCTGAAGGCCAGAGCCGGTTGGCGGGAGAAGCAGCCCGTGGATCCCGCGACGACGCCAACCCTGGAGCAGGTGCTCAGTCAGTCGCAGCAGCGCATCACCGTCGTCACCGGCGCACCCACCAGCACCGAGAGCCACGCCGTCCAGGTGGCAACCGATGGCGACGCGCGAGGACGGTCATGAAGCACCTGCCCAAGAAGCGAGCCACGGTTCCTTTCAGCGGGGGACCCTTGAGCGGTTGGCTACGCCGATCGAGAGGCCCTTTTACACACACCATCCCCCGCCACATGGTCACACCTGCGAACAACAACAACTGCGCGATCGTCCCAAGTCCCGACACGTTGGGCAACGTTGCCCCGGGGGGCCCGCCACAGGCCCGATCGTTCGTCAGGGGTGGTCACAGATCCGGCCAACGACCGTCGCTGCCAACGCACACCACACGGCCAATGTCCGCAGACTTCTGTGACCCTGCTCGCCACCGTCGTGCTTCGAACGCTCGCGATGTGTGACCATGACCCCCATTCGCCGCAGCGTGGCCACACTGCGACCGCAACGGGTCCCACATGGAACCTCGCAGCGCACTCCGTTCCCGGGTCCTCCCGGCCGGCCCCAGGCTCGATGGGTCGGTACGCGCATAGGTCGGTTTTTTTGCGCGCAAACTTTGGGGAAAACGGCCTGAACAACAACAACGCGTGCGCCGTCGCTCCCGCAGGACCGCCCACGGTGCGCCATCGTGGCGCAGGTGTTGGCCACATCAGGGCACGTGTGCCGAGCCTCCCTCCGCTGGCGGGGTCCATCAGTCGTCAGCCGTCGCGGCTACCAGCTCCAAGGACCGTTCACCTGCACGCGAACCTGCGCCCATAGCCGCGGATCTGCGCTCCAAACCGCCCACTGTCGTGGCTCGACTCCGTCCTCCCCGTCCACACCCACTGAAGTCCACCCCATGAGCACCACCGCCCCCTGGATGGCCCGTAACCTCGAATCCGCCGCGCGGTGGATCGGCGTCAACCGATCCTACCTCTCCAGCGCCCTGAGCGCCGAGTCGGCGCCCGCCCTGCCCTTCGTGCCCGAATTCCGGCAGCACGGTCCGCGTCCGGTCGCGGCCATCTTGCTGGCCGCTCGCTGCACCGGCATGGGCACCGCCGACCCCACGGCCATCTTCCCGACCACCCCCAATCCCCCGCCCGAGAACCTGAACGTCGAGCAGATCGGCGACATCCTCCGCATCCTCCTCGCCATCGACGCCGCGCTGCTGCATAGCCCCCGACGCCAGGGTGTGGCGAAGGCTGCTGGGCAGCTCGCGGGCATCGCAGCCGTGGCGCTCTATGGGGCGCTGCCGGCAGCAGCGCGGGAGGCACTTCCTGCTGAGGTCAGGGCGGAGGTGCCTGCGTGGCTGTGCCATGAGACCGTTTAGCGTTTGTAGAACGGCACAAATCCTGATGGGACGAGGGCCTAGAAGTCGAGAGGCTTGGCGGAGAGGGACCGCTGATTCGCGCAGCTATGCAGACGGAAAGGGCCCCTCCATGTGTATAACTACTGATAGTTGCGTTTGTAAAGCAGCGCGATAGCCGGACGACATCTGACGCCCGCCCGGAAGACTGCGACTCTCACTTCCCACTGCGGACCATCGCGGGAGGAAGTCCAAACCGTTTCCTCACATGGCACTTACAGCATCTTCTCGCGCGACCCCATAGACTCTCTCACC
Organism: Planctomycetota bacterium; assembly: GCA_038213805.1. GTDB lineage: Bacteria > Planctomycetota > UBA11346 > UBA11346 > UBA11346 > BOG-1363. The sequence goes on along the minus strand of JBBQSO010000037.1, from coordinate 44,913 downwards.
TGCCTCATTGACCGATGGTTGCCTCGGGACCCTCATGCACTATGGTTCTGCCCGTTTCAGCCCCTCCTTCATGACGAATCGGATTTCACTATGCAGATGCGCGCCCGTTCCTCCCGCCTCCGCCAGCTGGCGGCGGGACTCGGTTCCCTTGCGCTCAGCGCGGCATCCCTGGGCCACCGGGCAGAGGCGGCAAGCGGGCCCGAAGCCGGCTGGCAACCGCGGCAGGACGGCTATGTCGTAGAGACCGTGGCCGGCGGCCTGCGCCTGCCGGTTGACATCGCTTTTATTCCTCACCCTGGCTCTGATCCGGACTCGCCGTGGTTCTACGTCACGGAGCTCTCCGGGAACATTAAGGTCGTGGCCCGTGATGGCGATGTCTCCACCTATGCGACCGGTCTGCTGAATTTCGCCCCCCGCTCGGGTTTTCCAGGGGCGGGTGAGGTCGGCTTGGCCGGCATCGTCGTCGAACCAGCGACCGGTGATGTCTTGGTCAGCCTCGCCTACCAGGATGGCGGCGCCCTCCATCCCGAAGTCCTGCGCCTCCATAGCACTGATGGCGGCGCGACCGCAGCCTCGCAGTCCGTCATCCTGCAGATGCCGGCGCTCGCCCTCACCACCTCGCACATGGCTTCCTCACTGAGCTTCGGGCCGGATGGGAAGCTCTACGTCCATGTTGGCGACGCTGGAAGTCCGCTCCTGGCGCAGAACCTCGATTCGTTCGGCGGCAAGATCCTGCGCATGAACGCGGATGGCACGCCGGCCTCGGACAATCCCTTCTTCGATGCCAGCGATGGCATCACCGCCCGCGACTACGTGTTCGCCAGTGGCCTGCGCAATCCCTTCGGCGGCGACTGGCGTGCCGCGGATGGGCAGCACTACAGCGTCGAGAACGGGCCGACCGTCGATCGCTTCGCACGCGTTCTCTCCGGGGAATCCTTCGGTTATGATGGGTCCGATGCGAGCATGGCCATTGGCGCGTGCTACACGTGGAGCCCCGCCCATGCCCCGGTGAACCTGGCCTTCGTGCAGGCCAGCACGTTCTCGGGGAGCGGCTTTCCGATCGACAAGCGCGATCACGCGTTCGTCTCCGAGTTTGGCTCGTATTGGGTGAATGGCCCGCTCGCGAATGGGAAGCGCATCAGTGAATTCACCCTGGATGGGAACGCGCAGCTCGTCAGTGGCCCGGTGCCACTGGTAGAATACGTCGGCACCGGCAAGGCCACTGCGGTCGGGCTGGCAGCTGGCTCCGATGGCCTCTATTTTACCGACTTCTTCGCTGATTCCGGCAGCCGCTTCGATGATGCGGGCGCCCACGTCATGCGGGTGCGGTATGTCGGGACGACCGCAGCGCTGCCGACGGTCGGCATCATCGCTGATCCCGCCGTGGCCAGGGAACGCCACCTACGCCCCGGCATCCTGGTGGTCACCCGTACCGGCGACACCTCGGCCTCGCTGCCAGTTGCCTACACGGTCGGTGGCACCGCGCAGCCCGGTGTCGAGTACGTGCCGCTCTCAGGGACGGTGGTCATCCCCGCAGGAGCCACCTCGGCGTCCATCGATGTCATGCCCATCCAGGATACCATCGCCTATGGCAACCAGTCGGTGGTGGTAACCGTGTCAGCAGGGTCTGGCGTCGCCGTCGGCACGCCTGCCAGCGCGACTGTCCTCCTCCGCGATGACGATCGGATCACGCGCGCCCAGATCGCCATCGACCAAGCCACACGCTTCCAAACCATCACTGGCATCGGTGGCAACTTCGCCAATGGCCGTTTCACGGGCTCGGCCCAGCCCAACGACAGCGTTGGCGCAGCGACGCTTGCGCAGCTATCGCCCTCGCACGCCCGGATCGGAATTCCGCTGAAGGGCTGGGCACCGGTCGCCGTCGATCCGGCGGCACCCGACCTGGGCTACAGCGATGCCGGGGACGTGCACAACGTCTTCCTGTTGCTGCAGGACCTCCAGCGACGCCACATCCCGATCATCGCCAGCATCTGGGACGCCCCCGACTGGATGGTGACCGATCCGAGCGCGGTCACCGCCAGATCCTTGGCACCCGGCATGGAGGTGCCCTTCACCGCCGCGATCACCGCCTTCCTCCTCCATGCCCACGACCTGTACGGTATCGACATCCAGGCCGTGTCCCTCAATGAAGCGGATGGTGGATTCAATCTGCTGGTCCCGTCCAGCCAGGTTGCTCCGCTGGCCGTGCGCGCTGTGCTGGGCTTCCGCGCCCGCGGGTTGACGACAGGCTGGGTGGCTGGCGATGCCACCAGCATCGCCTCCGACGTACCGTACGCCGCGCCTGCCCTGGATGACGCCCAGGCACGCCCGCTGCTCCTGGCCCTCGGCCTGCATACCTGGGACGCCGAAGCGCGTCCCGATGCCGCCTTCGCCGGCGCCGCGTCCCTGGCAGCGAGCCATGGCCTGCCGGTATGGGCGACCGAGATCGGCTACGACGCCCAGGTCTATCGCACGAATCCCGGCACGTTCTCGACGTGGGACAACGCCTGGCGCCTGGCCTTGGTGACGCAGCGCACGCTGAGCGTCGGCCAAGCGTCCGTGCTCGACTTCTGGTCCTACCAGAACGATTTCCCGCTCGCCGACCCGGCGACGGGCCGGCTCTACCCGTCCGGAGTGGTGGTTAAACAGCTCGCAGACCGCCTTACACCGGGGATGCATCTCGTCGCCGCTACGCCCACGGTTCCCGTCCTGCAGGCGTTCGCTGCCGCCGATGAAGGCCGCAACACCTTCATGACGCAGATCATCAACACCAGCGCGCGCCCGGCCCGGGTGCGCATCACCGGCCTGCCGGACCGGAATCTTGCCCTGGTGCGGACGAGCCAAACCGCAAGTCTTCTGGACCTGGGCGGTCGCCGGCCGCACGCCGGCCAGCTGACGCTGACCCTGCCGGCGCAGAGCATCAGCTCGCTGTCGGGAAGCCTCCATGCCGGCCCCGCTGACCTGCCACCCGTGGTTGATGCGGGACCCACGCAGAGCCTGGCGCTGACGTTGCCGATCGTCCTGAACGGAACGATTCACGACGATGGACTGCCGGCTGGCTCCACGCTGAGCGTCGCTTGGACGGCCGACTCGGGCCCCGGGCCGGTGCAATTCACGAACGCAGCCCAGGCGGCGACCACGGCGACCGTGACGGTTCCGGGTCTGTATCGCCTGCGCCTGACCGCCAGCGATGGGATCCTCAGCACCAGCGCCACGGTCCTGATCTCTGTCCTTGGCCAGGAACTCCATGTCAATTTCCAGCCGGCTGGAATCCCCGCCCCTGCGGGCTACCTGCCGGACAGCGGTCAGCCCTTTGCGGATCAGGGCAATGGCTTCCAGTATGGCTGGGCCACCTCCACCGCGACGGCCTTCGCGCGCGCCAGCGCTGCATCCCCAGATCAGCGCTACGACACCGGCGTCCCGACGCCTGCCGGTGCCCTGTGGGAGATCGCGGTGCCAAATGGCGACTACCTCGTCCACGTGGTTGCCGGCGACGCCACCAATTCCATCGCCAGCGAGCAGGTCTTCTGCGAAGGCGTGTCCGCACTTGCGGGAACCCTGACCGGATCACGGCATTGGGTGGAGTCGACGACGCGGGTCACGGTTGCGGATGGCCGGCTCAGCGTGGTTGCCGGTCCTGGAGCTATCGGGGCCAGCCTCGCGTTCGTCGACATCGCCCCAGCACCGGTGCTCCCGCCGCTGGTGGCATTTACCGATCCCAGCTCGGCCATTCCGGAAAATGCCGGTTCAGCCGCGCTCATCGCCGTCGATCTGACGCATGCCTATCCGTTGCCGGTCACCATCGCCTATCAGGTCACCGGAGGATCTGCGGTCGCGGGCACGAACTATGTGCTCCTTCCCGCGGGCACCCTCACGTTCGCTCCCGGCAGCACCCACCAGACGATCGCACTGACGCCGCTGGATGACCACATCCATACCCTGGATACCAGCGTGACCTTGGCCCTGGGCGCTCCTGCCAATGCCACCTTGGGAGCGACGACCATCGCGACGGTCACCATCGTGGATACCGACCCCCTTCCGGTGGTCGCCTTCCAACTGGGGGCCATCCAGGCACTCGAGACCGCGGGTACGATTGCCCTGCCAGTGACCCTGAGCACCGCCAGCGGCCTACCCGTGACGGTCGCGTATGCGGTCACCGCCGGCAGTGCTCAGGCCGGCGTCAACTTTGCGCCCCTGGCCGCAGGCCAACTCACCATCCCACCCGGTAGCCCCAGCGTCGTGCTGCCGGTAACCCTGCTGGATGATCATCTCCATGATCCTGACCTGACGCTGGTGGTGACCCTGTCCCAGCCGGTTGGTGCCACGCTGGGCGCGACCGCAAGCACGGTCCTCACCATCCATGATGCAGATCCGCTCCCAGTGCTGGCCTTCAGCCAAGCGACGGTCGCCGCGGAGCAGACGGCGGGAACCATTGCGCTGCCCCTGAGTCTCAATGGTCCGAGCGGCGTTCCCGCCACGGCCATGGTAGTGGTTGCCGGCGGCAACGCGGTTGCCGGAACCGACTTCATCCTTCCCTCCGCCAACGTCGTCCTCGCGCCCGGCGCCACCTCGACCTCGCTCCCGCTGACCATTCTCGCCAGCGGGGCGGCCGATGATCGCACCCTCACCCTCCAGCTGACCGGCCTGCAAGATGCGACCGCCGGCGCCCAGGCGACGCTCACAATTACCATTCACGGCACAGGCCGCCCAGCGGTGGTGTCGTTCGGTGCCGCCGCCGCCCAAGGCGATGACGCGGTTACCTCCGTCAGCGTGCAAGTGATCCTGGATCAGGCGCGCCCCTCGCCCCTCGTGGTCCCTTTCCATGTGGCCGGTGGCTCGGCCATCAATGGCGCTGCGACCGACCCCACTACGGATTACACGCTGAGCACCGGGACGGTGACCGTTCCGGCCGGGGAGACCTCGGCGATGATCCCGATCACGGTCGTGAACCGCACGATACCGGAGTTCGCCAAGACCATCGTCTTGCAACTCGATGCGTCACCGGGAGTGACCCTCGGATCGCAGGCAACGTTCCTCTACACCATTACCAATGATGACCTACCGTCGCCATCGGTGCAATTCACCCAGGGAGTCACTGCCGGAGGAGATGCCCTAGGCTTCGTCCCTGATGGCTACGGCATCACTCATCTCCTTGTCAGTGCGTCCGCTTCCTTCACTGCAGTTCGTGGTGAAATCACCGCAAATGGCGGTTTCGATGCACATGTCGAGAATTCATCTGCGGGATCACAACAGTCAACGTTGACCCTGAATTTCGCGGACGACTCTGGCCACATCAGCCCGGCGACGACAGCCACCATCACGTTCGGCGATAGTACGGGTAAGCCAGTAATCACTGGAGATTCCAGTAATCTCCCCGCTGGAATTCCCAAGGTTACGTTGAGAGTTTCATCTGGGTTGACGGGTGACAGAACCGGCCAGCTCAATGGGGAGTCCGTCTTCTTCACGAACAATAGCGGTGGGCCGGTCGTGCTATCCGTTTCCGCAGTGGCGATTCCCGGCGCGATAACAGCCACTCAGGTATTGAGCGATGATGGAAGTATTTATGACGTGACGAACGGCATAGTACCATTGGGAGCCTTAGCGGAAGGTAGACACTCCTTTACGGCCCAGGCGATCGCCACAAATGGAAATAGCATTGCGAAAGGAACCACCCAGGTGCCAGTGGTTCTAATCGTGGATACCAAACCGCCTCTTCTCGCATTTACTATTCCGCAGCGCTACAGAACGCGCGGTTCGGATCCCTTGGCGAATCCCCTGACATTCCCTCTACGTACTACAACGACCAATGTTCAAGACTTGATCTTGCTCAATGCGAATTCTGACGAAACAAATATTCCGTTACGAGATAAACGTCACATGAATGTATATGATGCGGCTGGATTCACGGCAGAGGCAACCGTCATCGATGACAGCGGTATTTCAAGCGCGACTGATCAGGCTTCGGTGACCGCTTCACCGTCTTCGTCCGCATTTACGGTGCAATCAACAGAGCCTTCATCGGATGGAAGTGCGCAAACCTTGACGATAACAGGATTCTCCGGTCTCGAAGACAGCGTTCAATATGATCCAAACACCTTGGCGCTTTTGACCCAGAAGGGGCGCTATGCCTTACACGTGCACCTCAGGGACAGGGCAGGAAACACTCTCGAAAGCGATCAGTTCAAGATGTGGGTCAAACGCGAGAAGCCTTCCGCACAAGTCGGAGCATTCCTTTCGAGCCAGTACGGCGATTTTGTCAATCGTTACACAAGCTTAGGAGCCTATGTTGAGATAAGCCCAGCACGATGGGTAGTCAGTACACCAGACGCCGCGGTCGTCTGGCAAGATTCAGTGGACGATGCCCAAATCCTACCCCGCGAACTTTCTGGACCAAATAATCCCGATTCTACTGGGCTGGGGGTACCCTCAGTCTCCGGATGGAGGCTACTCAAACCCGTGGAGATTCCCGGATCGGGGGCCGGAAAGGTGACAGTAATCGTGGAAGATTTCCTCGGAAACAGATCGGCTCCCATTTCACGCGACATGAATCGGAAACGATTAGACGTCCGTTATCACGGACCGCCTAATGGCCATGGGGGGAAGGACTATATATTCGATACTTCAGGATACGGCAATAACGCAAGCGCGTCGGAGCGTCCAATTTTCGATAAGCTATTTCCGCCCACCCAGGATGCCTACCGATTCATTATTGGGAAAAGTTCCGATGTGACTCTAGCGGAAATCGAATTGCAGCTTCTCGGAAACTTCAGAGACGGAATACGCGATGGATGGCTGGACTACACCACCGACCCCAATGATTATTGGAATGGGGCAAGGGTGAACAACGTGGAGCTTATCGATTCTCCAGATGGTGTTGTTCAATATACGAGTCTTCTTGTCAATCCTATCGATGTCGGGGTCGATCCCCAGATATCAGTAGCGCCCGCAGTGATTTCCGTTCCCCCATCCTGGCAAACTCAAACTAACTCGATTCCGATTCAAGTCCAAGACCACGGAATCATCGCAATTGGGGCGAACCCAACACAAAAAACCATGGTTGTCGAAAGCGTTCATCCAGACAGCCACGCCTCAGTACAATTTTTGACTCCTTCAATGGTGACGGTGAGTGGGCAGCCCGCATTGCGCGGCACGCTGCCGCTTAGCCGGTCGATCGTCGACCCGCTCATTTCTCAAGTACCGGGGCAGCCGGCGAGAATGGTCGATGCGATCGATCCTGGCTTCACTCGCCTAATTTATGGAACATCAAGTCTGTTTACGTATCCCGCAAAGGCTTACAACTCACGAGCGGGATTTCGGTGGTTAAACTTTGTTAAGTTGAGTCCAGATGTCTTGCTTGCAGGTACTACTATGACTGTCAGGATTGAGGCTGGTTTCCTCAACGATACGCTGACTATAAATAACTTTAATCCAAAAGGCGATTATGTGCATTTTCTTGGCAATGGAGTCGATATAACACAGCCAGCGTCATCCTACGATCCGCAGGCGGATCCATTGACCCGGAGCGGCAAGATCGCAATAGTTGCTCAACGTCTTGTTGTTGAGGGAAAAAATGGGTCGCTCGTTCAGGCGCTTGAATTGGATCTCGATATTGCCCGTGACGCACCGGCGCAGATATGCGACATAGATATCAAACTTGGCGCAGTTTACTTTCATTCCCCAACGCCCGGTTTCGAGAGCCCGAGTCCAGAAAATCCTGACCCGTATAAGGGGGAAAACGGGGCACATCGAATGAGCAAAACGTTGAGCGTGACCGTATGGGATTCCCGAATCGTCTATATCGACGAAGAGACCGGAAAAACGGAATCATCAAATGACTACACTCCGACAGTGGATCTCCCATATCCCAATATCGATTTGACTGTTGTTTCCGCAACAATTTCAACAGACGATTCAGGAAACCAAAATGGGATCGACATTAGTTATGATGTTACGATTACTGATCCATCTTCGGACTATGCGATAGAGGGAAAGCAAATACAATCGGTTAAGATTACAGCCAATGACATTATTTTGGGAAATATACCCTTGCTTTATAATCCAGGCAATGCCCTAAAGCCAAGGTCTTTGGATTATAACCATTCCGGTTCAGTGCATTTTGATAGCGTTCCCTATGACAATGTATTCTTCCAAATTGAAGCAACAAATGCCGCTGGGTACCGAGGCTATTCGACCTGGAACATTCCTATTATGACTGATTATTCGCGCACTCAGCCAAGCGGTGCTCACTATAGGTACCTTCTTGAGCCGGTTGAATCCACGAGGACGCCCTTGGGGACGTTGCGAGTTTATTATCCCGTTACGATCTATAAGGACGCAAATTTCCCGAATCCCAACCATGTCATTATAAATGGCACCGACTACGCGCCTACCAAGAAGCCGATATCGCAACTTCTCGAAAATGAAGGACCTTAATATGAAAAGTGCACATGCATTATTTTGGGCCGTGCCTATACGGCTCTTTAGTCTAGCGTTTATACTCTTCGTGGCCATGCCGCTTGTGCGCGGCGACGACCAAGACAACGAATATCCCATTGTAGATAACGAGGGATTTCCGAGCGGATTCGTGCTCCTCGGTGAAGATGCGCAGCAATCCGGTTGGCTTCGATCTGAATGCATTGTCATAGATAAAATAAACAACAGTGCGAGCAAATTGGCCGACGGAACAGTCATCATTCGCGGCATACACTACAATAAAACAGATCTGGAACGGCTCGGCGTCTCGATTCGTTTTTCTTCGAGTCCAGTAGACCCGTTAAAGACGGGCGCCACAGCCACCAAACTCGATAAAAAGACCTTGCGATTGGCAATTAAGGCGCTCGGGGGCGTGCAGGGCGAAGCCATGCTTCAATACATGGATACAACTCAATTCCGAAATGGAGTCCCATGGGGGACTTTCTCCTTATATACCCCCAGTGCATTCAATATCTTCGGTAGTGCCGCATCTGTCGATAAAGACCCGCATGCGGACAATCTAATCACTATAACTGTGCAAGATACCGCGAATCCATGGACGATCGCAGGGGAAATCGTAGAGCAATTCTTCCAAAAAGATATTTACGATAATGGCGTTCTAGTTTCGGTTGAGTCAAGAAATGCTATGATCAATGCCTATGCCAACGCCCTGAGGCCGGGAACGGAAGAGCAGAACCTCGCAATGACGCTGAATCAAGCGGCTGCCGATCCGACGAAGACTGATGATATTAGGAAAATAGTTGATGAAATATGCCAAAAGCAAAGAACTGCAGTCGCACACAATGTGGCATCACTCTTCTCGATAGTTTCTACTGCAAATGCCGGATCAGCAATTGTTGTGAATTTTGTTCTATGGGATGAAGGGTTGATTGATCCCGTGGAGGCCATCATAAACGCAATTCCCGTTCCAGTCCAAGGGCTGCTGCTCAAAGTCGTGACAAGGGGAGGGTCGCGCGTTCTAAATCTAACTGGCAAGGTCTGCGTAGCATTTGCAAGGACTGCGAAGGCTGGCATTAAAGACCTGGCTGAAAACTCGGCTCGCTTTATTGCGGAGTTGGAAAATGCCGAGGGTGTCAGGACAATTGCGCGGTTGAGCAATGATGCGCTCGAGTTCGTTGGCATAGTCTGCCGAGATATTAATTGCTTTAGGGGAGACGATCCCGTCTTAACCCCCAAAGGATTGAGGCCAATTAGTGAAATCCGCGTAGGCGATATCGTGACATCGTACGATGTCGAAAATGAAAAACATGTCGACGGAATCGTGTCGGATGTAATTGTCAATCAAGCATCAGAATTTCTTTCCTTCAACTATGAACTCGCAGATGGTCATTCTGGGGAAGTGCACCCCACGGGCATCCATCCATTTGCGGTAAGGAGTGAGGATAGATCACAAATAAAATGGATCCCGGCTCAATATCTTCTTCCGGCTGATCACTTGATTCCGTTTGATACAACCCAGGATGCATCTCTCCGATCTTCTAGGGGTATCGCTGGAGGCATTTGCTACACCCTCATCGTAAAGGATTTTCACGATTATTATGTCGGTGAATTTCCGATTCTGGTTCACAATGGTCCTTGTTTTACCAAGCAATGGCTGGCCTTCTTGGCAAAGGGAAATCGCGGAATATTCAATTTCATTCGGACATACTCAGACAAATGGGAGGTATTTGTTAACATGGCCGGGAGGTTCTTGCCTGATGGCACGCTTGAAATGAATACGGCGCTGTACACTAAATTCAAGAAATTAGCATTGAAACAGGGCGGATATCACGAAGCAGTCCCGCGCGAAACCTTTGCCTGGATTATTCAGAATTTTCGCACCCAAGCCGAGGCTCCATTCGCTTTGAAGTGCTTGCGAGCCATAGATGAGACGCGAATCTCGGTCGACGCCGTGCGGTTCAACAACAAAGCTAGTCGTCATTGGCCAACGCCTGAGCTAGCAGCAAAAAACTTAGGATTTGCTCCTGCTGACAATGCTATTGGGAAAATCGCATTAGGGCACGCAACCGGAAGTACGAGCGTCTCCACTGAATTTTCTGGAGCTTACCATCGACTCATCGAAGACGCGTTTCAGGATGCTGCCATTTTGGAACGCGGAGTCTTGAAATTCGATCTGACCAATTATAAAAAGACCATAGCATTGATAAACCGTGAGTTTTTCAGAGACAGTGATAAAGCAAAACGACTCCAACTCATAACTGACCTCTATAATGACGAAATATTTCCGCAACTCGCGGAAATATTCGGAACATCGGTGAAATAGTACCTATGTATTCTACGGACCTGCAATTTGCCGAAATTCCTCCGGGAACTTGTCTCGTTCCTTGCATGGAATCAAATCTCGTTGCCAAAGCATTCACGGTAAGGGTGACCAAGCCGTTCAAAATCAGTAAATATCTCATCACACGTGGTCAATGGCGAGAATTCATGGGTGAATATAGCTTCTCGTCAATGCCACTAATTAAATCCGATGACCAATTGTGCCCCGCCACAGGAATCGGTCGGTCGGAAGTTGATTTATTCCTCAAAAAAATATCAAAGGTGTATGGAAAAACATTCTCGTTGCCTACGTGCGCTCAGTGGCTTTTGGCATGCAGCGGAGGAACAAGAAATCCAGCATACTGGGCCACATCGGACCACGAGATTGCAAACGAAGAGCGGACGGCTCAATTTGTTCCAGTTATTCGCGAGAGTTGGAGGGGCGAAGAGCGAGACCGACATCGGACCGTCAGGAAAATTGGTCAATATCCAACAAACCCGTTTGGCTTATATGACATGGTAGGCATAGCTTCGCACTGGGTGCAAGATAGATATGATATGTCGGACAATGCTCCGTATCCTGATATCGGCTCATATCCCCCAGCTGGGGCTCAGGTCGATGATTATTACCATGATAAAGGAAATTGCGGTGTTGTCTGTGGTTGCGGCTACGGATCACGGGTCTACGATTACATGAACCTAGCCAACCATGTCCTGCGTCCGGCCCATGGCCCAGGAGACATTGATGGCTCATTCAGAATCATTGTCGAATAGGAATACCTCATGCGCGCACTCTTCCCTTACCTACTTTTTTTTCATCTTCCGTGCCATGGAGAAGAGCACACAAAGGCTGACTACTTGGCACTAATTGCGGCGGGAAACCCCACTGAGCACAGTATTGAGTATGCCTGGACATACGCCGATGAGCTGCAGGCTACCTCAAAGGCAACGGATGAGCGCAGTCGTCAGCTCCATGCGGAATTACAGGATCAAAACTTTGCCGACAAGATGTTGGAATACATTGATTTGAGCAGAAATTGGATGATGCACAGCGCCCAAACCGAAGACTTTCAACGCTTTTTATCTAAGCGTCATGAATTTTATGCCTCAATACACGCGCTGGTTCCAGGTTCATCTCGTGAAGAATACGTAGCTACGCCCATTGCTGGGCCGGATCGCAAGGTGACGCCCGCTGATGCGGAAACGCTGAGAATTCTAAATGCCGTTTTTTTAAACCTGCGTATGGGACTAACCTCGAAATCTACGGAAGAATACCGCGCCAGCGTTCATATACTATATGCACTTTTGCACATAAAAGTGGAGGATACAGATAAAATATTGAACGCGGCGAAAGATGATCATTCCTTGGCTAAGGAATATATTCATTTTGCGGAAGAATTTATTGCAGGTCATGCGCAATGCTATAATAGTCGACCAGACATGGTGTTCGTAAGGTTAGAGAATAAGGAAGATGAAAATAATGGAGTCAGAGAAATACACGTCGGCGATTTGAATGGCACGCCTCACCTCGTCTTCATGTCGAATTCACTATCCCACATTGTCGTTCTTTCGAAAAAAGTACCTTAGGGGTGGATAAAGTCCGGATCGTCTCGGCAATCTGAAAAGCGGCCACTGCTTAGTAAGTGATTGAATGCGAACTAATGACGCAATAGTCCGCCTGCCTGTCAAGACAGACTCGCCAAAGGCCGTCGTAGATCGTTCCCTTCCCCCTCCCCAAGTGTTGAGCTTAAGGCTACATGCTTATCGGGCCTATTGTCATCAAAGGACTTACAACCAGAGAATTGCTCGGCACTCGTCCCGCCTGGTCAACCACGTGGAAACCCTCGGCGCAAGCCGAGGGTTTTTTGTTTCCGCGATGGCACTCCCGTCCGTGACGGCTGATGGCCACACCGATGGTTTATTCCTCTCCCCATCCCGCCTTGACCCGCCCAGGAAAGCCGACTACCTGACCCGGCATGAGGTGGTGCCCATGAAGGTCGAGATCCCCGACGCGGTGAAAGCGGACATCCCCCCGACGCGCTGGGGCAAGGTGCTGGCATCGACGCCGGTGATCATGGCGGTGGTCGCGACCGCGCTGGCGGGGCTGTCTTCCAGCGAGATGTCGAAGGCGCAGTACCTGCGCTCCCTGGCGGCCCAGCAGCAGTCCAAGGCGGGCGATCAATGGGGTTACTACCAAGCCAAGCGCCTGCGCGAGACCATCCTGGTGCAGGAGTTCGACCTGCTGAACGACCGCGAGCAGGTCCAGCCGCTCGCTGCCGCGGCGTTCGCCACGGCGGTGAAGGGGCTGCCGGCGGGGGGCGCGCGCGACCGCCTCATCGAGCTTATGGATGCGCCGCAGGGGCAGGCGGCGCTCCAGGCCCTTGCCGCGGGCGCCACCGCCGCGCCCCCTGCCGCGGCCTTGCCACCGGGCATCGCCGCCGGCATCGCCGGGCTGCAGACCGGCACGGAATCCCGCGTCGCTGACGAGCCGGTCTCGGACCCGGAAGTCGCGGCGGCGCTGCGCGGCGCCCGCGACCTGGCGCTTGCCTACGACCAGACAACCAGGCCGATCGCCCAGACCATCGATCAGGGCGAGGCGCAGCTGCACGCGCTTGCGGGCGATGCGCAGACCCGGCTGCTGCAGCGCAGCCTGCTCGCCGCCCGGCTGCGCTGGAACGCCGCCCGCTATGCGAGCGAGGCGCACCTCAACCAGACCATCGCCAATCTCGAAGAGTTGTCGGTCGCGCGCAGCAACCACGCCGCCGAGCACCATCATGCGCGCAGCGCGCGGTTCTTCCTAGGCATGCTCGCCGCCCAGCTGGGCGTGATCGTGGCGACCATGGCCATCGCCGCGCGGAAGCGCAGTCTGCTGTGGGGCTTCGCCGCCGCCGCCGGCCTGGTGTCCGTGGTGTTCGCGGCTTACGTCTTCGCGTTCGTCTGAGCGTCCGCGCTGGGCAGGGTCACCAGCTGGTCGGCTCGGTGACCAGGCGCTGGATCCAGCGGATGGTGCCGACCGGGTTCTTCATCCACGTCTGGGTGCGCACGGCGCCGCTCCAGGTGTGGCTGGCGTTGGGCGGCCAGCTCTCGTAATGTTCCCAGATGTGGCCGAAATCGTGATCGAGGTTGTGGTACGAGACCTCGGTCGAGGCCGCGGTCCACTCGATGCGGTACCAGATGCGGATCTCGGTCGACTTGAGGTCGTCAAACAGCGTCTGACCACCGGGGCCGCCGAAAAGTCCGGTCTGGTTCTGGGGCACGACCTCGGTGGTCCAGTCGCGGAAGCCCAGGGTGCCACCGGAGCCGCAGGTCACCACGAAGGTGCCCGGGCCATCGCGGTAGACGCGGAACCACGACTTGCCCGTGGTCTGCGGCTGCGGGGTGCGGTCGCCGGTCTCGAAGTCGACGTAGCGCGTGTTGGTCGCGCTACTCGGGCCGCCAGCCCTGGTCCAGCCGTTGGAGGTCACCGGCTGCGGGTCGGGGTACTTCAGCAGGGGCCAGCAGAAGTCCGGCGAGGTCGAGTCGCGGTTCATCGGATTGTAGCAGGCGGTCAACTGCGTGGCGTAGGGCGGGCGCTTCATCACGTACATCGGGCAGCGCGCCGAGGTGCCGACCGCGGGCCACTTTCCGCCCGGGGTGAGATCAGCGAAGGGCTGGCCGTTGCGGTCGAGCGGCCCAAGCCGGCCATCGCGCTCGTCGATCCAGCCGAAGGCCTCCTCGTGGATGTGCAGGCCATCGACCAGCGGGGTGCTTGGCGAGGCGCCGGACGATTTCAGCGGGTAGCGGTCCCAGCCCATGCGCGACGACTCCTGCACATAGTTGCAGGCGGCCGCGAGCATGATCTTGGCCTGGGCGTACTGCACGACCAGCTGCGACTCCTCGACATCGCTGCGCATGCGCACCAGGAAGGTCAGCGCCAGCGAGGCGAGCAGGGCCGAGATGCCGGCAACGACGATAAGGATGGTGCCGCGGCGCGGGTGGTTCATGGCGGGTCGCATCACGGTGGGGAGTCGAGGTTGGGGTCGATGGTGGCGGAGGTCGCGTTGTCCCAGCGCGCCCAGCCCTGGCCGTCGCGCAGGCGCTGCTGGCGGGCCCCGCGCAGCGAGGTGCCCAGGCCGCACCACGACAGTTCGATGACCTCGCCAGTGAGCGGCGCGGTGCGGCGCACCTTGGCGACCGCGACGAAGTGGGCGTTCTTCACCAGGCGGCCCACGCACACCTGCACCTGCGGCCAGGCGGCGGGCATCTGGGTCATCAGCTTCTCGGGCATGCAGGTGTGGCTAAGGAACCACTGCAGGTCGACCACGCCGCTCCAGCCGCCCGCGGCGGTGTCATAGGCGTTATAGTCGGACTCGTAGTGTTGGTAATGCCACTGACGCAAATTGTTGCCGCCGGGTGGGCTGGGGGTCCCAGTCTGACGATAGGTATCGGACGAGCGCGGATTGAGATAGCCGAACGAGGTCGCGTAGGTGTTGCGGTAGATGCCGCGCGAGCTGCGCTGGTTACCGTCCCAGTTGCAGAAATTGTAGTTGGGCGAGATGCCGAACTTGTTGATGTCGCCCGGCGTGCGGTCGCCGCTGTCGGAGTACCAGGTGTAGATCGCGTTTGGGGGCAGGTAGTCGCAGAACGCGGCATAGCCCATGGCGTTGATAAGCCCATCAAGCTGGCGGTAGTACCACGGGTGGACGCCGCCGCTGGAATAGCCGGAGTAGGTCACGTTGATCGGCGTCTGCGACGTCATCGGATCATTGAAGTCAGGAACGATGTTGTACGACCGCAGGGTCGCGCCGGGGCCGGTGTTGCCGAAGATGGCGTAGCGCCCGTTGATCATCGGCGGCATGATGTCGGAGCGTTCGAGAGAACCGTCACGATCCTTCTCGGCCATGTTGGCGCGCGACCAGGTGCGCGGATCGTGCGGCGCCCACGCGAAGGTCGGGTCCCAGCCCTTATCCAGCTCGAGCGTGTCAGTGGTCTGGGCGTCGGTCGCGGTCGGGTGGCCGGATGGGCCCGGCATGATGCCGTTCAGACCGCTGGAAGGGGCGTTGCGCGGGACCGTGCCGCCACGCGGCCAAATGCCGGTGGATTCCAGGCTAGGTGACGTCGATCCGTACATCGGGGTGAAAGGCATGCCGTGCTGGCGGCCTTGCCCGGTCCAGTCGGTGATCAGGCCGATGGCCTTGAGCGGGCGGCCGGCATCAGGCTGATTGGGATCGTCGAGGTTGGTCCAGAAGTCGAGCTGGTTCTGCGCTTCCCAGTAGCCGGCACGCAGCAGGTTGTTCTCCAGTGACAGGCGGTTGGCAGAGGTCACCGCCGTTGAGGCGGTGCGGAAGCCGGCGACTGCGGTCAATATGATCAGCATGCCGAGCGCGATCGCGATCATCATCTCGATCAAGGTGAAGCCGGCGGCTGGAAGGTCGATGCGTTTCATGGGGTCCCCCTCAGCGTAGGATGGCCTGGACGCGCGGATCGTAGTAATTGAAGCGGGAGACGCTGGTCGCGCGCAGGCGCACCGACTTCGGCACCGGGCCGCGGTCCAGCTTCTTGTTATAGTTGCGATCGGCTCCGAACATGCCATTGAAGGTCTTGCGGTTCTGGTCTGCGGTGCCTTTGTCCGGATAATCGGTCCACGGCTTGTTCAGCACCATGTTGTTCGACATGTCGGTGCCGGTGGCGAGGTTGGTGGGATCAACGAAATAGAGCAGCGTCTTTTCGGGATTGCGGTACGACCACAGCTGCTCGTCGCGGAACTGCACGTCCCACAGGCGATCGCTGAACTGGCGGGTGATCTGCGTGTAGACCCGATTGTTGAAGGCGTGCCAGTCGCAACGCGGTGAGGCGAAGGGATACTTGCTGGCGTCGACCGGCGCGCTCGGCAGGGTCTCAAAGTCTTCGTAGGACTGCCAATCGGCGGTCCAGAACACCAGTTCGCGGCAGCGCTCGGCGGCCTCGAACTTGGCGGTCAGGTTGAAGTGGTCGATGTCGCCGAACTGCGAGGTGGGATCGTAGCCACCCACCTGCATCGGAGTGGTGATGGGGTTGGTGGGGAAGGTCGCGCTGGTGCCGACGTGACGGATCGGTTCCGGGCTGAGCGCGCGCCACTGCTGGGGATTATCGGTGTTCGTCCGGCCGAAGATGTGCGTCCACGACGAGTTGTCGATGGTGATGGCGCCGGTCGAGTTGGTCGAGTTGTAGAGCGGATTCGCGGGCAGCCCCGCCGGCAGGGCCGGACTGAAGAGATCGGCTTCAAGCAGCGGGAAGTCCATCATGGTGACGCGCGCCAGCGGCCGCGGCACGGCCCAGTCGTACGGATACTTGGCGGCGAAGCGGTTGACCAGGAAGAGCGCTCGCTCGTGGTAGTACTGCACCAGATTGTGCGTGATCAGGCCGGCCGGGGTGGGCAGACCGTTGAAGGAGACCAGGCCGGCGGTGATGTGCACGCCACGGCTGAGGTCCTCGGTCTCGGCGGCATTGCTGTACGAGTACCAGCCGGTCAGGCAGGTGGCCGCGTGCGAGAGGAAGCGGAAGGCCTGCACCTCTTCCCACTGGTACTCCTCGGCGCACGTGGGCGCCGCGTACGGATCGCCCGGGGTGTCGATGGGGCTGCCGAAGGCGTGCAGGGTGTTCTTGGTGTGCGCGTACCACAGCGTGCAGGCGACGTAGCGCAAAACGCTCGGCCGCGAAGGATACTCGCCCTTGTCGCCGCCGGTGGTGGTCGAGCCCGGGGTGGCGTCCGTGGTCAGGTGGGTCGGGTAGAACTCGTTGGCACTGCCGTTGAAGCCGCTGCGTTCCCACAGCCGCCCGCAGGCGTACGGGAAGTAGCCGACGTGCTTGCCGGGCCTGGTGGTGTCCGGCCAATCATAGACCTTCTGGATGTCGGGATCGCCGTTGCCGAGCGCGCATTCCCACGGAAAGCAGAAGTTTTCGGCGTTGTTGCGCACGTTCGCGCTGACGGCGTTCTGGTCGTCGATGTCCATCCACGGCCAAGAGTAGTAGTTCGAGTAGCCCGACTCGGTGTAGTTGCGCAGGGGCAGGAACTTGTCCGCCATGTGGCTGAACTGCAGCGGCGGCGACGGCATAGGCGTGTGGTAGGGCCAGTTCTTCATCGGGAACGAGGCGATGCAGTTCTCCTGGGCGAAGCCCTTCACGGCGAAGATCATGCGCTGCGCCTCGTTGGGCGGCGACTGCGCGGCGCCCTGCTCCTCGGTGCCGGTGCTGGCGAGGGGCTGCGAGAAGTAGATGTAGCCGCCCTGGTCGAGGATGTCCTTGATCTCGTCGCCATCGCTGTCAAGGCGCCGCGCCAGTTCGAGCGGCAGCGGCATGATGCCATAGCGGTGGCTGGACAGCTTCGACTCAAGGTCGCAGGTCTGCGCGCGGTAGGAGACCGGCTGGTCCCACATCTCCAGGCCCTCGGAATCGACGGCGGGGTTGCTGGTCTGCACGCCATTGAACTGTTCGATCATCTCTTCGGCCTTGGCGGCCGCGTAGATCTGGAAGCGCGCCATCTGCTGCGCCTTGAGGCCGCTCGGGAAGAGCATCAGCACACTGACCACGCCAAAGGCGACCAGACCGAGCGAGATCGCGACCTCGAAGAGCGTGAAGCCCTGGCGGGACGCGCGGGTGGCCGGAAGGATCACACGCGGGGATGCGGCTTTGGTCATGGTGCGTGGGGCTGGGAGGTGAGGTCTGCGGGAGAGCATACCAGGAATCTGCCGGGAATGCATCAGATGCCGCAGTCCGTGCGCGTCATGCTCATGTCCAAGAGACGCAGGCCTGCGTCGGATCCGGACCCATCCACCGGCGCCACCCCACACGTCGAGCGGCGAGCCGCGGTTCACGCGGTCCGCCGTGACGCCGAGCATCCCCTGAATTCCCGTGCGCGAAGATCGGAAACCTGCGTCGTGTGCCTGGAAGAACCTGGTAATTTGTCGAGCACAGTGCGGATCTGACGTGAGAAACACAGACGCGCAGCATGCCCCATCACGCGCTGGGCGACTTCGGAGCAGGGTGCCACATCGCACAGCAATGCACGCCGATGAGGGCGTGCGGTCGCTGCCCACCTGAATCGGCTGCATCATCTGGGAGGACTGGCGAGGCCATGCTTCCGCCATGGCCCGGGTGAGCGCATCGCTGCTTCCGAATTGGCCAAATCATCCAGCGCCTTGGCCTCAGGCGCGGCGACCAGGGCCTGATTTCGGGCGCCGTACTGCTTGGCGTCATGACTATCACACACCCCGTCGCTGGCGTCGACTCCTCAACGTTATCTGCGCGGGCGGTAATCCTTTGCATGGTCCTCCGCCGTGCAGCGCGCGCCCGCTCATGGCGCCCCGGACACACCCGGCTGGCGGTCACGGCGCTGGTGACGCTGCTGGCGATGGGCAGTGCGGCAGCGCTGGCGGCCGAGCCTGCGGTGGAAGCGACCAGTGACGCCCTTCGCGCCAGTGCCAGACAGGCCTTCGACCACGACATCTCCCCGTTCGTGATGACCTACTGTGAGCGCTGCCACGGCGAGAATAAGCGCAAGGGCGACTTCACCTTCGTCAACGCGCTGAAGGATCCCTTCGCCGTCGCCTACCGGCCGCTGTGGAAGCTCGCGATCACCAAGATCCATGCCCAGGACATGCCGCCGGAGCAGGCGGAGAAACAGCCCGCCGAGCACGAGCGCGCGGTGATCGCCACGTGGGTGGCCAGCCTCAAGCACCTCAGCCCGCGCGATCCCGGTACCTTCGTCATCCGCCGCTTGTCGAAGGTGGAGTACGCCAACTCGCTGCACGACCTCTTCGACGTCGACCCGCAGATCGCGAAGGATCTGCCAGACGAGATCTTCGGCGCCGGCTACACCAACACCATCTCGCCGCTGCTGATGGAGGAATACCTGCTGGTCGCCGGTGCGGTGCTTGACCAGGTCATCGCACCGCCGGGCGCACCGCCCACCGCGGCCCAGCTGCGGCTGATCCCGGCGCTGCCCGCTGCGCGCTCCGGCACGGCGGAGGCGGCGCGCGCCATCGCCGCGCAGGTGGCGCGGCGTGCGTACCGTCGGCCGCCAACTGCCGGCGAGCTGGACGTGCTGCTCAAGGTCTTCGCCCTCGCCGACGCCCGGGGCGCGCCGTTCAGCGAAGCGGTGCGGCTGATGCTGAAGGCGGTGCTGGTGTCGCCGCAGTTCCTCTTCATCACGCCCGATGCGCCGGTGGCCGCCGGCGCGACGATCGTTCCGCTCGGCGACCACCAGCTCGCCGCCCGGCTGTCCTATCTGTTGTGGGCGACCATGCCCGATGACGAGCTCGACCGCCTCGCCGACGCCGGCACGCTGCACCAGCCGGCGGTGCTCGCCGCGCAGGTGCGCCGGCTGCTCGCCGATCCGCGCGCCCGTGCGCTGTTCGACGGCTTCGGCGCGCAGTGGCTGGGCATCGACAAGCTCGCGGACAAGGCCTTCGACGAGCGCAAGTTCCCGCAGATGACCCGTGAGCTGCGCACCGCCATGTACGACGAGGCGCGCCTGCTGTTCGACAGCGTGCTGCGCGGCGACCGCAGCGTGCGCGAGCTGATCGACTGTGATTACACCTTCCTCAACGGACCGCTGGCGGCGGTCTACGGCATCCCGGACGCGGCCAGCGGCCCGCAGCTGCGCCGCGTCGCGCTGCGTGACGCCAACCGCGGCGGCATCCTGGCGATGCCGGCGATCCTGGCGATGACGTCGTTCCCCAACCGCACCAGCCCGGTCAAGCGGGGCGTGTGGGTGCTGGAGCAGGTGCTGGGCGAGTCCACTCCGCCACCGCCGCCCAACGTGCCGCCGCTCGACAAACAGGATCCCGCGAAGGTCGCCCACCTCACCTTGCGCCAGCGTACCGAGCTGCACCGCAGCGACGCGGTCTGCGCGAGCTGCCACAAGATCCTCGACCCGATCGGTTTCGGCCTGGAGAACTTCGACGCCATCGGACGCTGGCGCACGCAGGACGAGGCCGGCGGCGCGGTCGACGCCAGCGGCGAGCTGCCGGGTGATCAGCGCTTCACCTCGCCCGCCGAGCTCAAGCGCATCATCGCGGGCCGCCAGGACGATTTCTGTCGCAACCTCACCGGCCGCCTGCTCGCCTATGCGCTGTGCCGCCAGCTCGAAGGTTATGACGAAGTCGTGGTCGATCAGCTGACCGCGGCCATCGCCAACGACGGCTACCGCCTGCAGAGCTTGGTCATGGCGGTGGTCACCAGTTATCCCTTCCTCAACCGCCGTCTCGCCGACTGAGCCCTGGAGACCAACCCATGCGCAAGAACTGGCTGATCGACCGCCGCACCTGCCTCAAGGGCCTGGGCGTGGCGCTGGCCCTGCCCCTGCTCGAGACCATGGGCTGGGCTGACCCGCCCTCGGGCACCGCGTGGAAGCCGCCGGTGCGCCTCGGCTTCATGTACATGCCGCACGGCGTCATCGAGACGGCATTCTGGCCGACCGATCCCGCCACCTTCCTGACGGCACCGCCACCGGCCTGGGACGCGCTGCGCCCGCTGATGGGCCAGTGTCTGGCGTTGAAAGGCATCGAAGGCGTGCCGATCACCGGCCTGGGCGGCGCGCCGCACGCGCTTGAGCTGTCCACCTGGCTGACCGCGACCCTGCCGGACGTCCATCGGCGCGACACCATCCACATCGCCATCTCCGCCGACCAGATCGCGGCCAACCACATCGGCGCCAACACCGCGCTGCCGTCGCTCGAACTGGCGACCATGCCGCAGAACCACAAAGAGAACCAGGAGGGGTTGAACGAGAACTATTATTCGCACTGCAGCTTCAGCTCGTCGACCCAGCCGGTGCCGGCCGAGACCAGTCCCGCGAACGCCTTCAAGCGGTTGTTCACCTCACGGCCGCTGACCGCGGCGGCACTGGGCCGCGGCGCGACCGCCGGCGACGACCTCGACCGCAGCATGCTCGATCTCGTGCTGGGCGGCGCCAAGGACCTGCGCGGCGGCCTGAGTGGCGGCGACCAGCGCAAGCTCGACGAGTACCTGGAGGGCATCCGCACCCTTGAGCGGCGCGTCGCCGCCCTGGAGCGGCAGCAGCAGACCGCCGCGGCGCGCGCCGCGGCCGCCGCGGACGGCAGCGCGTCGGCGACCATCCACGTCGACATCCCGGAGGGCAAGCCGAAGTTGAGCGAGTACATGCGGGTGATGGGCGACCTGATCGTGCTCGCCTTCCAGACCGACACCACGCGCGTGGCCACGCTCATCGGTTCGACCCCCAACGGGATCTCCTACCCCGAGCTGGGCTTTACCGACGAGCACCACTCGCTCACCCACCACAACTTCGACCCCGTCAAGGTCGACAAGCTCACCAAGATCAACCAGTTCAACATCGCGCAGTTTGCGCACATCGTCACCCGCATGCACGAGCTGCGCGAGGGCGACGGCACGCTGCTTGACCACAGCATCATGATGTGGGGCTCAGGTCTGGAGGACGGCAACAAGCACGCGCGCAAGAACCTGCCCGCAATCATCGCCGGCAAGGGCGGCGGCACCATCCGGCCGGGCCGCTTTGTGCCGGACTGCCAGGGCAACCAGGGTGACCTGGTCAGCTCGCTGCTGGTCGCTGCGGGCATCCCGCTGGAGAAGCCGATCGGGATCGGAACGAAGTTCCTGACCCAGCTGGGCTGAGCGTCCGCGGCCACGCACGGGCGTGCTGGCCGTGTGCCGACGCCATTGTCAGAGACCCACGGCCGCTGCGCCACGAGGACGTGGTTTCCCTTTGGCCCTGACTCCTGCGTGCATATCCTGCTGCCGAGTCGGATCCCTCCGGACCGGCCAAGCGCTTCCGTCACCTCCATCTTCCGACCAAGGAAACCCCATGCGCCTCTGCTCCTCGCTCTGCCTGCTCGTCACGCTCTCGTTCGGCGCCACCGCCTGGGCCGCCGACGCCGCCGATGAGCACAAGCCGGTGAACACCGTGTGCCCGATCTCGGGCAAGAAGATCGACCCCAGCATCCCGCCGGTCGAGGCCAAGACCGCCGACGGCAAGACCATCTGGATCGGCGTGTGCTCGGAAGGTTCGGCCACCAAGATCAAGAAGGACCCGGCGAAGTACGTCAAGGCTGCGATGGACGACAAGACCATCGCCCAGGAAGCGGCCGGGAAGTAACCTCCCGCATGTGCGCGATCGACGCACCCCCGGCGACCACCGGGGGTGCGTCGTTTCCTAAGAGCGCGCCAGACTGATTCCTCGCGCCACGGCGATCCCGCCCCAGCTCAGGATAAGACCTCCTCGCGCCGCCATTCCACGTTCGGCAGCGCCACTGGTCCAGGGCGTGCCACTGGTCGCGGCCCCCTCCACTGGCTCAGGTATTGCCGCCAGAACGGGATCGGCGCGGTGCACTCCGCCGCCAGCCCGGGCAGGTGGATCCACGGCACCATCGGCCAGCGATGATGCGCCTGGTCCCAGTGCCCATTCAGCAGGATCCAGCGCATCAGCGGCGCGCCCGGAGTGAGATTGTGGGCGCCGGTCATGACCTCGCGCCGGCTCCACGCGTGGGTGACATATTGGCGGGTCGACCAGTGGCAGCCGCCGAGCGCGAAGAGCAGCAGCACCGGCCCCGGACTGAGTGCGCCGCTGGCGAAGAGCAGCGCATAGAGGGCGACCAGCGCTGCGCACTCGCGGCGCACCAGGCGGCGTTCAGCGGCGGTGAAGTCGTCGAACAGCACCGCCGCACTGCGCGCACGCTTGAACGGACCGCTGAGCAGCAGCGGGCGCAGGAAGCCGACCGCGAAGGCCCCCGGCGGGATGATCACGTAGAACAACCCGGTGAGGATGCTGTAACACTGCGCGCGCTTGAGCCACACGCGGTCGCCGGGGTAGTAGCAGTCGAACATCTCGTGATCGGTGCGGTTGCAGCGGTGGTGCACGGCGTGGGTCACGCGCATCATCGTCGCGGAAGTTGGAAAGGTCAGGCCGGTGACCGCCCCAAGCAGCCGGTTGCGGCGGGGATTCGCGTGCAGGGAGCCATGCGAGGCCTCGTGCATCAGCGCGTAGTTGGTGAGGAAGAGCAGCGCGAAGGGCACGCCCGGCGCGAGCAGCCACCAGCCGTGCAACCGTGAGGCGCAGATCAGCAGTCCGATCTGGAGCGCGCACACCGCAAGCACCAGCGCCGCGTTGAGGCGGCCGGGGATGACGGTCGCCTCAGCCCGCACGGCGCTGTCCAGCAGCCCAGCGCAGCAGGCGGTAGAGCAGCGGTGGCAGCTCGGGCGTGCGCAGGTAGTGGTCGGCGCCCCACAGCGGCACCAGGTGGCCGGGGGCGATGCAGGCGTCCTCGAGCAGCACGTAGCCGTCGTTCGGGCCGCTACGCGCCAGCCACGCGGCGCTGCGCACCACCGGCCTGCGCAGGTGGCAAGCGAGCGGCATGGGCACCACATCGACCGTCGGAATCCCGGCGGGCAGCGCGAGCACGGCGCGGCTGAAGGCGTGCTCACGGCCCATCTCCGGCAGCATGCCGCCATCCGCACCGCGCAGGCGCAGCCACGCGCCGAGCAGCGCGTGCGCGATCGGCCGCCCCGGTCGCGCATCGGCGAGCGGCGTCCCGCCCGGCATGCCGGCGAGCGAGATCCAGCCCGCGACGCGTGCGGCCAGCCCCGGCTCGACCAGCAGCGCGCGCTTGAGGTCAGCGGTGCCCTTGCTGAGCGAGACCACCCAGCCCGGGCGATCCCAGCCGCGCAGGTGTTCAGCGAGTACCGCGGCGTTGGGCGCGATGGCGCCCAGGCTGGCGACCGCGGCGGTCTCGACGGTGAAGCCAAGGCGCGCGGCGATCGCGCCGATCAGGCGCCCATCCCCACCCAGCTCCGGGCGCTCACGGTAGTACATGGTCGGCACCAACAGCAGGCGCTGGCCGTGGCCGACCTGCGCGTCGGCGCGCAGCGGCAGCGCCGCGAGCGCCGCGAGGAAGGTGGCGTTGGCCGGCTCGCCCTGCGCTGCGCGATAAGCCAGCGCGGTGGCGAGGTCGCAGCCGTGCGCCACGGTCGCCGCACGCAGGTCTTCGCGTCCCAGGCGACCGGGCGGCCGCGCCGCGAGCAGGCGGTCGGCCTCTGCGAACAGCGCGACCTCATCGCGGTGGGCTTCGCTGAACAGCCAGCTCACGACCGCCCCCACGCATCCCAGCCGCCGCTGGGCAGCGCTTGCTCGTGGGCGAGGAAGCGCGCCACGCAGGCGTCGCTCACCGGATCGGGCTCCACCGGGCCGCTGCGCGCACCGCGCAGGGCGCGCAGATCTTGGCGGGCGAAGGCCATGATCGCGCGGTGCTGCACCGCCAGGCGCAGGCGGCCGTCCCACGGCGCCAGCGCGCCGGCGGGGCGCGCGCGCATGCTCACGGCGTGCACCGCGGTGCGTTCGGCGGTCTCGGGGCGCAGGGCGAGCAGCGTGCAGGTGCCCACTGCGCGGTGGTGGAAGAACAGCAGGTTGCCGCCCCAGCAATCGGTCTCGATGCGCACCGCGGCCAGCCCACTGGCGCGCAGCGCGCGGTCGCGCAGCGTGCGGCCCGCCACTTGCGCCGTGATGGCGATGCGGATGCGCCGCGGCCCCAGCTCGGTGACCACCGCCGCGCCGACGCTGTTCCGGCCATGCACCGGCGCCAGGTGGGCGGTGTCGAAGGCGTTGGCGGCGATCAGCCCGAGCGGCGCGTCGGCGATGGTCAAGGACGGCCGCGTCGCCAGGCCGGCTGCGATGCCGTCCGGTTCCGGCAGCGGCGCAGCCGGCAGTGGGCCGCACCACGCGAAGACCAGCCCCCAGCGTTCCACCACAGGCAGCGCCGGCTGGGCCGCGCCAACGGCGCCGGTCGCGCCACCATCAACGCCGTAGCAGCGGTGGTGAAGCGGACAGCGCAGGCCGGCCGCGACCACCGCCCCGTGCACGAGGTCCGCCCCGAAGTGACGGCAGCGCGCGAGCAGGGCGCCGGCCGCGCCGTCGGCACCCCGGAACAGCGCCAGGCGCGTGCCTGCCAACTCGACAGCGCGCACCGCACCGCGGGCGAGATCGGCGCTGCGGCCGAGCGGGTACCAGGAGTGGCGCAGGTCCACGGCGTCAGGCGCGGCGGCGGCCCAGCCAGCGGCCGAGCAGGAAGCCAACGAGCAGGGTCACCACCGCGGCGCCCAGCGCACACATCAGGGCGGTGCGGCGGATGACGGTGAGGATGGCGTTGTCCATCAGGTCGACGCCGATGTGCAGGGTGGCGATGCGCCAGCCGTCCGCGCTGCGCTGCAGCGTCGCCGTCCAGCGCGAGTCGATCACCAGCGGCGCTCCGCCGCCGACGAAGGTGTCGTGCGAGGTGCCGGTGGCGATGGCCACATCTTCGCCAAGGAAGCGCGCAGGACCGTCGCTCGTTGGAGCAAAGGTGATCGCAGTGATGTCGTGCTCCACGCGCAGGCGGGTCGCGTAGGCGGTGAGCTCGGCGATGCTGCGTAAGTGATGCTGGTCGGCGAAGGTCAGGTCGAGGCCCGGGGCCAGGCAGTCGCCCAGGCGCGCGGGGTCGCCACTGTTCAGCGCGGCCACCGCGCGCTCGAGCAGGGCGCGCAGCGCGGCGTGGTCGGCAGCGCGGCCGTCATCGGGCGCGGCCTCGACCTCGACCTCGACCGCGGCGAGTGCGGTCATCAGCAGCCAGCAGAGCGCGAGTGCGCGCAGGAACGGTTTCATGAGGCCTCCATGATTGGGACGCGGGCCGCTGCAGCAGATGGTGCGGGCCGCGCGCGTCTGCGCCAGGACGGACCAGGAGCTTGACCGCACGTCCGCGCCGATGAGGTGGAGACATGGTATGGAGCGGCGCGACAGCAGCGGAGGACGCGGACGGCGGTGATCACGCCCCGGACGGACGCTTCTCGCGACGGCGCACCCGCGTGCTGGCCATGCTCGGCATGTGGGGATTGGCTTCGGCCACCTATCCCGCGGTCGCCACCCTGGCCGTCCACCTGCACCCGCGACCGCCCGCCGCCTGGATCTCGCCGCTCGACGGGCTGCTGCCGTGGCTGCCGCTGTCCGTGGCGGTCTACCTCAGCCTGGGACCCTACACCCTGCTCGCCGCCTGGTGCGCCGACGCAATCCCCTATCGCCGCCTGCTGCGCGCCGCGCTGCTGGCCATGGTCGCCGCCTACGCGGTGTTCCTCGCCGCACCGCTGACCATGGTGGCGGGGCCGCTGCCCGAGGATGCGTTCGGCCGCGCGATATTCACCGCGCTGCACCGCGCCGACCAGGGTTACAATTCGCTGCCCAGTCTGCACGTCGCCTACGTCGGCGTGGTGCTGGCCTGCCGTTCGTGGCCGTGGTGGGTGTGGGCGTGGGGCGCCGCCATCGCCATCGCCACGCTGACCACGCGCCAGCACGTGCTGGTCGACGTGCTCGGCGGCGCGTTGCTCGCCGCGGCCGCTTGGGCCGTCGCCGGTCTGCCGCGGGCTCAGCATGGCGCGCCCTCCACGTGAACCGCGGCTAGGCGCCGCCCCCATTCCGGATCGCCGTCGAGCACCACCGGCTTGACCGCGCCCAGCACCCGTCCCGCCGCGCGATGCGCCAGGACGATGGCCTCGGCACCGGCACCGACCAGCGCGCAGCGCAGCGGCGCGAGCTGCCCGAGGCTGCGCGCCAGGGCGTAATGGGGATTGCGCGCCAGCGCTGCTTCGAGTCTGACGGCGACGTCGGCATCGCACTGGTCGCTATAGAGGATGTAGCCGGTCTTGCCGCCCGGCGCCGGCGCGAGCAGCGCGAAGCCGGCCTGCGGCGCCGCCTGCGCGAGGCAGGTGGCGACGAAGGCCTCGTCGAGCTTCTCGCCGACCAGATCGACGGTGGCATCGCCGCGGCCGAGGAAGCGCAGGCACGGCGTGCGCTGGACGAAGCCCTCCACGCGCACCAGATCGCCGAGGCGGTAGCGCCACAGCCCGCCCGCCGTGGTCATGGCCACGGTATAGGTGGCGCCGTCGTCGAGCTCATCCAGCCAGTGCGGCGTGCCGTCGGCGGCGAGGAACTCGAGCACCGCGCCGGTCACCGCGGCGACGGTGCGGCCGCCCCACGGGATGCTCACCGCCCCCTCGGTGGCGAGCAGCCCCTTGGCCTGCAGCACCGCACCGCCGAGCCTGCGCGCGAGCGCCGCGGCCGGCACTGCGGCAGCGCCGTCGGCCCAGCAGCTGACCACCGCCAGGTGCGGCCACAGCTGACGCGCGTCGTCCCAGTCGGCGGTGGCCAGCGCCGCGGCGCGGCGCGGCTGCGCACCCAACCACGGCGCCAATGTGCTGAGCAGCGCGGGCGGCACTGCGAGATCGAGACCACCGTGCGCGACATCGCGCAACAGGCGCGCGCGGTGGGTGCGCGCGGCGTCGAGCAGCAGGCCCAGGAAGGACGGATGCCACACCGAGATCAGGCGCAGCTCCGGACGTGCCAGCAGGCAGCGCACCGTGGCATAGCGAAAGTCCTCGACGTTGGCGAACCCGCGCAGCGCCGCGGGCGCCGCCTGCAGCGGCCGCACCAGCGCCGCGCACACGCCGCCGAGATAGGCACTGTCGTCCGCAAAGCCGACCGGCAGCGCCCCGCCGGCGAGTTCCGGGATGCGCGGCGACACCGACCAGTAGGCCGGCCCATCCAGCACCGCATGGTGGCGGCGCTGGAGATCCGCGATCCACGGCGCCAGCACCGCGGCGAACTCCCCGGCCAGACCCGCGGTCCACGGGATCAGTTTGCTGCCGCCGCCGCTGCCGCCGGTGGGCAGCAACCGCGTCACTGCCTCAGCACCAAGCACGTGCTGCTCGCCGCGGCGGATGCGTTCCACCCACGGCGCCACCTGCGCCCATTCCTGCACCGGCACGCGCGCGCGGAAATCCGCGACGCTGCGCACCGCGGCGAAGCCGTGGGCACGGCCAAAGGCGCTGGACGCGTGGCGACGCACCAGCGCCAGCAGGCGCGCACGCTGGACGGCGCCCGGATCCGCGAGCGCCGCCGCGAAGCGCCGCGCGCCCGGCAGGCAGGCGATGTGCCACAGCCGGTTGAGAGCGCCGGCGATCATTGCGTTGCGACTGCCATGGCGCGCCGCCCGCGGCGCAGGGCGAAGCGGCCGGCCGCGGTGAAGTTGGCCTCCTCAAGCCGGCATAGGCTGGGGAGCTCGTCACCCGCGGCGTGGTGCGGGTTCGCCGCCAGGAACGCCTGTACCGCCGGATCGCCGCGCAGGTGCGGGGGCAAACCAGCCAGGTGTCCGCGCAAGCGCTGCGGCCGGGCGAAGCGCACCACGCCCGCGGCGGGATCGTAGTCGGCGCCGAAGCGCTCGCGCACCAGCTCTGGCAGCAAGCGGGCGGCGTCGCCGTCCAGACGCTCCGCCGTGGCCGGCGCATAGCGGCAGGCGAACGCGCTCAGATAGCGGTGGGTGCGCACGCCCGAGGTCAGCACCAGCCACCACAACGGCACCGGTGGCCCGGCCCCCGCGTGCAACGCCAGGACCGCCGCCATCCACGCCCCGCCCAGGCTGGCATCCGACCATGCCGCCGGGTCGACGATGGTGTCGCCGGAATAGAGCAGCGCCGCGGGCTCACCGCCAACCGGCCGCCGCCGGTAGTCGAGGGTGGTGAAGCCCACCAGCCCGGCACCGTCGTCCGCCACCAGGCGCAGCACGTGGGTCTTGCCCGCGAGGTCGGCGGCAAAGCCCACCGCGTCGACGCCCTCGAAGTGCCGCTGCAGCAGCGCGACGAGCGCGTCGCACGCCGCGCCGTCGAGGCTGTCCATCGCGTCGAGGCGCACGTTCACAGCCACGCCGCCTCCGGGCTCGCTGCGGGCGCACCGGCGGACGGGGGCCCGCCCACCGCGTAGAGGCGGCTGTCGAGGTTCCAGCCCGGTAGGCGCATGAGCGCAGTTCGCAGCGCATGGCCGGCACCGAGTCCCCAGACCACCCGTCGAGCGTCGCTGGCACGCGCCACTGCGGCGAGCAGGGTGCGCACCACATTGGGGTCCGCGTCCGGCACCGTCAGATGGGCCGCGTATATCAGACCCAGGTCCGCACCGGGTGCGGGCAGGGTCGGCCGGCCCGCGAAGCGCAGCGCGACGTTGAGCAGCGGGCGCGCCAAACCCAGCCCCGTTGCGTAGCCGTCGACCGCCGCGACCTGCTCGGCCCGGCGGTCGACGGCGCGCACCGCGCCCACCAGGCGCTCGCCGCGCCACGCCGTCCACCAACCGGCCGCCGCGAAATCGGCCGCCAGCGCGTAGCCGCCGGCCTGCTCGGCGACCATGGCGCGCACCGCGTCGGCGGCGTGTGCGAGACCCGCGCGCAGCGTGATGCCGGCGGCCTGCCAGCGCGCCGCGCCGGCAGCGACCAGCACCACGGTGCGGTAATCGCCGAGATGGCGGTAGGCTGGCGCGCCGGGCAGCCCCCCTTCCAGCACCCGGCGCGCCCGCCGGTTCGCGCTGAGGATGGCAGTGAGGTCGTGCGCGCACTCGTCGTCGCGCCGCGTCGCCTGCAGCTCGTGCAGTGCCGCCGCCAGGCGGCGGCCGTCGCCTGCCAGGTCATCGCTGCGACGCAGGCCGTGCAGGTAGCCGGTCCAGCCCCAACCCGCCGCGCCGCGCAGCCGCCGCACCGTACGCGCACCGTGGCCCAGCACCGCGCCGGCGGCGCTGCGCACCACCACCGCGTGATGGCGGACGCCGGCATCCTCGTGCGGGGCGCAGGCTGCCGCCGGCGCGGCCAGCACCAGGCGCAGCGCGCCCGGCAAGGGCGTGGCGAGCAGCGCCGCGATCGCCGCGGCGTCGCCCGGCAGCGCCAGGGCGACGCGCGGCGCCTGCGCCGGCCCGCCGCTCATGACACGCGCAACAGTTCCCCGGTCCACGCGGCGTCTCCCAGCGGCAGATGGTTGCGCCCGACCACGTCGGCGCGGTGCATGGCGTTGATGGCGAGGAAATTGAGCAGCATCCACGGGTCGTGACGGTTCACCCGCGCCTGGGCGCGCGCGAAGATGCTGTCCCAGCCGTAGAAGGCGCGCCGCGCCGCGCTGCAGCGCTGCTCGAGCTCCTCGACCGGCATGCCGCGCGGGATGAACGGCACCATCCCATAGCGGTAGGCCGGATCCAGCCACCACGCCGGGAAGCGCAGCCGCCCTTCGGCCTCGAGCCGCGCGTACAGCGGCGTGCCCGGGAAGGGCGTGAGGTGGTTGAAGGCGGCGATGAACATGCCTTCGTCGCGCGCGAAGCCCACCGAGCGCGCGAACGACGCAGCGTCGTCGTGGTCATAGCCGAAGATGAAGGTGCCATAGACGCGGATGCCGTGGCGGCGCAGTGTCGCCATCGCCGCGGACGGGCCGCCCCGCGCCAGGTTCCAGCCCTTGTTCATCTGCCCGAGCTGCTCCGCGCCCAGCGATTCGAAGCCGATCAGCAGTCCCTGGCAGCCGCAGGCGCGCATGAGTGCCAGGCACTCCTCGTCACAGGCCACCGTGCTCGATGCCTGCCCCACCCAGCGGATGCCCTCGCCGGCCAGGGCGCGGAACAGCTCTTTCGCGCCCGCCAGGTCGGAGACGATGTTGTCGTCGATGAAGAAGAACAGCAGGCCCGGGCGCTTGAGCGCGCGCACCTCACCAAGCACGCGCTCGATCGGCGCGCGCACCTGGGTCGCGGTGAAGACCGCAGTGATGGCGCAGAATTCGCAGGCGAAGCGGCAGCCGCGCGCGGTCTCGACCAGGCGGATGGGCAGGTAGCGCTTGCCGCGGAAGATGCTGCGGTCGGGCGCGACGCGCAGACTGCGCGGCCGGCTCTCGGCGCGGTAGACGTGGCTGCCGCGCCCGTGGCGCCAATCGTCGAGCATCAGCGGGAAGAGCTCCTCGGCCTCGCCGATCACCACCGCGTCGGCGTAGCGCGCGACCTCGTCGGGGCACAGCGCCGCGTGGAAGCCGCCCATCACCACCGGCACGCGCCGGCGTCGATACTCGCTGGCGATCTGGTAGGCGCGGCGCGCGGTATAGGTCTCGACGCTGATCGCCACCAGGTCGGTCGGCTCGTCGAAGGGGATCGGCTCAAGGCGGTCGTCGTAGAAGCGCCGTTCGACGTCCGGCGGAGTCAGCGCGGCGATGGTCGCCGCCGGCAGCGGCTCCATCTTCCAGGTGCGGATGTAGCCGCGCTGCCCGACACGCCGGCCGACGCAGGGATGGATGATGGTCAGGCGGAACGGAGCCGGCTTCATCCGGCCGCCGAGCTGGCGGTCTCGGCCGCCGCCGGCGCCGCGTCCCAGCTGAAGGCGTCGCAGCTGTAGAAGCGGTGCAGGCGGTGCGCGTAGAAGCGGTAGCCGAGGTTGGTGACCAGCGCGACGTGGAGCGGCGCCGCGGTACGGCGCAGGCGGCTGAACATCGCCGACCACGAGTAACAGTGCTTCCACGCCTGCTCGGTGCCGCGCAGCAGTTCATCCACGCCCAGGCGCGCCGGACGGAAGACCACGTGCTGGCCGTCGTACTTCTCCCAGTCGCGGTGCAACAGGCGGCCCTCGGCGAGCAGCCGGCGGTAGAGCGCGGTTCCGGGGAAGGGTGTCAGGATGGCGAAGCGCGGCAGGTCGATGCCGACCTCGACCGCGAAGCGCGCGGTGCGCATGAAGATGTCCGGACCGTCATGGTCGCCGCCGAATACGAAACAGCCCTGCAGGGCGATGCCGCGCTCGTGCAGGCGCCGCACCAGCTCGCCGTAGCGCGTTGGGTCGTTGAAGCCTTTGCGCATTCCCTTGAGCGCCCCGCCATCGATCGATTCCAGGCCCATGAGCAGGCCGCGACAGCCGGAACCGGCGGCGGCGTCAAGCAGCTCCTGGTCGTCGGCGAGCAGCGTGGTGGACAGCCCGAACCAGTGGATGCGCAGCGGTTTCAGCGCGGCGAACAGGCGCAGCGCGTAGCCGCGGTCGGCGATGATGTTGAGGTCGACGAACAGGGCGCGGCGCGAGCCCTTGCGGCGGATCGACTCGGCGACCTCCTCGGGTGGCTTCTGCCACGGCCGGCCCGGCCACGCCGCCGGCACCACGCAGAAGTCGCAGGCGTGCACGCAGCCGCGCGTCGCCTCGAAGACATCGTCCATCAGATAACGCCGACGCGGCAGCAGCTCACGGCGCGGCTCTGGACGGCCGCCGATGACCAGGTCGCGGCTGGCGACGTAGCGCGGGCGCATGGTTCCGGCGGTGAAGTCGCGCAGCAGACGCGGCCACTCGTCCTCGGCATAGCCGACCACCACCGCGTCGGCGTGCGGCTGGGCGTCGTCGGGAATCAGCGTCGGGTGCGGCCCGCCCAGCACGACTGCGATGCCGCGCGCGCGCAGCGCCGCGGCCATCTCGTAGGCGCGCGGCGCGGTGCCGGTGATCACCGTGATCCCGACCAGGTCGGCTTCCAGGGTGTCGACCGGTACGTCCTGGATGCCCTCATCCAGGCAGGCGACGGTGTGCGGCAGGTCCGTGGGGATCAGCGCCGCAAGTGTGGTCAGGGTCAGCGGCATGTAGCGCAGGCCCTTGCCGAAGATGCCGCCGCGATGGCGGTAGAGCGGGCCCTTCGGGCTGATCAGGACGATGCGCAGCGGCGCGTTTGGAGTCGCCCCGGCCCCGCTTAGCGCTGGGCCATGACGCGGCGCAACGGCAGCGGCGCTTGAAAAAAGGGACATTGGGATCCTTATGCTGCACATCGTAGCAGGCCGCGAATCCGACTAATTGTTATCAATTGAATATGTAGTGCAAGTGCCCGCAGAGGGCGGTCACAGATACCTGGTCCGACCAACTTCCCTCATGCCTCCCCCGTTTGCAGATTGCCGACCGTCACGCGCTGCCGTCTCACTCCCAGCGGATGTCATCCATGAAGAGGGCCAAAGACTGCCCCTACCCGCCACCACCCCCATAAAGCCGGTCTTGATGCGTGTCAGGTCGGCGCCGGCGACATCGATGGTGTACGCGCGCCACTCGGCGGTGAGGGTGACCACTACGTGAGAATGTATGCAAGACGCATAGCATTCTCCGCCTGCTCTAGGAACGCCGTTCGACCCCTCCGTAACCGGAGCGACGGTGGTTTTTCGGGCAGTTTAATCCAGTCCTGACGGACGGATTGCGCTTTGCGCCCCCGTGCCCGGCATCGGTGGGCAGCCGCTGCAAGGCAGGCGGTCGGTGTTGTCGACTTGAAGCAGCCCCGGGCACGCGCAGCATGCGTGCGAGGTCGCGCATGCCGCAGCTGATTCTCCACACGCGCCCAGTCTCGCGGTGCATCCGAAACGCCATCCCCGACATTGCCGGCACGCGCCAGCGCAGTGTACCAGCCGATGGACCGCTGGCGCCGCAGCGGCAAGTGCGATGACCGCACGGGACCGATTCCAGCACGTCGTGGGCGCTGCTGAAACTTTGGGCACATCCCTGCGCCTCGCCGCCGCCCTGGTGTGGGCACTGTCCGTCGCCACCATTCCCGCCGCCGATGCGCCGCCCACGCCCGCCCCGAGCGGCGTGCCCATCAGCTACGCGCTGCCTGCGGACGGCTCGCCGTCAGGGACCTGGCGCGTAACTCTGGCGATCGTCGACGCGGAGAACCCCGACTGGATCATCAGCCAGTTCGCCGCCGGCGTCCCGCGCACGGTCACCGCCGAGAATCACGGCCACTTCAGCGAGATCTGGAACGGGCTCGACGATAACTTCATGCCGGTCCCGCCCGGCACCTACGCGGTCAAGGGCATCTGCATGCCGGCGGAACGCTGGCCGGTCGACGGCGAGTTCCATTCCGTGGTGCCGCGCTTCGTTGGCGGAGTGTCAGCCTGGCTGCCGTCGCCCGCGGACGCCGGCCGGCAGGGCGAGCCGTTCCACGGCGATCCGGTGAATGCGCCGATCGGCGACGTCGCGGTGAGCCCCGAAGGCATCGCGGTATTCTACTACAGCTACCTCGAGAACGGGCTCAGCAATCCCCTTTTCGACCTGCGCAAGCCGCTTGGCATGGGCCAGTTCCTGCGCTCCTTCCCGTCCGGCGGCGCGGGCGGCGGCCGCAGCACCTGCACCGACGGCGAGACGGTATGGAGCTACTCGACCGATGGCGGCTGCCACGTCTACCGCGCCGATGGCAAGGGCTTCGGCTCCAGCCCGCGGGCGATGCGCAAGAACAGCTACGCACCCGAGGGCGAGGTCATCGCGATGGCGGCGTGGCGCACCGCCGGACGTACCAGCGTGTTCATCGCCGAGCGCGGCCGGCTGGAGCGGAAGAGCGAGTTCGGTTGGGTGGAATCGTCCACGCCGGTCGACCTCGTCACCGTCCACGCCGGCGAAGATGGTGCACTGCTCGCGACCCTGCCGTTGACGCGTCCGCGCGGCCTGGCCGCGCGCGGCGGCCAGCTCTACGGCTTGCACGGGACCGACGCCGGCTGGGCCGTCAGCGCGATGCCGCTGGCGGAAGGCAGACCCACCGGCAGCTGGAAGCGTGTCCTTGAGCTGCCCGCCGCCATGGATCCGGGCGGTTTGACGGTGGACGGCAGCGGCCGCATCTACGTCAGCGAGCCCGCCGCGAACCGCGTGCACCAGTACGCCGCCGACGGCAAGCGCCTGCGCAGCTTCGGCCGCGGCGACCGCCAGCAGCCGGGGGCCTACGACCGCGAGACCCTGATGTACCCGGAGAAACTCGCCTCGTGGACCGATGCGCAGGGTCACGACCGTCTGCTGGTGGTCGAAAAGGCCGGTCCGTGCCGCACCAGCGAATGGAGCGCCGAGGGCGAGCTGCTGCGCGAATTTCCCAGCCTGCAGACCCGCGCCAACGACGGCTGGGCGGTTGATCCCGCCGATCCGCACCACGCCTACATCGCCGGCGAACAAGGCTGGCTGACGCGCTTCGCCATCGACTACACCAGCGGCAGCTTCACCGTCGACGCAGTGTGGCCGGACGTCGGCACCGATCCCTTCTTGCCCGGCTTCGACCACGTGCGCATGGTGACGCGCGGCGGGCGGCCGTACCTGGTGTGCACACCGCGCGGCCAGTACGCCATCTACCGCCTCGACGGCGACCGCTGGAAGCTTGCGGCCGGCATCGTCGGCGTGCGCAGCGACGCGGGCCCGACGCAGCACTTCGCCTGGCGTGACAGCGACGGCGACGGCAAGGTCGAGGAGAGCGAATTCCGGTCCACGCCGATGACCCTGCCCGGCACCATCCTGCGCTACCACGGCGAACAGGTCGGCGCAGACCTCGCGCTGCTCGCCATCAACCAGGGCGGGCGCGACGTCTGGCGGCTGCCGGTGACCGGCTGTGACGAGCGCGGCATCCCGGAGTTCGGCGCGTGGGAGCGCATCCTCACCGACCCGGTCTTCACCGCGCGCGCCGCCGGCACCGCCACCGCCCTGACTGGCGGCAACGAGACCGCCGACAGCTACAGCAGCGACTGGGCACAGTGCGACGGCACTCCAGAGCAGGGCTTCTGGGTCAGCGCCCGCGGTGGCCGCAACTTCAGCGCCAACTTCGCCGCGCAGGAGAAGGTCTCGGCCTACGTGCCCGACGGCAAAGGCGGCATGCGCCTGCGCTGGCGCGTCGGGCGTGCCGCGATCAACGGACCACCGCAGCCCGGCGAGACGGTCGGCGCGATGCACATCCGCGCGCCGCTGAACGGCCTGCTGCCGGTCCTCGACCAGACGCGCTGCGGCGTGCTGCTCTACGACCAGGACGGACTCTACGTCGACACGTTGTTCCCGCCCGGCGGCAGCCGCCTGGGGATCTACGATCTGCCGGGTGAGTTCTTCTCGGGCATGGTCTATGGCGACCCCCAGGACGGCGGCATCTTCGTCGGGGTCGGCAAGGACACGCCGCTGGTGTTCCGCTGTCTGGGCTGGTCACTGCACGACAACCCGGTGCGCCAGCTCAGCGAACTGCAGGCGCAGGTCGAGATCGGCCTCGCGCAGATCGTCAGCCCGCCCGAGGTCGCGCTGGCCTTGCGCGGCGGCGCCGGCAACGCCCGGCTCGCGCGCTTCGCACCCGCCTTCGGTGGCGTCCAGCACGACGGCTCCCTGGCCGGCTGGGAGCAGTGCGATCCGTTGACCTTCCAGGCCGACCGCGAGCGCACCGTCGAGGTGCGCTGTCTATGGGATCCCGGCCACCTCCACCTGCGCATCCATGCACGCACCGGCACGGACTTCACGCCGCGCGCGCTGCGGCCGCTCGAACGCGTCTTCGCCCACGACCGCATCAGCGACGCGGTGAGCTTCTATCTGCAGGGCGATCCCGCGGCCAAGCCGGGCGGCGAGGCCGGCGGACGCGTTGGCGACCTGCGCATCGTGCTCGGCCTGTTCGACGATGGCGGCACGGTCCGCCCCGCGGCGATCGGCTTCCATCCCGCCTGGTCGCGGTCCGGCGCCAGCCCACAAGCCTACCGCACGCCGGTGGGCCAGACGCAGTTCGCGCACGTCGGCGAGTTGGAGGGCGCCGTCCTCGGCGGTCGACGCGATGCCGACGGCAAGGGCTACGTGGTGAGCGTCAGCATCCCGCGCGAGGCCATCCCCGGGCTGCCGGTGCTGTCGCCAGCCCTGCGCACCGCCGTTGATTTCGAGGCGACCTTCGGTGGCCACGCCAAGGTGTGGTGGGCCGACACCGACGGCTCAGCGAGCCGCGAGACTTTTGACGAACCCACCGAGGCGCGGCTCTATCCCGGCGCCTGGGCGCCGGCGGAATTCTCCGCCCCGGCCGCGGGCGGGCTGGTGCTGCGCCACTGGCTGGTGTGCGGGCCCTTCGGCGGCCCGGGTGCAGAGCGCTTCGTCGCGGATCCGCCGGGCGAGATGAAGGACGCGGTGCGCGCCTTCTTCGATCAGGCCGTCTACCCGCCGGACAGCGGCCCCTTCGACGCCCAGGCGGTCTTCTCAGGCGCGCCGATCGCGGGCTGGTGGAAGGCCGAGCGCGACGTGCGCTGGCAGCCCGCCCAGGTCGAGGCCCTTGATTCGCGCCTGCTGCTCGGCAAGGGCGGTGCCCAGGTCTGGTACGCCAGTTCGTGGGTCCACGCCGAGGCCACCACCCCGCTGACGGTGATCGTACACAGCATGCCGCAGGCGCGCGTCAGGCTGACGCTCGATAACGCCATCCTGTTCGACGGCATGGCCAAAAAAGAGACCGCCGAATCCTGGCTGTCCGCCACCGTGCCGGCGACCCTGACCGCCGGCTGGCACCGCCTGCAGCTGCGCAGCTACGACTGGGGCTACGGCGCGACGCGCATGGGCGTGGCGCTCGTCGCGCCGTTGGAGCAGCTGTGGGGGTTGGGCTGCAGCGGTCGGCCACCGCAATGAGGTGTGGCAGCCCCACCCACCAACACCGGCGGATGGAGCTGCGAATCACGAATTTTCTGACGCGTGACTCGCGGCTCGCGGCTTCCAGCGCTCAAAACCTTCCGCCGATTCCGAACGAGAACACCAAGCCACGGGTGATATAATCCGCGGTGCCGAAATTCTGGGTCGCGTCGCCAAAGCGGGCCTCGGTGAGCTTCACTTCATAGCCGACCTGCCAGATCAGGTCGACTCCGTCAAAGTCGGCGACCACCCCAAAGTCGGCCCCGAGGCGGAGGGTCGTGCCATTGGTGCTGTACTGGTACGAGGTATCACCGGTCAGGCGCTGGTCAGAGATGAAGACGTAGCCGATGCCGATGCGCGGTCCGACATAGCAGGCGACATGCTCGCCGAGGCATTGCAGGACACCAACGCCGAGCGAGATGCTGGGATCGATCTCGGTCACGGAGCGCTGA
This sequence comes from Planctomycetota bacterium, assembly GCA_038213805.1. Lineage (GTDB taxonomy): Bacteria > Planctomycetota > UBA11346 > UBA11346 > UBA11346 > BOG-1363. The sequence continues at coordinate 6,506 of JBBQSO010000037.1, read as the reverse complement.
TCCGTCGTCCGGGCACTGCGGTAGTCCATCTCGAAGGTGACGGACACGTACGGCGTGGTCGGCTCGCCCGGCCGGGTGGGCGTCAGGCCCATGAGAGCAAGCCCGTAACGCCGTCCGTAAGAATCCGCAAAGGTGGCGCTGTCGTTGCGGTCGACGTATTGGATCCTGTCGATCTGCGGACTGAGGCTGCCCATCAGGAACATGAGATTGCCATCGGTGATGCGCCGGGAACCGCCCTCTTCCTGGTGCTGTGGAGCAGCCTGGTCCATGGCAGGCGACGCCCCCGGTTCGCCGGCGGTCGCACTCGCCGGCGCCGCAGAAGCGGGCACCAGAGAGGGCGCCGGGACCGGATCTGGAGCGGGTGCCGGTGGCACGCTTACATCCTGCGGCACCGGCGGCGCATCCTCACCCAGCGCCAGGCCCGAAAGGAGCAGCGCGAGACCAAGTGCGGCCTGGCACCGGAAGCGGTGCGATCGTGCTGGAATACGGCCGGTGGTCGCATGCATAGCACGCCCACGCTATGAGCCCCGGCGTCTGATCAAGAACGCAACCACACCGCAGCGGAGTTCCCGCCGGCTCGGCGGATGGCATGACCGCGCATCGCACCGCCGCTCAAGACCTGCCTTCGCGCTTGTCCCCGCATGGGGAGCGGTGAAACATGCGGTCCGCCTCGCGATCACCCAGACGTCAGGAGCCCATCATGGCCGCACCGCTGCGCATCCTCTCCTTCCTGCTGCTGGCGAGTGCGCTCGCGGGTGCCGCGCACGCCGCCGAACTCGGCGTGGGCGCCGCGCCCATCGCCGGCGCCGAAGTGCTCTTCGACGGCACGCGGCAGATGCTCGATGAGAAATGGACCTACTGGGAGGGTCCGGGCTTCGCCTCGGCGCTGCCCATCAAATGGCAGATCGTGAAGGACCCGGTCGATGCCGGGACCGCGCTGATGACCGACGATCCGGCGGCGGCCGGCGGCAAGTACGGCGCCGCCGACATCGTCACCAAGAAGGGCTACCGGGACTTCCGCCTGCACGTCGAGTTCGCCATCATGGTCACGGGTGGCAACAGCGGCGTCTACCTGCAGAACCGCTACGAGATCCAGGTGCTGGATGGCGATCGCGGCACGCACGGTTTAGCCGCGCTGATCAACGAAGAGGCCGGCCCCTACGACGCCTATACGGGCCTCGGCAAATGGAACGCCTACGACGTGCAGTTCCGCGCCGCGCGCTTCGTCGACGGCAAGCTGACCGAGCGGCCACTGGCGACCATGTACTTCAATGGCGTCAAGGCGCACAGCGACCACGCCATCACCCAGGTATACGGCGGCCCGCGTTCCGGCCTGGACGGCGGCAACGACCACGGCAAGGGCATCACCGACACGCCCGGCGGCATCAAGCTGCAGTGCGAGGGTTGGGACGTGCGCTACCGCAACATCTGGATCAAGGAGATGGACTTCGCAAAGCCGACCACGGCGTTCTGACGTGGGGACGGCTGATGGCTGACTCGAACCCGGCGCTAAGCGCCGGGTTCGAGTCATGCATGCAGGTGCGGAGACGATGGCGGGAATTAACGGGCTGTCGGACGTCAGTCGTCAGGCGCCAGTCGTGCCCTCCCCTCACCCACCATCGAGCGCGAGCTGCGCGGCGACGCTGGTGTGGACATCGTCGAGCAGGCGGTGCGGACCATGCCCGTGAGCCGCGCGCACCATCAGGTCGCGGAGCGTGCCGAGATGGGTGCGCAGGAACTGGTCGAGGTGATCGAGGGCCAGCGCGCCATCATCGGCGCAGCGGCGGGTGGTGTCATCCCAGGCGGCGAGGATCTCGGCATCGGCGGGATGGTAGTCGCCACCCGGGGCGCGGTCCTGGGCGAGCACGGCGAGCGCCTCGCGCAGGCGATCCTGCGGGGTCGCCGATTCCGCCTCTGGCCGGAACGGCGCAGCGCGCGCGGTGAAGCGGCGGCGCGTGCGGGTGGTGGGCGCGGGTGGCGCCTGCGGCGCGCGCGGCGTGGTCGGAGTCGGAGGGTTGGCTGTGAGGTTCATCGGTGGTGCCTAGTGGTTCGTTGAGTGAGATGGGGGAAAGCGTCGAGGCGATCGGCTACGGCGGCGCCGACGGAAATACGCTGGGAGAGGGATTTGCGCATGGGAACTCCTGGGTGGTTACGTGGTCCTGAAAACGAAGCGGGGCGGCCTTCTTCAGAAGGTCGCCCCGCGCTGGATGCGCTAGAAGTCGTCCTTCCGGTGCTAGGCACTGGAAACGGCGGAGAGCGACTTCATGAGAATGCAGCGGGTCATCGTGGCGGCACTATGAGCAGGGCGACTGCGCAGGGCAAGGAAAATATCGCGGAAATCCCTGCATTTTCCCGCAATTTCAATGGGCGACGCCAGTTACGGGCATCAGCCACGACCGGGACAATCGCGGAACCTCCGGAGAGACCGTTGCCTGGGAAAGCCGCGAGTCACGAGTCGCGAGTCGCGAGGAAGACCGCCTGTCCTCGCGACTCGCAGCTCCGTTGCGCGGAGAAAGCCACGCGTTGCGAGCTCCGAGTTGCGAGTGGAGGCAGGCGGTCCTCCCGACTCGCAGCTCGTCGTTCCGTTGCGCTGAGGTAGCTACGAGTTGCGGGCTACGAGTTGCGTAGCAGAGGCAGGCTGTCCTCGTGACTCGTGACTCGTGACTCGTGACTCGTGACTCGTGACTCGTGACTCGTGACTCGTGACTCGTGACTCGTAGCTCGAACCTCTCAACGAAAAACCCCACCCCGCAGAGCGGAGTGGGGCCATCGCGTCACTGCTGACGTGTGCGGAATCAGGCCTTGGCGGCCGGAGCAGCCGACTTGGTCGACTTGAATTCCTTCCAGAAGCTCTCGGGCATGTCGAGGGCGATCTTGAGCGCACCGTTCGAACCGGCGTACTGCGGCTCCTCGACGGTCTTGACCTTGGCGCCGCCGTACTCCTCCATGGCCTTCTCGATGGCCAGGCCAAGGGCCTTGATCTGGCTGCCGCCGCCGCCGAGCAGGATGTGGTTGCGCATCTTGGCCTGGAATTCCGGATCGTAGGTGGCGATCAGGTCCTGGAGCGCGGCCACGGTGGGCGGCACCAGGGTGTAGCAGGCCTTGTAGACCAGATCGGTGACGTCGAACTTGGTCGGCTTGCCGGCGACCGGCAGGGTCTCCATGGCCTCTTCCATCTTGGGCGAGACCGAAGCGTGGCGCTCCTTGATGGCGCGCACCATGTTGATCGAGAACTGCGCCTCGGGGTACTTCTCCTTGATGAGGTTCGCCAGGGTCTGGTCGAGGGCATCGCCCGCGACGGTGTGCGTGCGCTGGTCCTCGGGCTCGGGCATCTTGCCGTGGACGCGGCAGAGATCGGTGGTGCCGGCACCGATGTCGATGACCAGGGTGTCATCGAGGAAGTCGAGGCCGTAGGCGACCGAGAACGGCTCGGAGGTCACGATCACGCTGTCGATGCAGTTGGCGGCGGCTTCGAGGATGGTGGCCTTGCCTTCGACACTGGCCTCGGCGGGGGCGCCGATCACCGCGTAGATGGTCGAGCCCTTGGGCGACTTGGCCATGCTGACCACGAACTCGAGCAGGTCCTTGATCGCCTTCTTGGTCTCGGAGGTGTCCTTGGCGCCCTTGGCCTTGATCGAGCCGCCGGCGAGTGGGCGGAACAGGTTCACCGACATGCGGTTCTCAAGGGCCTCCTGGCCGTAGATGATGTCGCGGCCGCCCAGCTTCTTCTTGGCGACGTGGTCCTTGGGGTAGCCGACGTAGGACCAAGCGGTCTGGCGGACGCCGGTGGACGAGGTGATCGACGTGCGGCTGGTGCCAAGGTCGATGCCGAGATAGACGATTTCAGACATGATGCGTGCTCCTGGGACGTTGATGGTGGTTGGCCGTACGGGAGGCAACCATGGTGTGGTTCAAGGAATGGTCGGTGGATGATACTTTAGCTTGGAATGCGGGGCCGCGCTAGACGTCCCCCTTGCCCTGGCGCTCCATGGGTGGCGGCGCGAAGGTGGTGGGGACGTTGATGCGCTTGATGCCGGAGGCGTTGACACCGGCGCCGGCGTCGGCCAGCGGGGTGACCTCCCAGGGCTCGTCGTCGGGATTGACCTCAAGGCCGACGCCGGCCTCCTTGCGGCTGAGCGCCTCACTTTCAAGGTCGTCGGGCAGGGCCGCGGGCGCGTGCGGGGTATGCTCGGTGATATGCGAGGCCGCTTCCTTGAGCTCGGCGACGTCGGCCTTCATCTCGCGGCGGAATGAGGAGGTGTCGGGCGTCGCTTGGTTGATCGGATTCTTGGTCGAGTCCGGGGCCTGCTCCTGGGTCTCGTCGGGTGCGTTGGGGTCCGCCAGGGCGATGCCGAGGTGGCCGCGCAGCGCGCGGTTCTCGTCGAGGATGTGCTTCATCAGCGCGAGCTTGCGCTCTTTGTTCGGGTCGCCCTCCTTCAGGCCGGCCTCGAAGACGTTGCGCAGCGCGCCGCCGCCCTGCTGTTCCAGGAAGCTCGCGAAGCGCTGGGCGTCGTCGCGCTGCTTCTCGGTCTCTTCAAGGGTGCCGGCGAGGCGGCTGATCTTGCGCTCAAGCAGTTCGATCTTGGAATTCTGCGCCTCGAGCTCCTTGGCGCGGATCTTCTCGCGCTCGCTGTCGAGGATGCGCGAGATCAGCTTGCGCAGCTCGTCCTCGAGCTGCGGCGAGACTCCGCCGTCGGCGAGCGAGCGCGTGAGCAGGCGCTGGAAGCGGTCCTCGATCTCGCCGAGGCCCTCCGCAGAAACCGTGAACTGGTCGGCCTTGATGGTGCGCTTGCGCTCGTCCTCGAGAAGCTTGCGCGCGGTCTCAAGTTGATCGTTGAGGCGCTTGGCCTTCTCCTCTGCGCTGGCCTTCTCGACCTCGAAGGACTTGAGACGCTCCTGGAAGCCCTCTTCGGCCTCTTCGAGCAGGCGCTTGCGCTCGCCCTCGCTCAGCGAGCGCGTGAGATGCGCCGCGGCCTCTTCGACGGCCTCGACGATCAGCGTCCGGATGGTCGCCATGTTGAGCACGCGCACGCGGTCGTGGCGCGCGGCGAGCTCGGAGGCGCGCACGGTTTTGGCGTGGCTGCGGATGCTGGCGCCGATGTCCATGCGGCCGTCGCGGCCGATGACCGCGGTCTTGCCGCCGGCGACGTGCTTGTCGGTGCTGTCGCCCGGGAAGGGTGAGGTCGGCGGATCGCCGGTGGTGGTGGCCGACGCCGCCAGGGCGGAAACGGGCGCTTCCTCGCTCGCCGGTGCAGCCGGGACGGCGCCCGCCTCTGCGGGGTGCTTGTGCTCGGAGCGCGTGGTGCTGACGTCGCGCAGCTCCTCGAAGCGCTCGGTGGGCGCGATCACCACCTGGTGGGAGCGCGAGTCGTCGAAGGGGTCGCGGGCGGCCTCGGCCTTGGCCTGGTCGACCGGGGCCATGACGGAGTTGCTCGGGCGCACCACGCGCCGCGAACCGACGCGCTCGCTGCCGGTCTCGGGCGGCAGCGCGTCGCTGAAGGGGGTGATCGCCGAGGCGCTGGGACGGACCAGGCGGCGCGTGCCGGTGACCGGAGCGCCTGGAGCGGGGACGCTGCCGTCAAGGATCGGACCCCCCTCCTCGACCCCGCTGGTGCGCGGCTTGACCACGCGCCGGGTGTTGTTCTGGGCGCCTTCTGTCGGTGACCGGCCCGAACTCGCCGCTGGCCCCTTGCCACCCCGATGGAGGCGGGTGTAGGAATCGAGCAACCCCTTGAGGCGGGTCTCTTCGCCCGGATCGAAGTGCAGCCAGCGCAGCCGCAACCCGTCTGGACTGCAGGTCACCACATGGGCGAACAGCTGGCGCGGGGCCAGGTCCTTGAGCGCCAGCGTGATATCGATGTAGGCGTTGGCTTCGAACTGGATCTGGGTGCCGATCAGCACGCCTTGCAGGCTGATTTCGATGACCGGGGCGTTGACGACCGCGCCGTTGGTCGGATCGGCCACCCGGCAATGGGAGTCACCGTCGTTGACGTGCAGAACCTCTGCGGCCACGTGGCTTCTCCTGGCTTTCCAGCCAATGCGACTGCGAGGTCGACCCGCGTGGCCATTTGCCAGCAGGCTTCCCCACAGGTGTTCTATAAGCCAATACCCCGCTGGGATCAAGCGGGGCAGCCCCAAGGCGTACAACCGACCATGTCACACGATGTGAAGGCGCCATGAAGGAGCTTTAGCACCAAGAGCAGGGCTTTTGCCCGTTTCCAGACTTCCCCCTTGCGGACCTTGGGACCCATCACAGAATCCCCCGCCTCATCGCCTGCAGCATGGGCGATTAGCTCAGCTGGCTAGAGCGCTTCCTTTACACGGAAGATGTCGGGGGTTCAAATCCCTCATCGCCTACCATGCAGGTTTCTGCGGGCTTTTCTTTACATTCTGGCCTGGTAGCTCAGTTGGTTAGAGCGCCGCCTTGTCACGGCGGAGGTCGTGGGTTCAAGTCCCATCCAGGTCGCCAACATCAAACCCACGGTGAAAACCGTGGGTTCTTTGTT
>JBBQSO010000036.1:0-49364 GCA_038213805.1 Planctomycetota bacterium | reverse complement strand
GGCGATGACGCTCTCCGGGCGATCGCGCGAGTTTGCCGATGCCGGCCAGCAGCACAGCGTCGAGGTGCTGATGGCGACCGGCCAGGACCAGGAGGCTTACGAGCGCTTTCACGACGATCATTTCATGCGCATGTGGCCGCGTCACCTGCTGGGACTGGAGGCCTTCAAGCGCGGCGATCAGACGAGCGCCTGGCAGCTGTTCGCCACCGGAGAGCGCCCGCTCTCCATGGAGCACCCGCATGATGCCTGGCTGGTGCCGTATCGCGACTACGGTTTCGATCTCCACCACTTCCTCATCTTGCCCTTCCTGCATGAGCTGGCCGGCGAGGGCGGGGCGGTGACGCGTGCGTCAGCAGAAATCGACAGGACCTTGCGCTGGCAGTGGCAGCAGAAGCCCTGGCACCGCGCGGAATGGCTGCTCGGCCGCATGACCGACGCGCAGTTCCTGGCGCAACCCCATCGCGTCTTCGCGATGGCCGATCTGAACCTCTGCAAAGCCATCGCCGCCGAGTGCGTGCACGACCGCCAGCGGGCGATCGCGGCGTGGAAGGCGTGGTTGGCGATCCCGGTGTGGCAGCGCGGATACATGGCGGATCCGGTGCCGCTGCGGCTCGCGGAGTGGCGGATCGCGGAGCTTGAGCAGGGGCGCTGAGCCCTGGCTGGCGACCACGGCGGTGGCCGCTCACCCGCCGGGACGCACCCTACCAAGCGACGCGAAGTGATAAACCATTTGGGGTGCGGAAATCTCTCGCCAGTGCTTGGCGACGTCGAATGCCCTGTCCTCGATTGCTCTCTATTTCTCACTCGATTCCTCAACACGACCTGCTGGGAGGCGCCACGTTCCACCTGTGCCTGAAATAGATTGCGCCTCCCTGCGGGCCGGGCTACTCCAGCGCTCATTCCCATGAGCAGTATCTGGCACGCAGGTTTCTGGGGACTGGTCGGCGGCCTCGCGCTGCTGATCGGCGCCGCCATCGGCGTCTATGACCATGCGTCGCAGCGCGTCATCGCCTGGATCATGGCGGTCGGCGCGGGGGTGCTCATCTCCTCTGTCGCCTTTGAGTTGATGAACGAGGCCTTCCGGCGCGGCGGTTTTGATGCGGCGTCGATCGGTGTCGCCGCCGGCGCTCTCTGCTATTATGGTGCCGATCTGCTGTTGGCGAAGTTCGGCGCAAAGCATCGCAAGCGTTCGAACGGCAAGCAGGCCGATGGCTCGGGCATGGCGATCACGATCGGCGCGCTGATGGACGGGATCCCTGAATCCGTCGCCATCGGCGTTTCGCTGATCGGCGGCAACTCCGTCGGCTTTGCGATGGTCGTGGCGGTGTTCCTCAGCAACATCCCGGAAGGCCTGTCCGCGGCCGTGGGCCTGAAGAAGGCCGGCCACTCGACACTGGCGATTATGGGCCTGTGGACCGCGGTGGTGATCGTCTCGGCGCTCGCCGCGATGGCCGGTTACGCCTTCCTCGCCGACGCCTCCGGCAATGTGCTCGCAGGCATCCAGGCTTTCGCGGCCGGGGCGATCCTGACCATGCTCGCAAGCACCATGATGCCTGAGGCCTTCGAAGAGGGGGGCGCAACTGTCGGCATCATCACCACCTTCGGCTTCCTCGTCGCGTTCGTGCTCTCGAAGCTCGAGGCGTGAGGAAACCATTCAGGTAAACCATTCAGGACAGGAAACCATTCAGGACAGGCACTTTCTTTGTGGGACAGGGCACCTCATCCCTCAAGACAGGCAGTATCCTCATGTGATGGGGTTAACGTGCTCGCGCTGAGTCTTGCCACGATGGGTCATTGCCGACCCGGCACAGTGCCTGAGAATGACAGGAAAGGTCCCTCGTTCGGGACTCCAGGAGTGATATCGCATGGGTCTCATAGACGCAGCCAAGACAGCCTTGGCACGGAATCATTTAAACGGCTTGTGCAAGGGCATATGCAAAATCGAAACGCTCGTCATCGATCGCACGGAAAACACGGTGAATGCGACGATCTCCCTCGCTGGCGAGAAGGATCCGCTCACCATCGCTGCGGCCTACCAACTCGGGACGGGCAAAAACGACGGAAAGGTGCGACTCGCCGGCATTGAGGCGAATCGGCCGTGGGTCGCGGTGGCTTGCACTCGCTTCGTTGCTGATCGTTGGTTCAAGATTCCGACCGCAGCGCGCGCGGTGCTGTGAATGCCAATGCAGATCACACTCAGAACAGACGCTTTCCGTGGGTGACTGGGCAGGGGCGGGATGCAGGCTCACGCTTTGGATCACGGAACGGAAATTTATCGGATCATGGCTGGAAAACCGCCAGCCTCGCCATTCCGATCGAAAAGTGCATTGGCTATAGTCGCCCCAAAACGAGTGCCTGCCCCAGATTCCCCGCGAGCCGCCCAGGGACGATCTGTGGGCCAATGCGTAAAAATGGGGTATGGAATCGGCCGTTTAAGCGCTCTCGCTACGGTGCGGAATTTTTCGCGCCGGGAACCTCGGCGCTCGGCGGTGGGAACGACTTGAATTCCTTCATCTCGATGAGCATCGCATGCGAGTCGGTGCTGCCCGTGTTCTTGCCGGAGTGGGTCTGCGCAGGAATCCACACGATGTCGCCAATCGCGAACGTCCGCACCTTGGAGGTGCCGTCGGGGAAGGTGATGGTCCTGGTGTAGGCGCTCATCGCCACGAGTACCGAGTCGGGATGGCGGTGCTGGTGCGTCACGTCGCCGGGGTGGTCCTGGAACTCCAGGACACGGACGCGGTCATTCTCCATGATGACGTGGTACTTGTCCCCATCCGTGACCGTCGGATTCTCGGCATGGCTGATCTGGGAGTCGGGCGCAGTCATCTCGATCGCACGGTGATGCTGGTCCTGGGCGCCTCGACCCGCAGTCTGGCAGGCCGGGAGGATGAGCACGGCGCTGGCGAACAGGATCACATGGCGCATGGGCGACTCTTCGTTGGCGGTATAGAAATGTCAATCTTGTGTAATGTCTTTTGTCATCCTGGCAACCGCCCAACGCGACTCCGAAGAACAATTCATAACGGCCACTTACTCTATTTATAATGAGGCTATCGATCAAAAGGCATGTTTTCCGTGCCCGGTTTCCCCGCGGATCTGGCAATCAAGCCTCACACGTCAAGACCGCTGCTTCGCCAAGCCAACCACTTCCCATCCCGCGGATGGATCATCAGCCGCGCTTCTGAGATCTTCGAGAGCCATTCATCAGAGCATGATCAGGACGCATGGGAAAGGTATGCGCGCGAACAATGCTCGGTCAGGCGCCATCCCAGGGTGGGCGGGCCGTGAGGGCCGCCGGCGCGCTTCCCCTGCCACCCGCCGGAAAAACAGGACATCACATCTGAGGACAGGTGCTTTCCGTCTTAAACCACAGGCCTAGGAGAGGACCAGCGGCATGGGGGCTCCCGCACATGGCCTCATCTCCTGGAGTGTAAAGATCCCTGCTCTTCTGGAGAGATGAGCGCAGTAGACCCCGGAGCCGACCCTGAGGATGCCTGACTCCCGATGCCCCTTCGCCCCTTCACCGCCTCGCCCTGCTACCGCTGGCCCTGCTGACGAATCTCGTGACGGACCCAGGACAGGAACTCGTTGAGGGCAATCTAGGCCAGGCATGTTTTTATGGGTTCGGGAAAGAATCCTGGGCAAAAACTTTTTTACGATTGGATGCTGACATGCTCCAGTGAGTCGGTACTTCATGACGACGCTATCAAGAAAATCCTGGTAAAAACAGGATCAATGCGCCTTCCCGTCCCATTGTGCAGTTCATTCCACGCAAGGGGATGAGCGCCGTCCCGGAGCGCCACGGATCACAGGCTGTGGCCCGAATTGCCCGCCCCGGATTGTCCGGATTGACCATCCCGGATCGTCCCGTGTCAGCGCGGTCGGTACCAAGGTGGGCGCAAATCGTACGGATGTCTCCTCTTTCACGCATCACCGTCCACGGAGTCCGCATGCTGCGAATGATCTGCAACGCCCCGCGCCGAAGCGCGATGCTCGCCCTACTGTCGCTCTGGGCGGCCGCGCCGGCCGCAACGGTCGGCCAATGGACCCGCCTGCCCAACGCGCCGGATGGCATTTCGACGATGCTGATGATGACCGACGGCACGGTGCTCGCGCAGTCGAACGGCGGATCGGCCTGGTACCGTCTCACGGCGGGTCCGGACGGTCGCTTCGCCGATGGCACGTGGTCACGGCGCGCACCGATGCACGACACGCGGCTGTACTACGCCTCGACCGTGCTGCGGGACGGGCGGGTGTTCGTCGGCGGCGGCGAGTACGGAACGGGGGGCAGTTCGGTCGAGATCTACGATCCCGCCGTTGACACATGGTCGTACCTCTCCGGCTGGAGCGGCGATATCGGTGACTCGACCGGCCTCACGCTCGCTGATGGTCGCGTGCTGCTGCTGCCGCGGTTGTGGAGCAGCGCGACGGTGTGGAATCCGGTGGACGGATCGTGGACGGAGACCGGCGGTCGGCCGACGTGGAACGACGAAGAGAGCGCGGCGTTGCTGGCCGACGGTTCGGTGCTGGTGACCATGACCAACGGCGGGTCGACGCGCTATCTGCCGTGGACCAACCAGTGGGTCGACGCAGGCACGCCACCGGACAACCTCATCGGCCACGGCGAGGAAGTGGGCGCGAACGTGCTGATGTACGACGGCCGGGTGCTGGCGATCGGTGCATCGGGCGCGACCGACCTCTACGCCAACGGCACCTGGAGCTCCGGACCGCGGCTGCCGGACGGAGCCATCGCCGACGACGCGCCGGCCGCGATCCTGCCCAATGGCCGGGTGCTGGTCGCCGGCGACCTCCAGGAATTCGGCGCGCCCACCGAGATGTTCGAGTTCGATCCGGTGACCGACTCCTTCACCCGCGCACCGACCCCGTTCGGTGCCCAGGCGCAGGAGCCGGTGTTCGTCGAGCGCTTCCTGGTCGTACCGTCTGGGGAGGTGCTCTTCGCCGACGGCGGCTCGTCGGTCTTCGCCTACACGCCGACCGACGGCCCGAGCGAGGCGTGGCGGCCCGCGATTGCGACGCTCGCGGCGAACGGCGACGGCACCGCGCAGCTGGTCGGCGCGCGGCTCAACGGCCTGTCGAGCGGCGCCTATTACGGCGACGATGCGCAGATGGCGTCGAACTTCGCGCTGGTCCGGATGACCGATGGCTCCGGCACCGTGCGCTACGCCCGGACCTTCGGGTTCAGCACCATGGGCATCACTCCCGGTGACACGCAGTCGTCGTGCGAAATCTCCTTCGCTGGCATCCCCGATGGCCGCTACGCGTTGGCGGTGGTCGCCAACGGCATCGCCTCGGCGACGGTCGACGTCGACATCCGTGGCGGCGCCTACGGCGCCGGGGCGGTCGATGGCGGGACCTTCGCCGGCGCGAGCGTGCCGGGCACCGCGCTGCAGGTCGGCCAAGGCGAGCGGGTGACGGTGAGCATGCACAACGCCGGTGGGACGACCTGGAACGTGGGCGCGGGCTACGCGCTGGTCGCGGATGACGCGACCTGGGGTGTGCAGTCGGTTGCCCTGGCGAGTGCTGTCCCGCCCGGCTCCGATGCGACCTTCGACTTCACGATCGTCGCGCCGCCCGTGCCGGGCACGTACGCCTTCCAGTGGCGCATGGCCCATGCGGGTGCGCGCTTTGGCGACGCCTCGCCCGCGCTCGGCATCGTGGTGGTCCCGACCGACGTTCGCGGCGATGGCACCGGCCTGACCGGCGAGTACTGGAGCGCTCAGCTCGCGGGCTTCGTCGGGGCTCCGGCGCTGACCAGGGTCGATCCGCTCGTGGAATTCGACTGGGGCGGCGGGTCGCCGGACCCGGCGGTGTCGAGCGACGAATTCTCGGCGCGCTGGAGCGGCCAGGTGCTCGCACCGCGCAGCGGCATGTATGATTTCAGCGTGATCGGCGACGATGGCGTGCGGCTGTGGGTGAATGGCCAGCTGATCGTCGACGCGTGGTATGATCAGGGCCCGACCGCCCACGATGGGCGCATCGAGCTGCAGGCCGGACAACGCTATGAGGCCAAGTTGGAATACTACGAGCACGGCGGCGGCGCCGTCGCGCGCCTGCACTGGACCCTGCCGGGCTCGAACGAGTCGTCGATCGTGCCGACCGCGCAGCTCTATCCGGCCACCGTGACGAGTGGCGGCGGTACCGGCTTGACCGCGCAGTACTGGTCGAACCAGCTCGCGGGCTTTGCGGGCGCGCCGACCGTGACGCGGGTCGACCCGACGATCGACATGGACTGGGGCGGCGGCTCGCCAGACCCGGCGGTGTCGAGCGACGCTTTCACGGCGCGCTGGACCGGTCAGGTCTTGCCGCCCACCGGTGGCGCGTGGACGTTCACGGTCACCGGCGACGACGGCGTGCGCTTGTGGATCGACGGGACGCTGGTGGTCGACGCGTGGTTTGACGAATCGCCGACCGATCACAGTGCGACCGTGCAATTGTCCGGCGGCGTGAAGCACGACGTGCGGCTCGACTACTTCGAGCACGGCGGCGGCGCCGTGGCGCGGCTGTGGTGGCAGTCGGCCACGATGCCCGCGCGGGCGATCGTCCCGCAGTCGGCGCTGTTTCCGGTCGACAGCGGCTTCGCGAGCGGGACTGGCCTGGCCGGGCAGTACTGGTCGAACCAGCTCGCGACCTTCGCTGGCGCTGCGACCGTCACGCGGATCGATGCGACGGTCGATTTCGACTGGGCTGACCGCGGCCCGGCCGCGGACGTCTCGAGCGACATGTTCACCGCCCGCTGGACCGGACAGGTCCTCGCGCCGACGACCGACACCTACACGGTCACGGTCACCGGTGACGACGGCGTGCGGCTGTGGATCGGCGACCTGTTGGTGATCGACGCGTGGTACGACCAGTCGGCGACGGCGCACAGCGTGGCCGTCCAGCTCACCGCTGGTCAGCGCGCAAACCTGCGGCTCGACTTCTACGAGGCCCACGGCTCGGCGTCCGTGCGACTGCACTGGTCGACGGCGACGATGGTGGACCAGGCGATCCCGACCATGTATCTGTTCCCCGCCACGCCCGCGATCGCCGGACCGGCGCTGCCGACGGGCAATGGCTGAGCTGTTCGGCCACCGCGATGGCGGCGGCCGGGTCACGCACCGGGACCGAGGTGAAGCGGCCCGCCATCGACGAGCCGGTTGACCCGCGGCCACCGCGGCCAGGGCAGCGGGCATGGACGAGGGCATCCAGATTGGCCGTGAACCCATTGGCGGCGCTGCCCCACCGGCTTCCGCACCGGAAGCCACGCCAGACGCAGCGGTTGACCAGGTGCCAGGCTGCTGCGCGCAGAGGGTCGAGGAGATAGAGACCGAGGACGGCCATGCTGCTGATGCTAGGCCGCGCCGCGCTGGCCAACGATGGCAGCACATGATCGGGGCGGAGGGGGGAATGGGTGTGTGGGATGAGCGCCTGTCCTGGATCCTCCGCCTGTCCTGGATCCTCCGCCAGTCCTGGATCCTCCGGATCCACCTGGATTCATCAGGATTCACCCTGTCGGTTGGAGAAGATGGTAATTCTGATGGTAGCCGCGCCGCGTGGGGCAAAGATGGCTGCACGGCACTGGCTAAAGGAGTCCATCATGCGCACCCTCCTCCTCGTGATCCTCGCCTGCACTGCATACCTCTGCGGTGGCGAGGCGACCGACAACACCGCCATCGTACCGGTTCCCAAACTCGAGCAGGATGGCTACGACTGGTATGCCCGTCACGAAGCGGTGCTCAAGGCCGTCCAGGGGGCCGATCCCGAGGTGGTGATGATCGGCGATTCCATCACCCATTTCTGGGGTGGCGATCCGCCCGGGCCGACCAATGGACCGGTGTCCTGGAAGGCCGCATTCGCCGAGCGGCGGGTGCTCAATCTCGGCTTTGGCTGGGACCGCACCCAGAACGTCCTGTGGCGCCTGGATCATGGGGAATTCACCGGCCTGCACCCGCACTGGGTGGTGCTGATGATCGGCACCAACAACCTCACTGGAACCGCCCACGCGCGCGAGAACACGCCGACGGAGATCGTCGCCGGGATAGCCGCGATCAGCCGGCAGATCGGCGCTATGTCGCCAAAGTCTCGGATCGTGCACATGGCCGTGCTGCCACGCGGTCGCAAAGCAGACGATCCCTTCCGGGCCAAGATCGCCGAGGTCAACCGCCTCCTCGCCGCCTACGCCGCACAGGAGCACCACGCCTTCATCGACCTCGGCGCGCATCTGGTCGATGCCGACGGCACCATCCCCGCCGACGTGATGGGTGACGCCTGTCACCCCACCGAGAAGGGCTATGCGGTATGGGCGACCGCGTTGCGAGGCGAGTTCGCAAAGTCGCCATGAATGGCGAGAAGTACTATCAGCGAAAATCAAGATCAGATCTTCAGGGTAGTCACTTTATTGAATGAGCAGTGCCGCCAGTCCTTTCTGCCGCAAAGATGGGGATCGGACGCATGAGCGATGTAAAATGTTGGTCTTAATTTCGCCTCTGGATGAACGGGACGGGCGCTTTCCTCTCCATCCTGGCTGCTGAACCGTCCACCGCGGCAGCGACCGACACCTGGGGTCCGGGCGAAGAGACGCATGAACCGCGCCCCTGCCACGGTTGTCTGGGAATGGGTCATGGTACGATGGCCGCCCAGCGGAGGTGCCGATGCCAGAACCCAAGAGCGCTCCCGAGGTCGATCACGAAGCCGAAGTCAGGTCACGCGTGGCTGTCGGCACGAATGCGCGCCCTGCTCACGAAGCCGGCGACGGTGTCGCCGCTGCGACTGCGCACAGCGCGCCCCTGCCGGCACGCGCCGACGTCGACCGCCATGGCGCCTTCACCCTGGTCACGGCGGCCGACCACGCGCCGGCGGCGGTCGCTGGCGACGCAGCGGCGGTCGCTGCTGCGCCGGCAACCAAGCAGGATTATCTCGCCAAGGTCTACAAGGAGGCCGGCATCGACGAGAAGACCTGGGACGTCGGCGCCGGCTTCAGCGCCAATCTCGGCAATGTCACCAAATCCTATGAGTGGTATGCGCACATGTACCACGACCACCCGCAGGAGATGCAGTGGGCGGGCATGGCCAAACTTGCCGGCGCGCGCGTCTTCCAGGGCCTGGCCGAGGTCGAGGCGATGAAGGAGGCGACCAAGCCGTCGTTCTGGCGCGAGCCCGAGATCGCCACTTCGGTGATGTATCTGCAGTCGATGCACCTGGAGAAGAGCTTCCTGACCATGCAGAAGGACGTCTTCCAGGACCTTGCCTGGCAGCACCGCGCCTTCGCCGACAAGGGCCTGCCCGAGATGGAGCGCCTGGCTAAGGCTGGTGACCTGACCAATCCCGAGCAGCTTGAGGGGTGGCGCCTGATCGCCGGGGGCAAGCCGGCCCAGGGCAATGAGAAGCTGCTGCATTCCGAGCAGCACGACATCCTCCAGCCATTCTGGACGGAGATGGGCAAGGGTCTGGTCGGCTCGCTGACCGAAGGCCAGATCTCGCGCGAGACCAAGTCACCCATACCGGGCGGCAAGCCCTTCCGCGCCTTCGAGCCCGATGGTTCGATCGGCGACTTCAACGACCGTTGGAAGTGGATCCATGACGACATGCTGCCCGCTTGGCAGCACCTGCCGGCGGACAAGCAGATGGAAAAAGTCATGACGCCACTGCCGGCCCTGGTGGTCATCAACCAGGTTCGGGACCAGCAGCCATGATACCCAACCCTGACCGCCCGCACCGTCGTGACCACACCACTCTCCGTGCCCTATCCGCGAAAGCCCCCCGCGGGATCCAGCGTCTGCTCGCCATGCTCCTACCTATCGCGGCCGTGGCCGTGGTCGCCAGCGCCGGGGCGGTCGCTGCGGCCGAAGACCAGTCCATACCAGGAAAAACCGTCATGAAATGGGATCTCTCCGCCGGCAATGCGGTCGCCAAGGTTCCATGGCCGGCGGAAAAAGCGGTGGGGACGCGCTATTCGCTGCAGGGCAGCATCGACCTCGAACTGCTGCTGCCAAACGGTGCCGTGCTGCACGAGATCGCCGGTCTGGTCTCGGTCGAGCGCAGCGGCGAACTGATCAACAGCATCAGCATCCAGGCACCGCCCCAGACCCTCGAGCAGGCACACGCGCACGCGCTGGCGGTCTGCGCCGCCCTGCGCATCCCCGTCGCCGGGGTCGAGCGCTGGTACGAGCAGGCCGTCGCCGGGGGCCGCGGCTTGGGCGGCTCGCTCGGCCTCGATCGCGCCCCTTCCATGGCGGTGCGCCTGCTCAACAGCTACAATGCCGACCTGCCCTGGCTGGTCGCAGTGGACGTCTCATGGTTCGTCGACAGCGCTGCGCCTGTCGGCAAGGCGGTCGCGGCGCCGTAGTCCGGGACGTTAACCAGCGGCGGATCCCAGGACATGCCTTCTGTTGTGGTTCCTCGTCGTCCGAGGTGTATACTTTCCGTCCATCGCCGGGTGGGCGAGACCTGATTGAACAAGAGGAACGAAGAAACGGAGGAGGACAGGGAGCCAGTGAAAAAAGCGAAATCGGAAAAACGGCCTCGCCATCTCCTGGCTGTCCTCCGTCCCTCCGTTCCTCTTGTTCGTTCATGTCTTTCCTGCTTTGTTCGACGAGAACCAAGTGGGAAATGAATCCACTACGAATGACGAGGAACTTCTGTTTTGACCAAAAACGCAGATTGAGGCGAATAAGAGCCCCGGGGTGACCCGTAACGACAGAGCCATGCGTTGCAGGCCTGGCAAGCCACCACAGCCACCAGGGCATGTGGTCAGGATCGCAAGGGCTTGGACGACGGGCGCCCCTTCTCGCCTGCGATCTGACGGATTGCATTCAGGGCCGGATGTCCACCATGCGCGCGAATGGCTTGGAATCAGCTCGCGCGCGTAATTTCATCGGTGGTCGTACTGTCGTTGTCCCTGTTTGTCCCGCTCGCCGCAGCAGAGCCGACGTCCGTACCAGTGGCCCCAGTGGCCGTGGCCCGCTCCGCTCCGCCATCGGCCGACGACGAGAAAGAGGCGCTTGCCCGGGTGCAGCTGGTCTATGCCAGCCGCTACGCGGTGAAGACTCCGAAGGGCAAGGCCGCGTTGGCGCGGATGATCATGCGCCATGCCCCGGCGCAGCGCGGCACGCCGGCAGTCGAGTGGGTGCTGCTGCACGAGGCGCTCCGCCTCGGCGGTGAAAGCGACGAGGCGGAGGTGGTGCTTCTGGCGATCGACCGGCTTGCTGCCATGTTCAGCGGTGTGAATGTCACCGAGGAACGGCGCAAGGCGCTCCAGCACGCACGTAGCAAGCCGGCGGTCGCCGCGCTGCTGACCCTGCTCGATATGCCCGACGATGCGCGGGCCGCGATGGTCGCGGGCCGCTGGCTGGCGTTCAGCGCCAACCGCTGGGACGAGGCCCTGCCGCTGCTGCGCCGCATCGCTGACGAACCCGCGCTGCAGGCCGCCGCGGCGCTCGATCAGCCCGTGGCTCCGCCCCTGCCATCTGCCAAGGCCTGGGCCGAGCTCGCTGCCAAACGCCGTCCGGGCGCAGGCCCGCGCTCGGCGGCGACGCCGGAGCAGACCGGCATGCGCGTCCGCGCGCTGGCGCTCTACCGCGCCGCGCTGCCAGCTTTGAAAGGCCCGGATCGTCAGGTTGCGGATGCGGCCATCGCCGATCTCGAGCCGCAGATCCCGCTCGCGGCGTGCGACGTGGACCTGGTGAACCTCACCGCGGCGCAGTGGGACCGCCTGCCGTATCCGATCATCCCCCTGGTCGCGAAGCTGGATACCACCGACGTGAATCTGCCGCTCGCCGCCGGCGAGGCGGTGCGGGTGGTGCCGCGGCCGACCGACACCTGGAGCTTCCAGGTCGCTGATTCGTCCAAGCCCCTGGTCACCGACTGGCACGGCACCGAGCACATCGTGAACCTGATCCTGAGCGGCAATACCAATGGTCCATCGCGCGTGGCCGTGGACCTCGGCCTGCAGGGCCACCCCTACGGAGCGGTGCTGATGTGGGTCGATCCCAATCACAAGCTGGTCGCCGGGATCATCGCCGGGCCGGGCCGCCTGATGCTGGGCCCGGCGAGTGGCCACCAGTCGGAGAACGGCACTTCCGGATCCATCCGCATAAAGCTCGTGCCGCTGGAGGATGGATGAGGATGTTTACGCCGGCCGCCGCGCTGCTGCTTGCGCTGGCTCCAGCCTGGGCGGCGGCGGCCGAGCAGCGCTGCATCCTCGAGGGCGTCGGCGTGGTCGTCATCGATGATGCCCGCTGGTCCTTCACCACCACGCGCCAGGGCAAGACCCTGATCCACACCCTCGCCGCGCGCGATGGCAGCAAGTCCATCGCCTGGGTTTACCGCCAGTCGCAGGATGCGAATTTTGAGCAGGCCATTGCCGATTACGAGGACATCGCACGGCAGCGCGGTGAGTTGACCGTCGTCAGCGCGCCCAAGCTGCCCGCGCCCGATGCCAACGGTCAACGCCCATCGGGATCGTACCTGATAACGGGTGTGCTGGCCGACTACGACGCCCTGCGTGTAGCCAAGGTGGCCATCGCGATCGACGTGCGTCAATTCACCAGGCGAGCAGGGAGCATCCGCACCTCGCACGTCAGCGACCCGGTCACCGACGCGGACCTGACAGGCTTCCTGCACCAGATCGAGGTCTTCACCAACGGCCACTAGGCTGGCCATAGTGGGGGTACGCTCGGGATCGGCATGTAGGTGGTGCTGGCGAACCACTTGCGTTGCCCAGAAAGCACGTCGCCGTGCAGCGCGCGGCCGACCTGCGCCGATGACCGTGGAGCGAGTTGGATAAGCCCGCCCGTTTGCCGGTAGCAACCGCTCCGCCAAACTGGGACAAACGGCTCATGGATACGGCCACCTTCCGCGCCTGCCTGCCGATCGCGCCCGCAGGGGCCAAGCCGATTTTTCTGACGGGTGCAACCGGCTACATCGGTGGACGTCTGGTGCGCTGGCTGTTGGATCGGGGTTGGATCGTACGCGTGGCGGTCCGTTCGCCTGAGAAGCTTCTGGCCCGTTCGTGGGCCCGCGATCCCGGGCTCAGTGTGGTAGTCGTCGATCTCGCGGACCGGCGGACGCTGGCGCAGGCGATGGCGGGATGTGGAACGGCCTACTATCTGGTGCACTCCATGCTGGTGGCAGGCGCCGATTTTCACGCGCGGGATAACCTGCTGGCGGAGGTGTTCGCTCACGCCGCAGCCGCTGCCGCGGTGGAGCGGATCGTCTACCTCGGCGGTCTGGGTGAAACGGGGCCGGGGCTCAGTGAGCATTTGGCGTCGCGTCGTTCGGTCGAAGCCGCGCTCGGGGCTGGCAGCGTCCCGCTGACCGCCTTGCGTGCGGGAGTGATCCTGGGCAGCGGGTCGGCATCATTCGAGATTCTGCGCTATCTGGTCGAGCGTCTGCCGGCGATGGTCACTCCGCGCTGGGTCGCGACCGAGTGCCAGCCGATCGCCGTGCGCAATATCCTCCACGTCCTGGTCGCGTGTCTGACCACGCCGGGATCAATCGGCGCTACGCTCGATCTGGGTGGCCCAGAGGTCTTGAGTTATCGCGAACTCATGCAAATCATGGCGGCGGCCCTGGGACTGCGACCGCGCATCATCGTATCGGTACCGGTGCTGACCCCGCGCCTGTCGTCCTGGTGGATCCACCTGGTGACGCCGATCGATCACCGCTTGGCGCGGCCCTTGGCCGAGGGGCTGCGCAATCGGGTGGTGTGCCGGGACCAACGCGCCAACGAGTTGATGCCGCAGGGCCTATTGACGGTGCGCGAGGCCATCGACCTGGCCTTGCGGCGCGAAGCCGCCGATGATGTCGAGACTAGCTGGAGCGATGCCGGGCCGATGCCGGGCGATCCCCAATGGTCAGGTGGTACGGTTTTTCAGGATCGGCGTACCCGCACGACCGGCGCCAGTGCGGCTGCGGTGTTCCGCGCCATCTCCCTGGTGGGCGGTGATCATGGCTGGTATGCGACCGATTGGTTGTGGCACGTGCGCGGTATGCTCGACCGCTGGGTCGGCGGCCCGGGTCTGCGTCGTGGCCGGCGTGACGCCGTGCGCTTGCTGCCCGGCGATGCGGTGGATTTCTGGCGGGTGACGGCGGTTGAGCAGGATCGGCGGGTGGAGTTATCTGCTGAGATGCGCATGCCTGGCGAAGCCCGTCTGGAATGGACCATCGTCGACCATGGTGAACATCGCGAAATCATCCAGATCGCCCGGTTCCGACCGCATGGGCTGGGCGGATTGCTGTATTGGTATGCGGTGCTACCACTCCATGCGTTGGTATTTCCGCGTCTGCTTGCCGGTGCAGTGAAGGAAGCGGAACGACAGGCCCTTACCGAATCGGCACGCTGAACAGACGCGCCACGACGCAGGCAGACATGCGCTGAGGCTGCCCACGTGCGCTGGCCAATGGAAGCGTCCAGCATGTTATCGGATGGTCCGCTTGCTGCAGGACCGGGGCCGACGGTGATTCACATGCTCTGATCACAGCGCGCGCCGCGATGAGATCAGGGCGGTTCACGATCAGGCGCTGACGTCCCCGAGCGGAAGGCGGATGATCATAGTCGTCCCCGAGCCGACCTTGGTTTCGACCGAGAATCGTCCGCCATGCCGCTTGGTCACGATCGCATGGGACAGGTAGAGCCCCTGGCCGGTGCCTTTGCCCACCTCCTTGGTGGTGAAGAAGGGTTCAAAGATGTGCTCGAGGACGCCGTCGGGAATGCCGGTTCCGGTATCGCCGATGCGGATCTCCACGGCATCGAAATCGCGTCTCGTACTGACGGTGATGGTGCCTCGGCGCGCCGTGCCCGCGACCACATCACCGATCGAATGTGCGGCATTGACCAGGAGATTGAGGAACACCTGCTTGAGTTCGCCAAGATGGCAGTCGACCATCGGCAGATCGGCGGCGAAATCGGTGACGACATCCGCGACGTACTTGTATTCGTTGTGCGCCACCGTCAGCGTCATCTTCAGCGCATGGTTGAGATCGCCGGACTTCTTGTCGCCGTTGTCGGGATGAGAGAAATCCTTCATCGCCGCAACGATACCGGTGATGTGTTCCACGCCCTGGCGGGACTGGGTGAGCGCCCGTGGGATCTCGGTCGTGATGAAGGGGAGATCGGCGGCATGGATGGCGGCGGTGACCTCGTCCAGCAGCTTCGCATCCGCGCCGGCGAATTCACGCGCCCGTGCGTCCAGCCGCTGGTAGGCGAGGAGTGCGCGACCGAGGTCCGCAAAAGCGTCTTCCAGAAAACGCAGGTTGTCGCCGATGAACTGGATGGGGGTGTTGATCTCGTGCGCGACCCCGGCCGCGAGCTGGCCGATGGATTCCAGGCGGTTGGCCTGGTGGAGGCGCAGTTCCGTCTGCCGGATCGCGGTGATGTCGCGCGCGATGGCGTAGATCTTCAGGATCTCCGGATCGACCGAGGAGCTCCAGGAGAGCAACCGGTAGGAGCCGTCACGATGGCGATAGCGGTTGACGAAGGAAAAGATGGTCTTGCCGGCAGCCAGGGCGCTGGCTGCGCGCGCCGTGTCGTCGCGATCTTCGGGGTGGACGAAGTCCATGAATGGACGGCCCAACAGGTCGCCAAGGGGGTAGCCAAGCGTCTCGACCCAGGCCCGGTTCAGGCGTAGGAACCGCCCGTCATCTGTGGACGCCTCGCATAGCAGGTCGGAGGACAGTTCAAAGAACCGGTCGCGTTCAACCAGGGAGGCGCGCAAGGATTCGAGCGGATCGGCCATCACGAGCCCTTTTTGGCCTAATGTTGAAAATGAGCCTGATCGCTTTGCGCCTAAGCTAAACCGCAGCCTTTGAACTGGCAACGATATTTCCGTCACCTGCATCAGGGCATGCCCTGCTTGAAATCGGTCATCGGTCATGAACGGATTGTCGCAATCCCGAGGACACCGTGGATCTCATCCAGGGATTGGCGGGGGTCGTATGACCCGCTTTCGACGCTGGTGCATGTTGCGCATGGCCACGGCCCATGGTGCTGAACGGTTCCTGGGGTCGGTCGGTCTCCCTCCGTCGTGCAGCCATCACCGCAGAGGCGTCCGTATGTACCTGCTCGCATGCGATGTCATCGGTGAGGAGATGGGAAATAAGTGCTTCTATCCCGAACTCAGTGGGTGGTCCGCTCTCCAGCGGCGAACGGCGATAGCGCCCAGATCTCGAATCCGCGCGAAGTACGCCTGCGACTCCGGAAAGTCGCGCAGCCCGCCGTTGACGTCGGTACGGGTGACGTGGAGCGCTACGGACCGGCCACCAGCCGGCTCTGTTTGGCTTCCAGCCGGGTGCCGTCCTCAAGGACCGCGGCCTGGGTGCCGAAATTCGCCCACACCGTGGTCCCGTCGGCGAAGCGGCTGCGCTGCAGGGTGTGGTCGGCGTTCAGGAAGGCGTGGTCGAGCATCTCGAGCCAGCCGGTGCGGCGCGCGGTCTCGCCGCCGCGCTGGTAGCTTTGCACATAGCGTGCGCGGTCGCGGTCCCAGCGCTCGCGATCGGTGACGAATACTGGCGGGGTGCCGTAGAGGGCGTTGAGCAAGTCGCGCTCGTCCCAGGCTTCGGGCACGCGGTTCGAGGCGTCGCCCCAGTACCAGTACGAGACCAGGCAGTCGTGGTAGACCAGCTCCACCAGCGGGATGCGGTAGAACGCCCCGACCTGGAAGCGCAGGAAGTCCTCCTGCGGTTTGCGGTAGCTGAACAGGTCGTAGCCGGAGTCTGGCAGGCGGTAGGGCCCCAGGCTCATCATGCCTTCGAAGTAGTGGACCACCGGCGCGGCGAGATCCATGCCGGTCTCGCTGCCGCACACCAAGGTGAACTCGCCGGAGATCGCGCGCAGCTGCGCGACCTTCCAGGTGCGGTCATCGCTGCGCGACTCGGGGTGGCGGGGGTTCCAGCACTCGCGCAGCGGCGAGGCGGTGGTGGTGTCGAGGAAGCGCGCGCCGTACGCGTGGGTGGCCAGGTCGGCGGCGACCTTGGTGCGCAGGCGCGCCAGGCCCGGCTGCGAGCAGATCACGCCGCCCGGGTATTCGCGCCCGTTCTCGTGCAGCACCCAGCCTTTCATCGTGGTGCCATCCGGCAGCAGCACCAGGTCGTCCGGCCAGCCATCCCTGGTCGCCCAGGTGATCGGTGTCTCCGGCGCGTAGACGTCCTGGTAGATGTCGTAGCGGCCGGGCAGGAAACCGAGTTCGCGGATGGCCTTGACCGCCTCGGGCTGCGCCTCCACCGACCACAACACCTGGGTGATGCCCGCGTCCTTGAACTCGCGCGCGGCGATTTCGGGATGCGGGTCCGCGGTCCAGCTCGCGCCCTCCTTCCACCACCACAGGTCGACGGCGCCGACCAGCTGGGCCACCTGCGGCACGGTCTTCGCCTTTTCGCGCAGCGTCACCACGCGGCCATCACGTTGCGCCCAGGCGCGGTAGGCCTTGGCGATCCCGACGTAGCCCCGCGCCGCCAGCGGCAGCAGCCGCACCACGCGCGCGTAGCCCCACTGGCCGCGCGTCGGCTGCCAGCGGATGCTCCACCTCGAGCCCGCGCCATCCCGCGGCGGTGCGAAGTCGGCCACGGCATCGTCCTGGGTCTCGACCAGGGCTAGCAGGCCGTGCTCGCCGGACACCAGGCCCAGGAAAGGCATGCACAGGCCGTGTCCGCCGTAGAAGACCAGCGGTCCGGTGCTGAAGTGGGGATCGGTCGCCGGGACCAGCAGCCCTTCGTTGAGCGGCACGACCCAGGCATCACCGGCGCGGGAGCGCAGCGGCCCCGGGAAAGCCATCTCGTCCTCCATCACGCCGCTGCCGGTGAGGGCGCAGCGCACGCCACCGTCGGCCTCGACCGTGAACACCGCGGTGAGGTCGCCGCCGCCGGCGTCGCGCAGCGCGATACGCATGGCGTCGGGCGCGGTGACCGCACCGCTGATGGGCAGCGCGTCGCCCAGGCCCGCGATCTGCCACGCCTGGCCATCGGCCGCGGTGAGGGTGAGCAGCCGCTGCGCCGCGGACCATTCCAGGCTGGTGCCGGCCGCCGCGATGCGCAGCGGCTGGGCCGGCAGGTCCCAGTGCGGCGCCGCGGCGACGCGCACCAGTTCCAGACCGCTGAGACTGGCGACCAGCGCACCGCGGCCGGTCACGCGGAAAGTCATGGCCGCTGCGGCGTCGGGCACCGCGAAGCGGCCGGTCACGTGCTGCCAGGCGTGCACGCCCGCGCTGGTCCGCCGGCCCTTCTCCCAAGCAATGACCGCGCCCGTGGCGTCACGGATGGCGGCGGAAAGATGCAACTCGCCCGCGCCTTCTTCGCCGCGCACCCAGCCGGCGAGTGCGTAGACCTCGCCCGGGTGGATGGTGAGGGACTGCTGCTGTTCCAGCGACCAGTCACCGGCGCCGGTGATGGCGAGATGCAGCCCTGCGGCGCCGTCGTGACCCGTCGTCGGCGCCGGTTGGACCGCGCCCGCGCCGCGCTCGTGCGTCCACAGGGGCGACCACCCGCTGGTGCCGTCCGTGAACGAGGGGTTCACGACCAGGTTGCCCTCCGCAGCATGGGCGGTCAGCGCGGCCGCGCTCCAGGCGACCAACAACAGGCAGCGGATCATAACGGGTCCTCGAGCGCGAGCGGCGCCGTGCTGGCGCCACGCAGCGCGGCGGGGCTCAGTGTCGGCTGCCCGGAACTGCGGGCAACCGGCCCTGCGAGGCCCAGCATGGGAGATGTCGCGAGCGAATGGAGTGGAGCAGATCAGCGCTGGCGATAGGGCGATAGGCGGCTGGAGTGGAGGGGGATGCGCACCCAGCGGCGTGAACGCACGGTGCCTTCGGTCGAGGCGCTGGCGGCGGTAGAGTGGGCCCAGCCCGACGCCGAGGCGTTGCAGACGCAGCGCGAGGCGCTCGCGCGCTGCCGTGAGCGTCTGACCCCGGGGCAGCGCCGGTTGGCCGACCTCGCTAGCCGATGCTGCGCTCGCCTCGCGCCTGTCCTACTTGCCGTGCTACGTGCCGTGACCTGCTGTGGAACTCCATGTTCCCGGTGGCAAAGAAATTTTCGGGACATGCATCAACGCACCTCTCGCCAGCGAGGGGACTATGGACTGAAGAGGGGTCGCGGCTTGCGCGCACATCCGGGTCGCATGCCGCTTGTCCTGCTCGTCGTGGGTCGGGCTTCCGAACGGGTCGGCGCGCGTTGTGCGCTCGCGGCTCCTGGGGATGAACGGCTTTTGGTGTGAAGCCGTTGCGCACGCCAGGACGTTGTGCGACAGCCAGCAGACGCCAACTCCCCCGCTGGTGCGGGGGAGTTGGCGGGAAGCGTCAGGGACTGATCACCGGGTGGTGCTCTGGAAGCCCTGCTGACTTCCGCTCGCATGCGCGAGCGGGCCGGAACTCAGTTCACGGCGTGCGGCGCGACCAGGTCGCCGTAGAAGATGCCAGGCAGAACCTGGGTGCCTTCCTTGCGCACCGCCTGCAGCGCGCGTGGATTGTGGCCGAGCTGCTGCAGGATCGTGGGAGCGATCTGGGTGGTGTTGACATGGCCGTGGACCACGTTCGGGATGAGCAGCGGGTTGGTGACCAGGCACATGATGTGCGTGTCGTCGTCGCTGGCGCCGCCATGGTCGGAATTCTTCTTCGAGCTGGTCGAGTACAGCACGCCCGGCTTGGCGATGATGACGATGTCCGGGATGCGGTTGGGGTAGAGGTGGCCGAAGCGCGCGGCGATGTCGTTGCCGGTCAGGATGCTCTGGACCGTGGCCATCAGCGTGGCGTTGGCCTGGAGCGCCGCCACCGCAGCCGCGGTCTTGGACTTGTCGTTCATCCAGATGATGCCGACATCGTCATCCGAGCACACCGCCTGGGGATCGACCGAGGCGACGGGATCGAGGATGTTGCTTTCGGCGATCTTCACGACCGTGGCGGGATCGAGGCCGCCCTGGCCGTGCTTGGCGCTGATGATGACCAGGGTCGACGAATAGAGGCCCTTGGCCTTCAATTCGGCGATGATGCGACCGATCGATGCGTCGGTGTGCAGCAGGGCGGCGAGGGTGTCGACATTAGGTGTCAGCACGCCGCCGGGAAGGCCGGGGGTCGAGGTCAGGTAGCCACCGAGCTTGCCCGCAGTCGGGGTGGCCGAGGTGATCTTCTGCGCCACGCTGACCGCCTGGAAGTTCATGCCGAACAGCGCCGGAACGGCCTGGCTGGCACCGCCGACGGACTTCTTGCCGTCGATCTGGTTGATGATCGCGCCGACCTTGCCGTCGTCGTAGGTCATGCACAGCGGCACGGTGGCGGTCGAATCGATGGTGGTGCCGGCGTTGTTCGCGCGAATCTCGGGGCAGTAGAGGTCGGTGACGCCGGTGCCGGAGGGGCCGTTGACGAGATCGTAGGCCGGATGCTTGTCGCTCCAGGCGGTGACTGCGCCGGTGGCGTGCAGGACCTCGAAGACGGTGTTCACCTTGAGGAAGTCGTGCGGGTAGATCCTGGTCCCGGCGCCGCCGGCCGCGCTGGTCGGCAGCAGGGTCGGGTCGATGGCCAGGCCGCTGGCATCGGTCAGGGACTCGTCGAAGAGCATCTCGTGGGTGAGCAGACCGGACGCCGGTGCGCTGAACAGCGTGCTGTCGAAGGAGTGGTCGTAGTAGACGCCAGTGCTCTTGGGCGACCCGCCGGTGACCTGGGCGAGCAGGCCCGGATACGAATCGGAGGGGAACGAGGTGAAGGCCTGCTCATAGACCACGCCGCGGGTGGCGAGGGCGGCGAGGGTTGACTCGGGGTGGTTCTTGACCAGCCAGTCGTAGTCGAACTCGCGCATGCCGTCGATGCTGATCAGCAGGACGTGCGTGATCTCGGGCGAGGTGGGGGTGCAGGATGAGACGGCGAAGACGGTGACGCCCAGGCCGATGGCGGTGCACAGGGACCGGAGGGGGTGGGATCGCATGGGTGGGGGCTCCTCGGGGGTAGGAGTGCCATTCCTGGTGACGCGCGTGAAGATTGGACGGGACAATCCGCCGTCCTGGGATGAAGGGAAGGTGACGGCATGCTTCCATGTCCCGGTCGCCGGGCCATTCGCGCCGGGGAAGAAGAGGCCAGGACAAGCACGTTCCGAACTACTTGCCAGTCGTAGGTGGAAGATCAGACTTCCTCCATTGAAGAATTCCTGCCTGTCCGAACTGCGCTCGCGCCCACATTTCCAGGTACCCAGGAATCATGGTCTTCATCTGCAGTACGTGCGGTGAAAAGTATCCCGACAAGGTCGAGATGTGCGAGAAATGCGACGGTTTCGCGATTTTCTCGCTGACCGAGCAGGACTCTCGCCAGATCATCGCGAAACCGGTGCCTGCCGTCTGCACGCATTGCGGCAGTTCGCGGCCCAGGTCCGTGGCGATGATTCCGACGAACGCCACAAAAGGCCTGTATGTGGCAGGGGTGGCCGTCGGCGTCTTGGCATCCTTCATCACCTATCGGGTGTTGGTGGCCGCATTGCCCATGGAGCGGATACCGCTGATCGTCCTGATCCCTTCGGGGCTTTTGCCGGCGCTGATCTTCTTCCGCATCGGTGCGAACCAGTGGAAACCGACGGTGTTCACTTGTCAGGACTGCGGTTCAGACAATGCGATCTAGCGGAATCCCGGGAAAGCATCCCACCCCAGGCACTCATCAATCAGTGCCTGGACTCCAATCGCCCGCCCGAAGGTAGAATGTCCCGTCATAGACCAGGAATCCGTTCCCGCTCCCACTGGCTTGATCGCGCTCCAGTGAGGAAATGATTCCGGATGACACCCACGTCCTGCGCAAGAAGGTGATGATCTCCTTGGAGCCGGCGCCATCCGCCGGGCAGGTTCCCAGCTTGCCGTTTGCCAATGCACATGCGCTTGTGAGTTCTACCAATTGCATACGCACCGACATCGCGCCTCTGGGGAGCGAGAAGCCCACGGCCGCGGTCGCGGCACATCCGATGAAAAAAAAGGTGGCTGCGAGGATCGTCGATTTCCATCTCATGGTGTTTGTCAGCTCCACGGGCATTGATGGTTCCGGACACGCCTCACCTGGATGCCTCGAAATGACAGCATGCGCCGATTGAGGCGGACGGGGGTGTGGCAGCGACCTTCTGATCAGAGGAGCGAGGAGTCTGGCATAGGCCCGTTGGGAAAAGGGTGCCAAGCGCCTTGTCCGATGCGCAGGGAGATCAGGGGTCACGGTCGTCACCGGATCGCACCCAGAGCACATTTGCCACGTGCGCGCGGACACGCTTCAATTCCGCCTATCTGCCACGGTCGTTTCATATATACAGTTGCACTTATGGCTTACATCGTGTTCCAGGATCCCGTTCCGTCCGTCCATTGAGGATGGCGCCCCCCGCGGGTAAACTCCTGATTCGGGTAAACTCCTGATTAAGGTCGTGTCCCCGCGCGACATCTGCTGGACAGCACCATGACTCCCACCCACACCGAACAGGTCCAGCAGCTCTTCGTCCGCCATGCCGGGCTGCTGGGCGGCTTCGTCGCCAGCATCTGCGGCGATCTGGTGCTGGCGGACGACATCCTCCAGGAGGTGTTCCTGGTGGTCAGCACGCGCGCCGACAGCTTCGTCATCGGCAGCGATTTCCTGGCCTGGGCGCGCGCCATCGCCCGGCTCAAGACCCTCGAGCACTTGCGCACGCGGCGGCGCGAGCGCGCGGTGCTGTCGGCCGAGGCGCTGGCGGCGGTGGAGACCGCACTGCCGGATGCCGAGTCCTGGCAGACGCAGCGCGAGGCCCTCACCCGCTGCCTGGAGCGCCTGACCCCCGGGCAGCGCCGGCTGGCCGATCTCGCCTACGTCGAGGGCCTCGCTCCGCAGGCCATCGCCGCGCGCCTCGCGCGCGCGGCGAACGTGGTGCACGTGCTGCTGTCGCAGATGCGTCGCGCCCTGCGCGAGTGCGTGCTGCGCCGGCTCAGGGTGGAGGAATGGTGAGCGCGCGCGACCGCTTCCTCGACCTCGTCGATGGCTATTTCGCCGGCACCCTCGATCGCGCCGCGCACGCCGAGCTCGAACGCACCCTGGTCGAACGGCCGGCGGCGCGTGCGCTGTTCTGGATCGCGGTGAACCACGATATCCTGACGCGCTCCGGCTCCGCCGCGCCGGCGGCGGCGGCGGTGGTGCCGCGGGCGGCGGCGGCCGGGGCGCGGCCGCGCGCGCGCTCCTGGTGGCGCCGGCCGCGCCTGCTGCTGGCGACGTGCGCGGCGTCGCTGCTGCTGGCGGTGGGCGCGATGCTGATCCCTGCACGCGCGTCCGCAGTGAAGCCCGCCGGCGACGCGGTCATCGCCACCGTCGCGAACGCAGCCGCGGCGAGCGGCGCGGCCGGCCGCGTGCGGCACCGCGATGCGGTCGAGGAGGTCCTGGTGCCCGGCCTGGCGCTGCGCGCTGGGGACCACCTCGAGGTCGCGCTCGGTGCGAGCGCTGATCTCCAGGTCCCGGGCGAGGCCACGACCTTCGGCCTGGGCAGCCAGAGCACGCTGCAGATCGAGGCCGGCGCCACCGGCCTGCGTTTGCGCCTCGCGCAGGGCACGCTCGCCGCCGTGGTCGCGCATCAGTCGCCGGGTCGCCAGCTGACCATTGCCACCGCCGAGGCCACGGTCGAGGTCATCGGGACGCGCTTCGTCGTCAGCGCGGGCACTGGGCGCACCAGCGTCGAGGTCGAACAGGGCCGGGTGCGCGTTGCGGGTGCGGGTGCCAGCGGCACGGTCGAGGTCGGCGCTGGGGAGTCCGCCCAGGCCGAGGCCGGCAGGCCGGTACGCGCGTCGTCGGCCGACGACGCCAAGCCGGTGGCGTGGCCCGATCGCCGGCCGCTCGGACTGATTATGCTGTGCGCCGCCGAGACCGGCTGGGTCGGCAACCCGCGCGGCTGGTTCAGCGACCCGCTGGTCGACACCACCACGCCTGCCGGGATCGCGGCCTTCCACCAGCGCCTCGAGGTGATGATCGACGTCACCATCGCCCACCTCACGGAGATGGATGCCCAGGGCGTGGTGTTCTGGGATCTTGAGGGGCGCGCGACCGCGGTCAGCTACGTCGGCGATCCGCGCCAGCTCGACCGCCTGGCGCCCGAGATGGAGAGCATCGCCGATCACATCTTCAGCCGCCTGCGCAGTGCCGGATTCCGCGTCGGCGTGGCGCTGCGCGCCCAGGAGGCGACGGCGGCTGGCGCCGGCCTGGTCCTGCGCCCGGTGGCCGATCCGGCGCGGCTGCTCCAGGCCAAGGTCGACTATGCCCAGCGCCGTTGGGGCGCGACCATCTTCCCGGTGCTCGGCGACAGCGGTGGCGCGCTGCCGATGGCCACGATCTGCCGGCGCGTCGGCGCTGGCTCGCCCGGACTGCTGCTGTTGCCGTCGTGCGATGGCGCCGAAGCCTACCGCTGGAGCGCGCCGTGGCAGGATGCGCGGAAGCCGACCGCGCCGAACCCGGCGGACGCGCGCCGGGCGCTGCCGGGTGCGTTCGGCGCCTTCGCCGAGATGGAGCCCGGCGAGCTGGCGCGGCGCCGCGACGAACTGGTGCACGCGGTGGGGGCCGGCGACATCCTCGCCTTCCGCGCCTGGTACGCCGACCCCGCGCAGCCGCTCATCCGCGCGATCTACGCCGCGGCCGCCGCCGCCCGCAAGTGATCACCGCCATGCCACGGAGCCCACGATGAATCCAGTCCCGCCCAGCCATCCGTCGCGCCGCCAGTTCCTGCGCGCCAGCGCGGTGCTGCTGGGCCTGCCCTGGCTTGAGAGCCTGGGCATCGGCGGCCATCCGGCCGTGGCCGGCGAACCGGCCGCGTCCGGCAAGGCGGGCCCGCCGCGGCGGCTGGTGTCGATCTGCGCCGGCTTCGGGCTGTACGGCAAGTCGTTCTTCCCGGCCAAGGCGGGGCGCGACTACGAGGACAGCGAGTACACCAGGGTGATCAGCGGCCTGCGCGAGCGCTTCACGGTCTTCTCCGGCATCTCGCATCCCGAGATCGGCGGCGACCACGCCTCCGAGGCCTGCTTCCTGACCAGCGCCAAGCACCCCACCGCGAACACCTTCCGCAACACTGTCTCGCTCGACTACGTGGCCGCGCGCCAGGTCGGAAACGCCACGCGCTTCCCGCTGCTGTCGCTGCGCACCAGCGAGGGCGGCAGCGCCCTGACCTACACCGCGACCGGGGCCGCGGTGGCACCGATGGACCGGCCGTCGCAGATCTTCGCGCGCATGTTCCTCGCCGGCCAGGCCAACGAGGTCGCGGCAGAGATGGCACGGCTGCGGCGCGGACAGAGCGTGCTCGACCGCATGGGCGACCGCTTCGCCGCGCTCAGGAACCGGCTCAGCGCGCACGACCAGCAACAGATCACCGATTACACCGACGCCGTGCGCGACATGGAGAAGCAGCTGCACGCCGACGAGGCCTGGGCGGTGCGGCCCAAGCCCATGGTCACGGAGCCGCCGCCCAGCGACAACACGCCGCAGAATGACAGCATCGGTCGCGCGCGCGTGCTCTTTGGACTCACCCGCCTGGCGCTGCAGACTGATGCGACGCGCGTAGTCTCGATCTTCATCCGCGGCATGGACCTCAGGCCACCGATCGCGGGCGTCAAGGATGACCACCACGGGGTCTCGCACCACGGGCAGAATCCCGACAAGATCGAGCAGCTGCGCATCATCGAGCGCACCGAGATGGCGGCTTTCGGCGATTTCCTGAGCGCGCTGCAGAAGACCAGCGAGGGGGAGGCCAGCCTGCTCGATGCGACCCAGGTGCTGATCGGCAGCAATCTCGGCGACGCCAGCGGCCATGGCACCAGCAACCTGCCCATCCTGCTCGCGGGCGGCGGCTGGCGCCACGGCCAGCACCTCGCCGGCGACCCCGAGAACAATACGCAACTCTGCAATCTCTACGTCTCCATGCTGCAGCGCTTCGGCGTGGAGACCCCGAAATTCGGCTCCAGCACCGGGCCGTTGACCGGTTTGACCTGAGCAGCACCACGTGGACACCACCATGCCCTTCACCCGTCTGCTCGCGGTCACCGTCGTCGCGGTCGTCTTCCTGCCGGCGCTGTGCGGCCGCGCCACGGCCGAGGACGCCGCGGCCAGCTTCCAGGCGCAGGTCCAGCCCGTGCTCGCCAGCCGTTGCACCGAGTGCCACGGCACCGACCAGAAGAAGGCGAAGCTCGACTTCTCGGTCGTGCGCGGCGCCAAGCAGCTCGCCAGCGAGGAGGAGCTGTGGTTCCGCGTGCTCGACCAGGTCGAGTCCGGGCGCATGCCGCCGCCGGACGAGAAACAGCCGAGCGCGGCGCAGCTCAAGGCGCTGGTCGGGTGGATCCGCGGCGACTACGCCAGCGCGGCGCTGGACCGCCAGCGCAAGGAGGGCCGCAGCAGGCTGCGCCGCCTCAACCGCCGCGAATACGCCAACACGGTGTTCGATCTCACCGGCCTGCGGCCCACCGTCGGCAGCGATCTGCCCGAGGACGGCCGCGTGGATGGCTATGACAAGGTCAGCAGCGCGCTGTCCTTGTCGTCAGGCGCCGCCGACGGGTATTTCAGGATGTCCGAGCAGGTCCTCGCCTGGGTGCTGCGGCCGGCGCAGAGCCCGGCGCGCACGGTGCGGGTGCAGGCGGAGGAGAGCGGCCAATCGCCCGGCCACACCCTGGTGCTCGCGGACCAGACCAAGGTCTCGTTCAATTCCGACACCACCTCGGGCCGCTTCGAGTTCGGCGCCGCGCTGCCGGGCATGCACCACGTGCGCTTCTCGCTCTACGGCTACCAGACCGGCAAGCCGATGACCTTCGGCGTCTACGCCGGCCACGTCTGGGCCTATCCGCAAATCCTCGACCAGCTCGCCGTGCTCGAGGCCCCGCCAGGGCAGGCGGCGGTGGTCGAGGCCGACGTCTACCTGCGCACCCGCGACCTCAACGATCGCGCCGCGGTCAGCGA
The DNA here is from genome assembly GCA_038213805.1 of Planctomycetota bacterium. GTDB lineage: Bacteria > Planctomycetota > UBA11346 > UBA11346 > UBA11346 > BOG-1363. The sequence goes on along the minus strand of JBBQSO010000036.1, from coordinate 22,476 downwards.
TGGCCTGCGGGTGATCCCCTTCGGCATCGGCGTGCAGGTGCCCAAGAACAGCTTCGCCAAGGACTGCACGGGACCCGGCCTGGCGGTGCAGTGGATGGAGGTCGAGGAGCCGGCGCAGCCGCTGGCCATCGACCGCTGGATCACCGCCGACCTGCCCAAGGGCCTGGCGGCCGAGCTGCGCCGCTCGCGCGACAACCCGGTGTCCCTGGCCCAGGCCAAGGACACCAACCGCACCGAGTACCTGACCGCGCTGCAGACCACGTTCATGCGCCTCGGGCAGCGCTTCTACCGCCGCGAGGTGACCGCGGCCGAGAACAAGGAGATGATGACCGACGTCGTGCGCCAGATCGACGCCGGCGCGCCCCTGGCCACGGTTTTCCTGCAGAAGGTCACCGAGCTGATGACCGCGCCCGATTTCCTCTGCGTGGTCGAGCCGGCGGGCCGGCTTTCCGACGCCGCGCTCGCCTCGCGCCTGTCCTACCTGCTGTGGAACTCCACGCCCGACGAGGCGCTGCTCGAGCTGGCGCGCAAGGGCCGCCTGCACGAACCCAAGGTGCTGCACGAGCAGACCGAACGCCTGCTCGCCGACCCCAAATCGGCGCGCTTCGTCAGCGACTTCGTCAACCAGTGGCTGGGCCTGCGCGCGCTCGACGACACCACGCCCGACCACAACCTCTACCCCGACTATGATGACGTGCTCAAGCTCGCCAGCGGTCAAGAGACCGAAGCCTTCTTCCGCCGCATGCTCGACGGGAACCTCAGCGTGCGCAACCTGGTGGCCGCGGACTGGGCGATGGTCAATGAGCGCCTGGCCAGGCACTATGGCCTGCCGGCGGTGGAGGGGGCGCAGCTGCGCAAGGTGCCCGTGCCGGAGGGTTCGCCCTCCAGCGGGCTGTGGACGCAGGCGGCGGTGATGAAGGTCACCGCCAACGGCACCAACACCTCGCCGGTCAAACGCGGCCGCTGGGTGGCGGAACGCCTGCTCGGCATCCCCATCCCGCCGCCACCGCCCAACATCAAGCCGGTCGAGCCGGACGTGCGCGGCGCCAAGACGCTGCGCGAGCAGTTCGCCCTGCACAGCAACGACAAGGCCTGCGCCGCCTGCCACGCCAAGTTCGATCCTTATGGCTTCGCGCTCGAGAGCTTCGACGTCACCGGCGCGTTCCGGACCCGGTACCGCGAGGTGGTGCCCGAAGTGGTCGCGCTGCAGTCGCACGAGCGCCAGGGCCGCGCCACCTGGCGCGACGGCCTGGCCGTCGACTGCAGCGGTCGGACTCCTGAAGGCAAAGCCTTCTCCGGCATCGCCGAGCTGCGCCAGCAGCTCAAGGCCCGGCCGGAGGCATTGGCGCGCGGCGTCCTGCGCAACCTCGTCACTTACGCCACCGGCACCCCCGCGAGCGGCGTGGACCAGCTGGCGATCGAAAACATGGTGAAGAGCGCCGCCGCGGACGATTACGGGTTGCGGTCGCTGATCCATGCGCTGGTGCAGAGTGAGCTGTTCGGGTGGAAGTGAATGCATGAGCCCGCAGCGTTGGGCGCCTAGGGTCCCGACGCAGCCGTTCGGACAGCGACCATCCGCATCCAGAAGAAATGCTGTCGTTGAACGTCATGATAAGAATGTGACGCTCCTGGTTCGCGAAAAAACGCCTATCCGAGCTCCTTCCGCGGCCGCAAACCCGTCTGTGTATTGAGCTATCGACCACGAGTTTCCGTCGATGGCTGGCGGCGGAAAGGCACCGGATCCTGGGATCTCTCCGCTGCCACCCAGCGCGAAGGTCGGTGGTGGCGCCTGCGGATCTGCACCGGGCGGCATGCCGGCGTTCATCGTGACGGCAGGCCGGATGCGTGCGGCAAAGCCGGTCGCTGCCTCATTGCCCGCAGGACCGTCCTTCAATCGGATCTCCACCAGCGGATGGCTGGGATCGTGGCAGGTGGCGCTGGTGCCCGAGATCACGTCATCGATCAACGACAGCGGGATCCGCACCCATGGCGAACATCCCGCTTCAGTGATGAGGAGGGCGTTGCCCTGCTCATCACGTTCCGCCATGTTGATCTTCATGAGCGGATTGCGGAAGGCGTTCTCTGCAGGCGACTCCACGCATGATGCGGCAGTATAAGACCCCGTCATGGAAAGCGCCTGGAACGGTCGACGGCGGCAGTGGCAGTGGTGATGGGCGAAGCAACCCGATGTGAGACCGACCGCGCTGAACGGTACGCATCAGCCTCACGCAGATGAACGACTCACAATGCCGTCGCACGTTTCCGGTCATGGAGCGCCGTGAATCGTGAGGATCGCCGTTCCTGAACCGGGACAGGCGCTCGCGCTCCTGCCTAACGCTTCTCGGCATATCCGCGGCAGAGCGGGTCCCCGATGACGACGTCCTGCCACCCCACCAGCGCCGAAGCGGCGTAAAAACTGTCCGCCAGGTTCCAGCCGCGCGCATAGCGGTCGAACAGGATGCTCGGCGAGGCGATCGCCTGCAGCAGCGGTTCGTCGGTATAGCCCTTGCCGCCGCTCAGGCCCTGCGCGATGAGGTCGGCGAGCAGGGATTGGCCGCCGGTGGTCGGCAGGAAGGTGCGGCCGCTGGTCGACACCGCGGTCTCGGCGATGGCGCCGGGTACGAAGCTGAGTGCTTGGTAGGCGCCGGCGTCGTAGTGGCTGTCGTTGCTGCCCCAGGACGCATAACCCATCAGTCCGGGCATGCCGAGGAACACGTCGCTGGTCTCGAGTCGGCAGGCGATGCCACGCGCGCGCAGCCGGCTGTCGGCGAGCTTCATGTCGGCATTCCAATCGCCCCAGGCACTCTCTCCGACGATGATCATGTCTTGGCGTGGCCGGTGGTCGGCGCGGACGAGCGCGTGCGGTTGCTGCGCCGGGTCGCCCATGCCGGCCGACGGGCAGACATCGAGCAGGATGGTGCCGGTGGGCGCCACGCCGGCTTCCAGGGTCGCCGCGGCGGCGAGTGCGCGCGTAGTCAGGGCCATGGCGTCCGCGACGGTGTAGCCGTCGAGGCGGGTGACCAGATAGCCGCCGGCGGTGGCATGGCGGAACGGCGCCCCGCTGTTCCAGAAGCGGTTTGCCCACGGTCGACCGTGGTAGGTCGGCCCGAAATTCGGATCGGTGACGTCGACCGTGACGGCCGCGGCGTCCTCCTCGTAGCCGAGTGCGGCGAGGACGCTGTCGAGCGCGAGCAGTCCGTGGAACACGCCGCGTGGGGCATCCTGCACACGGATGGGGATGCCCTTGGTCAAGACGATGTAGTCGACGCCCTGGTGCGCCGCCAGCCAGACCCGTAGCGGTGTGGCGATGGACGTGAGGTAGTCCGCATAGGGCATGCTCTCGCTGGCGGCATCCCGCGCGGCATCCGGGCAGGTGACATCCACGATTGCCGCACCGCGGCGCTGCGCGTAGTCCTCGGCGATGGTGCGCGAGGCGGCGCTGCTGGTGTTGCGCACCACCACGACGCGCTCGGATCCGGCATGATCCTGGGCGGTGGCGAGGACGGCGGCAGTGGCGAGCAAGCAGATGGCGAGTGTGCGGGTCATCTCCGGCAATGGTAGGCGCTGACATAGAACGGCAAAGGCACGGGGCGTTCGCTTCACGTTACGTTCGCGCGGTTGCTGCTGGGCCACATGGCGCTGGTCGACGATGACGGTTGGCGGGTTGAGCCCAAGCGGGATGTTTGCCTGCAGAGCGTGTCCTGCTGGTGAGTTTTGGTCCCATGCGTAGCGGTCAGTGTCAACGGAATCTCCATCCTGGAACACCGTCGTGCAGGTGCACCTTGAACGGTGGCGATGCAGCGGCGCACCGCGCCTGTCCGCCAGCGGCCGCACCGATCCCAGGAGGATCATCCATGTCACTTACCCGTCATACGTTACGCTGGCCGTTGTGGCTGCTGTGCCTGCCCCTGGTGGTGGCCGGGTGCGGCGGCGGTTCCGGGTATGATGCGCACGTGTATGTAGCCCCGCTACCTCCGCCCCCACCCCTCGCCTTCGATGCATCCTATGCCATGCTGGCTGGCGACCGCCTCGACAGCGCGCTCGATGCGACCAGCATCGACTTTTCGACCGCGGATTTCTGGATCGAGTTGGCACCGGCACACGGGCTGCTCTTCGTCGATGACTTTAGCGGTGATTTCACCTACCTCCCTGACGACGGCTTCGTCGGGGGCGATGATTTCTTCTGGGACTGCACCGATGCCTTCGGCGTCTCGAACGTCGCTCGTGTGACCATCGACGTCTACCCGTGGGGCGTGGCGTTCTCCAGTTCCGACCCCTCCGCCACGGGTCTCATCTGCCGTCGGTGAGGGGTGGTATCGGGTCTGGATGCGGGCAGTTCAAGAAAAACAGGGCTGCAATGCATCGGGGCTCGCCTCGCGCCGTGACGGTCACGGCGGGCAGGGCTCCACGATCCACCGACCCATGGTCAGGGCTTCTGGTAGACGCGTAACCAGTCGATCTTCAGCTTCTGCGGGAAGACGGTGTCTCCTGGGTCGCCCGCCGCATCGCCGCCGATCGCGAGATTGAGCAGCAGGAAATGCGGCTCGTGGAATGGCGCGCTGACGTTACGGAGCACTCAGAATCCTGAACCGACGGTCCCTGGTGGTCGAATTCTTCGGCCCATGCCAATGGGTAACTGTCGAGTGGGATTTCGATATCGGAGGGGAAGGCGTAGCCATGAAAAGGCCCGGCTGGACGACTCTTTTGTAAGCAGAATGCACGAGTCGAGGATGTGTAGGTGAGTGGGAGAATCCTGAGCGACGGTGTGGGATGAGCTCCCATCCCTGATTTCCTGGCGCAACCAGCTCCAGCATTTCTGCTTCATCTCGGTTCACCGGTCACTCATCCGGCTGGCACCAAGGTGTGCCTGGTGTTCGCGCGGCAGGGCGGTGCAGTGTCATCGGAAACAGTCGGACGAATGACCCCGGGAGCGCACCCATGACGCACATGACCGGTTCCATGCATGCTGGCGTGCGTGTGGTGATCGCCTGCCTGATCGCACTTCCTCTCGTGCTGCTGCTGGCATGTGCGTCGCAACTGCGGTCCGAGGATCTGCCTGCTGCGTCCGCGCCCGTCGCCGGATACCAGACCCTTATCATCGACGGCTGGACCGTGCGCGTGCATGACGACCTGCGGAAATCCCAAGCGGAAGCGACGGCGGCGGCGCTCGCCTTGCTGCGCTCCCAGCTGGACGGCATCGTCCAGGTGGTCCCGATGCGGGCGGTGGAAAAGCTGCGCGCGATCACGCTGTGGGTGAATCCCGAGTATCCCGGCGTGCGACCGTCGGCCGAATACCATCCCGGAGCGGATTGGCTGCGTTCGGTCAACCGCAATCCGCTGATGGTCAAGGGCGTCGAGTTCACCAACGTCAGCATCTTTGCCGCCGAGATCAGGCGCATGCCCAATCTGGTGCTGCACGAGCTATCCCACGGATTCCACGATCTCGTGCTGGGATTCGATCAGCCGGAGGTGATTGCGCAGTTTGAGCGGATGAAGGCGGGCGGCACCTACGACAAGGTCGAGCGCAGTTCTGGCGATGGTCGACCAGATACCTTCGAAAAGGCCTATGCGATGACCAACCACAAGGAGTACTTCGCCGAGTCCAGCGAGGCGTTCTTCGGTCGAAATGACTTCTTTCCCTTCGATCGCGCCCAGTTGCATCAGCATGACCCACAGATGGAACAGCTGCTCGAACGCCTGTGGACCGCTGGCCGCTGACGGGGATCCGGTCCCTGATCGGCTGACTTCTCCTTCTCCTGGGAACGCCGAGCCCCAGCTCGGCTCGCAAGCGAAAGAGACAGCATTCCTGCGGCTCGGCGCTCCCAGACTGGGAGCTTCCGGCGGTCGCCAAGGTGATGCCTGTTCATGACTGAAAAGTCCGCGTCGAGTCGACGCATTGCACGTCAAGCACCCGCGGCTACAAAGCTGCATCCCCACCAGGATGCACGCATGAGAATCAGCGAGACCCTGACGCCGCAGTTCGACCACGAGATGGCGTCGACACGCCGCCTGCTCGAGCGCGTGCCCGAGGCGCACGCGCTCTTCAAGCCGCATCCGAAATCGTCGGCGCTCGGCGACCTCGCCATGCACATCGCCACCATCCCGCATTGGGCGGTGGCCACGCTGACGCTGCCGCACCTGGATTTCGCGGCCACCAGCGCTGCGGAATTCCAGGTGCCTGCCTTTACCGGCACGCAGGCCCTGCTCGCGCACCTCGCCGATGGCGTCGCCAGGTCGCGCGCAGCGCTGGTGGCCGCGAGCGATGCGGATCTGCTGGCGACCTGGACGCTGCGGGTCGGTGACCGCACCGTGCTCGCGATGCCGCGCATCGCGGTGATGCGCGGATTCATCCTCAGCCATATGATCCATCACCGCGGGCAGCTCGACGTGTACCTGCGCATGGTGGGCGTGTCGCTGCCGGCGATCTATGGTCCGTCGGCTGACGAAGCGGGCGCTCCGATCTGAGCAGCAGCGAAGGGGATGAGGATTCGGGCCACTGCCCACCCTGAGCGAAGCACTGCCGCGATCAGTGTTTGGCGAGCATCGACGAAACCTGCCGGGCGAACCGCCCTGGCGCCGCTCACAACCGCTTGAGCAGCAGGTTGCGGTACTGCACCTTCATCGGTTCACCGGCGATGACGGGCATGGCCAGAATGCCGCTGCTGGCAGCTTTACCGGTTTCGTGGTCTTCCAGGATGGTCGCGGTTATGCCGTTGATGCGCAGTTCCATGCGCGGGCCGAGCGCGCTCACCTGGTAGTGCGTCCACTGGTCGCAGCGCAGGCCGGCGAGCGCGGCGGCGCCGGGCAGGGGCGTGACGGTGCGGGTGCCGTCGGCGGCGATCACGGTGTGCTGGCCACGGGCGGACAGCGAACTGCGCATGCCGTTCTCATCCCAGATGCCGGCGGTGAATTTCCCCTGGCCGTCGATGTCGGCCTGGTAGCCATGCACCAGGCCGAAGTCACCGACCCGGCTGCGGAACTGCATCCCTGAGTTCGAGGCCGGACCGAAGATGCGGAACTCGAAGGTCAGCGTGAAGTCCGCCACCGTGCCGTCCTGCCAGATGATGAACTGGGTGCGCGGCGGCTGGTGCTCGCGCGTCGTCTCGCCGGTTATCGCCCCGTCCTCGACGCGGAAATAACTGGGGTCAGGCGCGGACCATCCGGCAAGCGTGTGGCCGTCGAAAAGAGATTGCCACCCCGCGTTCGCATCACCTGCGCGCGCAGCGCAGCCAGCGATCACAAACAGCGGGCAGAGAAGAGTGAAAATGCGCATGGGCCTCCCGACAGGCGCCTGCCGGGCGCGGCGGAGCGACCTGGTCACGGTGGCTCGGCGCACGGTAGCATGTTGGCGGCTGCACACCTTTACGCGGTTGCGTAAGGCCACGAGGGGATGGCTTGCCCGACGGCAGGTACCTGATTATTCAGAACGCAGCAGGCGTCTACAACCCGGCGAGACCGCCATTTCCGCCACGGAGCTATGATCATGAAGCCCAAGAACACCATCTGCCTGTGGTTTGACACGGACGCGCACGGGGCGGCGCAGTTCTACGCCGCCACCTTTCCGGACAGCCACGTGACCGCGGTGCACCACGCGCCCGGTGATTATCCGGGCGGCAAGAAGGGTGATGTCCTGACGGTGGAGTTCACCGTTCTGGGCATACCCTGCCTTGGCCTCAATGGCGGTCCGGTCTTCACGCACAGCGAGGCCTTCTCGTTCCAGGTCGCGACCGAGGACCAGGAGGAGACCGACCGCTATTGGAACGCGATCGTCGGCACTGGCGGCGCCGAAAGCCAGTGCGGATGGTGCAAGGACCGTTGGGGCCTCTCGTGGCAGATCACTCCGCGAGCGCTCAGCGACGCGATCGCGGCGGGCGGTGCAGAGGCCGGCCGCGTCTTCGCGGCGATGATGACCATGCGCAAGATTGACGTCGCGGCCATCGCGGCGGCGCGGCGGGGCTGAGGTGACGCAGCGGACTGGCGCTGGACGCCGGACCCTGCGTGTTGATCAGCTGCTAGAGGCGACCATGCAGAAAACCCCAGTGACATACGCCCACAGCAGTGCGGAACCGATGTGGGCAATGGTCTCGAAAGTCTTTCCCCGCCAGAGTTCCGCCGAATAACCGACGAATTGGACGACCAGTCTGGCGCCCCAGAAGATGGCCAGGCCGCAGGCGACGCGCCGCCCCAGCGGCGTGGCGGCCAGGTCGTCGGGGCACGTCACGCACAGCACGCCCATCAGCAGCACGGCCAGCGCGATGAAGAAGGTGTGCACCCACATCATCTGGCGGTTCATCAGGCTCAGCGGGCGCAGTTCGCGCGCCCAGTCGAAATACCTGGGGAAGGCGAGGTGCAGCAACGCGAGTGCGATCAGCAGGCAGCCGACGATCTCAAGGTGCAGGGTCATGTCGCTCCAGAATGAAGGTCGCCACGAAGGGCGTGCACGCCACCTCGCGGTCGATGCGCAGGCCAGCGCCGGCGAATGCGCGCAGCCACGCCGCGCGCGGGTGGAAATGGAGGGCGCCGATGGTGTAGGCCAGGACGTTGGCCAGGTCACGCAGATGTTCCATGACGATCGCGCGGCCATCCGGTTTGAGGGCGCGCTGCACTTCCCGGAAGAACGCGAGCCGCGTGGGTTCGTCGCGGATCTCGTGGGCGGCGAAGATCACGAAGATCCGGTCCGCGGACGCGCTGGCCAAGGTCAGTGCCGCTGGCGCGACGCGCGTCGTGTCCTGGGCGGGGGGATGCAGCAGCCGTGCGGCGCGTAGTGAAGGCTCGATGCGCTGCAACGCGTCGTGGAAATCCAGGACGCGGAGCGCGGCGCGCGGGTACCGTGCGCGCAAGGTCGGGCTGGTCTCGTCGAAGCCGGCGGTGATGGTGACGATGGCCTCGAGGTCGCCTTCGTCGGGCCGATCCAACCAGGGGAAGGCGTACAGGCCCGAGCGGTCATAGACGTGGTGAGTGACCAGGACCGACACCAGGCTTGGCACCGCGATCGCGGCCAGCGTGAAGAGGCACCAGGGGCGCCACGGCGGCCCGGCGAGTACGGCGGCGACGCTGAGCGCCGCAACCACGCAGGCGGCCGCCCCATACGCGCGCCAGTTGAAGCGCAGGACGTTCGTGACGCCCTGGAACCGCGTCCTCACCGGTCCCATCGATCGACCCGGCCTTTCTTCCACAGGTACGGGACCTGCTGCACCTGGAAAGCGTTCGCCAGGACCGCGCCGCTGAGCTTCAGCGCGTCGAGGAACGGCACCCGGTGCGCGACGACCTGCACGGGTGTGGGGACCCAGTGCTGGCGCACGCCCTCGATGATCAGCACCTCGCGCGCCTGGGTGTCGACGGTGAAGGTGAACGGCAGCGGGCCCGCGAAGCGTCGTGCCTCACGCCAGTCGCTGAATGGGGAGTGGCTGGGCAGGGGGACGTCGCCGGGTCCGGTCGCGATGGTGACTTCGAAACCGGAGCGCGGCGCCGCGATGCATCGCTGCCCGTTTCCGGTGCTGTGGGTCATGGCGATGGTCGAGTAGCGGTAGCGGGTGAAGAGATTGCCGAAGAACGTCATCCGCCGTCTGTCGGTCTGCGATCCGAGGATGTACAGCCCACGCATGCGCTTGCCGGCGGGATCGGTGTAGCGGACGAAGATCCGATAACCGATCAGGAAGAAGTCCTGACCGAGCCAGCGCGGGAATCCCCGCGGCCGCAGGTCGCGGGTCTCGACCATGGCGACGGCGAGAAAGGCATGGGTGTCGTTCAGGGTGTCGAGTTCCAGGCGCGGCGGGATGAGGGCTTGGAGTTCGGCCTTGGGGACGGCGAAGGCCAGCACCAGGGAGCTCTCGAAGAACGCCTCGACGGCGAACGGGTGGCGTTGCAGGTAGGACGGCACGTCAGCTTGCCCGACCGTGATCGGAAGCCGTGGGATCCCGCCGGACGTGGCGTGCATTCCATGCGATGAGGACGATGAAGGCGAGGGCGAAGGCCGCGTTCAGATGACCCCACAACAGCAGGTCGGGGGCCAGGAGGAACTCGAGGGCATTCATGGTCGCGATGAGGGCGACCTGCAGCGCGGCGCTGGTGCGTGGCGCGATGCCGCTGATGACCCAGATCGCCATGCACACCTCGGCTGCGCCGATGCTGGTGGTGATGAGGGCGGCGTGGTCTCCGCCAAGGATGCGCGCGACGATCCGCTCATGCCTGGGGACCAGGCCCAGGACCTTGCAGAACATGCCATTGATGAACCACACGCCCGCGATGCCGCAGGTGATCGCACGGTGGACGGTTCGCGGCGCGGGCATGCGTCACCCCTGTGGCCGTGGCTCGGGACGGCGGCACCAGTCTTCGCGGGGTGGCGGGGAATGACACCCCGAAACGGCCTGCACGCCGTTCCCGGCGATGCCTTGGCAACCTGTCGACCCGGGCGCGGTACCATGTCTGGTCGCTCGCCCGCGGCTGCGTCTGTCCCACTCGTCCACGTCGAGCTCCTATGATCCGCCTCCTCGGCCCTGCCTGCCTGCTCCTGACCCTGGGCGGCCCGCTCTTGGCCGTGGACCCGACCGTCCGGGCGCTGGTCGAGGTCACTGCGCCCGGGGCCGAGTCGCACCTGCGCTCCAACGATCCCAAGCAGGTGGCGGTAGCGCACGCAGCCGATGGCGTGGTCGTCACCATCGCGCCCGGTCCCAACCAGTATCCCGGGGTGGTCATCACGCCGCCGACCACAGTCTGGGATCTCGCCCTGACCGGTCACGTGGAGGTCGGCCTGGTGAATACTGGGCCCGCACGCCTGCGCGTCGTGATGCGCGTCGACAACCCGGGCGACTGGCGGAATGCGCCGTGGAGCACCGCCGCGCTCGATCTCGAGCCGGGTGGCAGCGACGTGCTGCGCGTCTACTATGGCTATGACGGGGGCAAGCAGGGCTATCCGCTCGATCCCGCCCACGTCTCCCAGGTCCTGATCTTCAGCGGCGCGAGTGCGCAGCCGCAGTCCTTCCACATCACCTCCCTGACCAGCGCCGGTCCGCCCGGGGAAGTGCCGCCGATCCCCGCCGACCAGGTGCGCATCGTCCCGGAGCGCGGCCTCATCCTGGGCGCTGGCACCTCACTCGACTCCGCCACGCAGTGCGAAGCGGATGGCCAGGTCGTAGCGCTCGCCAGCGTCGCTGGGGCGCAGACCCTGCGCATCGCCTGGGCCGCCGGTCAGGGCGAGCAGCCGGTGCGGCTCAAGCCCGTGCGTGGGCGCTGGAACCTGCGCGAGTGGCTGGAGGTGCGCGTGCACGTCCGCAACGACGGCCGGACCAGCGTCCAGCCGCGCGTGCGCGTGCGCAGCGATTCCGGGGTCGGCGACTGGGCCCAGGCGCCGGCACCGCTCGCGCCCGGTGCCGCCGTCGACATCCGGGCGCCCTTCGCCGCCGCGTCGGTGTGGACGGACGAGAAGAACGGCAGCGGCAACCAGTTCACCAACAACGCTGCGAGCGCGATCGAGTTCGGCGCCGTGCCAGCGGGCGAAGGGCGATCGGTGGTCATCGAGCAGGTGGTCGCCGACCTGCCGCCCCAGGTGCTGCCCGAGTGGCTGGGCAAGCGCCCGCCGGTCGGCGGCGACTGGACCCGGACGTTCGCCGACGAATTCGATGCCCCGGCCCTTGATGCCAGCCGCTGGTCGGTGGCCGGACCGAACTACTGGGACAAGCTTGGTCACTTCAGCAGGGACAACGTCATCGTCGGCGGTGGAGTGGTGCGCATCCGGGACGAGAAGAAGCGCGGCCATCACGATGATGATCCGGCCAAGCCCGAGACCGATTACGCCGAAGGCTACCTGCACACCTTCGAGCACTGGGCCCAGCGCTACGGCTATTTCGAAGCGCGCATGAAGTTGCCGGCGGCTCCTGGCCTGTGGCCGGCCTTCTGGATGATGCCGGACCGCGGCGGTTCCGGCGATCGCCAGTCGACGTGGCAGGGCGGGATGGAATGCGACATCCTCGAGCACCTCACCGGCTGGGGGCCCAACCGTTACAACATCGCCATGCACTGGGACGGCTACGGCAAGGAGCACAAATCCACCGGCAACGGCAACATCTACGCCCAGCCCGACCACGAGGGCTTCATCGTCGCCGGACTGCTGTGGGAGCCGGGCCGACTGGTCTACTACGCCAATGGCGGCGAAGTGCTGCGCTTCGAGAACGCGCGGGTCCCCAGCGTCCCGGCAATCATGATGTTCACCATGCCCACCGGCGGCTGGGACAACACCCCGCTGGACGACCGTACCCTGCCGGCGGACTTCGTCATCGACTGGGTGCGCGCGTGGCAGCGTACGGACCTGGCCGCGCTGCCGCCGGGGAAGTGAGGACCTGAGCCAGTGCCAGTCCGTGCGGCGTTGCCGCGCCGTCAGGGCTGCCGCGGTTTCAGGAACCTATCCACGTCCCGCAGCGCGATGACCCTGCAGCCTGCCTGCTTCAGGTGGGCCAGGTAGGTCTCGAACTTCGCCGGATCGCTGCTCACCCAGGGATGCAGGATGTCCGGGACACCGTGGAAGGTCATCACGGCGACCTTGCCGTCGCCCGCCAGCGCCACGGCGGCGGTGAACTGCTCGAGGGTACTGTCTGGTTTGCCATCGAACGCCTGCGGCAGGGTCAGGGACTCATCGGCGGCGGGAACGAAGGCGCTGGCGCCGCCGGCGCGGGCGTAGCGGTAGCCGCGCGCGCGCAGCACGGTCACCGCGGCGGGGCTGGTCGTGTAGCCCGGATAGCAAAAGCTGACCGGGCGCGGGATGCCGTGCTTCTCGCACTGCTGCTCGATGTACGCGATGTCGTCATCGAGCTCCGCGGGCGTCCGGCTGGTCACGGCGGCGTGGTTGCGGGTGTGGTTGCCGATCTCGAACCCCGCGGCGTCCAGCGCCGCGATCTGCGCCCAGGTCATGTAGTGCTCCTTGTCCTGCGCGAACGCGAAGCCCTCGGTGATGAAGAAGGTGGCGCCAAAGCCATATTTCTTCAGCAGCGGAGCGACGAACGTCGCCTGGCTCGCCACGGAGTCATCGAAGGTCAGCACCACCAGCCGTTCCGGTGCCGGCTCGACGGCCGGGGCACATGCGGGATGCGCCACGGTGATGACGAAAGAGGCAATAACCAATACGGCCTTCAGTAATCCGCTCAGGTGGGGCATGGGCATGGGCATGGTCCTGGGATATGCGTCGTCTGGGGTCTGCGCACCGTAGACCGCCATCGACCATGCTGTCAACGGCCAAGCGCGTCCGTGACGCAGACCAGGCTTGAGATGCACGGTTTCTGGGCTTTTCTCAGGCTGTTCACCGCGCTCTCCGCGAACCTGGCGCCGGTCGCCCCCGCATCGCGACTGGGCGGCGGGGGAACCCCCATGCTTCGTTCAGCGCGCGGCTTTTTTCGTGGGCTTCGTGGGCTTCTTCGTCTTTGCCTTGTCGGCGCAGTTCAGGGCGACTGCTGCCCGGATCAGCGCCGTGAAGGCGCTGCCGTCGATGACCACGCCTGCGCGGATGTCGATCGCGCGGCGCGCGTTGCCGTCGAGGCTCGCGTTGAAGAGGCCGGCGGGATCCTCGAGCGCCGCGCCCTTCATAAAGGTGAGCTTGACCACCGCCTGGTAGGTCTCGCCCGTGCAGATGATGCCGTCGTGGGACCACACCGGCGTGCCCCTCCACTTCCATTCCTCGACGACGTCCGGGTCCGCGGCCGCGATGAGCGTGCGCATCCGGCTGAGGACCTGTCCGCGCCAATCGCCGAGCTCGGCGATGCGCTGCGCGATGAGCTTGGCGGCGGGTTGGGCGGGGTGTGCGGGCGGTTTCTTCATTACGAGACCGTAAATCACGAACGTGGGCGTCAACCTGGTTTGGCGCACGCCAGCAAGCGCCAGTGGCGGCAACAGAGGTTCCGGCGGTGGTGACTGCGGACTGGGTGGCGCCAGCGCCCTGGTGGCCCTGCTCGCGCTGCTGGTGGGAATGCGTCAGCGGTTGCGCTGACCACCATTCCGATGTCCGGGCGTTCCCGTGTCTACGAGCGGCGGATTGGCAACGACGCATCGCGGATGGGCGCAACCGCTGCGGTAGCTCGGCACGCGCATGTGCGGCACAGGACTTCCTGGTCGAGGCCACCGCCCATCCCAGGGCGGAATTTGGCCAATTAGGGTTCAAACGTTGCGTAATCGCCACCTGTCGCCGACCGGAGAGCGGGTGTATACTGGGGTGCCCTCCATGGGCCCCAATCCTCTCGGGTCACCAGGAATCGCTCTCGCCCCATGCGATCCGGCCACGCCTTCATCCGTGTCTACACTGCGACCCGGCCCACGCTGCGGTCGCTCTCCCGTTGGCTGCTGCTGTTGGTCTGCCTGGCGCTGCCCCCGATGGCGTCCGCGGCCACGGTCACCTGGAACGGTGGCGGAGGGGACGACAACTGGACGACGGGCGCGAACTGGGTGGGCGGGGTCGCGCCGACGGCTGGCGATGACCTGGTGTTCGCCGGCGGTACCCGACTGACGCCGAACAATGATTTCGGTGCCGGCACCAATTTCGCCTCGATCACGTTCGACAATACCGCGGGCGCCTTCACTATCGGCGGCAATCGCATCACCATCACCGTCGCGATCACCAACAACAGTGCCGCCACCGAGACCCTGGACTGCGACATTTCGGGGATCTATGGGGTCGGTGGCAGTAGCGGGGCGATCACCTTGAACGGCGCGCTAGGTACGAGTGGGATGCTGACCAAATCCGGCACCCACACCCTGACGCTGGGCGGCACGGTGGACAACAACGGGTTCGCGCTGACCGCCAACGCGGGCACGGTGATCCTGGCGAAGACCAGCTCGTCGGGTGTGCACGCAATCGGTGGTGCGACGCTGACCATCAATGGCGCGACGGTCAAGCTGGGCGGCACGGGGGGTGATCAGCTCTATCAAGACGCCACCGTCCAGGTCACCAGCGGCACCTTCGACACCAACGGGCTGAGTGAGGACTTCAATACCTTGTCGGGAGCCGGGACCATCACCAACACGGGTGGCGGGACCTCGGTGCTGAGCATCGGCCAGACCGGCGGCGGGTCGTCGATCACCGGCACCATCCAGAACACCTCGGGCACGCTGGCCATTACCAAGCTCGGCAACGGGACGATGGTGCTGTCCGGCGCCAACACCTACAGCGGCGGAACCACTATCAGTGCGGGCACCGTGCAGGCGACCGGCAGCGCGCTGGGCACCGGCGCGGTGACGGTGGCGACCGGGGCGACCCTGGCGGTGACTGGGGCCAGCGGGCTGTCCGCCCGCTACTTCAATGTGACGCCCTTATCCGCGAACTTCGTCTCATTGACCGCGCTGCAGGGGCATCTCGGCAGCCAGACGCTGGCCTTGGCCAATACCGCGACGACGTTGAATTTCGGCGGTACCGGCAGCGGCTTCCCCTCGCCGTACGCCAGCGGCGCCACCAACTTCGAGGCCGTCTACAGTGGTCGGATCGCCATTGGCACCGCGGGGACCTATACCTTCAATACCACCAGCGATGACGGTTCGGTGCTGTTCGTCGACGGCACGTTGGTGGTGGACAACAATTTTTTTCAGGGGTTGGCCACCCGGACCGGTTCGATCAGTCTCAGCACCGGCGCCCATGACCTGGTGGTGGCCTTCTACCAGGCCTTCGGTGGCTATGGTCTGAACGCGCAGATCAGTGGCGCTGGCGACACCACGATGGTCGATATCTCAACGGCCAACTGCACGCTGACCCCAGACCTGATCGTCGGCTCGGTGGCCGGTGCTGGCGCGGTCGCGCTGACTGACGGCGGCGTGGTCAGCGGGTTCGATGGCACCAGCACCACCGTCAGCGGGGTGATCTCGGGGCCCGGCGGTCTGGTCAAGCGCGGCGCCGGGACGCTGACGCTCAGCGGTGCGAGCACCTATGTCGGCAGCACCTTCGCCGCCAGTGGCACGCTGAAGCTGGCCGCCGGCGCGGCGCTGGGCAACACCGCGATCACGGTGTGCAGTGGCGCGACCCTGGCCAATGATCCGGGCGCTGCAGCGATGGCCATCGGGACCACGGGCGCCGGCACGCTGGGGGCGACGCTGACCTTGGGCTCGGGCACGGTCTACGACATGACCGACGGCGCGATCGGCACCTGCAACCTGCAACAGAATGCCAGCTTCGCGACGACGCCCGTGTCGATCAGCGGCGCGACGCTCAACGTCGATATCGACAGTACGGGGACCGACACCCTGGCGGCGACGCTAGGCGCGACCACCAGCGGAACCAACAGCATCGGCATGACCGTGCTGGCCGGCGGCCTGACCATCGGTGGCAGCTATCCCATCGTCAGCGCCACCGGTGGGCTGACCGGCGCCACCTGGCAGTTCAGCGGTGGCGGCACCACGCTTGGCGTGACCTCTGGCGGCACCAATTACATCCTGACCTTGACCAGTTCCGCCACCGCGGTGACGGTCGCGGTCGGTGACGCCGTCGACGTCTGGAACGGCACCACCAGCACGGATTGGAACACTGCGTCGAACTGGAGCCTAGGCGTGGTGCCGACCGCCAGCCACGACGTTCAGATCGGCAACGGCAGCGGTGGCAACAAGGCGGTGCCGTCGGTGACCGCCAGCGGCGGCACGTGTCAGAGCCTGACCTTCACCGGCGCGGCGGCGACGGTTGGCGCGGGCGGCGGTACGCTGACCATCGGCGCAGGCGGCTTGACCGCGAGCGTCGCCGGCAGCGTGATCGCCTGCCCGGTGACGTTGTCCACCAGCCAGACTTGGACCTCGACGGTCAACGCGGTCTCGGTGTCCGGCGTGATCGGCGGCGCCTTTGCGCTGACCAAGGCCGGCAGCGGCACGCTGACGCTGAGTGGCGCCAACACCTTCACCGGCGGCGTGACGCTGTCGGCCGGCACCCTGAACATCAACAACGCCGCGGCCCTCGGCGCCGCGGCGGGCGCCTTCACCATCGCCGGCGGCACCACCATCGACAACACCTCCGGTGGCGCGATCACGATCGCGGCCAACAACGCCGAGACCTGGAACGGCGACTTCACCTTCACTGGCAGCAACGCCCTGAACCTCGGCACGGCGACTGTCGCCGTGGGCGCGGCGGTGCGGCAAGTGACGGTTTCCGCTGCCACCTTGACGGTCGGCGGGGTGGTCAGCGGCAGCGGCGGCGGCGTCAACAAGCTCGGCGCGGGCGCGCTGACCCTGGCCGGGGCCAACACCTTCACCGGGGGTGTGACGCTGACGGCGGGCACGCTGAATCTCGGCAACGCTACTGCGCTGGGAACGGTGGCGGGCACGTTCACCATCGCCGGCGGCACCATCGACAACACGTCGGGCGGCGCGCTCAACATCTCCACCAACAACCCCCAGACGTGGAGCGGCAACTTCATCTGCACCGGCTCGAATGCGCTGAACCTCGGCAGCGGCGCGGTCGCGCTGGGCGCTGGAACCCGCCAGGTCACGGTCTCGGCCTCGAGCCTGACCATCGGCGGCGCGATCGCTGGTGCTGGTGGCTTGACCAAGCAGGGCGGTGGCACCCTGAAGCTGTCCGGGTCAAGCACGTACGCCGGGGCAACCACCATTCTGGCGGGCACGATCGCCCTCCAGCCTATCGTCGTCGCCGGATTCGGCACGAACGGCACCGGCTGGACGCTCAACGGTGGCGCCACGGTGGCCAGCGATGTCCTGACCCTGACCAGCAATGGTACCGGGCAGGCTCGCAGCGCGTTCTTCAATACCCTCGTGCAGGAGACGGCGTTCACTGCCACCTTCCAGTATCAGGCCGGGGGAAACCGTAATGCGGATGGCGTCGCCTTCATCCTGCAGAACAGCGGCACCACTGCGCTCGGAGTGGGCGGTGGGGGACTGGGCTATGGAAGCATCACGCCCAGTGTGGCGCTCGGATTCAACATCTTCCCGAGTAACACCATTGGGACCAGGTATTTCACCAACGGTTCAGTGCTGACCCCGTTCACCCCGAATACGCCGGTAGACATCAGCTCCGGCAATCTGATCGCCGTGACGCTAGAGTATGATGGCTCCGCCAACCTGGTCGAGACGCTGACTGACCTGACCACCACTGCCACCTTCACCACCACGCTCGCGGCTGGGTCTATCTCCAGCACACTGACCAGCCCCAATGCCTTCGTCGGCTTCTCGGGCGGCACCGGCGGTGCAGTAGCCACGCAAACCATCAGCAACTTCACCTACTCTGCCAGCGGCACGCTGCCCACGGCCACCGCCCTGGCGATCGCCGCGGGCGCGACCCTTGATCTCGGTGGTGGCAACCAGACGGTCGCCTCGCTCGCCGACAGCGGTGGGGGCGGCACCGTGACCAATAGCGGCGGCTCTGGTTCGACATTGACCATCAGAGGTAGCACTTCGACGAGCTTCAGCGGCGTGATCAGCGACGGCGGCACCAATGCGTGCGGCCTGAGCAAGAATGGCAGCGGCACCCTGACCCTGTCGGGAACGAACACCTACACCGGTGCCACCACGGTCGGCGGCGGCACCCTGCTGGTCACCGGCGCCACCGCCGCGGGCAGCGCGGTGACAGTGCTGGCTGGAGGGACGCTGGGCGGCACCGGGACGGCGGCGGGTACGGTTGCCCTGGCCGCTGGCGGCCAGCTCGCGCCAGGCGCGGGCGGGACGGCGATCGGCACGCTGACCAGCGGCTCGGTCACCTGCAATGCCACCGCGATCTTCGGCGTCGACCTCGACGGTACCGGCCCGACCAGCGACCGCGCGACCACCCCGGGGACGGTGGCCTGCGCCGGTACCCTGACTATCGCCAGTGCAGGCAGCCCAGCGCTGGGCGCGGTCTACACCATCGTCTCGGCAGGCACCGTCAGTGGCACCTTCGGCGGCCTCGTGAACGGCGCGAAGTTCACTCAGCTGGGCCGGACCTTCCAGATCGCTTACACGGGCACTACCGTGACCCTGACCGACGTGGCGCGGCCGACCACGCGGGTATGGGACGGTGGCGGTGCCGACAACAACTGGACGACCGCGGCCAACTGGGACTTTGACCTGGCACCGAGCGCGGGCGATGATCTGCAATTCGCCGGATCAACGCGGACATCGCCGAGCAACGATTTCACCGCGGCCACCAGTTTCGCCAGCATCACTTTCAATGCCGGGGCCGGCGCCTTCACTGTTGGTGGAAACGCCATCACTCTCACCGGGTCCGTGACCAATAGCGGCGCCGCCCTGCAAACCCTCAACCTTGACCTGGCCGTGGCTGCGACGCGCACCATGGATGCCGCCAGCGGTGACCTCGCCCTGGGCGGGGTACTGAGCGGCGCAGGCGGGCTGACCAAGGCCGGCTCAAACGTCCTGACGCTGGCGGGAGCGAATACCTATACCGGCACCACCACGGTGGGCGCGGGCACGCTGCAGGCGGGAAATGGTGCGGCACTCGGCACCAGCGCAGGCGGTACGACGGTGTCGTCGGGGGCGACCCTGGACGTCAACGGGCAGGCGCTCGGAGCCGAAGTGGTGTCGATCAGCGGTACCGGTGTTGGCGGCAACGGGGCGCTGATCAACACCGGAGTAACCCAGATCAACGCGCTGCGCTTCCTGACCCTGCTCGCGGATGCGAGCATCGGCGGCACCAGCCGCTTCGACGTGCGTACCAGCGGCGGCGGCGAGACCGTGGCCACCAACGGCTTCACCCTTACCAAGGTCGGCACTAACCAGATCAGCCTGGTGACCGTAGCGGTGACCGGCTTCACTGCTGCGACGATCAGCGGCGGCATCCTGAGCGTGGAGGTCGGAACCAACCTCGGCGCCGGCACCACCGGTGTGACGGTACAGGCAGGAGGCACGCTTCAGGTATACGCCGACACCGGCAACACCTGCCCGATCCTGCTCAACGCCGGAACGCTGGCTGCCATCAACCCGGTTTCCGATTGGGCTGGGCCGATCACCCTGACCGGTGCCTGCACCGTGAACGTCACCGGCGCCACGACCCTGACGCTCTCGGGCGCGATTGGCGGCACCGGCTCGCTTACCAAGACCGGCGCGGACACTCTGGTGCTTTCAGGAGCCAACACCTACGGCGGAAGCACCACGGTCAGTGCCGGCACTCTGCAGGACGGTGCCGCCGCCGTGATCCCCGACAGCAGCGCCGTGACGGTGGCGTCGGGCGCGATCTGGAACCTCAACAACTTCAACGAGACCATCGGTTCGCTCGCCGGATCCGGGAACGTCGGCCTTGGCAGCGCGACAGTGACCTGCGGTGGGGACAACACCGCCACCACCTATGCGGGGGTGGCCAGCGGCAGCGGCGCGCTGGTCAAGGCTGGCACGGGAACCATGTCGCTGTCCACCGCCGCCAGCACCTATGGTGGCGGCACCACCATCAACGCCGGCGTGCTCCAGATGGGAACCGACGCGGTCGGCACCGAGAACGCCGCCGCGCTGGGCACCGGGACAGTCACGGTGAACACCGGCGGTACGCTGTGGTTCAAGCCGGGGAGCACGGGCACGGTCTACAACCTGGTCAATTCGTTTGTGTTGAATGGTGGCACGATCGTCGGCGAAGACGGCGTCAACCACCTGGGTACCGGGGCCGGTGCCACCATCGCCGTCGGCGCTGGTGGTGGCACGGTCAAGGTCGCATGGGGCGGCAAGGATATCTGGCTTGACGGCGTCCTTACCGGCACGGGTGCATTGGGACTGGTGGCGCTGCTCGATAATGGTTCGGGAGGCGGCGTGTGGATCAACAACGATGCCAACACGTATGCGGGGACCCTCACGCTCACTTCGGCGGCGAGCACCACTATCGTTCTCTTGATCAATACTGCGAACTGCTTGCAGTTCGCCAATATCATCCTTGTTTCCCCAGGCACGAACCCACCAGCCGTCTTCCTGGATGTGAGCAGCGCCACGACCACCATCGCCGGGCTCTCTGGCAGCGCGGGCTTCGTCGAGCCCTGGGGCGTGGCCGGCGCCTACACCCTGAACATCAACAGCGCGGCGAGCACCACCTTCGGTGGAGTCCTCAAAGATTTTACCGGCACCATGGCCGTGACGAAGAGCGGCGCGGGCACACTGACCCTGTCGGGGACGAACACCTACTCCGCCGCCACCACGGTCTCCGCCGGCACCTTGCAGAACGGTGCGGCAGGGGTCATCGCGGACACCAGCGCGATGACGGTGGCGAGCGGTGCGACGTGGAACCTGGCGAACTTCAACGAGACCGTCGGCTCTTTGGCAGGCGCGGGAAGCGTGAGCCTGGGCAGCGCGGCGCTGACCTGCGGTGGCGACAACACCGACACCACCTTCTCTGGCGTGATTAGCGGCACGGGCAGCGTGACCAAGACCGGCAACGGGACGCTGACTCTGGCCGGCACGCTGGCCAACACCGCGTCCGGGACCACCACCATCGCCAACGGTATCATGATCCTGCAGAAGACCGCGGACGTCACGGCGCTCGCCGGCAATGTCACCATCGGCGATGGTACTGGCAACGATGTGCTGCGGCTCGGCGCGAGCGGGCAGATCGCCGACACCGCGGTCATAACCTTCACCTCGGGTGGCGCCGGCAACAGCGCGAAGCTGGAGCTGAACGGCTACCTCGAGACCGTCGCCGGTATCCAGACCAGCGTCGTCGGCCAACCTGCGGTCATCCAGGACACCGAGAGCGGCGGACCCGCAGGGCCGAACAGCCCATCGGTGCTCACCATCGCCAACAGCGTCGACTGCGCCTACGACGGCCTGATTCGCAATAATAACGGCGGCAGCGGCAGCGTGGCATTGGTCAAGGCGGGCAGTGGGACGCTGACCCTGCGCTGCGGTTTCGGCGCGCACGATCTGCTCTTCTCAGGTGGCGTCACCATCACCGCGGGCCGCCTGGTGCTGGAAGAACTCACCGGCCTCTCCAGCGCAATTGCCAACAGCAGTGCTGCCGCCGATGCGCTGACCTTCAACGAAGGGACCCAGCAGCTGGCCTATGGCAGCGTCATCAGCGGCACCGGCGCGGTGACCAAGCTCGGCGGCGCTACCCTGACGCTCTCTGCGGCCTGCACCGCCACCGGCGCGCTGACGGCCGGTGGCGGCGTGCTGCTGATCACCGGTTCGACCGCGGCGGGCAGCGCGGTGAGCGTTTCGAGCGGCGCCACCCTGGGCGGCACCGGAACGGTGGCGGGCACGGTGGCCCTGGCCGCGGGATCGACCCTGGCGCCGGGTTTGGGCGGCACGGCGATCGGGACGCTGACCACCGGTTCCGTTACCTGCAACGCCACGTCGATCCTCAGCCTCGACCTGGATGGGACGACGCCGACGAATGACCGCGTGAGCACCGCCAGCACGGTGGCCTGTACCGGTACGCTGACGGTCGCGAGCATCGCCAACGCCGCGATCGGCACGGTCTACACCATCATCACCTCGGCCTCGGCGAGCGGCACCTTCACCGGCTTGGCGGACGGGGCGACCTTCGCGGGGGCGGGGCGGCTGTTCCGCATCGCCTACACCGCGACCACCGTGACCCTGACCGAC
>JBBQSO010000035.1:0-49839 GCA_038213805.1 Planctomycetota bacterium | reverse complement strand
CGGCCTTGGAGGGGCCGGGACTGCCTGGGGGCGGAGGGCCCCCAGGCTGCCACTTCGCCTCGCGGGTGGGTGAAGAGAACTTACAAGAGGGGGACGCGATGCCTAGACTGCGCGTGAGCGATGCCGAGCATCCCGCCTATGATCCCGGCGATGTCGGACCGGAGGGGCGTCCCTTCTGCCGCTGGTGCCTGCATGAGTTGCCGGAGCGTCGCCGTGACTTCTGTGGGCCGCAGTGCCTGCACGAGTTCAAGCTGCGCGTCAGCCCCAGCTACGCCCGGCATCAGGTCTTCGCGCGCGACCACGGCGTGTGCTGCCACTGCCGGCTCGATGGGGGGCGGCTTGATCGGGTGATCGCGGCATTGCGCGAACGTACGGAGGATGGTGCCCGCATCGACACCATGGCCGTGCAGACCCTTGCGGAACTTGGCTTCGGCCTCCGCAAGCGCGTGGTGTCGGTCTGGAACATGGACCACCGCACTGCGGTGGTCGAGGGCGGTGGCGGGTGCGGACTGGGAAACCTGCGCACGCTCTGCCTGATCTGCCATGGGCGCGAGACGCGCGCCCTGCATCAGCGTCAGACCCGACATCGCAAAGGGGGGTGGAACTGAGGGGGTCACTTTCCGACGCGCCTTTCGCTGCGCGCACGGATTTCGGCAGGTTGCGCACGCGCTCCTATGAGCGTGTCCCTTACCGGTTTCACCTCGCCAGATGACGTTTGGTTGGGCAGGAGGCGCGGCGAAGATGGCGCGCGCAGTGGCTGGCTGGGGCTACGATGATAGTCCTTCACCAACGGTCCGGCTCCGGTCTCTGATGGTCCGCGCCTCATTTGCGATCGCATGTCATGCGCATGGCGGGTCCCGCGCGAGCGAGGGCAGGTGCTGGCATGGCGGATGCTTGCCGCCAGACTCGCGCGCGTCAGCCGTCATCCAAGCCGAGACTGATCCCGTGCGCCCCCGCCCCGCCTCCACCTGGGTCCCATGAAATTCAAAGACTACTATAAAATCATGGGCGTGGCCCCTGACGCCTCGCCCGACCAGATCAAGACCGCCTATCGCGCCCTGGCGCGCAAGCTGCATCCCGACGTCAACAAGGCCAAGGATGCGCAGGCGCGGTTCTCGGAACTGGGCGAGGCCTACGAGGCGCTCGGCGATGCTCCGAAGCGGGCCAGCTACGACGAACTGCGCGCGCAGGGCTGGCGCGAGGGGCAGGAATTCCACGCGCCGCCGCAGGGGGCGCGCGCTGGCGGCGATCCGCGCCGTGGTCCCTTCGCCGGCGGTGGCGACGGCATGGATGCGGACCAGTTCAGCGACTTCTTCTCTTCGCTGTTCGGCCAGCGCGCCGGCCGCGGTCGGCGCGAGGCCGGCCCGCAGCGCGGCGAGGACATCCACCACCGCATCGAGATCACCCTGGAGGAGGCTTACGCCGGCGGGGAGCGGCAACTGCAGCTGCAACTGCCGTCGGATGAGCACGGCCAGACGGTGCGGCGCAGCCTGCGCGTGACCATCCCCAAAGGACTCGTAGAGGGCGAAGTCTTCCGCCTGCGCGGGCAGGGCACGCCCGGGGCGACCCCTGACCTGAACGGCAACCTGTACCTGGAGGCGACCATTGCGCCTCATCGCCTTTTCACTGCCGATGGCCGCACCGTCACCCTCGATCTGCCCCTCGCCCCGTGGGAGGCGGTCCTTGGCGCTCAGGTCAGCGTGCCGACTTTGGGCGGTCCCGCCCAGGTCACCGTCCCGGCCGGCAGCAAGGATGGCCAGATCCTGCGCCTGCGCGGGCGCGGCCTGCCCGGCACGCCGCCCGGTGACCAGCACGTGCGCCTGCGCCTCACCGTCCCGCCGGGCGCCAGCGCCAAGGCCGAGGAGCTGTGGCGCGAGCTGGCGAAGGAGTCCGCCTACGATCCCCGCAGCCACCTGGGCAGTCAGCCATGAGTGCCGACCAGGGGCCGGGCGAAGCGCAGGCCGGCGAGGTCGTTGTCGGGTCCACGCGATATACCCTCGTCGAGGCGAGCCGCCTGAGCGGCGTGCAGCGCGAGGTGATCGTCAGCCTGGTCTCCGTGGGCGTCATCGTACCCCGCGGCCCCGCGCCCGAGTCCTGGGTGTTCTCCGACCTCGAGCTGCTGCAGCTCCAGCGCGCCTGGCGGCTGCACCGCGATCTCGCGGTGGCCCTGGACAGCATGCCGCTGGTGCTGGACCTCCTCGATGAGGTCGAGCGCCTGCGTCGCCTCGTGCGTCGCGAGCAGGGGGGCGTCCAAGAGTAGGGGGTGCCCCGACCTGAGTGTGTGCCGGGGATGTGCAATGGGTGTTGGCGTAATGGGCTGCGCGCTTGAAGAGAACTATTTCCAGAACTGAGGCGTAGGCGGCGCACTGCGCCCAAAGTACCCGATTTTTGGTATGCCCGGTGCTACGCATTTCCGACCCTGCGCTCCTCGCGGGTGTTCAGGAAAACGACCAGGCCCACCGGCGACTGCATCACCTGCTGGCGCGGACCGGGCTCACACCGGGGGTGGAATGCTTTCGCAGGATCCGCCGGTGGGCTGTGAAGGACGGGATCATGGCCTTTTGCGACATCCATCAAAATCCGCCGCCGCGGCGTGTCGCTGACGCGGTCTGCGGCGCGAACGCCGTGGAAGGACGTTTTGCACATCTTCAACGCGGGCCCTGGGCGCACGCTCCTGCACTCCACCTGATCTGCACAGACCCAAGGATGCGGATTGCACCGCGGCTTTATTCATCCTGCCTTCGACACGCTGCAAACATCGTTTTCGGAAGCACGTACCTGCGTGCGGCGGGGATGTTCCCCGTCGCCCGATCCATGGGGCATATGCCCCTCATCCGATCAGCCCAGAAAGCACCACATGAAGATCTCCAACATCCTCCTCGCAGCTTCCGTCGCTGGCATCATGGCCGGCGCCATGGCCGGTTGTGACGATTCCAGCAGCCGCAGCGGCGGCACCCCGACTGCCACCGATGGCAAGCACGCCTGCAAGGGCATGAATGCCTGCAAGGGCCAGGGCGGCTGCAAGACTGAGGCCCACGCTTGCAAGGGCATGAATTCCTGCAAGGGCCAGGGCGGTTGCAAAGGGACCTGAGAATTCGCATCGCACGCTGGCCGGGCAGATTCGAGTGAACCAGTCATAAACACTGATTCTTGCATCCACAGCAGCGTACGCTGCTGTGGATTCTTGTATTGCGCGAGGCCATGCGCGGCCCAGGTTGACGCCGCCCATTGGCATGCTTGCGGCTAATCCACCACATGGCCATCCGGAATCACGGCACGCACCCAGGGTGAGCAACCGCAGACCGCAATCAGGCGATCTGGCAGGGTAGCAGCGCTGCATCAGCCGGGGTTCGTCTGCGGACATGGCCATCGCTAGGGCACCACGCGGGAAGGCGTTCATGACTCTCATCCATCTGCCCGTCGCATCAGACACTGCCTTCAACACCCAGAAGCTGTTGCCTGCGGATCAGGCCCTGGTTGCGCTCGGTCGCATGCTGGTAGAGAACGGCTATCGCTTCACCACCATCACCCCCGGCGGCCACGCCCTGGTCAATGCGCGCCCCGGCAACGCGGTGGCGACCGATCTGCGCGATGTGTTTGGATGGAGCCGGCCCTTCCGGCCGTGGTTGCTGGCGCCGGCTATGCTGGACCTGCTCAAGGCTGCGGATGCGGTGGAAGAGGAAGGCGAGCATCTGCGCAGCCGCGTACGCTTCTCGACCATTTCCGCGGCGAACATCGAGCGCCTCATCCTGCACTCGGCCTTTCCGACAACCGCCCACGATGCGGTGTTCTTCGGACCAGACACCTATCGCTTCGTGCGATTGCTCGAGCGCGCCCTGCCCGGTGGTGGCGACCTGCTGGAACTCGGCGCCGGCAGTGGCGCCGCGGCCATCTGCCTCGCACCGCGCTTCGCCAGCGTGACCATGACTGACATCAACCCATTGGCGGCGCGCCACGCGGGCATCAATGCCGCGCTTGCGTGCCTTATCGACGCCCAGGTGGCGGTCGGCGACTTGTTTGCAGCTGCGCCTGGCACCTACGACGCGATCATCGCTAATCCGCCGTACATGATCGATGCGACCGGCCGCTGGTACCGCGATGGCGGCGGACCTCTCGGCCTTGAGCTGGCGCTGCGCATGGTCACGGAGTCGCTCCTGCATCTGCGACCGGGTGGCACTTTCGTCCTGTACACCGGAAGCCCGGTGGTGCAGGGCGCAGATCGATTTCACGAGGCGGTTGCACCGGTGCTCGGTGGCCTGGGTCTCGCCTACACCTACGAAGAACTTGATGTCGACGTATTTTCCGAGGAACTCGCGCAGGAATCCTACCAGGGCATCGATCGCATCGCGGTGATCGGCCTTACCGTGACCCTGCCCTCTAGCACCGTAGCCACCGGCGAGGACACGCCATGACCCCCATGCTGCTCGATCACATCGCACCGCCGGCGTGCGCCGTCAGCGACCAGGACCACCTGCACCGCGGACTCGCGCGCTTCAACGCACGCCGACTGGCGCCGCAAGGCCCGGGTGACGTGGACGATTGGGAGGAGCGCCAGCGCGACGAGCTCGACCTGCGCCGCCGCGAGCATGCCTTCGTCGAGGCGGAGCGCGCCCTGGTCGCTGTCGAGGCCGCGCGCGTGCCACGGGACGTGCGCGGCTTCGTTGCCTGGTTTGCTGGGCTCGCAGAGCACGGTCCTGGGCAGGGCGATGCGCTCTTCCCATGGCTCGCGCACCACGCCACCATGGAGCAGATGCGCTGGTTCCTCACCCAGGAGGCTGCCGGCGAGGCCGGCTTCGACGACCTGGTCGCGCTCAGCCAGATCAAAATGCCGGACCGGGTGAAGGTCGAGCTCGCACGCAACTACTGGGATGAGATGGGGCGAGGCCATACCCAGGGCATGCACGGCCGCCTCCTGGACGAACTGGTGGCCCACCTCGGACTCCAACCGGAGATCGGCACCACCCTGTGGCCGGCGCTGGCGCTCGGCAACCTGATGGTCGCTTTCGCCACCGACCGCAGATACGCCTACCACGCGCTCGGGGCGCTCGGCGTCATCGAATTGACCGCTCCAGGTCGTGTGGCGCAGGTGGATGCAGGGCTGCGCCGCTTGGGGCTGGGCGCTGCTGAGCGCCGCTATTTTGAGCTCCATGCGGTGTTGGACGTCAAGCACTCCCAGGGTTGGAACGCCGAAGTTTTGGCGCCCCTCGTAGAGGCAGCTCCAGGGCTCGCGCCGTGGCTGGCCGAGGGCGCGCTACTGCGCCTGCGCGCGGGCGAGCAGTGCTTCCGCGCCTATCGTCGCTCCTTGTGGGGCGACGGCATGGTCGCGCCTGCCCCGTAGCCGATGCGCGCCAAGCGTGCGAGATCGCGGTCGCGCAGGCGGTCACCGATGTCGACGCGCCAGCGCGCATTCGGCACCACCACCCGGTCCAGCAATCCATAGGCGACGCGCTGCGCCGTGACGATGTCCGGGCCGCATCCGGTGGCGACCAGGATGTAACCCGATGCGCCGCTTGTGACGAGCGCACCAGTGTCGTCCATTGCGACCTCGGCGTAGTGGAGGTGTCCGCGTTCCGCGGCGGAAAGCGTGCCGCGGATGGTGATCGGCAGCCCCTCGGCGTGGCACGAGCTGTCGCCCGCATAGGGGAATGGTGGCGTGGTCAAAACCACGCCCACCGCGTAGCCCGGAGTGGTGGAGAAGCCGTCACTCCGGCCGAGCATCGCGCCCAGAACCTCGTCCCAACCGCCCGGTTGCAGCGCATCGAGGATGGCAAAGCCGGGATAGCCAAAGCGGCAGGTGTATTCCAGCGGCCACACGCCGTCCTCGTTGATGATGCAGTTCAGGTTGATGTAACCGCGATAGCCGGCCTCACGCATGCGCGGGGCGAGCGGCGCCAGGGTCTCGGCGAACAGGCGGGCACCGCCCTCGTAGGTCACCACGGTGCCCATCTCCCCGGTCAGTTCGCCAAGGTCACCGGGGAAGAAGCGCTTGTGCTCCCAGTCCAGGCAGGCGGGCCCTACAAAGGCATCACCGTTGAAGTATGCGCCGACGCCGGTCTCGACGCCAGCGAGGTGATCCATCAGCACGAACGAGACCGGCACTTCGGCCGGCCAGGTCCGGGTGTAGCCGCGCAGCAGATGCGCGACATCCGACCCGTCCTCGAGCAATCCCACGTAATTCCGCGTCGAAGGCAGGTGATGCCCGTTGTGCTTGCACACATAACGCCGCGGACGCGTCTGGATGAAGGCGATGGCCGCGGCGAAATCGCTGAATTCCTTGACCGTGGCGGTACGCATCCCGGCCGCGCGCATCATCTCCTGACCGAAGGCGCGATCGCCTTCCAGTCGGTCGCCCCAAGCGCAACCACCGATGACCTGGTGGCCGGCCTGGCGCAGCGCGTCCTGCTCGTGACCGTGACCCGCCCCTTCATAGAGGATGAGCCAATCATTTCCGGCTGCCCCAACCCCCGACAGCTCGGCTCGCCAGTCCGCGACACGGCGCACCATGCCCGCCATCACGCCGTGGTAAGCGGGGTCAGCAACGTGTACGCGCACGTCATGACCGCTTGCTGCCAGGCGCAGATACATGTCACCAAGGTCGAGGTAATCGCCGATACCGAGGATGCGCATGGGGGGATCCAGGTTTGGGTTGCGGGGCCGAGCGCGCTTCATGCCGGTTCTATCCGGCCGGATCGCCGTGATCCTCGTGCATTCCGCACGGTCGCCTCCGACCAGTCTCGCAGCGGTGCAATGCGCGCGCAGCCTGTAATTGGCGCATCAATACAAGTGCTTGGTGCGTGAGCGCCATTGTATGTTTGGCATCCTCCGTGCTCTTGAGTCATTGTAACCCGGCATGCGCAGCAGCGCTGTTGCGCGATCGACGGGCACCACCGCGGACGGACGACGATGATCAGCATCCTGACCCTCCTCTGCCAGGACCACGCCGACCTGCTCGCGCATCTGGTGCGCCTCGCTGGCGACACGGGTACCGACCCTGAATCGCGGTCGCGCCATCTCACTGAACTCACCGGGTTGCTGGACGACCACATGCAGTTCGAGGAGAAGACCCTCTACCCACTGCTGATGCTGCACGTCGACGCGAGCTCCATGGGTGCCCGGGCGAGTGCCCAGCATCGCGAGATTGACGCGTTGATCGCCAGACTTGGCCGGGGGTCGGGTTCCGACGATCCCTGGCCTGTGCTGGTCGGGTCCCTGTCGGAGGCCATGCGGCGCCACTTCGCCGAGGAGGAGGCGATGATCCTGCCGCGCCTGCGCCGCATGATGACTGACGGCATGCTGCGCGAACTCGCGTCGCGCTACCAGGCCACGCGCGCGGCTGCAGTCGCCGGCTTGCCGCTCACGCGCTGAGATGTGAACCGGGGGCGCATCGCGGCGCTCCATGGGATCCCCATCCGCACTGCATGCGTTCCTGGAGCGGTACTTGCTGGGAAATCTCGACCTTCCTCCAAAAAAACCCGGAAAATATCGTCATGCGCCATCCCCGCCCCGCCGCCGTCATGATCGCCCTCATCGCCATTGCCTTGGGCGGATGCGGTGAACCGTTGAAGCCGAATAAGGATGCCGCGCCAACACCTGCGCCCATCCCCTCGACACCAGCGACGCCACGCATCGATACTGCCCAACCTGAACCCGCTCCCGGGCAGGTCCACGCGTCCCCGACGCCGGCCGATGCCGGCGCGTCGAGCACGCATGCGACACCTGCACCCGCGACGGCGCCGGTCGACAGCCCCGGCCCCGGCAACGACAAATAGGTTCTCAGTACATGCCCGCCGCGTTTGGCGAACCGCTGCTGGTATCCACCCGCGAGGGGTTGTGGTGTCCCGCAGGTGGCTTCCATATCGATCCGTGGCGACCGGTGGCGCGCGCCGTGCTGACCCACGGCCACGCCGACCATGCACGTCCTGGTTCAGCATCGTACCTGACCGCAGCGCCGGGGGTTGCTGTCGTTGCATTGCGCGTGGGGACCTCAGCGGTGAGCGGCGTGCCCTATGGCGAGCGCGTGACGCTGGGTGACGTGCAGGTCTCGTTCCACCCATCCGGTCACCTGCTCGGCTCCGCGCAGGTGCGCATTGAGCATCGCGGCCAGGTGTGGGTGGTCAGCGGCGACTATAAGACCGGGCCCGATCCCACCTGCGCCCCGCTCGAGCCGGTGCGGTGCCACGTCTTCGTCAGCGAGTCCACGTTTGCGCTGCCGATCTACCGCTGGGCCCCACCTGCGGAGCTGTTCGCCGAGATCGATGCGTGGTGGCGGGGCAACCAGGCGCGCGAACGCACGAGCGTGTTGTTCGCGTACGCGCTCGGCAAGGCCCAGCGCGTCCTCGCCGGTGTCGACGCCGGGATCGGCCCGCTGCTGGTACACGGCGCGGTGGCGAGATTTTTGCCGGCGTACCGGGCCGCCGGTTGCCCGCTGCCGCCCGTGGTCGGCAGCGAGGCTACCGTCAGCGTACGTGGGCGCGGGCTGGTGATCGCTCCGCCGTCGGCCGCCGGGTCGCCGTGGCTGCGCCGCTTCGGCGCCATCTCCACCGCCTTCGCTTCCGGCTGGATGCAGGTGCGCGGGAACCGCCGCCGCCGCAACCTTGATCGCGGCTTCGCGCTCTCGGACCACGCCGATTGGAATGGTCTGATCGAGGTGATCCGCGCCACCGGCGCGGCGCGCGTCCTGCTTACCCATGGACAGGCGCCGACCCTGGAGCGTTGGCTGCGCGAGCAGGGTTTCGACGCGGAGCTGCTGCACGGCGACTTCGACGATGGCGGCGATGGCGAGGCGCTGATCGAGGCGGAACTCGAAGCCGAGGAGGGCGCCGGGGCGCAGCGCACCCCGGCGGCGCATGGCGCAGTCGACCCCTCAGCCCTGCCGGCGTGAGTCAGCCATGCAACGTTTCACCCGCTTGTTTCTCGATCTCGACGCCAGCACGCGTACGGCCGACAAGGTCGCGTCGCTGGTCGGCTACTTCACCGACGCGCCGCCCGCGGACGCTGCGTGGGCGCTGCGATTCCTCAGCGGTCGGCGACCGGCGCGCGCGGTCAGCGGCCGACTGCTGCTGCATTGGGCGGCAGCAGCCGCTGGCCTTGCCGACTGGCTGGTCGAGGAGTGCTATCACCGCGTTGGTGATCTCGCCGAGACCGTGGCACTTTTGCTGCCCGCTCC
Source organism: Planctomycetota bacterium (assembly GCA_038213805.1). Lineage (GTDB taxonomy): Bacteria > Planctomycetota > UBA11346 > UBA11346 > UBA11346 > BOG-1363. The sequence continues at coordinate 40,673 of JBBQSO010000035.1, read as the reverse complement.
TGCGGCGCCGCAGGCGCTGTCCCTCGCCGTGGTGGTTCGCGAGCGTTTGCTGCCTCTGGTTGGCCTGGACGAATCCCAACGCCGCGCGCTGGTGGAACGCACCTGGGGCGAACTCGACGTGCGGGCCCGCCTAGTGTACCACAAGCTGCTCACCGGGGAATTCCGCCTGGGTGTGGCGAAGAACCTGGTCGCGCGTGCCCTCGCCCAGGTGGCGGGGGTGCCAGCCGCGGTCATTGCGCACCGCATGCTTGGCGAGTGGACGCCCGATGCGGAGGGCTACCGTAATCTCATCGCCTCCAATGAGGGTCACGCCGCGGATCCTGCGCGTCCGTATCCCTTTTCACTCGCGCACCCGCTGCCGGGTGCGCCCGAGGAACTTGGATCGCGCGCCGAATGGCAGGCGGAGTGGAAGTGGGACGGCATTCGCGCCCAGCTCATCCGTAGATCCGGAACCGCCGCCTTGTGGTCGCGCGGCGAGGACCTCGTCACGGCGCAGTTTCCCGAGCTCATCGCGGCCGCGGCGGCGTTCCCGGACGGCTGCGTACTCGACGGCGAGATCTTGGCTTGGCAGGACGGACGGCCGCGCCCATTCGCCGACCTGCAGCGCCGCCTGGGGCGGGTGCACGTCTCGGAGAACCTGCAAGCGGAGGTACCGCTCATGTACATGGCCTACGATCTGCTGGAATGGCAGGGGGTGGACCAGCGTTCCCGCCCGCTGGGCGAGCGTCGTGCTATGCTTACGGCGCTCCTCGCTACTCAGGAGCCAACGTGCTTATGCGTGTCGCCCACGCTTGACGTGACCAGTTGGGACGATCTTGCCAGTCTGCGCCACCAGGCGCGCGATCTTGGTGTTGAAGGCCTGATGCTGAAGCGCCAGGGGTCGCCCTATCGGGTTGGGCGGGTGGTCGGGGATTGGTGGAAATGGAAGATCGACCCCATGCATGTCGATGCGGTGATGGTGTACGCGCACTATGGCCACGGACAGCGCGCTGGCCTTTATACCGACTACACCTTCGCGCTGTGGGACGGTCCAACCCTGGTCCCGATCGCCAAGGCTTATACCGGACTGAGCAAGGACGAGATCGCTGAGGTCGACCGCTTTGTGCGCGCACATACCCTTGAAAAATTTGGTCCGGTTCGTCAGGTTCAGCCCAAGCTGGTCTTCGAACTGGCGTTTGAGGGCGTTCAGGCTTCACCTCGGCACAAATCGGGTTTGGCCCTGCGCTTCCCACGCATATCGCGCTGGCGGCGTGACAAGCCCCCGGCCGAGGCAGATACCCTGGATGGGTTGCGGACCTTGCTCGCGAGCCTGCGGCGCTCTGGACAGCAGGCAGGTACGAGCTGACAAAACGGCTGCAGAATTCCGCGAGCGCGCCAAAACATAAACCCCGGGCGCAAGCGCCCGGGGTCATTTCACCTGAATTCGAATCAGCTCAGGTAGGAATCGCGCGTCCGTGCACGACAGCGATGGCCTCATCGCGGCGGCGGTTGACCGCAGCGCCGCACAGGCCACCGACAGTCGCAGCTGCAGCACCGATCAGCATCAGCGCGAAGCCGGCCGCGGCGGCGCGCATGGTGTAATCACGCGCGGCGACGGCGGCAGCCTTGGCCTTGTCCTCCGCTTCCTGCTTGGCGGCCGTGTACTTGTCGACCGCCTGCTTCCACGTCGACTGCCACTGGGCCAGTGCCTTCTGCGCGGCCTCGCGGCTGATGCCCAGCTGCGACGAAAGCAGGCCGGTCAGCTCGTTGCGCTGGTCATCAGGCAGACCCTTGGCGCCATCGATGGTGAAGGAGTTGGTGAGCAGCTCACCAAGGCGCGCCTGGTCGGCGAAGCGCGTATCATTGCTGCCCGGGGCAGCAGCGGCGTTCGCCTTGGCAACACCATCCTGCACCTGCTTGCGGATCTCGTCCCACGAGGGGGCGGCGATCTGGGCGATGGCGGGGACCGCGGTGGCGGCGCCCTTGAGGCCTTCGCCCACCATCGACATCGCGCCGCCGGCGAGCATGCCCAGGGCAGTGGCGATAAGCGCGCCGGCGATGAGCGCGCCTAGCGCCCAGACCAGGGTGCCGTGCAGGGCGGCGACCACGCGCGATTGGTAGTGGGCAAGGCGACCAGCGACCCAGCCACCGAGGAATAGAGCCAGCACCGCGCACACCAGCCCCGCGATAGCGGCGACTGCACCTGCCTTACCCGGGCTGCTGGCGGGGTCGAAGGGGGTGTAGAGCGAGAGACCGGCGGCGATGCAGGCCTCTGCGAGTGCGACCTGTACCGCGATGGATACCGCCATGCCTCCGAGCACGGCGGCCCAGGAGATGGTCGGGCGGTTGGCGCTGCTTAATTGTACCACCTCATGGTGAGTGGTCGCGGCGGGAGGGACGACGATGTTCATGGGAGCTCCGGGGGGTTTGGGAGAGGATCTCAAGTCCAGGCCTGTAAGCCCGTCCTGTGCCAAATGCGCCCGTCGCCTTGACTAGGGGATGTCTCACATTGACGGAACGACTCTGACCGTTCGGAAGAGCTTCGCACGGTGATGGCGCGCACCTGTGATTTGCGGATCATACTCTATTGACCAACTCCGGACCGCTATAACCCGCACGCCTGCTAACCCTTTATTAATCATTAATTCACACGCGATGCGAAGCGTACGCGCGTGGAATGCATGATGCTGGTGAGCACCGTTGCCGGACCAGTAATTTTGCACGACGGCACATCCGTGAGAGTATCTGATTTGCTGAAGTTCGCGGCCGAGGCGCTGTACTATACCTGGTCGAGGTGGACATCCGATGCCTGACGGCCGCTCGGCATCCTTGGCACACCGCGGGCTAGGCTGGTAGAGGATCGCCGCCGACCTCCGCGCGATTCTCATACCTCGCAAACCACATACCTCGGAAATCCGATGAGCCCATCCCCGCGCAAACCCTCTCCGACCGATGCCAAGGAGCAGCAGCTCGAAATTTTCCACGAGGATGCGCAGGGTGCCGTGCAGACCACCGACCAGGGCCTGCGCATCGCCGGCACCGAGGATTCGCTCAAGGCCGGTGAGCGCGGACCGACGCTGCTCGAGGACTTCCACCTGCGTGAGAAGATCATGCGCTTTGATCACGAGCGCATCCCCGAACGCGTCGTGCACGCGCGCGGCGCGGGCGCACACGGCCATTTCCAGGTCTACGAGTCGCTGGCCGGCTTGACCTCAGCCGCATTTCTGCAGGACCCGAAGGTCCCGACACCTGTGTTTGTGCGTTTCTCCACTGTGGTCGGGTCGCGCGGCTCTGCGGACACCGCGCGCGATGTGCGTGGATTCGCCGCCAAGTTCTACACCACCGAGGGTAACTTCGACCTCGTCGGCAACAATATGCCAGTATTCTTCATCCAGGACGGCATCAAGTTCCCCGACCTGGTGCACGCGCTCAAGCCGGATCCACGCAAGGAGATCCCGCAGGCGGCCTCGGCACACGATAGTTTCTGGGACTTCGTGTCGCTGATGCCCGAGACCGCGCACATGGTGATGTGGGTGATGTCGGACCGCGCCCTGCCGCGCAGCTACCGCATGATGGAGGGCTTCGGCGTCCACACCTTCCGCCTGGTCAACGCCGCGGGCGAGACCCACCTGGTGAAGTTCCACTGGAAACCGAAGTTGGGTGCCCATGCGCTGGTGTGGGACGAGGCGCAACTGATTGCCGGTCGCGACCCCGATTTCCACCGCCGCGATCTGTGGGACGCGATCTCCGCCGGGGCGTTCCCCGAATATGAACTCGGCATGCAGGTGGTGCCGGAGACCGATGCGCTGCGTTACGGCTTCGACCTGCTCGACCCGACCAAGCTGCTGCCCGAGGAGCTCGTCCCGGTGCGGCTGGTCGGCAAGATGACTCTGACGCGCAACCCCTCCAATTACTTCTCGGAAGTCGAACAGGTGGCCTTCTGCGTTGCGAATTTGGTGCCGGGCATCGACGTCACGGACGATCCACTCATGCAGGCGCGGTTGTTCTCTTACCTCGATACCCAGCTCACCCGCCTGGGCGGTCCTAATTTCGCCGAACTGCCGATCAATCGCCCCATCGTGCCGGTGCACAACCACCAGCAGGACGGCTTCGGAAGGCAGACGATCCCGACCTCTGAGGCCAATTACCACCCGAACTCCATCGCCGGTGGCATGCCCAAGGCGGCGTCCGGGCCCGGTGCCTTCGCCCACGTGCGCGAACGCATCGATGGGCAGAAGCTGCGCAAGCGCAGCGGCAGTTTCTCGGACCACTTCAGCCAAGCCACGCTGTTCGTGAACAGCCTCTCTGCCCCGGAACGGCAGCACTTGGTCGACGCTTTCCGCTTCGAACTGGGGAAGGTCGAGCGGCCCGAAATCCGCAGTCGCGTGATCAACGAGATCCTCGCCCCGGCGTCGCTTGAGGTGGCGCGCGAGGTGGCGGCCGCGATCGGCGTCCCGCCCCCGGCAGGCAGACTCCATGCGCCTGCGCAGCTACCCGGGCAGCCGACCACGTCACCGGCCCTCAGCCTTGCGATCACAGTGCCTGGCAGCATCGCCACCCGCAAGGTCGCGATATTGGCGGCAGAGGGTTCGTCCGGTCGGGATATCGCGACCTTGCGTAAGGTAATGGTGGCCGGTGGGGCGGTGGTCGAGATCATCGCGGGAACGCTGGGCGCGATCGACGACGAGGACGGTAAGGCGGTCGTGGTCGACAAGAGCTTCCTTACCGCCGCGTCGGTCATGTACGATGGCGTCGCGGTACCCTCAGGCGAGGTGGGACTCACTGCGCTCTATGCCGACCCGCAGGCGCGCCGCTTCGTGTTGGAGGCATATCGTCACGGCAAGGCCATCGCCCTTGCCGGTAACGCCCGGCGCTTCAGTGCTGTTTGGGGAACGAAGGAGGAGAGTGCGGTAGTCGGTGACCCGGCGGCGGATCCCGGCGTGGTCTTCGGCGCGGTCGGGAAAGAGTTCAATGCGCTCTTCATCGCGGCCATCGGCATGCATCGGCACTGGGGGCGCTGACCAGCGCGGACTTGGTCGCACGTCCCATGCAGAACGCGGGAGACGGCTAGACTCGTACATGCGCTCTGCAATGTCATGCCCTTCAGGCACGGCACATGGGCTGACTCTTCATTGGCACACGCATGGCTCTCCCTTCATGAGAGAGCCGGGCGCGGTTCGTCCGTATCTAAGTCTCATTCACTAGGAAAATACCCATGAAAATCCTCTCCACTGCCCTTGTTGCCGCTCTGTTCGCCTGCGCCGCGCACATGCAAGGAGCCGACGTCCTCCCCACTGCGAAGCCAGTCGTTGACAAGGGCGATCTCGCCTTCGTCGAGAAGGCCTCACAGGCCGGTATGTTCGAGGTGCGGAGTTCTGAACTGGCCATCAAACGCGGCGTCGGCAGTGCCGAGCAGGCATTCGCTCGCCAGATGATTGCCGACCATACCAAGGCGAACGCCGAACTCGCCGCGGTGGCAGGGAAGAAAGGCATCGTCATCGCGAGCGACTTGGACAAGCAGCACCAGGAGATGCTCGACGCCCTTGGCACCGCCACCGACAAGGATTTTGGAAAGGAGTACGTTGCTGCGCAGCTGAAAGGTCACAAGCAGGCCGTTGAACTGTTCACCGACGAGAGCAAAGACGGCAAGGATACTGAACTGCGCGGCTTCGCCGCGGAGACCCTGCCCACCCTCGAAGCGCACCTTCAGCACGTTAGGAAGATCGCTGACAGCAATTGAGCGTGCTGCGTGCAGCGCAGCAACCCGGCAGTGGATTCAGGCGAGCCTGAGTCAGGTGTGCATGCGCATCCGACAGGGGGTGGAGGTGAGCACTCTGGCCCCGGTGTCATCGCATTCCGCACCCTCATCATTGTCGGACACCCCCGATTGGGCAGCTTGTGCACCGCACTCGCTGATGCCTTCGAGCGCGGTGCGACTGCCGCCGGGGCTGACGTTCGGCGCATGGATCTCGCGTCTCTGGTATACGACCTCAGCGTCCGCGAGCGGGAATTCGCTCTGCAAATGGTCGAGCCGGATGTCCGTCTCGCACGTGAGCATCTGCTCTGGTCCCAGCACGTAGTCTTCGTGTATCCCGTGTGGTGGGGCAGCATGCCAGCGCTGCTCAAGGGGTTTCTCGACCGCCTGCTCGCACCGGGCTTCGCCTTCGCCGAGCGGGAGGGTGGACAGGGTTTCACGGGATTGCTGCGCGGGCGGTCCGCCCAGCTGCTCATGACCATGGACACGCCGCCGTGGGCCTACCGCTGGATCCTGCGTGGACCCGGTGCCGTCGCGCTGCGCCGCGATACCCTCGGATTCTGCGGCATTGGACCCATCGGCGTGGAACGCTTCGGTCCGGTCAGCCATTCATCACCAACCCAGCGAGCAGCTTGGCTGGCGCGTTGCGAGTCGCTTGGCCGCGGGCTTCCCGGAACCATTGAAACGCATCTCGCGCGCATAGTGCGGGTGCTGCGGGTATGGCTGGCGGCGTTACGCCTGCAATTCTATCCGATGTCCTGGTTGGCCTACACCCTCGGGGCGCTGATCGCGGCGCGCGGTGAAGGGCGCGGGGTGCTTGATCTACGCGGCTACCTCATGGGTTACGTTGCGATCTTCCTGCTTGAGGTGGGGACCGTGCTGATCAATGAACTCGAAGATCAAGATAGCGACCGCATCAATGGTAACCACGGGCCCTTCACGGGGGGTTCGCGCGTGCTGGTCGAGGGGCGTCTGCGCGTTGGGTCGCTCAGGGGCGTCGCGGCGGTCTGCGTCACGACTGGGGCGGCTGCGATGGCTATGGCAGCCAGCAATGCCGCTGGCTGGCGCTGGGACGCGATCATCTGGTTCGCCGCAGGTGCGCTGCTCTGCCTCGGTTACACCGCGCGCCCACTGCGCCTGTGCTACCGTGGCCTGGGCGAGGTGGACGTTGCGATCACGCACGGCTGGTTCGTGCTGATCCTCGGCGCCATGCTGCAGGGGGGCGCGTGGTCGGCGCCAGTCCCGTGGCTGCTGGGCCTGCCCTTGGTCCTGGCGATCTTCCCGGCCATCGTCATCGCCGGCATCCCCGACCTGACGGCCGACCGCCTGGCCGGAAAGCGTACCATCGCGGTGCGCCTGGGCACCCGTCGCGCTGCGGCGCTCGCGCTGACCAGCATCGTCGCATCAGGCATAGCCGCGGCGGTGCTCGGCGACCTGGCGTCCACCGCCCACGTCTATCATGGGATCTGGGCGATGAGTGCGCCGCACCTGGTGCTCATCGCGTGGTTGCTGATCCGCTACCTGCGCGCGACGGCGCCGGTCGGACGCATGGACGGTCTTCTGGCCGCGACCTTGTCCTACATCATGTGGTTCGTGCTGGTGCCGGTGTTCCGGCTCTGGTGAGTGGATGGCACGTACGCCCGCGCTGAGCTTCCCTCGTCGGCAGTGCATGCCACAGAAGGGACGCCGACCTTGAATATCCACACGATGGCCTGGGGCGCGTGGGTCTCCGGCAACACGCCCGCCGAGTCCATGCGCCAGACTCTCCGCGCCTGCGGCAGACCGCACGGCGGATGACCGCAGTGATGCGGCGCTGATCCGCTTCGGTCGGGTGCAGCGCGGATTCAAAACGCCCAGCTGGCGCCCGCGCGCAGGCGCCAGGTCGGCACCAGCTGGACGGCCGAGTTGCGCGCGCTTATCGGCAGGTCGACGGCGACGATCGCCGACCACTTCCCAGCGATGAGCGCTGCGATCTCGGGGCCGATGAACAGGTTGTGGTTAGCGGTATCGTCGGTCGCCTCACCGGCGACGGTGTCCTGGCCCTTGCTCTCGCCTTCCAGGTTGATCTGGGCGGCGACATGGCTGCGCCCATCTTGCCACAGGTAGTAGCCGGCGCTGACGGTGGCACTGATTTCATTGGCCATGCGGTACTGGTAGGCGCCCTCGCTGTGCCAGGTGCCCAGGATCTGCACTACTCCGTACCAGGCGTCTACCCGCCCGATCGCCGTAGCGCCGCCGACAGCGTCCCACGAACCGCTGCCCAGGGCGAGATCGTGACCGCCAATCGCGTTGTCTGGATCCTCATCGCCGCCACCATCGCGTTCCGACTGCAGCTGCCCAGGGTCGCCGGTCGGCGCCTCGACCCCCGCGCGCAGCGAGAGCGAGCCCGCGCTGTCGCCATTCTGCACGTGCCAGACGCGCGCCGTGCCAAGCAGTGAGACGTCGCCCAGGCCGGCGATGGTGCCGGTCTCCTCCACGCCGTTGTTAGGCCGCCTGAATGAGCGGCTAATGTAGGGCACGAACAGGTTCAGCGCGTAGGCGTCATCGAAGCGCCAGCCGGCGATCAGTTGGGTGGTCGAACTGTGCATCCACTGGCCGTGGGGATTGTCGATCTTCCGGCCTTCCTCCTGGAGGGTGCTGAAGTCGGTGTACTGCTCGAAGATCCCGAGGCTGAGCCCGGCGTGCGGCATACCAAGTTCGGGCGGCAGATGGCAGCCGCACGAGTCGCAGGCCGCTGCGCCGCCCGCGAACGCGGCAAGGCTGGCGGTCAGCATGTGCTGCAGCCGGAGGCACTTCAGGTGGGAGGGCGTGGTGGCGGGGGAGATGTGCATGGGAACCTTGGCGCCTGCGGAGCGGGTCCGGGCGCTGGGTAAATGGGCATGGTGGTGTTGCTTCGGGGCGCCATTCCCGGGAGCGTCGCCGCGTGAGCGGCAGGGGCGCCGGCCCAGTGGTGGCGGACGGCGCGACGATCGCTGCTAGCCGTCTATCCGTGGTGGCGGGCTCGGCGGCTGGGGTTCGTGACCTACAAGGACCACGGTCGCCGCTGGGCGCGTCTCCACCGCGGCAGACCCGGTTCCCGGCGGCGGCAGCAGGGTCTCGCCCAGATGCCAATCCGGCGTCTTCACGATCTTTACGGTCAGGAGCGACTGCTTGCCCGCCGTACCGCCAGCGCTGGGCGCCGTCTGCTCCTGGGTCGCCAGCGATTTCGCGACCAAGCACAGGCCGCAGGGCCGCGACCCATCCAGGGTGCTGGTCAGCGCCTGACCCACCGAGGCGGTCGGCAGCTGGCTGGCGAACATGCAGGCCCACGCGACCAGCTGCACGCCCGCGGCGTGGCCGATCGTCAGCAGCGCGACCAGCAGCAGGGCGCCGAGGCGGAGCAGGGGCGGGCGTTGCACGCAGTGCAGGCTAGCGGCCCGGCGCGGCGGGTGAAGGCGCAGCCGCCGTCGCCCCCGGCACCACCACCGGCGCTGGCAGTGGCGGCAGCGGCCGGTCCATCAGCGTGGCGGCCATCTGCGCTGCGAGCGCGGCGAAGGGGAAGGCGATGCTGGCCAACTCTGGAGCGAACGCGGCGACCAGTGGGCTGCGATCGACGCCCATCACCGCCAAGTCTTCGGGCACGCGCATCCCCGCGACACGCAGGCGGCGGATCAACGAGAGCGCCATGGGATCGCTATGGCAGAACGCGGCCGTCGCACCGGCGCCGCGCAGCTGGTCGAGCACGACCTCGTCTTCCACCGCACCGTGGATCACCAGCGGATCCAAGTGCGCGCTCGCCATCGCGCGCTGGTAGCCGGCGAGACGCTCACGGGTCGCCCAGTGGCCGGGCGCAGGGCCGGGTAGATGGGCGATGCGGCGGTGGCCGAGCGCGATCAGATGGCCGGTCGCCGCTGCGCCGATCGCCTGCTCATCGGGCAGCAGGTTGATCACGCCCAGCGTCACGCAGGGCAGCAGCAGTGAGATCACTTTCTGGCTACGCACCACGTTTGCCGGCAGCTCAAGGCCGGTCGGTGGCAGCACCACCGCCAGGCCGCGCGGGCGGCGTGCGGCGACCTCGGTGCAGGCCGCAGCGAAGCCGGCCGGATCGGCATCGGCGAGGTGCAGCGACAGGCGCAGGCCGTCAGCAGCGATGCGCTCGGCGATGCCGCTGAGCAGCTCCATGAAGAAGGGCGCGCGCAGCGACCAGGCCGGCACCACCGCACCGACCGTGGTCGAGGCCGCCAGACCGAGCATCTCGCGCACCGCCGGATTGGGCAGATAGCCGTGCTGCCGCGCCGCTGCCAGGATGCGCTCGCGCGTCGCCGCGCTTATCCCCGGCCGGTCATGCAGCGCGCGGTCAACGGTGCCCTGCGACACCCCGCAGAGCTTCGCCAGTGCCAGGGAGGAGATCATCGTCCATGACAATCTAGGAGTCGTTAGCGACACTCAACCCGCAGGAGACGGATAGAAGCGCCAACACGCCAAGGTTCGCGAAAGCAGGGCTGCTCCTTTCGCGCGGCGCTGCGGGTTTGTGCGTAGCTCGCGCCTTGGCGTCTTGGCGTCTTTGCGGTTCTATCCTTCCGAACTCACCGTCGGGAAAGCGCCCGCCAGCCTTTGGCCGCCATGACCATGCCGGTGAGGATGGCCACCGCGACCTGCGCCGGGGGCAGGTCCCAGCTGTTGGCCAGCACCGTGGCGACGGCGGCGGCGGCGAGGGCCAGCAGGGGGGCGAGCTTGGCCATGGCGCCGACCTCGCCGACCAGTTCGCGCGCCGTCATCGCGGGCAGTACCAGGCAGCCGAAGGTGTAGAGCAGGCCTGAGACGTGCAGCGACCAGCCCACTGCGCAGCCCAGGGCGACGGCCAGCAGCGCTTCCCAGCGCGTCACGCGGATGCCGATGGCGAGCGCAAAGGGCACGTCCAGCAGCATGGTCTTGATTTGCGGGCCGCAGATCAGCGCCACCGCCACGGTCAAGGCGAGTAGCCCAGAGAACATCGTCACATCGCCGCGGGTGGCGCCGACCAGGCTTGAGGCGAGCAGGCGGTTGACCTCATCCAGGCCGTGCGCGCTGTGCGCAACCAGCAGCACCGAGTCCGCCGACGAGGCCAGGAAGATCCACGCCGGCATGGCCTCGCGGTGCCCGCGCCCGAGCATGCACACCAGTGCGGTCGCGGTGGCACCTGCCACCGCCATGATCGCGTCGGCGTTCGCGATCCATGCTGCACTGACCGCACCTGACAGCGCCAGCACCAGGGCCACGCCGGCGGTCGCGGCCTGGCTCATCGCCGCACCCAGGAACATTTGTCCCCGCGCCAGCACTGCCACACCGAGCAGGCCGAGCAGCGCCGCGATCAGCCACGCCGACACCCAGGCGTCAGCGAACAGTGCCCAGGAGGAGATGAAGTCGCTGAGCATGGTGGTCCTACCCGATGCGGATGGCGCGCTCGCCGTCGTCCAGATGCACACTGATGGGGATGCCGAAGGCCTGGCTCAGGCGCTCGCCAGTAAGGATCTCGGCGGCGGTGCCGACCGCGACCGCGCCACCGGCGACCAGGGCAACGTGGCTGGCGTGGCGCGCCACCATGCTCAAGTCGTGCGCGACGAAGACGATGGTCAGGCCCTGCTCGCGGTTGAGGGCGGCCAGCAGCGCGAGCAGGTCGCGCTCCGCTACCAGGTCGAGGCCGGTGGTCGGCTCGTCGACCACCAGCAGCAACGGCTCGCGCACCAGCGCGCGGGCGATCGCCGCACGCTGACGCTGACCCCCGGACAGCTCCATCAGCGCGGCGCCGCAGCGCCCGGATAGCCCGACGCGCACCAGAGCCGCATCGAGCAGCCGGCGCCGCGTCGCCCGGTCGTGGCCCAGGCCAGTAAAGCCCAGGCTGACAAACTCGCGCACCGTGGTCGGCACGCCCGCGGCCAGGTCGAGCCGCTGCGGCACGAACCCAAGGCGCCGGCGGTCGTCGAGCGCGCGCGCCAGAGCCATGCCGCCTGTCACCGGCGCGAGCAGGCCAAGAATGGCCTTGAGCAGGGTACTCTTGCCCGCGCCGTTTGGCCCGATGACGTACCACGACTCACCGGGCATGATGCGGAAGCCGACTCCGGCCAGGATACCGCGCCCGCCATAGGCAAGCGCAACATCCTTGGCCGTGACCAGCGGCAGCACAGCCTCGTCGGCAGATGAAGAGAATAAGCTCACTTGCCCGTTCCCGCCGCGTCCTTGCCCAGCCCCAGTCCGATCGCCAGCGCCGTGACGTTGCTGTCGATCAGCGCCAGCCAATCGGTCGCCGCGGGCAGCGCTCCCACCTGATGAGCGAGGTGTACGACCGGCAACCCGGTCTGCTCCGCCACCAGGGTCGCATGCCGCGGATCGAAGTACGGCACGGTGATGATCGCCTTCACGCCTTGAGCCTTGGCGAGCTGGATGATCTCCGCGAGGTGCCGGGTGGTTGGGGGCACCCCCGGCTTGGGCTCAAGGAAACCGACGATGGTGAAGCCGAAGCGCCGCGCCACATAGGGCCACAGGTCATGGTCAGCGATCAGTGTCGCCCCGAGCGCCGGTCGCAAGCGCCCCAGCCATCCGCCCAGGTCGTGGGCGTCGCCGATCGCAACCGCCAAGCTGTCGCGTTCAAGCGCGGTCACTGCCGACTCGTCGCCGATGCGCGCGACCACCGCGTCACCGAGCAGGCGGTGCGCCACGTCCAGCGCGAAGGCGTGGTAGCGCATGGTCATGGCGCCGGCCAGTTCCGGGCGCAGATCGCCCAAACGCTGCGCCAGCGCCTTGGCGACCTGGACGCCGCACACCGGATCGGTGAGGAAGTGCGGATTCCCGCCGGGATGGACGTCGCCGTGCGAGCGATCGACCGCGCCGCCCGGCGCACCGAGCAGGCGCACCGCACCGGCCGCCTCGAAGTAGCCCGGCTGTCCAGGCGCCAGCGCGACATTGCGCGATTGCGTCAACACCACCGGCAGCCAACCAATCTCCAGTTCGACGCCGACCGAGACCACCAGGTCGGCCTTGGACAGCGCCTTGGCGAAGCCCGGCCGTGGATCGACGAAGTGCGGATCGTCGCCGCCGCGCGCGAAGACTGTGACGGTGACTGCATCGCCGCCGACAGCAGACACCAGCCCGCCGAGGTCCGGGACTGTGGCACAGACGCGTAGCGGCTCGGCCGTGGCGGCCGTGGTCAGTGCGCCTGCCGCCAGAGCACAGGCGACGGAAAGCAGGAGGTGATGAAAGGTGTTCATGGTGACGCTCCTCAGAACACGTGCGCGGGGTGGGTGCCGATCAGGAATTCCGCGCCGAGCCACACGCTGTGCTCCGCGCGGTCAAGCCGTGCCGCATGATCCTGGTCGTACTGCAGGCGGAAATGCGCAAATTCGCTGGGCTGCCAGCTGAGCAGTGCTGCGTAGCGCGTGCGGTCGTCGCGCAGAGGGTCGCCGCTGCGGCCGCCCACCGTGGTCACCGTGCCGCCGGTGCCGTTGGCGACGGTCACGATGTCGCTGCCGCTGCCGGTGCAGTATTCGCCGCGCAGGCCCGCGGCCCAGCCGGGGTGGAAACCCCAGATGATCTGCGCGATCCCGCCGCGGTCGCGCAGCGTCTCTCGCCCGGCCTGGCCGACCACGCCCAGCGTGCTGTCCACCAGATCGGCGGCGCCGACCTGGTAGGCGCGTTCGATGTACTCGGTTTCGATCAGCACGAAGGGCCAGCCGCGCTCGCCGCCGGCCGGATGCCAGCGGTAGGCGATATCCGCGCCCCAGATGGTGGTGCGGGTGTCGTCGCCGGCGGCGTTGCTGGCGCCCGCCGCCGAGACGCCGGCCTTGATGATGCCGTCGCCGACGTCGAGCGCGTTCACCCAGCGTGCATTGACCAGCATGTCGCCGAGGCTGCGGGTGCCGCGCGCATGGAAGGGGCGGCCCCCCGCCGCGCCCACATCAGGGGATGAAAGGTAGCTCGGCGACGTCTCGCCATTCGCGTCCTGGATGCCGACGATCGCTTCCGACAACCATGCCGTCGGCAGGCTCCAAAGCAGGCGTGCACCCGGGCTGCGCTGGCCGTCGCCCCCGAAGACGCGGGTCAGGATGATGGGCTGGTCGATGAACTGCCAGGCGTGGGGATGCGTGGGATTGAAGCGGCCGAATTCGGTGAGGTATTGACCGACTTTGAGCTCCAGCCCCGCGGGCAGCGAGGTGCTGCGCGCATAGGCCTCCTCAAGCTCCACGCTGGTGGTGCCATCGGGTTCGTTCCGGAAGGCGATCAGGTGCATCTCGGCGGTGAAGAACGGATCGACCGCACCGCCCAGGCTGAGCTCGGCGTTCTGGAAGGTGAAGCCGCGGCGCTTGGGATCGTGGCCGCCGCCCTGCAGGGTTGGGATCAGCGCGTCATTTGCGGTCGAGGTGCCAGCGGTCGAGATGATATCCAGGGACAGATCGATGAGCCGCAGCTGCGACGGCGGTGCGGAGGGCGCTTGCGCCTGGCGCTGCTCGACGGCGTCGAGGCGAGCTGCGAGCTCGGCGTTCTGCCGCATCAGCTCGTCGAGCTTGGTCTGGGTGGCGGTGGGAACGTCTTCGGCCGACATGGCCGCGACAAGCAGGAGGAGACCACCAATGGTGGCGTGCCGTGAGCGCATGGGAGATCCGTGGAGTAGCGCCGGCAGCGCGGCCCGGAGGCGGCGGCGGCGTGGTGGAGCGACGCGCGCGCCCGGGGCGCGGGGCACGGCGCTGCCACCGGCTCCAGCCGATGAGCGCGCGGTGGCCCGCAGCCCGGGTCAGGCTGGCGGCGGTCCCCGTGCGGAGATTCCCGTGACATCCGGACGCCCGCGGACCTGGCGGATCAGCCAGCGCAGCGCTGCGACCGGTTCGTTCCCGCTGACGCAGGTGCCGGCCGCAGGCGTGGGCAGGGCGATATCCCCGCTGACCTGAAGCTGGTGGCAGATCGGGCAGCCGGCTTCCTCGTTCAGGTCGCCTGCGCGCGTGCTGACCACCGGATCACCGTGCTGAAAGCATGATTCCGACGTGGTGTCACCAGCTTGATGTGCTCCGTGCGCGAGCAGCTGGTGAAGGCCCGGCAACAGTCCATGCACCGCCACCAGCAGGGCCAACACGGCGCCGAGCAGGCTGGGCCAGCGGCAGGGGACGGTCGGCAGGTGCACGCGACGCGACATGTATGCGGGTACGCTAGTCCAGGCCGGTTATCCAGGCAAGTGCGATGTCGCTGATCCGGTCGGCAGACGAGGACCGGATCAGCGACAGCCCTCTCAGGCCTGCTTCGCCCGCTTCGCCAAGGTGAACTCCGGCAGCTTGATCAGCTCACCTCCGGCCAGCGCCGACTGGTGGGCGAGGATGCCCACGCAGGTCCAGTTCGCGGACTGGCGGGCATTCGGATACGGTTCGCGATCCTGATTCAGGGCCGAGACGAACTCATGCACCAGGTGCGGGTGCGAGCCGCCGTGCCCCGATCCCTGGATGAACGACAGGTGCTGCTGGCCGTCGCCGTCGTAGACGCCCTTGGTGGTGAAGCCGCGGATCGCCTCCGGCAGGCGGTGCGCGTAGTCCGGGACCTTGACGCGCTGGGCGATCTCGTGCTCAGCCTTCTTGGCGGTGTGGATGACCGGATCCTCGCCCTCGATCAGCTGCCACTCGAAGGACTTCTTCGAGCCGTAGACGTCGAAGCTCTCGCGGTACTGGCGCGCGGTATCGAAGAGCGAGCGGTGGATGCGCCCGACCACGTCGCTGTCGCGCAGCTTGATGTGGCAGGTTTCGACCGCGAACGAGGAGTTGTACTTGGGAATGAGATCCTCGCGGATGCGCCCGGAGCCGAAGCACGACACCGTCTCTGCCTCGGCATTGGTCAGCGCCAGTACCGGTCCGACGCAGTGCGTCGCGTAATGCATCGGCGGCAGGCCGGGCCAGTAGTTGGGCCAGCCGTCCATGTCCTGCTGGTGGCTGGCCTGCAGGAACTGCACGCGGCCGAGCTCGCCGCTATCGTAGAGCTCCTTGGCGAAGAGGTATTCGCGCGCGTAGATCACGGTTTCCGCCATCATGTAGCGTTTGCCGGTCTGCTCGCAGAGCTCGACGATCTGCCGACACTCCTCGACCGTGGTCGCCATCGGTACGGTGCACATCACGTGCTTGCCGGCCTGTAGCGCCGCGATGGTCTGCCGGCCGTGCTCGGGGATGGGCGTGTTGATGTGCACGAAGTCGACATCCGGATCCTTGAGCACGTCGGCGTACTCGGTGTAGCGCTTGGCGATGCCGAAGGCGTCGCCGACGGCTTTGAGCTTGGCGGGATCGCGCTGGCAGATCGCGTACATCTCCACGTCCGGATGGCGCTGGTAGATGGGGATGAACTCGGCACCGAAGCCGAGGCCGATGATGGCGACGCGGGGTTTGCGGGGCATGGTCTTCCTTGAATGCGGGCAGCCAGGTTGGGCTGCAGTTACGAGTTGCGAGAAACGAATGAACGGTGAGCGAAAAGGCTGTCAGCCATCAGCCATCAGCCATCAGCCATCACCGAACCTTCTTCACCTCATCCACCGTCCACGGCATCTTGCGCGCCTGCTCGGCAGCGCGGATTGCCGTGACGGTAGCGACCTGCACCGGCGGCGCGTCGTTGCCCCACTCGTGGCGCACATACGTCAGGATCTCGGCGATGGCGGTGTCATCGAGGGCGTCCTTCCAGGGTGGCATCTCGAGGGTGAAGCTGACGCCTGCAGCGGTGATCGGGCCCTTCACGCCATGCAGGACGAAGCGCGCGAGGTGGCTCTCCGGGCCGTTGACCCATTCCGATTTCGCCAGCGGTGGCGCGACCGCGGCCAGACCCATGCCGTTCGGCTGGTGGCAGGCGACGCACAGCAGCATGTAGCGCGCCTTGCCGGACTCGAAGCGCTGCTGTTCGGCCACAGGCAGCGGCGCGGCGTGGGCCACCGCCGGTTGCGACGCCGCGCCACCCGCCCAGCGCGTGGTCAGCGCGCCCAGCGGCGCCTGCAGCACGGTGGGCAGCCGGCTCGCGGCGATGGCAAGCGCGCCCTGCTCCTTGGCGCCAAGGTCGGTCGGCAGGTCGCGTTCATTCCAGCCCGCGGCGAGGCCATCCAGGATGGCCTTGGCCAAGCCACGATCCGCATCGGCCAAGCTGCCGATCAGCGCGGTCTGGTCAGCGAGCACGCCGTGGTGCGCGAAATTGCGCGCCACCATGCGTTCGATCGCTCCGGTCGGACCGCCAGCGGCCAGCTCGGTGATGGTGACATCATCGTACCAGGCGATGCCGGTGGACTGGCCCCAGCCGCCGAACAGGCAGTTGACCTCCAGTGTGGTGGCCTGCTCGGAATTGAAGTCCATGGTCACACGTTTCCAGTCGCTGGTGCCGGTGACGGCCGCCGACTTCGCGGGATTGAGATTGAGGTTGAAGAGCGCGCCGGTCGCCTTGGCCACGCTCTTCGTCTTGATGAAGCCGGTCAGCCGGTATGCGGTGTGCGGTTTGACCGGGATGGTGGTCATCCAGCTCGCATCCGCGCCGTCCTGCGCTGTGATCCGCACCGCGTTGCCGTGGCGGCCCTGGTCGATGGCGAAGTCGGCCTTCCCGCCGTAGGTATGCGGCGCCCAGCCGAGTGGCTTGCCGTCGGAAACGTCTTCGAAGCCGCGGCTCGGCGACAAATTCAGGCCGCTGGTGCCGTCATCGTCAGCGATGGGCATGGTGACGCCGCCCTTGAGCTCCGCCGTCAGGAAGCCGTCGGCGTGGTGGGCGGAGGCGATCGCCAGTGCGTTCGGCAGGTACTTGTCGCCCTGCACCTCGGGACGCCGCGTCTGTGCCGCCAACGCGGCGCCCAGCGCGGCATCGGCCGGCTGATCGGCGGCGGCCAGGAAGGCGGCCAGGCGCACATTGAGGTCCACGTCGGCGAGGATGCCGGACGCGACGATCGCCGCAGCGCTGGCTGCGCCCGGTGGCAACACCTGCACGGCATTGCGGCGCACCGCGGCCGAGGGATGTTTCAGTGCGGCGACTGCGACGGCCAACGCGTCGCCACTCAACGCATGCAACCCGTGCAGGGTCCATAGCGCGTGGATCGCGCCACCGTTGATGCCGATCTGGTCCATGCCCTGGTCCTTGGCCAGCGCGATCAGTGCCGGCACCACGTCGGTCTTGCCGCGCTCGACCAGCAGGCGCTGCGCGGTGAGGCGCCAGAACAGGTTGTCGTTGGCCAGCGTCGCGGCGAGCTGCGCCCCGTCAGCAGGGTCCAGCTTCAGCTGCGGCGCCGGCTTGGCGCCGCGCCACACCACGCGGTAGATGCGGCCGTGCTGGTTGTCGCGCAGCGGATTGACATGCGCGCCACCAGCGCCGTTGGTGGCGGCGAAGCCACCGTGGTCGGGGCTGGGCGTGGGGTTGTGCTGGACGACGAAGTTATACCAGTCGCTGACCCACAGCGCGCCGTCCGGGCCGACCTCGCTGAACACCGGCGCGACCCACTGCTCCTCGCTGGCGAGCAGGTTGATGCCGTCCGGGCCCTCGGTCCACCCCGACCCGTCGCGCACCAGGAAGCCCTGGTGGACGAGGTGCATGGTCGGCTCATTGACGAATGCGGCGCGATTCCAGTAGCGCTGCGGAAAGGCGCGCGCGGTGTACAGGTTGTGGCCGGCCGCCGCAGTGTATCCGCCCATGACGTCGACCTGGCGAATCCGCTCGGTCAGCGCGTGTGCCGTGTAGTGGGAGTCCATCTTCACCGAGTTCAGTACCGCCGGATCATCCATGCCCACGACGCCACGCGCGTAAGGCTGCGGAATGGGCGTGTAGAAGTGGTGGGCGTTGTTGGCGGTCGATCCGAACAGCTCGCCCGCCTCGTTGAAGCCCATACCCCAGGTGTTGTTGTTGTACTGGCCAAGGAATTGCATGCCGCCGTAGGTGCGCGAGAAGCGGTAGATGCCCATGCGGAATTCGAGCGCGTCGCCATCGACCTTGCCCTTGAACCCGGCGTAGCCGACCGACCCGTAGACGTGGTTGTCGAAGCCGTAGTGCAGGTTCGACGGCCCGGCGTGGGTGTCGCCCTTGCTCCACATGTCGGTGAACACGCGCTCGCGCACGTCGGCCTTGTCGTCGCCGTCGGTGTCCTTGAGGAAGATGAAGTCCGGCGCCTGCGAGACCAGCACGCCGCCGTTGACCAGCACGATGCCGGTGGGGATGTTGAGGTGGTCGGCGAAGACCGTGAACTTGTCGGCCTTGCCGTCGCCGTTGGTGTCCTCGCAAATCAGGATGCGGTCGTGACCCTGGTCACGGTCGGTGAAAACCGAGGGGTAGTCGGTGGTCTCGACCACCCACAGACGGCCGCGGTGGTCCCAGGTGAAGGCGATCGGCCGCACGATGTCGGGATCGCCGGCGAACAGCTGCAGATCGAAGCCGGTCTCGGTGTGGATGTAGTCCATCGAGTCCTTGGCCGCGAGTGGCAGCTGGTACTCGGGGTAGGGGGTGCGCTTCTCGTAGTTCTGCACCGTCGGGCGCGGCTCCATGACCAGCGGCACGCGCGTGGCGCGGCGCGCGGCGTCGGCGACGGTGGCGTCGAGGATGGGCTTGGCCTTGTCGCCGATCGCCCAGGCGGTGCCGCGCACGATCAGGTCCTGGAAGGCGGGGTCGCACCAGGTGCGCTCGTCGTGGCCCGAGGCGGTGTAGAATACGCGGCCCTTGCCCTGGGTGCGCACCCACGTCCACGGCTCGTCGCCAGCCGGATCCTTGCGCACCGCGAGCACGGTGCGGCCGAGAGGATTGTGGTCTGCATGCACGTAGGTCTCGTCCCACGTCGAGTAGCCATTGAAGCCCTGCATCAGCGGATGCTCGTGATCGATGATCGTGGGCGCGAACACCCCGGTCATATGGCTACGGAAGCTTGCGCCCATCAGCGCGATGAGCGGCTTGGAGTTGCCGAAGCAGGCCGAGGCGCAGTGGAGCGGCACGAAGGCGTGGCCGGACTCGACGTAGTCGACGAGCGCTTTTTCCAGCGCCGGCGAGGCGCTGCCGATGTTGGCATAGACCAGCAAAGCGTCGTAATGGTCAAGCTTACCGCCGGTGAGGTCGTCGACGTTCTCCGTGTAGGTGGGCGCGAAGCCCGCCGCGAGCAGGTGGTTCGCTATCCAGCCATAGCGCTTGCTGGGCTCGTGATGGCCTTGATCGCCGAGGAAGAGGATGGGCAGGCCATCTGCCGCCTGCGCGCCTTGGGCCGCGGTCAGCGCCAGGATCAGCACGGCCGCACAGCGCGTCAGTACGGTCTGCCGCGCGGGGGCAGGGCGCAGGTGGTTCCACATGGTAGGCACTCCGGGATGGGGAAGGATACGCCATCCTAGCCGGATGCGGTCTGGTCGTCTATGAGGTCCTTAGCCTGCATGATGAGGTTTTTCACCGGGCATTGGCAGGTCGTGTGTTCGCGTCCGGCCGGGGCCGCGACTTCTTCTGTGCATCTAAGACCATATTGAGAAGCGTCATACGTATTCATAACCGTGCCTAAGAGCGCTGCCTTTGCCGCGGCCGCGCTCGCCTCGGCCGACCTAGGCCCAGTGGAGTGCGGCACCTATCCTTCTGATTTTCACCCGTGAACCCTTGTCCAATCCGCATTGCAGACGACGCTCGCGCACATGCCTCGCCGCCTCCGTGTCGCCCTGCTCGTCGAGACCAGTAATGGCTACGCACGTAACCTGCTGCGGGGGGTGATCAGCTACATGCGCGAGCATCACGCATGGTCGATCTTCCTTTCCGAGCACGGCCGCGGCGAGGCCCCGCCTGCCTGGCTGGGGCGCTGGCAGGGCGACGGCATCATTGCGCGCATCGAGAATCAGGACATCGCCAAGGCCGTGCAGGCGGCGCGCGTGCCCGCGGTCGACGTCAGCTCGGCGCGCCTGGTGTCCGACCTGCCGTGGGTCGAGACCGACGACATCGCGATCGCGCGCCTCGCCTGCGACCACCTGCGCGAGCGCGGCTTCCGGCGCTTCGCCTTCTGCGGCGACGCGCGCTTCCAGTGGTCGACCTGGCGCCAGGAGGCCTTCGTTGGTGCGCTGCGCGCGCTCGGTCACGACTGCGCCGTCTTCCCCACCCGCCGCAAGGAGGAGCCCGACCGCGAACTCGCCCGTCTCGGCGCGTGGATCGCCGCCCTGCCCAAGCCGGTCGGGATGATGGCCTGCTACGACCTTCGCGGCCGCCAGGTCCTCGACGCCTGCCGCGAGGCTGAGATCGCCGTCCCTGACGAGGTCGCGGTGGTCGGCGTCGACGACGATGAGCTGATCTGCGAACTCTGCGACCCGCCGCTGACCAGCGTCCAGCCCGAGGCAGTGCGCACCGGCTACGAGGCGGCGCGCCTGCTTGACGGGCTGATGTCCGGCACCGACCCGCACGAGCGCACGGTGCGCGTTCCGCCGCGCGGCGTGGCCACGCGCCGCTCCAGCGAGGTGCTGGCCATCGATGACGCCGAGATCTCAGCGCTGGTGCGCTTCATCCGCGACAACGCCTGCGACGGCATCGACGTCGGCACCCTGCTGCTGCGCACGAAGCTGACCCGGCGCGTGCTCGAGAACCGCTTCAAGGCGTTGTTTGGGCATACGCCACACGAACAGATCCTGCGCACCAAGCTGGCGCGCGTGAAGGAGCTGCTGCGCGATACCGACCTGCCGCTGACCGCCATCGCCGAGCGCAGCGGCTTCATCCACGCGGAATACCTGAGCGTGGTATTTAAGAAGAAGGCCGGCATGACGCCCAGTGCGTTCCGCGAGCAGCGGTAGGCTGATGGCTGATGGCTGATGGCGGGACCGTCGCGTTCATTCTGGAGCTCTGGCGTGGCGATCGGGGCTGCAGATGCCAGCGGACGGTACCGGTGGACATGGTCGAGCTGGCGCTCGACGCCTCGCAGCGGACAGCACGGTGGGCGAGACGTGCCATTGGACACGTGACAAGCCGCTGGGGGGGCGCCAGCTCGACCATCTGATGGATACCATTCAGCACGCCGACTCCCCGTTGGTCACGGTTGTCCCCCTGGACCCGCCCAGCCCCCGCCCACGATCGCCCCCATGCTCGACGCCGACGCCCGCCCATTCTGCAGCCCCGACACGCCGCCGCAGTGGGTGCGCCCGCGCCGCTTCCGCATCGACCACGTCGATCTCGCAGTGGCCATCGATCTCGACGCCCGCCGCGTCGAGGGCAACGTCACCCACGCCGTCGCGTTGTTACCGCATGGCGACGGGCAGCGGCTGGTCGAGCTCGACCAGCACGGGCTCGAGATCCTTGGTGCGTGGATCGATGGCGCCGCGGTGCCGTTCAGCGTCTCGCCCGGAGGCTTGGCTGTCGCCGTGCCGACGGAAGTCGCGGCGGCTTTCTCGCTCCGCATCGCCTTCCGCGCCACCGCCCCGGCCAAGGGTATGTTCTTCATCCCCGCCGACCCCGCGCGCGGCCAGGTCGCGATGTGCTGGACGCAGGGCGCGATGGAGGACCACTCGCATTGGTTCCCGTGCTTTGACAGTCCCAACAACCTCTCAACCTACCATTTTTCAATCCGCCACCGCAGTGGCATGGCCGCGGTTGCCAACGGTGAGCCGGCCGGGATCACCGACCACGGCGACGGTTGGGCGACCACCACCTACAACCAGGCCAAGGCGCACGTGCTGTACCTGGTCAACGTCGTGGTTGGCGACCTTGTTGCGGTCGCCGATGGCTCGGGCTCGGTGCCGATCGCGCATTGGCTGCCGCGCGGGAAGGAGGACGGCGCGAGCGCGATGTTCCGCGCCACCGCCTTCGCCATCCGCTGGCTCGGCGACTACATCGGCGTGCCGTTCGCCTGGTCGCGCTATGGCCACGTGGTGGTGCACGGCTTCATGTGGGGCGGCATGGAGAACACCACCCTGACCACCATCACCGACCGCGTGCTGATGGACGCTGCGGTGCAGGCGCGCGAGGACGTCGACGCCGACAGCCTGGTGGTGCATGAGCTGGTCCATCAATGGTTCGGCGATCTGCTGACCATGAAGGGCTGGGCCGACATCTGGCTGAACGAGAGCTTCGCCACCTACCTTGAGGCGCGCGGCACCGCGGCGTGGAAGGCGCACAGCGCCGGCTTCGACGCCGCCGACCACCTCGCCCTCGAGCTGTGGGGCAACCGCGCCGCCTACCTCGAGGAGGACTCCGGCCGTTATCGCCGCGCTCTGGTGACCAACCGCTACGTCGACGCTTACGAGCTCTTCGATCGCGTCGCCTACGAGAAGGGCAGCCTGGTCCTGCACCACCTCTGCTGCTACCTGGGCGAGGAGCGCTTCCGCGCCGCGCTCGCGCTCTACACCCGCCGCCACGCCCACGACCTGGTCGAGACCGCCGACTGGCGTCAGGCCCTCGAGGATGCCACCGGCGAGCCGCTCGACTGGTTCTTCGATCAGTGGGTGCAGCGCGCCGGCCATCCCTGCCTGAAGATCCGCTGGCGCCACGACCCGGCCCGCGGCCAGCTGATCGTCGAGGTCGAGCAGACCCAGGCCACCGGCCCCGACCAGGTCTTCCGCCTGCCCACCGCGCTCGCCTGGGGTGCGGCCGACGGCGGCGCGGCGCGCATCGCCGTCGATCTTGCCAAGGCCAAGCAGACCCTGGTCGTGGCACTGGCGACCGCACCGCGCTGGGTCGCGCTCGACCCCGACGGCACCATCCCCGGCGAGTGGGATGAGGCGGGCGACAGCGCGCAGATCCTCGCGCGCGCCGGCGATGCCGCGCTTGGCGCCCAGGCGCGCGCCCGCGCCCTGGTCGCGGTCGGTGCCACCGTTCCGGGCGGCACTCTGGTCGTCGGCCTGGCCGTTTTGGCCATCCCCGGTGCGCCGGAACTCGTGCGCATCGAAGCCATCGCTGCCCTCGGCCGCCTGCGCTCGCCCACCGCCCAGGAGGCACTGCTCACAGCGTGGTCGGCGACGCCAGAACCGCGCCTGCGCCGCGCCCTGGCCAGGGCCCTCGCGCAGTTCCGCGGCACCGTCGCGGTCGGCGCCCTGGCCGAGCGCGTGGTTGCGCTCGCAGATGCCGAGCCCAGCCGCCTCACCGCCGGCGAGCTGCTCGCCACGCGCGGCGCACTCGAGCACCCCGGCGCGACGTCACTGCTGCGCGCGCGCCTCGCCCAGCCAAGCTGGAACGACCGCCTGCGCGCCGCCGTGCTGCGCGGCCTCGGCGATAGCGGTGAACCGGCGGCGCTCGACGAGGCCCTCGCGCTGCTCGCCGACCCTGCCCAGGTCGACGCCGTGCGCTGCGCCGCCGCCGCCGCCGCCGGCCAGCTCGGCGCCCGCCTGCTGCCCGCGCGCGACCGCGTGCGGCGCGCCCTCGAGCCCTGCCTCCACGCACCGTCCCTGCACCTGCGCGTCGCCGCCGCGCGCGCCCTCGGCGCGCTCGCCGACCCCGCCGCCGCCGGCGCGGTCGCCACCCAGGACGGCCGCGAGGTCTTCGGCAACGTGCGCCGCGTGCTGCGCGAGGTCCTCGATCAGCTCGCCAAGGCGCGCGCGGTGATCACCGCCACCGCCGAGCTGGCGAAGCGCGTCGACGAGCTGGAGAAGCAGCACAAGGCGCAGGACGTGCGGCTTGAGGCGCTCGAGAAGCGGTTGGGACCGGGATGATGAGGTGCCTGCCCGGACAAAGCCTCCAGTGACCAGGCCGTCAGTCGTGCCGCACTGCTATTTCCGTGAATTCTTCCATACGATCGCTCATATTTCCGCCGCGTGCTCGCGAACCGCTAGCGCGTCGGCTCGACGCGGTTCAGCATCGGCCCAAGGAACGACCACGCCAGGATGCCGATGAAGTAAAAGCCGATGATGCGCACGGACATGGCCAGCAGCACCGCCACGGTTGCACGCTGATGGTGCTCCTGCAGCCAGTCCCCGATATGGTAGGTGGTCGCAACGATCGCGGCCATGACGGCAAAGGCCGTGGCCACG
Source organism: Planctomycetota bacterium (assembly GCA_038213805.1). Lineage (GTDB taxonomy): Bacteria > Planctomycetota > UBA11346 > UBA11346 > UBA11346 > BOG-1363. The sequence goes on along the minus strand of JBBQSO010000035.1, from coordinate 16,049 downwards.
CCGCCAGCGACCAGGCGTGGCCAGCCGCGCTCGCCATTGTGCACCGCGATGATCGGAATGGTCAGGAACATCAGCATCATGCTGGGGCGATGGGGGATCCCGTGCAGGACTTCGAAGATCAGGCTGAGCGCAGCAACGCAGAGACACAGCGCGATCAGGGTCGATTGTCCACGCTGGTCCGCGGTCAAGGCATGGCGGCCGTCGGGGTGCGCGCGCATTGCCAGGTTCATCAACGGGTTGGCGAGCCACGTCAGGAAGATGCAGGCGAGCAGGAGGTAGAACAACGGGTAGAGCACCAACGCCAGCGAGGGGTTCGCCCTGGCCAAGCCGTCGAGCAGCTGCTGGCCGAATACCAGGCCGATGGCGATGCCCCAGCGCGCGAGCGCACCCTGACGGCTCATGAACAGCAGGAAGGCGAGGACCTGGCGGTAGAGCGGGTTGTGCGCCTTGAGCGCAGTCAGCAGGCCCTCGCGCGCCCAGTCGTTGCTTGGATCCAGCCGCAGCGCCTCGCGGAAGTGGCCCAGCGCCTCCTTCGGCTGGCTACGGTGCAGCAGCGCCCAGCCCTGGTTGGCGTGGGTCAGGGAATTTTCGGGTGAACGCGCCAGCGCGCCAGCGATGGCCTCGCCGGCCTCGTCGCGGCGATCGAGATGGGTGAGAGCGAGGGCGCGCCAGTTGGCGCAGCCGTCACTTTCGGGATCGAGTGCCAATCCGGCGTCGGCGGCAACCAGGCATTCAGACCACTCCGCGCGCTGCGCATGCAGCCCAGCGAGGAAAGCGCGATAGTCGGCGTCGTGCGGGTCGAGCGCGATGGCTTCTGCGATGGCCGCGTGCGCCTCGGCGAAGCGCTTGCGCGCGCGCAGCACGTGGGCACTGACGTAGTGGACGAAGTCCGCGCGCGGCGCAGCCGCCAGTGCCAAGCGGGACTCGGCCTCCGCCTCGTCGAAGCGTTCGCGCTCGCACAGGCACAGCGCCAACCCGGCGTGCGCCTCGGCGTCGTCCGGATCCTCGCCCAGGACCTTGCGCCATTCTTGTTCGGCGAGGTCGTAGCGCTGCTGACCAAGCAGCAGCCGGGCGCGCTGGGCACTGCCGCTCACTTGCGGCCCAGATACTTCAGGACGTCGTCGTAGGCGCCGCCCTGGTTCGCATAGAGCGCGTAGTTGCGCGCTGACGAGAACCATTCGCGCGTGCTCGGCTTGAGCCGTCCGGCCGCCGCGATCAGGTCCTTGGTGGTGAGCGGTCGCGGCACACCGTCGCGCATCGCCTGGGTCAGCTTGTCCTCAATGGCGAGGTCGAGCAGCGCCTTGAGATCGGCCCCCGAGAATTCCGCTGTACGCTTCGAGATTGCGGCAAGGTCGGGCGCATCCACCGGCTTGCCGCGCAACAGCACGCGTAGGATCTCGGCCCGCCCGGTCTCGTCCGGTGGCGGCACGAACAGGATGCGATCAAAGCGCCCCGGCCGGCGGAAGGCGGCGTCAAGGTGCCAGGGCGCATTGGTCGCCGCCAGCACCAGCACCCCATCGTTGGAGGACTGCACGCCGTCGAGCTCGGCAAGGAACTGGTTGATGACCTGGCGGCCGGCGCTCTGCTTGAGATCGGTACGGCTGGCGGCGAGCGCGTCGACCTCGTCGAAGAACAGCACGCATGGCTGGTTGCGTCGCGCCTGCTCGAAGAGCTCGTGCAGGTTGCGCTCGCTCTGCCCGATGTACATGTCCAGCACCTCGTCGATGCCCACGGCCATGAAACCGGCCTTGATCTCGCCGGCGGTCGCGCGCGCCAGGTGGGTCTTCCCGCAGCCAGGCGGCCCATACATCAAAATGCCACCGCCGGTGCTCTTGCCATAGGCCTTGTAGAGTTCGGGGTGCTTGAGCGGGTGGATGATCTTGAGGCGGATCTCCTCTTTGACCGATTCCATACCGCCGACCTCGGCGAAGGCGATGCGCGGGCGCTCGACCTCGACGTGGGCGCCGTCCCCGCCCTCGACGTGGCGCAGGCGCTCGCGGCCGTCGTCGTCCGGACCGCGGGCCGGCGCCGCGCGCACGCCCAACTGCCCCGCCAGGGTGTCGTCGGCGACCGCGGGGTCGGCCGCCACGGCGCGGCGGTAGGTGCGCGCCGCGCGCTCGGCCTCCGCCTCGCCGCCGCGCGCCAGCAGCCGCGCCAGCAGCACCAGGCCCTTGGCCTGCGCGTCGGGCCGCCCGCACAGCTCCTCAAGCACCACCTGGGCGTGGCTGGCCTTGCCCTGCTGCTCGAAGGCGGTGGCCAGGCCGACCTTCAAGTCCTGGTTGTCGGCCCAGCGCGCCAGCGCGCGGCGGTACTCCTGCTCGGCCTCCTCCGCCCGCCCCTGGCCGAGCAGGCTGTCCGCAAGCAGGCGGTGCAGCGGCAGGTTGTCGGGGGACAGCGCCAGCGCGGCGCGCAGGCTCTCGATCGCGGCATCTCCGGCCATGGCTACCTCGGCCCGGCACCTTCAGCGGCGCCGGGCGCGGTCAAGAAGGGGGGCGGTGCACCGTGGTCGGGAGGAGTCCCGCCGCACTCCCGCCCCGGGGTGCGCAGCCGTCCGCATCGTGGGTGGAAAGGTGCCGTGCACCGGCGCACCCGCAGCTGACGGGGTGGAGCGGGAGCGCGCCGTGGGCGCGGCGAAGAGAGATTCGCGCGCCGCGTCAACCTGGCAGGACTGCCTCCGGGATCCACATAAGACACGACCGAGAAAGCTACTTGCCATCCACAATGATCCTATATGTTGCCGCGGGATCCGCCTTCCCGCGAGCGAACGGCAGAAAGAACCTCCAATGAAACTATGCGCAGGTGTGGCTGATCGTCCGGGCTTCCGCGATCAGCGCGGGCCCGTCCATGCCGCGTGTGCGGGGTCGAGGTGCGGCATGATGCGCATGCTCGCCTTCGTGCTCCTGGCATGCGCACCCAGCGCGCACGGCGTGGAAACCGTCTCTGTCACCACGACCACCCCAAGCATCCCCGAGTCGGGGGCGGTGACGGGTCACTACAGCGTGGCCCGCGCCGCCGCCACCAGCGCGGCTCTGGTCGTCAAGCTCGCCGCCAGCGGCACCTGGTCGCCGGGTGTCGACGCGGTCGCGCTGCCCGCGACGGTGACGATCCCGGCCAACGCCACCAGCGTCACCGTCGACCTGCTGCCCATCGACGACGCGGTGGCCGAGCCGGGCGAGACGGTGGTGCTGACCGTCCAGCCCGATGCCGCCTACACCGTCGGGACGCCAGCGGCGGCGACCATCACCCTGCTCGACGACGACCTGCCGGTGGTGACGCTGGCCATCGCCGACGGCACGGCCAGCGAGCCGGGCACCGACACCGGCCGGTTCACCGTCACGCGCACCGGCGACCTCGCCGGGGCCCTGTACGTCGGCGTGGCCTTCACGGGCACCGCGACCCCGGGCCGCGACTACCAGGCGCCGGAGCCGCTGGTCTACCTCGCTCCGGGCGCCGCTTCGGCGAGCGTGGTCGTGACCGCCCTGGACGACCAGGAGTCGGAGCCGTCCGAGACCGTGGTCCCCACCCTGCTCGCCGGCGCGGGCTACGCCCTCGGCAGCACCATCAGCGGCACGATCACCATCAAGGACGACGATGCGCAGGTGGTCACGATCGTCGCGAGCGACGCCAACGCCCGCGAAGCCGGTCCGCTGCACGCGGGTCAGGTGAAGGTCTCCCGCACTGGTTCCCTCGCCGCCGCGCTGACGGTTGCGTTGACGGTCGGCGGCACGGCGACCCCGGGCACGGACTACCTGGCGCTGCCCGCGACCGCGATCATCGCCGCGGGCGCCGCATCGGCCACGGTGGCGGTCACGCCGCTCGACGACGCCCTCCCCGAGGGGCCGGAGACGGTGGTGGTGCAGGTCGCCGCCGGTGCGGGCTACACGCTCGGCGCCTCCAGCACTGCGACGGTCACCATCGCCGACGACGAGCAGGCGGTCTCGCTCGCCGTGGCCAACGACGCGGCGCGCGAAGGCACTGCGGACATCGGCTCCATCACGGTGGTGCGCACCTCGACCAACCTCACCGCCGCCCTCATCGTCCTGTACGCGGTCACGGGGACGGCGACCGCCGGCACCGACTACACGGCGCTGTCCGGGTCGATCACCATCCCGGCCAACGCGGCGAGCGCGACCATCGCGGTGGTGCCGAAGACCGATGCCGCGGCCGAGCCGATCGAGACGGTGGTGGTCACGCTCACCGCGCAGCCCGGCTACGCGATCATCGGCCAGAGCCAAGCCACCGTACAGCTGCTGGACGCCTCGGCGACCCTGCCGACCCTCTCCGCCACCGCCACCGCGCCGACCGCCCTGGAGGGCGGCGCGAGCGGCACCGTCACCTTCACGCGCAGCCCCGCGGCCGCGACCCCGCTCACCGTGGCCTATGCGGTGGGTGGCACCGCCACCCCCGGCGCCGACTACCTGGCCCCCACCGGGTCGGTCACCATCCCGGCCAACGCCGCCACCGCCACCGTGGCCATCACCCCGGTCGACGACGCGCTCGTCGAAGGTCCCGAGACGGTCGTCCTCACCGCCCTGGCGCAGGGCGACTACACCCTCGGCGCCACGCCGTCGGCGACCGTGACCATCAACGACAACGACCTGCCGCTGGTGACCATCGCCGCCACCGACGCCCAGGCGTCGGAGCCCGGCGCCGGCTTCGGCACCGGCACCTTCACGGTCTCGCGCCTGGGCGACCTCCGCACCGCCATCACCATCCCGCTGGTGGTCTCCGGAACGGCGGTGCCTGGGGCCGACTACGCGGCCCCGCCGACCTCCGTGACCATCCCCGCCGGCGCCGCGAGCGCGGTGGTGACCGTGTCGCCGCTCAACGATGCCGTCCTCGAGCCCGCCGAGACGGTGGTCCTGGGCCTGGTGGCCGGGTCCGGGTACACCCTGGGCGCCGCGACCACGGCGACCGTCGCGATCCTCGACGACGAACCGGCCGCCATCGCGATCGCCGCCAGCGACCCGCAGGCGCTCGAACAGGGCCTGCACGCGGGGGTCTTCACGCTCACCCGGCTGGGCAACCCGAACGCGGCGATCACCGTCAACCTGGCCATCAGCGGCACCGCCACCAGCGGAAGCGATTACGCCGCGCTGCCCACCATCGTCGCCTTCGCCGCCAACGTCACCAGCGTGCCCGTCCCCGTCGCACCACTCGCCGACAGCCTGGTCGAGGGCGACGAGACGGTGATCGCCACCGTCCTGTCGGGAACAGTTTACGCGGTGTCCGCGCCCTCGTCCGCGCAGGTCGTGATCGTCGACGCGGCCACCGGCGTGGCGTTGGCGGTCACTCGCGGCACCGCTCGCGAAGGTGGCGATCCGGCCCTGCTCACCCTGCGCCGCACCGGCTCGACCGCCGCGGCGCTGACCGTCCACCTCGGCTACAGCGGCACCGCCCAGGCGGGCGTCAACCTGGTCGCCATGCCCGCCACCGTCGTCCTCCCCGCCGGAACAGCGGCCCTGGTCCTGCCGCTGGTCGCGGTCGGCGACGCGGTGTGGAAGGGCGACACCGTCACCGCGGTCACGGTGCATACCGATCCGTCCTACTGGGTGGCCGCCGGATCGGGCGGCGTGGTCACGGTCATCGATTACGAGAACCGCGCCCCCGACGTGCGCGTGACCCTCGCCCCGATCACCACCGCCACGACCACCGCCACCTTCGACGCCAGCGCCAGCACCGACCCGGATGGCGACACCCTCACCTACAAGTGGGAGATCTACTACGTCGGCGTGCTGTCGACCACCGCCACCTTGACCGCGGACCTGCGCACGTACGCCGGCAAGGTCCTCGCGCTGACCGTCAGCGACGGCAAGCACAAGGTGGTGCGGGAGTACCCGATCCAGGTCATCACCACGCCCCTCGCGATCACTCCGGCCGACGCGCCGGAAGATGGCGGCATCCTGATCGTCGACAGCACCACGGTGACCATGGACGGCGCGCACGCGTACTTCGGCGTGCGCATCCTGGGGACCGGCGCGATCGTCCCCGTCCCTCCCACCGCCACGGCGACCGGGGCGGTTCAGATGACCGTGGCGTCTCAGGTCTTCGTCGACGCGAACGGCAAGATCGACGCCAGCGGCAAGGGGTACCTGCCCGGATACACCAGGAGTCCCTCGGGACCCACCACCAACGGTGCGGCGACCATCTACAACGCGGGGAGCCACGGAGGCTATGGCTACAACAACGATCCCAACGGCAACCTGGCCGAGGTCTACGGAGACTTCCAGGATCCGAGCACCAGCGGTGGCGGTGGATCGGTCGGCTTCGGCTTCAGCGGAGGAGGGGTTGTCCGAGTCAGCGCTGGCACCTTGACCCTCAACGGCCGCATACTGGCCGATGGCCAGGGTTCCGATCGTTATGCGGGAAGCGCGGGTGGCAGCATCGCACTCACCCTCGGTACACTGGGGGGGTCCGGAACGATCTCCGCGAAGGGGGGATCGGTGTACTACTCGAGCGGAGGTGGCGGGCGCATCGCCGTCTCGGTCACCACGGGCACGATCGACGCGACCCGGATCAGCGCGGCGGGCGGCAGCATGGGCGCGGCATATGCGCTCGGTTCAGGCGGAGCCGGCAGCATCTTTCTGCGCACCCCTGCGGCGCCCGCTGGCGTCCTGCTCATCGCCGGGAGCGGACTGGTCGCCGGTGCCAAGTCCACGCCGATCTGGTTCGGTGAGCGCGGGGTCGCCGCCGATGATCCCACGCCCTGGAGCGGTCAGCTTTCAGTCACCACGTCTGCTCGGGCCTCGTTTGCGAACCTCACCGCGGCATCGGTCAGCCTTACCACCGGGGGGGCTATCCGGCCGGTGCCCGCGACCATCTCGGACGGGACGCGGCTGCAGTTGACCGTCACCGGTGAGCTCGCCATCGACGCGTCCAGCGCGATCGACGCCACCGGATGCGGTCTTCCGGCCGGATACACCTGGGGTCCGCTCGGCCCGACCACCACCGGAGGTAGCCTCGGGAGTTCGGGCGCGAGCCATGGCGGCTACGGCGTCCCCTACACCACCGAGGTGCAGAGCGAGGTCTACGACTCCTTCCTCGACCCCGCGTTCTGCGGAGCGGGTGGTGGCGCCAGCTTCCACTGCGATGGCGGAGGGTTGCTGCGCGTCGTCTGCGGGACCCTGAACCTATCCGGGCAGATCGTGGCCGACGGCCAGGGCGGGGCCCTTTCCGGCGGAGGGGCGGGTGGCGGCATCAGCCTCGTCGCCGGCGCGATCATCGGGACGGGGACGATCAGCGCCAAGGGCGGCACCTGCAACAAGAGTTGCGGCGGCGGCGGTCGGATCGCCTTCACCTACTCCGGTGGCTCGCCCTCCACGCTCAAAGTCACGGCGGCGGGTGGGTGTCTTGCTGGCTCTCCCACGTACACGGGCGGTGCAGGGACGATCTACCTCAAGAAGACCAGCGACGCGGGCGGCCAACTGATCGTGTCCAACGATTTGCAAGTGCCCGCCGCCCCGCCGACGCCGTTGTGGTTCGGCGACCGGGCGACGCTCGCGGACGATCCGGCTGCGTGGTCCGGGAGCCTGTTGGTGAAGGATTCCGCAGCAGCTGCCACCGACGCCTTCTCCGCGATTTCGCTCACTCTCGCCACGGGCGGCGTCTTGCGCCCGTACCTCTGCACCGCCACCACCGCCACCCGGTTGAAGCTCGTGATCGCCGGAACGGTCGCCATCGACAACACCAGCAGGATCGATGCCACCGGCTGCGGGCTGCGCGCCGGTTGCACCTGGAGCGTCGGTGGGCCGACGACGATCGGGGCCAGCACCAACCACTCAGCTGGAACGCACGCAGGCTTCGGATGCCAATACTCCTCGGGTGTGGTTAATGAGGCGTACGGATCGTTCCTCGATCCGGACACCAACGGGTCTGGAGGTGCGGTGGAGAACGCGCAGGCGGGCGGCGGCGTGGTACGAATCACCGCAGGCACCCTGAATCTGGCAGGAGGCATCCTCGCGGATGGTCAGGGTACCGGTTACGACGGGGGTGCCGCTGGGGGAAGCATCGCCATCTCCGTGAGCACGTTCGCAAATTCCGGGACCATCAGTGCGAAGGGTGGTTCGTGCATGCACTTCAGCGGTGGTGGCGGACGCATCGCACTGAACTACACGAGCGGCACCGTGGACATCACCAGGATCTCCGCGGCGGGTGGCATGATCGCCGGGTCGCCCAGCGGCGTCGGCGGCGCCGGCACGATCTACCTCAAGAAATCCAGCGATGCTGGCGGCCAGCTCATCGTCGCCAATGCAACGCTGGCGCCCATGGCGGCGCCGACGCCGTTGTGGTTCGGCGACCGTGCGACCCTGGCCGACGATCCTGCCGCCTGGCCCGGAAACCTGACCGTGCGGGATTTCGCCGCCGCTTCGACCGATGTCTTCTCTGCTACCTCCATCACCATCAGCAACAATTCTGCCCTGTTCCAGAGCCCTTGCACTCCCACGGTCGCCACCGCGCTCCGACTCACCGTGGTCGGCGCGGTCTCCATCGATGCGACCAGCCGCATCGATGCGACCGGTTGTGGTCTGCGCCCTGGTTACACCTGGAGCGCCGCCGGTCCGACGACGCTCGGCGCGAGCGTACGGTACAACGCGGCCGGTCATGGAGGATATGGTGCGCAATACGTTCCCGACGTCTACAATGAGGTGTACGGGGCCTTCGACGATCCGCAGATGAACGGCTCGGGAGGCGCGGCAGACTACCTGATGGCGGGCGGCGGTCTCGTCCGCATCAGCGCCAGCAGCCTGGTGCTCGCAGGAACGATCGTGGCCGATGGTCAGGGCGGGGGCAGGTACGGCGGCGGAGCTGGGGGCGGGGTGAACCTGTCGGTGACGACTTTCAGCGGGGCGGGGACGATCAGCGCGCGGGGGGGATCCTGCTCCGATCTGAGCGGTGGGGGTGGGCGCATCGCGCTGACCTACGCCAGCGGAACCGTCGATGTCGCGAAGTTCTCGGCAGCGGGCGGCTCGATCGCCGGGTCGGCGGTCGGTGTCGGCGGAGCTGGCACGATCTACGTGCAGAAGAATGGGACGGTGTTCGGGACGTTGCTGCTCGACAACGCCGGCCAGCCGGCGTCGTCCGCGACCCCGATCTGGTACGGCGACCGCTCCGCCGCGGCCGGGACGCAGCCGAAGTGCCCGAAGGACTTCAGCCTGATCGTCAGGAACGGCGCCCTCTTCGTCGTCCAGGGCGACGCCACGTCCTTCGACGCGGACGGCGACAACCTGGCCGGGTGGGAGGAGTACGCGATGGGCACCAACCCGCACAAGGTCGACACCAACGACGACGGCATCCCCGACGATGGCTACGCGGGCACCGGGCTGGACCCCGTCAACCCCGACGCGGACGGCGATGGCGTGTCGAACCTGGTCGAGCGCCAACGGGGGACGAGCGTCTTCAACGCCGATTCGGATGGCGATGGCGTTCCCGACGGCGTCGACGTGCTGCCGCTCGATCCGCGCGTCTCCTCGTGGCCAGCGCCCAGTCCCACCGACACGACTCCTCCGACGATCACCATCACGTCGCCCTCCTTCCTCGTCCAGACTCCCTGAAAAGGCGTGCCATGACTTCCCCCCAGCGTTCCCCGCGTCGTTTCTCCGCTCCGGCCTGGGTGCTGGCGCTGGCGTTCTCGTGTCAGGGCGGGCTGGCGGCCGAGGAGGACCCGGGCGCGCTCGCCGCGCGCGTGCGCTCCGAGGCGGCCAGGTCCAGGCCGGAGCCGGTCGCCACGGTGGAACCGGCCGCGATCGTCCGCGAGGAACCGGCGCAGGCCGGCGTGATCACCCCGGTCGTGGTCGGGGGCTTGAGCTTCTCTGACCTGCCCACCGTCGAAGAGATCTCGGGCGCCCGCGTCTTCCGTGAAACATTGTTCCCGAGCCACGCGGCGGGCGCTGACGACAACCGCGCCCTGGCGCAGGCCCTGGTTGTCTACGCGGCCCAGCCCGAGCGCGGTGACGGCGCGGTGTTCGATGGTTTCCTGAGCGCCCACCCTGATTCGCCGTGGCGGGCGGCGCTGCTGCTCGACCTCGGCCTGGTCGACCGCGAGCGCGGCTTCTACACGCGTTCCATGGCGCGCTTCCGAGCGGCGTGGGAAGCGGGGCGCAGCGAGCAACCCTCGGCCGCCGACCCGCTGATCGACCGCGCGCTCGGCGAGTACGCGCTGCTCAACGCCTGGGTCGGCCGCTACGAAGAGCTCGACCGGATCGCCGCCGAGGTCGGGGACCGCCAGCTGCGCGGCACCGGCGGCGACAAGTACCGGGCCGCCCGGGAGGGGCGCGAGACCATGCGCGCGCACCCGCAGTGGTCGTTCCGCTGCGGTCCGTACGCGGTGGCCAACCTCAAGCGCCTGGTCGACCCGCACGCCGCCGAGCTCGTCGAGATCGAGGCGTTCGCCTCCACCGAGCAGGGTACGTCCTTGCTGCAGGTCCGAGACCTGGCCCACAAGCTGAAGCTGGACTACCGCGCCGCCCGCCGCGCCCCCGGCGCCGCCCTGATCGCGCCGGCCGTCATCCACTGGAAGCTGGGCCACTTCAGCGCGCTGATGCGCATCGACGGCGACGAGGCGATCATCCAGGACCGCACCATGGACGTCTTCGAGGGCCAGGAGCGGCGCATCCCCCTGGCCGCGATCGAGCAGGAGGCGAGCGGCGCCTACCTGGTGCCGTCCGGCCCGCTGCAGGCCGGGTGGAGTGCGGTGGACGACGCCGAGGCCGCCACCATCTGGGGCAAGGGCAACACCGGGTCCGCCGCGGACCCGCGCGGCACCGGCCTGGCGGACATGAGGTCGCCCGGTTCGTGCACGAACCGCGGCATGGCTTCCTACAGTTTCCAGCTCATGCTCACCGCGCTGAGCGTCAGCGACATCCCGCTGGCCTATCATCCGCCCCTCGGTCCAGACATCGAGGTGCTCCTCGCTTATTGCGACAAGGAGGCGATGCAGCCGGCGGTCTTCACCTCCACCAACTTCGGGTCGAAGTGGACGTGCGGTTGGATCAGTTGCGTCATCGACAGCGCCGCGGTGACCAACGGGACGCAGACTGTCGAGGTCTACCAGTCAGGAGGCGGCAGCTACCAGTACGCCTTGACCGCCGGCACCTCTCCCGCGCAGGCCTACACTGGCGGCATCCTCAAGCAGACCGCACCGACGCGCTATGAACTGGCCTTGGCGCACGGCGAGCGGTTGATCTATGCCCAAAGTGATGGAGCTCTCGGCGCAGGCCGGCGCATCTATCTGTCGCAGATGGTCGACCCCAGCGGCAACGTCGTTAACATCACCTATGAGGCCGCGGGTTCCGGCTTCCGCATCCAGAAGATCACCGACGCCGTCGGCCAAGTCACGACGTTCTCCTACCGCAGCGACGATGTCTTCAAGGTCGACCACATCAGCGATCCCTTCGGTCGGACCGCCGGCTTTGCCTACAACGGCAGCAACCTGGCATCGATCACCGATCCGCTCGCGATGGTCTCCTCCTTCGCCTACGACGGCACCACCGACATCATGACGGGTCTGACCACGCCCTACGGAACCACCACCTTCCGCCGCGGCAGCGGCGTGAACTACCAGACCTACATCGAAGCGGTCGATCCGCAGGGCGACATCGAGCGTGCCGAGTTCGTCCAGACCCCGCCCGGCATCCCTGATGCCGATCCCATCGGCCCTCCGGCGCTCCTGCCCGGCGATCTGCCGTGGTGGAATTCGTACCTGAGCTACCGCAACACCTTCTATTGGGACAAGAAGGCGATGCGCAAGGCCCCGGGTGATTACACGGCGGCGATTATCTACCACTGGCTGCACAGCGGTCTCAATAACGGGATGCGCGGCCGCCTGCTCGAGAGCATCAAGCCGCCCCTGACCGGGCGGACCTGGTTCCACTACCCGGGACAGAACAGTGCCTCGGTCTATGAGACCGGTACCACCGTGGCCTCGCCCCGGGTGATTTCGAGGCTGCTCGATGACAGGAGCACCCAGACCTACCAGATCGCCTACAGCTCCCTGGGCATCCCGATCACCACCATCGATCCGCTGGGCCGGGCGACCGACACGGTGCTAGATGCCAACGGCATTGACATCAAGGAGGTCCGCCAGCGCACCGGTACCAGCACCTTCGTCGTCCTGTGCTCGGCGACCTACAATGCCGCCCACCTGCCCCTGACCACCACGGACGCTGCGGGCAACGTCACCAAATTCACGTATAACGCCAAGAACCAGATCGAGACGGTCACCAACGTCAAGAACGAGAAGACCACCTACCTCTACCGCGCGAGCGGCTATTTGGACCGGGTCCGCGATCCGCTCGGCACCGAGCAGGTGGTGACGTTCGATGGCTACGGGCGGCTGAGGACGTCGACCGATGTCGACGGCCACGCCCTGACCTTCGACTACGACGCTCTCGACCGCCCGACCAAGACCACCTATCCCGATGGCACGTTCGAGCAGACCGTCTGGAGCCGTCTCGACGTCGAGCACGTGAAAGACCGGCTCGGACGCTGGTCGGACATCGTCCACAACGCGCTCGGCCAACCGACTGCGGTGGTGGACAGCGCCCAGAACGTCACACTTTACGAGTGGTGCAAATGCGGGAAGCTGCAGGTCCTCACGTCGGCGACTGGGGCGATGACCCGGTGGGACTACGACATCATGGGGCGTTTGACGGCCAAGCACCTCCCAGACGGCAAGCGGTACCTGCTGGCCTACCTGCCGGTTTCTGGCCGGATCGACTCCATCACCGATCCGAAGGGCCAAATCACCAAATCGACTTATGCTCAGGATGATCGCGTGCTCACGACTTCGTACCAGAATGCGGTGGTCGCCACGGCGGGGATCTCGGTGGTCTACGATCCGATCTACCCACGTGTGGCGTCCATGGTCGATGGCACGGGAACGACCCAGTTCACCTACTATCCGATCGCGACCGGCACGGTCGGAGCCGGAGGACTGGCCACCATCGATGGCCCCTTGAACAACGACACCATCACTCTCGGTTACGATGCCCTCATGCGTCAGGTTTCCCGCAAGATCGGCTCCGGACCCACGGAATCAGTGACCTACGATACGCTCGGGCGCCCATCGGGTATCGCCAACGCCCTCGGCGCCTTCACGCCGTCCTACGTCGGGAACACCGATAGATTGCTCGGTCTTCTCTATCCCAACGGCATGACAGCCAGCTTCGATTACCTTCCGGTCTCCTCCGACAGCCGCCTGGCCGGCATCCACTATCGGCGGGCCGCGGGTGCGGAAATCTCTGCTCACACCTACGTCAGTGACGCTGGTGGCCGGATCCAGGAGTGGGGCATCAGCGCGGACGGCCAGGCTCCTAGTACCTGGAAGTTCGCCTATGACGGCCTCGACCGGCTGATCTCAGCTCGTCGAAATGTGGGGTCCGGCCTTCCTGGGATCGAACAGGCCTACCGCTACGATGTGAACGGTAACCGAACGGGTTTCCAGAACGGTTCCGCAATCTCCACTTGGACTCACAACACCTTGAACCAGCTGACCAGTGCCGCCCCAGGCGGGACGATTCCCATCATCGGGACGATCAGCGAGCCCGGAACCGTGACGATCGCTGGAAACCCGGCCGAAGTGCATGGCGACCTGACCTTCACCGGCTCGGCCACCTTTGCGCCCGGTCAAAACTCAATAGCCATCGTCGCGAAGGACTTGAAGGGAAACACCAAGTCCACTGCCTGGAAATCCGTGGACATCACCGGATCGGGATCCGCGCGGCAATACGACGATAATGGGAATTTGACGACTGATGGAGTCAGGACGTTTTCCTGGGATGCGGAAGACAGGTTGGTATCGATTACTGCAGGGAATCAGCGCAGTGAATTCACCTACGACGGCTTTGGAAGGCGAGTCCGCATCCTCGAATCAGCCAATGGGTCGACGCTTTCAGATCGCAGGTACATTTGGCATGAGAGCAGGCTCTTGGAAGAGCGCGACTCGTCTGGCGCCACTGTCATGAAGCGTTATTTTGCAAATGGAATCCAGATATCTGGTGTGAACTATTTTTACGCGAAGGATCACCTCGGTTCGGTTCGCGAGGTCACCGATGCTTCGGGAGGGTTGACCGTCCGTTACGACTACGATCCATACGGCGCGCGATCCAACATATCAGGAATCTTGGAATTCGACATTGGTTTCACTGGTCATTTCCGGCATTCTACTTCGAATCTCTGGTTGACGTTCTCCAGGTCGTACGATCCCTCCGCGGGAGGTTGGCTCAGCCGTGATCCGGTGGGAGAATTGGGGGGCGCGAACCTGTATGCCTATGTGAATAACATGCCAACGATGGCAAGCGATCCGGATGGTAGATTCGCGTGGTTGATCAGCGGCGCCGTGGGAGCGATTTTTGGGGCAGTCGTAAGCGGAGGAATCAGTGTCGTTGGCGACCTGTGGAATGGCCGGAATGTCGATTGGAGACGGGCAGGCCTTGAGGCGGGCAAGGGGGCGCTTGCTGGCGCAATCGCCGGAGCTACTTTTGGTCTCGTCGCTCCAGCAGCGGGAGCCTGGGCCATGCAAGTTGTCAACCGAGGAGGGTCCAAGCTCGTGCCGATCCTGGTCGGTGCTGGTGTTGGCGCTGCGACTGGCGCTTACGGCGATTTGGCGGCTCAGGGCACATTCATCGACAATGGATTGCAAGATTGCTTCGATTGGCGTGAGCTCGCCATGTCGGCCGCTCTCGGGGGCCTCTGGGGCGCTCATGGTTCAGAGTATCAAGTCGGTCCAATCAAGATTGCACCTACTGGAAACCGGGCTGGAAATAATATTGGTACATCACCGCATTATCATCGGGCCCAACCTCATCCCAATCCGAGAAGGGCGGCCAAGGGGGAATCCGCACCCGGACAAGGCATGGGAAATCATCGACCGTTGGAAGGAGGCTGGTGATGACTGAGAATGACGTTCAACCGCTCATCGTCAGGGCAGATGATGGATTCTGGGTTTATGAGTCCAGTTCTACATTCATACGTCAGATCGAACCGCATTGCGTTGTTGGAAAGTTCCAGTGGTATGCGTTCTCGGAATCTGGAAGTGCGTGGAATTTGGTCAACGTCAACGGTCAAATACGATTTAATCCGACCATAAGTGACCTTGGAGGAATAGCCGCCGATCTCCGCGAATTCCTGGTAGATGACTTGAAACTGGAAGTCTCAGATTCAGCAGACCTGTCTGAGCTTGTTGATAAAATCCCGGAGAAATTCAGAAAATCTGGATGAAAGTTCGAAGTGGATGTTTGCGTAATCGAAACCTCGTTGTGGTCGACCGTTGACTCCGCGCCGACACCGCTCCGTGGACTGCGGAATCCCAGCGTCATGAGAAGTCCCAGATGGCCGAGGGACGCGATCCCCGTCCGTAAGCGTTCAGCCGCCCTAACTAGCCTCCCATCGGACTTTCATAGATGGTGCCGTTTGGAGGCACCATGTTCGTATCCGTCCGAAGTAGCCCACTAGCTTAGATCAAATCCGCCCGATACTGCGTTGTGGTTCAGGCCACAGCGTTAGCGTTGCGCTTGGCCCAGGCTCGTGGCGTCAGGCTGGCGTAGTCCGTGAACCGCCAGTCGGCCAGATGCGGCGCGATCTCGGTGAGGTAGCGATGCGGATCGAGGTGGTTGAGGGCGCAGGAGCCTATTACCGAGTAGGCGATGGCGGCCCAGTCTCCACCGCCTTCTTCGCCTGAGCCGAGGAACAGGTAGTTCTTGCGGCCGATGGCGACGGGGCGGATGGAGCGCTCCGCGAGATTGTTGTCGAGGGGCAGAAACCCGGTGTCCGCGTAGCGGATGAGGGCGTTCCAGCAGGTGAGCGCGTAATTGGCGGCCTTGCCGAGCGGACTCTTCGGCGTCGTGGCCAGCACCAGGCGATCAAGTTCGGCGCGGATGTCCGCCAAGTGGGGCTTGGCTTCGCGCTGGCGAGCAGCGCGGATGGCGTCCTGATCGGCGTGCGCGTCGCGCAGTCGCTTCTCGATGCCGTAGAGCACCGCGATGCGACGGACCATGGCCAGCGCCGCGGGCTCCATGGCGATCAGGTCGTAGAAAT
This sequence comes from Planctomycetota bacterium, assembly GCA_038213805.1. Classification (GTDB taxonomy): domain Bacteria; phylum Planctomycetota; class UBA11346; order UBA11346; family UBA11346; genus BOG-1363. The sequence continues at coordinate 17 of JBBQSO010000035.1, read as the reverse complement.
TGCGCCGCGCGTGCACC
>JBBQSO010000034.1:0-51669 GCA_038213805.1 Planctomycetota bacterium | reverse complement strand
GCCGTTGGAGAGCAGGTGGACCTCGGGAACCACGGAACTCGGATTGGTGAAGGAGCGCAGATTGTCGACCTGGCTGGCGCTCTCCTCGCGCACCGTCTCGGCCTCGGCCGCGTGCGGGTACGTCATCGGCGCGGCCTTGGGGATGCGCTCCTGCAGCAGCAGCTCGGTGGCCTTGAATAGCGGGTCGGCGGTGAAGCGCCGCTGCATCGGGCGGTCGCGCAGCACGTAGAGCAGCGCGAGCAGGCTCATGCCCTGGTGGTGGACCATGAACGAGCGCACCGTGACGCTGTTCACGCCGCGCGGCATGCGCGCGGCGGTGTAGTCGATCGCCTCATAGAGGCCGTAGGCGCCTTCGTTACCATCGGCGACCAGGCGCTCGAGATTGCGGCACGCCGCCTCGGGCGCGACCATCAACGACATCACCGTGGCGTAGGGTGCGACCACCAGGTCATCCGACAGACCGCGCTTGAGGCCGAGTCCGGGCACGCCGAAGGCGCGGTACTGGTAGTTGAGCTGGGCGTCGGTGAAGTTGTAGCCCGACTCCGAGATGCCCCACGGCACACCGCGCTGGCGGCCGTAGTCGATCGAGCGCTGCACGACCGCCTTATAGGTCTGATCGAGCAGGGTCTTGTCGTAGGTCGGCATGACCAGCAGCGGCATCAGGTACTCGAACATCGAACCCGACCACGACAGCAGCGCGGGCGCGAGGTGCGACGAGGTCAGCAGCCGGCCGAGGCTGAACCAGTGGTCCTGGTGGACCTGGCCTTGGGCGATGGCCACGAAGCTGGCCAAGCGCGCTTCGCTGGCGAGCAGGTCGTAGCAGCCGCGGTCGAGGCGGTTGTCGCTGACGTTGAAGCCGATCAGGAAGAGGTCGCGCGCCGGGTCGAAGAGGAAGCGCCATTCCATATCGGCGAGTTCGCCACAGCGCCTGGCGAGCGACTCGAGTCGGGTGATCAGGCGCGCAGCGCGTTCCGCGGCGAGCTGCAGGGGGGCGCGCAGATCGCCGACCCACTTCATCGCTGATGCGACCTGGGGAGAGGGCGTGCCGCCGCCGTGCTCGGCGAGCAGGCGCGCGAGCAGCGGCAGCAGGGTGTCGTCAAGGCGGGCGATGTCCTGCGGGCTGGGGCCGGCGTCGAGTCGCGCCAGTTCGCCGCGCAGTTCCTGCAGCGCGGCCGAGGGCCGCGGCGAGCCGATCTGCCAGAGAAATCCGGGCGGCGGCGGCAGCAGGCACCACGGCGCGATCTCGACCAGGTGGTCGCGGTGTTCGCGCGCCTCGCGCGCCAGCGCGGCGGTCCACCAGCGGCGCTCGTCCTCGCCGGTTGCTGGCAGAGTATCGGCGAGCTCGTCGGCGGCGTTGCCGACCTCGCCGAGCAGCACCAGCGAGCGCTCGATGCTGCCGGTGGCCTCGGTCGCGCCGGCAAGCAGGCGCGCGCGCAGAGCGAGCAGAGTCTGCACGCGCGTGGCCTCGGTGTCGACCGCGATCAGGCAGTCGAGGGTGTGGCGCAGGCCGGCGAAGGCGATGCCCGTCCAGATGCCGGTCTCGGCCAGGCCGAGCAGGCCCGGGCGGAGCACCAACAGGTGTCCGGCGAGGTTGCCGCTATCGACGAACGACACGTAACGTGGGTGCAGCGGCTGCAGGGTGCGGGTGTCGTACCAGTTGAGGAAGTGCCCGCGGTGGCGCTCAAGGCGGTCAAGGGTGTCAAGCGTGGCGGTGGTGCGTTCGAGCAGGCGCGGCAGCGCGACGTAGCCGAAGTCGTGGGCGGCGAGGTTGACGAGCAGCCCCAGGCCGATGTTGGTCGGCGAAGTGCGGTGCGCGACCACCTGGCTTGGGAACTCCTGCATGTTGTCGGGTGGCAGGTGGTGGTCCTCGTCGCCGACGAAGACCTCGAAGAAGCGCCAGGTCTTGCGCGTCAGGCGTTCGAGGAACCCGACCTGGGCGGGGCTCAGGCGATGGCGCTCGGCGCCCAGCGGCCGGCTGATGAACCACGCCACCGCCGGTGCCGCGCACCACAGCAGCAGCACGCCCGCGGCGGCCGGCAGGTCGGGATCGTCACTGTGTAGCAGCCAAGCGCCGGTGGCGAGCGCGACCAGCGGTGCCATCCACATGGTGCGGTAGAGCCCGGGCAGCGAGGTGCGCGCGCCACGCTCGGCGTCGCTGGAGGTGGTCCACTCCAGCAGCCGCCGCCGCGATACCGCGGTGCGCCACAGCGTGCGCAGGATGGCGTCGGCCGCGGTCACCGCCTCGTAGGGCAGGAACACCAGCGTCAGACCGGCCTGGGCGAGCTGCGCCCCGAGGCCATCCCACCAGTTGCGCAGGTGCATGATGAGTGGCAGATCGGCGGGCTTGCGCACCAGCGTGGCGAGCGAGCCAAGCAGCGCCGGGCTGAGCAGGAAGACCGCGACCAGTGCCGGCCACAGCAGCGGCGGTCCGGCGAGCACCGTCCAGCCGCCGATCAGCAGCGCGAGCAGCGCGGGGGCGACCAGGCTGCGGCGCAGGTTGTCGGCGATCTTCCACAGCGCGACCGCGCCGAGCGTATTCGGGACGCTGCGCCCCGCGCCGTCAGGGACCTGCGGCATCAGCCAGCGCAGCAGCTGCCAGTCGCCGCGCATCCAGCGGTGACGGCGGCTGACGTCGGCGGCGTAGCGGAAGGGATGGTCCTCGTAGACCATCACGTCGCTGACCAGGGCGGCGCGGGCGTAGGCGCCCTCGATCAGATCGTGGCTGAGGATGCGGTTGTCGGGAAAGCGCCCGGCCAGCACGCGCTCGAAGGCGGCGAGGTCGTAGATGCCCTTACCGACGAACGAGCCTTCGCCGAAAAGATCCTGGTAGACGTCGGACACCGCGCGGCTGTAGGGGTCGATGCCCGGCTCGCCGCTGTAGATGCGTGCGAACCACGATTTTCCCGAGCTCGGCAGGCTGATCGCCGCGCGTGGTTGGAGGATGCTGTAGCCGTCGACCACCCGCCCGGCGGCGTCGAAGCGCGCGCGGTTGAGCGGGTGCGCGAGGGTGCCGACCAGCTGGTGTGCGGCGCCGCGCGGCAGCTGGGTGTCGGTGTCGAGGGTGATGATGTAGCGCACCTGGCCGAACACCGAAGTTTCGCCGACCACCGCGCTGAAGGCGCTGCGCTCGCCGTGCAGCAGCAGGCCGTTGAGGTCGGCGAGCTTGCCGCGCTTGCGCTCGCGGCCCATCCACACGCCCTCCTGGGCGTTCCACAGGCGCGGGCGGTGGAAGAGGAAGAACACGCCGCGGCGCTTGGTGAGGTAGCGCGCGTTGAGTTCCTCGATCGCGGCGATCGCCTGCGCGAGCAGCGCGTCGTCGCCGGGCAGGGTGGCGCTCGCGGCGTCGCCGAAGTCGGTGAGCAGGGCGAAGTCGAGGTGCGGATCGGGGTTGGCGAGGAAGCGCACCTCGAGGCCCTCGACCAGACCGTCGATGTCGGCGGCGCGGCGCAGCATGGTCGGGATCACCACCATGGTGCGCGCGCCCGCCGGGATGCCGGCGGTGAAGTCGAGGCGCGCCAGGCTGCGCGGCGGCAGCAGCGTGGTGACCAGCCAGTTGACGCAGGCGATCGCCCATTGGCTGGCGGCGATGGCCACCACCAGCGCGGTTGCGAGCAGCGGCAGCAGCAGCAGCGGGCGCGCCAACCAGCCGCTGGTCCACGGTTCGCACCACCACACCGCCACCGCCACGGCGAGCAGGGTCAGGACGAGGATGCCGCCCAGGTAGGCGGCAGCGGGCGCGCGGCGCACCGCCGCTTCGGCAGCGCTGCCCAGGGTAGCGCGCGCGGCGACCGCACGTTCGAGTTCGCGCTGGCCGCGGTCGATCAGGTAATAGCCGACGTGGCCGCGGCGCTCGGCGAGGTCGTCGCCGCCGGACGTCCGGATGCCCTCGGCCGCCAGGCGTACGACCTGCTCGGCGACCTCGAGTTCACTGCGCGGGCAGCGCTTGGCGAGTCGCTCGAGTCGATGGCGGTACTGGTCGCGGGTGGCGAAGTCCATGCGCGCGTAGACCTGCGCGGGGTCGCCGCGCAGGCAGCGGTCGACCACGCTCATCGCTTCGACGAACTCGCGCCAGTCGAGGGCGGAGAGCTGGCGCAGGCTGCCGATCGAATTGCCGATCGAGGCCTGGTCGGCGGCCTGCGCCTGGTTCTCGGCCTGCACCGCCTGTTCGACGCTGGTGCCGACCTCGACCAGGCGCTGTTCGATCCAGCTGGTCGCGACCGCCAGCGCCGGGCTCTGGCCTTGCACGCGGCGCGTGAATTCGGCGACAAAGGCGCCGCCCAGCGCGACGTTGGCGCGCACCATGTCGGCCAGGGTCAGGACCAGCGAGGAGGGGTCCTTCTCGGCGGTGGCGGCCATGCGGTCGGCCCAGGCGCAGGCCAGTTCGCGTTGGCGGCAGCCGGCCGAGACGCTCGCGCCGACGCGGCGCAGATTCTCGATCAGCGCCAGGCGCAGCATGATCGGGATCGCCCACAGTTCACCGATGGTTAGGTGCACGGTGCCCTGGTAGGCCTCGATGAAGCGCGAGAGGTTCTCGCCGTCGACCTTGCCATCGCTGTGCGAGATCAGCTCCAACACCAGGTCGTAGACGCGCGGATAGCCGATCGCGCCGCCCGCGGCCAGGCGCGGCAGTTCGCGGCTGTAGCCGCGCGGCAGGTGGCGGCGCGCGGTGCGGATCTGCTCCTCGATGAGATAGTAGTTGTCGAGCAGCCATTCCGCGGCGGGGGCGGTGCGGCGGCCCTTGGCCACCGCTTCAGTGACCAGGGCGTGGGTTTCGGCCAGGACCGCGGTGTTCTCGGTCAGGCGCGGCAGCAGGCGGTCGGGGCCGTGCTCAGGGTCGAGGCGATGCGTGGCGGCGATGGTGCGGGCGTGGCCTTCAAGCTGGGTGACGCTGAACAGCTCGGCGCGCAGGGGCTGCTCATCGGAGGCGCGCGGGCTGCGGCGGCCGGTACGCAGGAGGCGGGAAGGGCTGATCACGAGTCGGGCTCCGCGGGGTGGGCCCAGGATGGGCCTCCGCTGGCGATACGGAAGTACCTTGATGGATCGGTCTTGCGCTGGCGAGCTGGCGCTCGGGAAGGGGCGGCGGGGGCGCCGGCCTTGGGGTATGCTGGTGATGCCATCCGTGCCGTGACCAGGGAGATGCCGTGCCCGTGCGCCGTCCGACCACGCCCGCCGCCTGCGCCATCCCCACCGGGACCGGCCGGCGATGAACGTCCGCACCAAGAGTTGGCTGGGTCTCGCATTGGCGCTGCTGCTGCTCAGCCTCATCGCTGCCATCACCACCTGTGCGGCGCGCTCCTACCACGCCGCTGGCAGCTGGGTCGACCACACCCGCGAGGTCCAGGCGCGCGTTGAACGCTTCTTGTCGTTGCTCAAGGATGAGGAGACCGCGGTGCGCGGCTTCCGCCTGTCCGGAGACGAACGTGATCTCGACCCGTGGCGCAAGGCCGAGGCGCTGCTCGGCGACGAATTCGCGGGGCTGCGCCGCCTGACCGGGGACGATCCGCAGCAGCAGGCCAACCTCGCACTGCTCGACCCGCTGGTCGCGGAGGAGCGTGCCCTGCTCGCCGCGGCGATCGCCGCCGCGCGCACCCGCACCGCGCCGCCCTCTGAGGAGCGCGGCCGCGAGGTGATGTCCGCGCTGCGCGACCGCATCGGCGGCATGCAGCTCGCCGAGGCGATGCTCTTCGCGCTGCGCAACGACGAACTCGCAGGTAACCGCCGCCTGCTCATGCTGCTGCTGGCGTTCAGCGTGCTCGCCCAGGCCGGCCTGCTCACCTGGGTGTTCCGCGTGCTGAACCGCGACCGCGGCCGCCTCCAGGGCGCGCTCGACCAGGCCCGGCTCAGCGAGGAGCGCCTGGCCGCGGCCATCCGCGAGCTGCGCGCTGCCAAGGAGCAGGCCGAAGCGGCGGGCCACGCCAAGGGTGAATTCCTGGCGGCGATGAGCCACGAGATCCGCACGCCGATGAATGGCATCATCGGCATGACCGGGCTGCTCATCGACACGCCGCTGAGCGAGGAGCAGTATGGTCTGGTCGAGACCGTGCGCGGCTGCGCCGATGGCCTGCTCACCATCATCAACGACATCCTCGACTTCTCGAAGATCGAGGCCGGGCGACTCGACCTGGAGGCCATCGATTTCGACCTGCGTCAGGTCCTGGACGACAGCCTGGGCCTGTTCGCGGACGCCGCACAGGACAAGGGCGTGGAGCTGCTGTGCGGCATCGCGCCCGGCGTCCCAGCGATGGTGCGCGGCGATCCCGGGCGGCTGCGTCAGATCCTTGTCAACCTGGTCGGCAACGCGATCAAGTTCACCGCCCAGGGCGAGGTTGTGGTCGGCGTCGCCGCCCAGTCGAATGGGCTGCTCGCGTTCAGCGTACGCGACAGCGGCATCGGCATCCCGCCCGCGGTGCAGGAGCGCCTCTTCCAGCCGTTCAGCCAGGCCGACAGCTCGACCACCCGCACCTATGGCGGTACCGGCCTGGGCTTGGCGATCTGTCGCCGCCTGGTCGAACTGATGGGCGGCGCGATCAGTGTCAGCAGCGCCGCCGGGGCGGGCAGCACCTTCAGCTTCACCATCGCCGTGTCCGCCGCCGCTGGACAGGTTGGCGAGCCAACCCGCGATTTCGGCGGCTTGCACGCGCTGGTGGTCGAGCCGCACCCGCTGGTGCGGGCGGCACTGGTCGCCCAGCTGGCGGGCCTGGGCGTGGAGTCGCTTGCCGTCCCCGATGGCGCGACGGCACTGGCGCGGCTGCGCGCCGCCGCCGCGGCCGCGGCGCCCCTGCGCTGCGCGCTGGTGGCGATGGGTGCGACCGGCGCCCCGGGCATGAACGGCAACGCCCTGGCGCGGGCGATCCGCGGCGAGCCCGCGCTGGCGGCCACCCAGGTGGTGCTGCTGGGTGCGCGCGGTCTGCAGGAGGATGGTGGCGCGGCCTTCGCGGTGCTTGCCAAGCCGGTGCGCCAGGCGGAACTGGCCGCCACCCTGCTGCGTCTGGTCGGCAGCGGCGATGGCACCAGCAGGACGCAGATCCGCGCTGCCGCACCGGCCATGCCGCAGTTGCATGGCCGCGTGCTGGTGGCCGAGGACAACCCGGTCAACCAGCGCCTGGTCGCGGCCCAGCTCGCCAAGCTCGGCTGCCGCTGCGACATCGTCGCGAATGGCGCCGAGGCGCTCGCCGCGCTGGCGCGTGCACCGTACGACGCAGTACTGATGGATTGCCAGATGCCCGAGCTCGACGGCTATCAGGCGACCGCGGCCCTGCGCGCGCGCGAGGCGCAGCGTCCCGGTGTGCGCCGCCTGCCGGTGATCGCCATGACTGCAAACGCCATGGCCGGCGACCGCGAGCGCTGCCTGGCCGCCGGCATGGACGACTACGTGCCCAAGCCGGTGCGCAACGAGGTGCTGGCCAAGACCCTCGCGGCCTGGCTGCCGGCGGCGCAGACCGGCACCGCCCGCTACCGCGCGCGCAGCATCGCGGCCACCCCACCGGTCAGCGATCCGCAGGCGCTCGCCGACCTGCGCGAGGATCTCGGCGACGACCTGGCGATCTCCGAGGCGGTGGCGACCTTCGTCGAGGAATGCGCCGAGCGCTGCGCAGCGATCGCCGCCGCCGCCCAGGCCGGTGGCGGCGATCCGCTGCGCCGCGCCGCGCACCTGCTCAAGGGCTCGGCCCAGGTGCTGGGCGCGCGCTGGCTGGCGGACTGCTGCCGGCGCCTGGAAGACCTCGGGCGCAGCGCCGCGCCAGCGGGCGGGTCGCCGCTGGTGGACGAACTGGATCGGGCCCTGGCGGCGACGGTGGAGCACTTCTCGCAGCTGACCTGAGGATGTCGGGGTCTGCGCGGAAACGCCCGTCACCGGTCGAATCTGGCCACCTCCGCAAGCTCCCGTTTCGGTCTTTGCAAATGGCCGACGTAGCCTAATTTCCAGGGTCGGCGCCGCACCATCAGGATGATGTGATTGCAATGATCCAAGCTCCGCGCACCAACGACAAACTGGAGGCGATTCGCGAAAAGCGCGCGCAGGAGCGCGCCGCGCGCGAGCTGGGCCGCATCGCAATGATGTCCTGGATGCTGCCGCTCATCGCCATTGCGGTCGCCTTCGCTGCGGTGGAAGCATTCCACCGCCACGTGCAGATCATCGGCATCCTCAACATCCTCGTCGTGCTGTACTCCTCGACCTGCTCGATCCGCACCTGGGTGAACTATGCCAAGGTGCGGCGCGTCGGGGTGCTGGTGGCGGCGATCTGCGGGACGCTGATCAACCTGACCCTGCTGGTCGGTCTCGCCTGGGTCGTGTCGCTGCTGATCATCCGTTTTGGCTTCTCTTAGACCGTTCGCCGCATCCCCGGCGACCGCGCCTTCCGCCACCACCCACCCGCACGAGAACGACGCATGAACGAATACGCGCAGATCAACTCCATGTTCGGCTCGGTCATCGGCACGACGTTTTCCTACGTCATGCCGATCATCATCTGGTCGATCGTCCTGATCATCATCGGCTTCAGACGTCCACCCGTCGAGCGCAGGCGTTTGCGCATCGGCGTCTTCCTGCTCATCACCTCGCTGCTGCTGCCGATCATCGCCTTCGGCGTGTTTGAACTGATCCAGGGTGCGACCGGATCCCATGCGTACGGGGGTGGGCCCGACGGCGGCATGGTCTTCGCGATGCGAATGGTCGCCATCTGCGGCCTCGTCGCCAAGCTGTGCGCAGTGCTTTCGATTTCATTCGCGATCTCCGCCATCGTCCCCCTGGGGGCGGAGGATCCCGTGCAGCCCCGGAGTTGAGCGCGGTGGGCTGGCCTCAGACTGGGCCCGCGCCAGCGCGGGCCCGCTGGCGCGGTCCCAGCCAGAGCGTCACCAGCGCCACCAGCGCAGACACTGCCATCAGCCACGCGAACGCGCTGCGGTAGCTGCCGCTGGCGTCGCGCATGGCGCCGATCACGAAGGGGCCGCTGCCTGCGATCAGGTAGCCGCCGCAGAACATCATCGCGGTCAGTGCGCCGGCCTCCTGCGGCGAATCGGCATCGTCGAGCGGCAGGGTCAGGGCCAGGGCGAATAGGCCGCCGGTGCCGATGCCGAGCAGCATGGCCCACGCCCACGGGGCGGCGAGCGGCGCGAAGGCGACGCCGGCGAGGCCGACGCTCTCGAGCAGCGCGCTCAGCACCAGCCACGGGCGACGGTCGAGGGAGCGCGCCGCCAGCATCGGCACGCCAAGCGACGCGGCGATCTGGGTGAGGCCGATCAGGGTGAGCAGGACGCCGGCGCGTTGCTCGTCGATGCCCAGTTCGGTGTAGCGCGGGGCCAGCCAGGCCATGATCGCGTAATAGAGCGAGGACTGCAGCCCGAAATAGGCGACCAGCAGCCAGGCGCGCGGTCGGCCCCACGGCAGGCGAGCGCTGGCGACCCGCGGGGCCTGGGTGCGCGCGTCGGCGGTGACCAGGCGCCAGGCCACCAGTGCGATCACCGCCAGCACCGCCCAGGATCCGAGCGCCACCCGCCACGAGCCGCTGAGCGCGCGCAGGGGGGCGCTGGCGCCGGCCGCCAGCGCAGCGCCAAGCGTCAGGCCCATGGTGAACAGTCCCATGACCGGCGCGGCGCGGGTGGGAAAGCGCTGCTTGATGAAGGCCGCGATCACCGGCTTGGCCACGGCGATGCCGATGCCCGCCGCCACCGCGGTGGCGAGCAGCGCAACGATGCCAATTTGGGCCAGACGTAGCGCCGTGGCCACACCGATCAGCGCCAGGCAGGCGGCGACCGTGCGTTCTACACCCAGGCGCGCGCCGAGCGCACCGGCGAGCGGCGCGAATACACCCATGCACAGCACCGGTACGCTCGACAGCAGGCCGGCGAGGGCGCGGCTGATCCCGAGGTCAGCGCGCAGATCGTCGCTCACCGGCCCGACCGACGTGATGACGGCGCGCAGATTGAGCGCTACCAGCACCAGGGCGGTGATGACCAGCGCCGGGCGCGGGCCGCTCGGCGAATGAGCGGAAGGAGCATTGGCGGGCACGCGCGCCATCTGGCCGGCCGAGGCTGGCGCGTCCAGCGCAATCCGCGCGGCGGAACGGTGCAAGTGGCGCGCCGCGCCCGGCTGCCGCGCCTGCATCGAAAACACCGTCACCGCAGTAGTGAACGTTGTACAACGCCGGCCCTCGCGCCGGGTCGCTGCGTCCCCGCCGCTGCGCGTCAGGTACACTGTCGCACACCGCCGGGGACGCCCGGAAGTGTGCGCAATCCGGCTGCGGCCCGTCCTTGAGGCGACCGCGGACAGGCTCCTCGGAGCGGATGCGCCCAGCCCGGGATCCGCTCCGCGGATCGCCGCCGCCCGGTCCCGCCGCCCGGGTCCGCGACCGCCCACTCCGGATGCTCCCGATGTCCTCCAGCCTGAATGATCCCGGCTCGCGCCGGTCGCGTGCGCGTCGCCTGACGCGGTCGGTCGCACGGCGCACGAGCGGCCTGCTGACCATCGCCGCGCTGCTCGCACCGGCGTTGCCGTTATGGAGCGCCATCGCCGGCGTCCCCGAGGCGCCGCGTCCCGGGCCCTATCCGGCGGCGTGGGTGGAATGGTCGAACGATTCGTTCGGCGGCGAGATGGGCCACGATTCCGACGACTACCGCACCAACGCCTTCAGCGGCGGCGCGCACCACGGCCGCTGGCTGTTCGGCGCCGACTACAGCATGCTCACCGATTACCGCTCGCCGGGCGCGACCGGCACGCGCAGCGATGAGGCCACCGTCACCGTGGGCTGGCAGCTGCTGCCCGAGGGCAGCGTCGGCCTGGGTGGCAGCGGCATGCTCGCGGCAGGCGCGGGCCTGCGCCTGGCCGGAAACCTGGGTGGCGGCGCGGTGCAGAACCGCTTCCACGACAGCGTCAGTTACCAGCGCGTCGACATCCCCTACCAGGGCGGTGCGCTGGACGGCGTGGGCTACGCCGCCGGCAATTGGATGTGGCTCAACGACGAGTCCGGCTGGTGGACACCGTTCGGGCGCGTCGACGAACAGCGCGTGGGCATCGAAATCACCGGCGCGGTCCTGGCCAGCACCGGCGGCGAGCTGCAGAACGAGCTCGGCGTGCGCGTGCTGGTGCTCGGTCAGGACGGCTCGCTCAGCCTCGGCCTGCGCCGCGCCTGGAACGGTGGCCATCACGCCAGCCTCGCCGCGCAGGCCGTCAGTCGCCACGAGGACGGCACCTGGCTGGTGGTCGGCTCCTCCGCCGGCGGTTGGTTCTACGAGGCGGGTTTCGATCTCGCGAACCAGGCGACCATGGGCCATGTCGGCTGGTCATGGGGGCGTGGCGGGGCGCGCAGCGACCGCGCCGGTCGCACCGAGATGGAGGGCATCATCGGCATCTACCAGGGCTACTCGCTGGGCGTCCAATACCGCTGGCAGCCGACCTGGATGCGCGGCGATGCTCCGCTGCAGACCTCGCTGCTCTTCGATTATCGATTTGGGCAGTACCCGGGCCCCGCCTGGAACGACAATGTGGTCATCGTCCGGCAGCCGGTGCTGGGCATCGATCTTTCCTGGGGGCGGCCGCACGATGGCTTCCAGTGCACGCCGTTCACCTACGTCGCGGTCGGTATCCGCGAAGAGCGCGTGCGCGCCTCCGGCGACTTCCCGCGCTTTCCCGACCAGAGCGCGACGCGCGGCGTGGTCCAGGGCGGCATCGGCGCGCGCCTCTACTGGGGCCGGCTGCCGCAGGGCGAGACCACCGCCCGCTATGGCGTCAGCGTGCTCTACGAGGCGTGGAAGCCCTTCAGCGCGGCGCGTGCGGTGGGCGGCACGGATAGTGACGCCTACCAGCGCGCCAGCGGCGGTCTCGGCCTGCGCCTGGCGGCGACGGTGGCCTGGTAGGACTGCGCCACGCGCCTGCCGTGATCCCCGCCTGAGCGGGCTTGTGGCCGCGTGATCGGGTGGACACTGGCCCGCCATGCGCACCCTGCCCACGCTCGCCCTGTGCTCCGCTTTCGCCCTCCTGCTCGGCTTGAGCGGCTGCTTCCGCCAGGCGCCGCCGCCGCTCGGCGTGGACGACGTGAAGGAGCTGCGCACCTACGGTTTCGACACCATCGTCGAACCGCAGGCGACGTGGAATCCCGAGACCAACCAGATCCTGGCGCGCATCGAGGCCGGTTTCGTGCTGCTTGATGAGGGCCGCGACCGGCAGGACTACTACCGTTCGACCGAGCGCCGCGAGACCGTCGACCCGGTGTGGATCAACCGCACCCAGTTCGCCTTCGGCCCGGGCCACGGCCTGATCGCCACCGCCAGCGGCCGCGAAGTACCCAGCAGCCAGGGGCTGACCGTGGTCACCATCGGCGACAAGAACGGCAAGCGTGTGCTCGATCCCCAGACCCTGACCAAGACCGGCTACCGGCCGCGCGTCTGGGGTGACCGCATCATCGCCCAGGCCGAGGACAAGATCATCGTCGTCGACCATTTCGGCGGCGTCAGCGAGTTCGGGCCCGGCTTCTATGCCGAGCCGCAGCGCGGCGGTCGCGGAGTGACCTTCCAGGAGGCCCCGGTGCTGGAAGCCGATCGCTGGACAGGTCTCGATCTGCGCCGCGGGCGCCTGTTCATCCGCTGGAAGCCCGGCCAGGTCACCTCCTTGGCCAACGCCATCGAGGCGCGCTGGACCGCGTCCGGCGGCGTGGTCGCGACGGTGCTGCGCAACGACCCGCCGCTGGGCCGCCCATGGTGGGAGGCCGGCACCGACGTGTACCTGGTCGCCGGGCCCGAGGCCAAGCCGCTGCTGATCGCCAAAGACGCGCGCAGCCCGGCCCCGCATCCCGGCGGCGGCCTGGTCGCGGTGGTCTCGCGCGAGGGCGCCACGGACCTGGTCGATGAGTCCGGTGCGCACCGCCGCAACTTCCTCGACCAGGGCGACCATCCGGAGTGGAGCCACGACGGGACGCGCCTGCTGGTCGAGCAGCTCGTCCAGGGCAAGCCCGACGCGCGCTATCTGCGCGTGGCGGTATTGCGCATTGGCGCGCCGCTGCCTGCGCCCGCCGCGGCGCCGGCTGCGCCCTGACGCGCATGCGTGCCATCGATCCGGCGGCGCTCGGTCCCAAGGACCGCTACCGCCTGCTGATCGGCGCAGTGGTGCCGCGGCCGATCGCCTGGATCACCACCCTCGGGCCCGGCGGGGTGCTCAACCTCGCCCCGTTCAGTTTCTTCAACGGCGTGACCGCCTCGCCGCCGACACTGTCGGTGGCGATCGCCCACCGCGATCCGGTGAAGGACACCTTGGCCAACCTGCGCGCGAATGGCGAGGCGGTCGTGCATCTCGCGCCCCCCGACCAGCTGCCGGCGGTCCATCAAAGTGGCGGTGACTACGCGTCCACCGTCAGCGAGGTGGCGCAGCTCGGACTCGCGACCATGCCCTCGAACGTGGTCGCACCGGCGCGCCTGGTCTGCGCGCAGGTCGCCTTCGAATGCCGCCTGGTGCGCGAGATCCCGGTCGGCGCGCCGGCGACCGCGCTGTGCCTGCTCGAAGTGGTGTACGCGCACCTCGCCGACGCCATCCTTGGCGCCGACGGGCTGCCCGATCCGCATCTGCTCGCGGCTCCGGCGCGCCTCGGCGACCGCTCCTACCTCGCCGGCGAGGGTTGGCGGGTGGTTGATCAGATGCCGCAGCAAGTGCCGGAAACGCTGCGCGTGGCCCGCCCCCAGCACTGAAGCGCTGGCGGACGGCGGACGGCGGACCAGGAGTCCCCGTGTGTCCGCCGTCACGTGCTCAAATGCGCGTCAGATCCGCATGCACCGGATGCGCCAAGTTCGCGGGCAACGGCGCATTGCCCGGCCGCATCAACACCACCGCATGCATGCCGGCGGCGTGCGCCGCGTCGGCTTCGGCCGGGATGTCGCTGCAAAAGGTGATGTCCGCTGGCGCCTTGCCCCAGGCGCGCGCGATCGCGGCGTAGCTGGCCGACTCGCGTTTGGGGCCCGAAGTGGTGTCGTAGTAGCCGGACAGCAGCGGCGTGAGGTCGCCGGCGTCGCTGTGGCGGAAGAGCAGCTGCTGCGCGAGGCGGCTGCCCGAGCTGTAGATGGCGGCGCTGCGCCCGGCCGCATGCCACGCGGCCAGCGCCTTCGGCACATCCGCGTAGACGTGGCCGGTGATGCGCCCGGTCTGGTAGCCGTGCCGCCACACCAGGCCCTGGAGCAGCTTGAGTCCGGTGGCCTTGACGTCCCCGGCCATCTGCCGGCGCACCACGGCGATCACGCCGGCGTCACCGGTCAGGAGACGTTCCTCAGGCGTGGCGTCCTGCAGGACCTGGACGCGCGCGTCGTTGATCTCCTCATCGTCGGCGTGTGCCTTGAGAAATTCCGGGATCGCATTGGCGGCGAAGGGGAAGAGCACGTCGGTGACGAAGCTAATGGAGGTGGTGGTGCCTTCGATGTCGAGAAGCACGGCGGGGGTGGGCATGGCTGGTCCGAAGTCGGGAGTGGGCGGAGGTGTTCTGCGCTGGTGATGCTGGGGGGGGCGCTGCGGATCTGGTGAAGGCCACTGGCGCTAGCGCCAGCGCACGATCGCCAGCTCGTGCCCGGCGAGGTCGAGTTCGGCGCCGTCGGCCTCGGGCGTCGCGGGCAGGCGCTGCAGCGGGCTGCCGCCCGCGTCCACACGCCACGCCTCGGTCAGGCCCGGGGCGAACAGGACGCAGCGGCCGGCCGCGCCGGACTGGTCGCCGAGCACTACCTCGCCGCGCCAGTCCGCCGGGCGCCCAACCCACCACGGTGTCACCCCGCCGCGGTGTTCCAGGCGCAGCGCACTGGGCAGATCAGTGGCGCCGCTGTAGACGCGCCCGGGCACGCCGATGGCGAGCGCGAGCTGCCCGAGACCAAGGCTGCCCGGCAGGCGCCGCGCCGGCGCCAGCGCATAGGCCAGGGCGCCGCCGACATGCAGGCGCAGATGCCCCGCCTGGGCCGAGACGCTCAGCGGCCGCGCCCCGAGCAGGGCCAGACCATCGAAGGCCTCGCCGTGACCCTCGCCCAGGGTCGCCCAGCGCACGCCGGGTTGGACCACCGCGGGTTCGTCACCCGCGCGCGCCGCCTGAACCATGCTCCACGGCGCCAGTTCGCCGGCGACGCGCAGTTCGCCGTCACGGTAGGGGGTCGGATGGTCGAGGACGAGTTCGCCGGCCCCGTCCCACGACACCGCCACGCGTAGCACGTCCTCGTGCGCGTGCAGGGTATAGGTCAGGTGCAGGGTGCCCTGCGGCCCGCTGCGGCTGACCGCGAGGCGGGCGCGCACCGGGCCATCCTCGAGCACGGTGATGCTGCTGCCGCCGGACAGCGGCAGGCCGTCGACCAGTGCCTGGGGCGCCGGGCCGGCCCAGCGTGCAAAGCGCCCGTCCCAGCACAGCCGCACGATCTGGCCGAGCGGATCAAGCTCGGCGCGCACGCGGCCATTGTCGAGCACGGTGCGCGAGACCTCCCAGTTCGCGCCGGCCACCGGATCGTCGTCGGGCGCGAAGCGCCGGCATTCGAGCGCGCCGAGCGCGAGCTCGACCAGCAGCTCCTGTCCACGCGGGCCTTCCACCACCTGTACGGGGTGGCGCGCGCCACGCTGGTCGCGCAGCCCCCACGGCGCGGTGCCCGGCGGCATCGGTAGCGAGACCACCTGGCGGCGCGCGAAGGGCAGGGGGTTCCAGGCGCCGAGTTGGCCCGCGTCGGCCAGGCCATGGCCGGCGAGCGGCGGGATGGGCGGCGTGCGGACCATGCCGGCAGCGGCCAGGATGTGGTCCCATGCGGCACCTGCGCGCGGCGCGGCGCTGCCGTCGGCGAGCGCCGCGCTGGCGTCCTCGAGGCGGGCCAGGTCGATTAAGCCGTGGATGGCCGAGGCCTCGTCCCCCCACGTCGCATCGGCCGGCAGGTGGCCGTGGTGCAGTGGCGCGTCCTCGTCCCCATCACCGTCGACCAGCACGCGCGCCCCGGCGCAGCCTTCCCAGCGGAAGGCCTCGAGACCCCCGTGCACGAGCTGGGCGATGCCGCCCAGGCGCAGCAGGTCGGGCAGCGAACCGTTGCCGGGTGGCAGCGCATCCAGTCGGGCCGCGGGGGCCGGTCGCGCCTGGCCGAGCCAGCGCAGCAGCAGGGCGACCGGCGGGAGGGTGCCGTCGCTGAGCAAGGGGAGTTCGGGGACGGTCGGGTCCGGCATGGTGGTCGAGGTTAGCGATCCAGGCGGCGAGCGCAGCCCCCTGCCGTGGGTGGGTCGGCGGTACGCGGGCCCAGGGCGTGCCGGCCAGTCGTTCCCGTTGGCGGCCTGTCGCCTTGACATGGCCCGCGCCGGAATGGTTACTGCTGCAGCCCAGCCCATGCGCGACACCCTGCATTTCATCGGTCAGTTCGCGACCCACTTCCGGGAGACCGGCGCCCTCGCGCCGAGCAGTCGCGGCCTGGCGCGCGCCATGATCACCGCCCTCGGCGCGCTGCGCCCGGGCGAGGCGGTCATCGAGCTCGGTCCTGGCACCGGCGTCTTCACCCGCGAACTCGTCCAGCGCTTCCCCGGCCACCGCGTGGTCGCGGTCGAATTCAACACGGCGTTCGCCGGCCGCCTGCGCAGCGCCATGCCCACCGTCGACGTGGTCGAGGGCTGCGCGTCCAAGCTGCGCGAGCACCTCGCCAGCGTCGGCCTGCGCCCTGACCAGATCGGCGGCGTGATCAGCGGCCTACCCTTGCTCAGCCTGCCGCGCCCGCTCGGCGAGGCGATCGTGCGCTCGATCGGCGAGGTTCTGCCCAGTGGCCGCCGCTATGTGCAATTCACGTATTCGCGCCGCGCCTGGCGCCGCTTCGCCCTGCCCGGTTTCCAAGCGGAACCCGTCACGGGTGTGTGGCTGAACCTGCCGCCGGCGGTGGTCATGCCGTTTATGCGAGTCGCCTAGCGGCTTGGGTCAGGAAGTCCGGAAGTCCGGAAGTCCGGAAGTCGTGTTGGGCCGAGGTTTGGTGTCCAGTCCTGCAGCTCGTGAAGGCGTTTTGCCTCGCTGCGTCACCGTGCGGCGGTGGACGTCCATCCGATGAGACGGCCGGACCTGCGGCCCTTCTACCCCAGCAAGGTCTCCCATATCCGCGTCAGCTCCGTCGCGCGCGCCGTCCAGCGTGCGCGCTCGCGCGTGCCGCGCGCGGCGAGCGCGGGCAGGCCGAGATTGCCGGTGCTGCCAGCGTGGGTGCGATCGCGCACGGTGCGCTCGTGGTCGGGGACCGGCACCTGGTCGAGGTTGCGGCCGACCTGGCGGTAGGCGTCGCGGAAGGCCATGCCCTGCTCGCGCACCAGGCGGTACGCCTCGTCGGTGGCGTACAGGTCGGGGGTCAGGGCGGCCTCGATGCGCGCGCGCACCGGCTCCAGGGTCGGCACCGCGGCGGCGGCGACCGCCAGCCCCTGGCGCGCCAGGCGCAGTCCGTCCAGGCACAGCGCCTTGGTGTCCTGCAGGTCGCGGCTGTAGCCGGAGGGCAGGCCAAGGGTGATCGCGGCCAGGCCGGTGCGCAGGCCGAGGAAGCGCGCGGCGCGGCCGCGCAGCAGCTCGAACAGGTCGAGGTTCTTCTTCTGCGGCATGATGCTCGAACCGGTTGTGAAACCCTTGCCGATGGTGAAGAAGCCGGCCTCGCCGGTGGTGAAGAACAACAGGTCGGCGGCGAGCCGGCTGAGGTCGCCGACCACCGCGCCGGCGGCGTCGATGCAGGCGGTCTCGACCTTGCCACGGCCGTTGGCATCGGCCATGGCCACCCCGCCGCTGCGCGCGAAGCCGAGCAGCGTCGCTGCGTATGCGCGGTCCAGCGGCAGGCCGACGCCGTAGCTCGCGCCAGAGCCGAGCGGACAGGCATCGGCGAGCTGGTAGGCCGCATCCAGCAGGATGAGGTCGTCGAGCAGCGCCTGGGCGTGCGCGGCGAAGAACATGCCGACACTCGACGGCATGGCGCGCTGCAAGTGGGTGTAGCCGGGCAGCGGGTGGAACTCGTGGGTCTGGGCGCGCTCAAGCAGCGCCGCCGCCGTCGCCGCAGTCTCGTCGGCGAGCAGGGCCAGGGTGTGCTTCTGCCACAACCGCACATCGGTCAGTACCTGGTCGTTGCGGCTGCGCCCGGTGTGCAGGCGTCTGGCCGGCTCGCCGACGCGTTGCTCGAGCAGGGCCTCGACCTTGCTGTGCACATCCTCGTCGGCGACTTCGACCGTCCACGCGCCGGCGAGGTGCTCGCGGTGCAGGGCCTGCAGGCCGCCCACCAGGGCGGTGGTGTCCTGCGCCGAGAGCAGCCCGACGTGGCCGAGCATGCGCGCATGCGCGAGCGAGCCGAGCAGGTCGAACGGCGCCAGTTCGCGGTCATAGAGATAGTCGTCGCCGACGGTGAATTCGTGGACCAGGCGGTTGGTCTCGTCGCCGCCCTTGGCCCAGATCGGCCGGGTGGTCGCGGTGGGCCGGGGGTCGGCCGGGTGCGCAGCTGCCATGATCGCTCCTTGCCCGGCGCGGCCGGGGATCAGTGACGGTGGAGGGGATGGCGCGGTGCGCAAGGGCGGGGAGACATCGGCTGCTTGGAGTGCGGAGTGCGGAGTGCGGAGTGCGGCGTACGGATGTAGCCGGTGCTCCATGCCAATCACCATGTCCTGGAGCTCATGCGCAGCGCATCCCCAGGAGATTCCACGAAGTTCCTTCCGCACTCCGCACCCCGCACTCCGCACTCCGCACCCCGAAGTCCCGCCTCCCCCTGGTCATCCCCGCGATTCTCCTACATTGCGCCCCCATGCCCGTCCGTCTCGCCATCCTGCTCTCGGGCTCCGGCTCTACCTACGCCAACCTCGCGGAGCGCGCCGCGGCCGGGACCCTGCCGGTGGAGATCGTGGTGGTGATCAGCTCGCGGGCGGAGGCCGGCGGTGTGTCGCTGGCGCAGCGCTACGGCCAGCCGTGCGTGGTGGCGAGCCGCGCCGAAGAGGTCACCGCGGCGTTGCTCGCGCACCGCGTCGACCTTGTCGCGATGTGCGGCTGGATGCGCTTCTACGACCCGCCGGCGGTGCTCGCCGGCCGCGTGCTCAACATCCACCCCAGCCTGTTACCGGCCTTCGGCGGCAAGGGCATGTACGGGATCCATGTGCACCGCGCGGTGCTGGCCGCCGGTGTGGCGGAGACGGGCTGCACCGTGCATCTGGTCACCGGCGACTACGATAGCGGACCAGTCGTCGGCCAGCGGCGCGTGCCGGTGCTGGCGGCGGATACCGCAGAGAGCCTGCAGACGCGCGTCCAGGCGGCGGAGCGGGAGCTGTATCCGGAGGCCATTGCGAAGTTCAGCGCATCACTTCAGGCCCCGCCCGCGACATGAGGGCCGTTCCTGGAACCGCGCGCCGCTGGTGCGCAGGCAATGGAGAGCGAGCCAGCGGCGCCCGGTCCCATTAAGGACGCATGCGCGTCTGGCTGACGGCTGGCGCTGTCCGTCTCGATTGATCAGGCTGCGCGCTGCGCGCAGCGTCGACGAGTGCCGCTGTTCGCCCGGACAAAACTGCTCAGCCCACTCCACCACCCACATCCGTGCGCGCACGGGACCGCGCCGCCTCCTGCTCGTTGCGCAGCCATTTCTCGCAGAAGAACGGACCAGCGGGGAAAATCGCGGCGAACCCCAGTAGGCCGAGGCGCGGCAGCGACCAGCGTGCTCTGCGGGCGGCGAGGGCGAGCGCGAGCAGAAGCAGCAGGAACAACCCGCCATGGACCGCCCCGGCGATGGTCACGGCCAGTTTCATGCCAAGGACGTACTTCAGCGGCATCGCCACGCAGAACAGGATCAGGCTCGAGATCGCCTCGGCGAAACCGACCCAGCGCAGACGGACGATGGCGGCTTCGGTAGCAGTCATGGACGGAGTTGTGGCGAACGCCCTGGGGGATCAAGCGCGCGCTCTCCATCAGCCATCAGCCATCAGCCATCAGCCATCAGCCATCAGCCTGCATTCAATTCCCGGTGAACTCCACCGGCCGCTCCCAGATCGCCAGCACCACGCAGCCGCCGGGACTGGTCACCTTGTGGTCGCTGCCCGGCGGATTGACCACCAGGGTGCCCGCGCGGTGTTCGCCGCGCGGGTCGATCTGCGCGCCGGAGAGGATCAGGACGTGTTCGAAGCCGAGATGCAGGTGGTGCGCGACCGCTGCCCCAGGCTGGTAGCGCAGCAGGGCAGCGGAGTGGCCGTCCGCAGTGGAATAGAGCGGCAGGATGTCGACGCCGGCGCGGAACGGCTGCCAGGCACCCTCGTCGGCGGCCTGGGCGCGCGCGAGCAGGCCGGGAAAAAGCAGCGAGGCGGTCGCGCTCACGATCGGTTCAGGAGTCGGCATGTCGCAGGGCTTCCAGGACGGCGGCGGATGGGGCGGTCCATCCGACGATGCCGCCCTGGGCGCGGATCATCTCCAGCGTGGCCTGCTTGAAAGCGGGAAAGTAGCTGTCGGTCGCATCCTCGATCAGCAGGCATTCGTAGCCGCGGTCGTTGGCTTCGAGCATGGTGGTCTGCACGCAAACCTCGGTGGTCACGGCGCTGAACAGCAGGTAGGTAATGCCGCGCGCGCAGCCCGTCGAGCGGGGTCGCGTAGAAAGCACCCTTGCCGGGCTTGTCGATGACCAGTTCGCTGGCCAGCGGGGCCAGTTCCGTGATGATCTGGTTGCCGGGCTCGCTTAGGGCCAGGATGCGCCCCATCGGCGCGCGCTATGGCCAGATCCGAGCAACGGCCAGCGAATGCGCAAGCCGGTGGACGTCGATGCTGTGCGGTGCAACGTTGCGCGCGTCGCGCTCATGCCTGCGCTTCCGGGCCTGCAGCGCGCGCCTGCAGATAGGCGCGCCAGCCGCCGTAGCGCGTGATGTCCTCGGCGCCGACGGCGGCCCAGGATTCGCACAGGAAGCCCTTCACCACTTCTCCGTCCTCCAGCTCGACGCTGCCGATGGCGAGGGGTGCGGGGACGTCAGCGATCAGCGCACCGAGTCCGGCGGCGTCCAGGCTCCACACCTCGACCTCGATCGCCGCCCCGGTGGCGTTGGCGACCCGCACCAGACCCGGGCGCGGCGGTGGGGGCCCGGGCAGGACGTGCAGGCGGTACATCGCGGCGGTGCGCGCCGCGCGCACGAAACGCGCCTGGTTGCCGGCAAGTTGATGGTGCAGCGGCTGGCCCTGGAGGTGCGCGCCGACCACGGCGACGAGGATGCGCGCGGGCGCCGCGGCGACCGGCGCACCGCTTGCGGCTGTTTCTGGCAGCGGCACGCCGGTGGCGCCCATGGTCGTGCCTGGCACGGCGTGGAAGCGCGCGGCGAGGCCGGCGACCAGCGCGTCCGCCCAAGCAGCCGCGAAGAAGGTCATGCCGGTGGGCAGGCCATCGGCCTGGAAGCCGTTCGGCACCGCGATCGCGCACAGGTCGAGGAGGTTGGCGAAGTTGGTATAATAGCCAAGGTCGGTATTGCGCGCGAGCGGCTCGGCGGCGACCTCGGCGAGCGAAAAGATGCTGCCGGTGGTGGGCAGGGCGAGAACGTCCATGCGCGCCCATTGCTCGTCGGCGGCGCGGCGCAGGTCGGCAAGGCGGTACAGGCCGCGAAACACCTCGACCGCGTGGATCTCCTTCGCCGCCGAGATGATGCGCCGCGTCACCTGGTGGCCCGCAGCGGGATGCTGGTCGAGGAAGTCGCCGACCGCCGCGTAGCGCTCCGCCACCCACGGTCCGCCGTAGAGCAGTCCGGCAGTCTCCCGGAATGGCTGGTAATCGATCTCAACCAGGTGCGCGCCGAGCCCGACCAGGCGCTCCAATCCGGCACGATAGCGTTGCTCGGCCTGATGGTTGCCGAAGAAGCGCAGCTCACCGGCAGCGGGAACGCCGATGCGCAGCGGCGACGGCGCCGCCGGCGTAGCTGACGGAGGGCGTCGCGAGAACGAGTCGCGCGCGTCGAAGCCGGCCGCCACCTCCTGCACTGCCCAGGCATCGGCGCAGGTCAGCGCGAAGATCGAGACGCAGTCGAGGCTGCGCACCGCCGGCAGCAGGCCGCGCGTGCTGAGCAGGCCCTTGGTCGGCTTCAGGCCGACGATGTTGGTGAAGGCCGCCGGCACGCGCCCCGAGCCGGCGGTGTCGGTGCCGAGTGCGAAGCTCACCAGCCCGGCGCTGACCGCAGCGCCCGAGCCCGAGCTCGATCCGCCGGGTATGTAGCGAGCGTTGAAGGGGTTGCGGGCCGTCCCATAGGGAGTGCGCGTCCCAACCAGGCCGGTGGCGAACTGGTCGAGGTTGGTCTTGCCGATGGCGAGCGCGCCGGCTGCCAGCAGGCGCGCGACCACCGCGGCTGACTCCGCAGGCTCGTTTGTGAATTCCGGGCAGCCAGCGGTGGTCGGCGTTCCGGCGAGGTCGAGGTTGTCCTTGATAGCGAAGGGCACGCCGAACAGCGGCAGCCCGGTGGGCCCGCGCTTGGCCAGGGCGTGCGCCTCTACCAGCACTACCGCCAGCGGGCGCAGGTGGATCCACACCGCCGGATCTGCATAGGCCGCGATGCGCGCATAGATCTCGGTGATGACGTCGACCGGGCTCGCGCCAGCGCGATAGCGCGCGGCGAGGGTGGCGAGGTCGAGGCTACCGGGAGGGCTGACGGGCATGTGCGGGGGGATCCGTGAGGGGGGTGAGGGGAGCGAGGGGGCGATGAAGCGAGGAAGCTGAAATAGAGGAAATGGAGGAGGCTCGAAGGCAAGCGGCGGAAAACGGATGGCGAGACGCAAAACGCGAACAAGTGCTCCCAGAGAACCCATGGCCCGCCCGCCGTGTGTGGCGGCGGTCGGGCCTGGTCCCAGAAGCTGGAGCCGGTCATCAACACCGCCCGGGTGGAGTCGTCGAAATCGCCAGTGCCCTTGTCGCCGTGCTTGGCTCTGGCGATCGGTCCATTCAGCCACCACTTCGTGTCGAATGGCCTGCGGGATGGCGCCACCGCCTCACGCCAAGATGGTCGTGAAGCCATCGACCAGGGTCAGTGCCAGCTGCTCGGTATTGCCGCGCCAGGGCCACGGATAGCCGAGCTGGGAGGCCTCGAACTGGTGGTCGGAGGAGGAGCTCTGATCGGACTGCTGTCGATAGCCGGCGCTCAGGTACCACTGCTTGGAGTTCAGGCCGGCGTGTGGACCAGCAGGAACTTAGCGTCGATGTGCGCGGTGGTGATCGAGGTGTCTTACTGCTGGGCGAGGTCGGCCTCGTAGATGACGCTCCACGTTTCGTCGATCTTGGTCGGTCTGTCGAGGTGGATGCCCTCAGTCGCAACATTTCCGGCGGCGAACCCTTGCTCTGGAGCGCGACTCGTTGCGGAAGTGCAGCAGGATGCCGTAGACGCCAAAGCTGCCGAAGTCCTTGATGGAATACTTCACGTTCCCGGTCTGGATGCGCAGCGGATTCGATGCATCCGAGACGTCAATGTTGTTCCACAGGCAGCCGTACTGGACGGTGAGTTCCGGTACCAGCGGATGGCTCTTGACGATCGCGACGCCAAAGCGGTTGTTGTTTTGGCCCCTGCACAAGCGGCAACCTGACGATCACGGTGCCTCGGGAGTTCCTGCCTTGAGGCAAGGGGAAGCATGAGTGGGGAAAGGGGCGGCAAGAGGGGAAGGGAAAAAGAGTGGGGTAAGCAGATCGGTGACATGAGCTGCGGGCGCCCAAGGCGCGCTGGGGATCGGCGTATTGGTGGATCGAACGTGGTGTCTTGCGGGCTGTTTCTCCTTTCGCCTGCGGTCCTTCCGCCCTTGTCCCCTCCTGCTTTCCTGCCTTCCTCGTCCTCCCTCGGTGGTCCATCCCCTTGTGCTCCAAGTCGGAAGGACCATGGTATCGCCCCATGCCCGAACTGACCCTCGATGCGGAAGCCTTGAAGTCCTACCTGCCGCACCGCGGCGTGAACCTCATGGCCGACGAGGTGACGCTCAATGAGGCGCGCACCGAGGCGATATCACGTACCCGCATCCCGCTTGGCGACCCGCGTGGCCGCGAACTGCTCGGGCGCACCGGACCGGGCGGCAAGCTGTGCTGGTACGAGCCCTTCCTGTGCGAGTTGATGGCCCTGACCGGGGTGCCGCTGCTGCACGAGCGCCTCGCGGTGGGCAACCACGTCGCGGTGTTCAGCATGATCAGCCGCCTGAAATTCCACCGCTCGGTGCCGCTGCATGGCGAAGTCATCGGCCACGCGACCATCACCCGCGATCGCAGCGGCTTCACGGTCTTCACCACCTACGCCGAGTGCGAGGGCGAGCGCTGCCTCGAGGCCGAGGTGATGTCCGGTTCGGCGGTCCTGGCGCAGGTCGCCTCCGGCCAGATCCGTCCGCTGGTCGGCGCGGTCGGCGGCCACGGCCTGGACGTCGGCCTGTTCGCCTGGAAGCCGGCCGCGGCGCGCTTCATCGACCACGTGGTCAGCCAGGACCAGGCGACCGGCAAGCTCATCGCATCCTACCACTACCCCCACGACCACCCCTTCGTGCCCGGCCACTTCCCCGAGGCGGCCCTGATGATGGGCGTCACCCAGTACGCCATGGTCGCCGACGCCGCGTGGCTGGCGCGCAACGCCTTCGGCTTCCCGGCCGGGGTGATCGCCCAGGGTGTGGTGCGCCGCCAGGACGGCAGCGAGATCATCGACATCCGCGACCTCCATCTGGTGGTCGAGGGCGGCATCCCGCGCATCGCCGCGACCAAGCGCATCGCCTTCCGCGAGCCGATGCGGCCCGGCGACGGGGTGCAGGTCGAAGTCACGGTGGTACCCGAGTGAGCGCCCGAGCGAGCATCCGGATGCGCGCAGGCATGCAGATCGGAAGGGGGGCCGCCGGCACCCCACGACCCGGGTTGCGATCCGCCTCGACGACCTAGACTGGCGCACGCATGGAACCGCCTCCGGGGCAAGCCGTCGATGAAGTCCTGGTCGCGCAGTGCCAGCAGGGCGACTTCGCCGCCTTCGAAATCCTCTACGATCGCTACCGCCGGCCGATCCTCGCCTACATCTACCAGATCACGCGCAACTACGACGAGTCGGCGTGCATCGGCCAGGACGTCTTCCTGCGTGTCTTCGAGCACCTCGGGCGTTTCGACATCACCCGGCGCTTCTCGACCTGGCTGTACACCATCGCGCGCAACGCCTCGATCGACTACCTGCAGTCGCGCAGCCGCAAGGTCATGGTCGGCTTCACCGACCTCGACCGCGACGAGGACAGCACCTCGATCGCCGCCACCGCCGCCGCCCCCGGCATCAGCGTCGATGCCAAGCTCTCGCGCGTCGAGTCCAACAAGCTGCTCGCCGAGGCCCTCGCCGAACTGCCGCAAATCTATCGCGAGATCATCGAATTGGTGATCTTCCAAGAGCTGTCTTACGAGGACGCCTCGGTGATCCTCGGCGGCATGAGCCTAGGCACCCTGCGCAGCCGCATGTTCCACGCGCTGCGCCGCTTGCGGGCCATCCTGCAGGCCAAGGGCGGCGAGAACGGCGAGAATTTGATTTGAGAGGCTGATGGCTGATGGCTGATGGCTGATGGAGACGCGCCTGCGGCGCGTCTCCTGAACTGACCTGCCTTCTCTCGGCATCTGGTGATGAGGGTTGCAAGTCCTCGGATGAGGTAGCGTAACCCGGGGGCACGGAGCTGGTTCGGCTGGCCATCAGCCATCAGCCATCAGCCATCAGCCCGGCCTGCCCCCGGCAGGCCGAAATCACTGGTCAACGGCCGTTTGCAGCCAGAATCCCGCGCTCACCCAGCCCTCGGCATGTGCCGGCGGGCGGGCCGGAAGGCGTGCCATGATCAACCTCCTCCTCGTGGCCCTGGGCATCGTACTCAATGTGTCTGCGCAGGTGGCGCTGAAGCTCGCGGCGAAGGCGCTGGCCCCCGCCGCCATCACCCCCGGCGGCGCACCGGCCGGGCTGTCTCTGGCGACCATCCTCGCCGACCCGGTGCGTGTGGTCTTCCACCCCTGGTTCATGCTCGGGCTGGTGCTCTACGCGGTCAGCGTGGTCAACTGGCTGGTGGTGCTGTCACGCATGCCGCTGTCGGTCTCATACCCACTGATGAGCCTGGCCTACATCCTGACCCTGGCCATCGGCGCGCTGTGGTTCAAGGAGCCGGTCACCACCCTGCGCGTGGTCGGCACCCTGGTGATCATCGTCGGCGTCGTGCTCATCACCCGTCCCGTCGCCATCCCCGTCCCTGCGTGAACCATCCCGCGCCCATGAACACCCCCGCCCCGCTGCCCCGCCTGCCCTTTTCACGGCCCTGCATCGGCGAGGCCGCCGCGCTCGAAGTCGCTGATGTGGTGCGCAGCGGCTGGATCACCAGCGGCCCCAAGGTCGCGCAGTTCGAGCGCGAGTTCGCCGCCGCTGTCGGCAGCCCGCACGCGATCGCACTGTGCTCGGCCACCGCCGGCCTGGACGTGGTCTTCCAGGCCATGGACCTGAAACCCGGCGACGAGGTCATCACTCCGAGCATCAACTGGGTCAGCGGCCCCAACATGGTCGAGTTGAACGGCGGTCGCACGGTGTTCTGCGAAGTCCACCCGCGGTCCCTCAATCTCGACCTTGCCGACGTCGCGCGGCGCATCACGCCGCGCACGCGCGCCATCATGCCGGTGCACTTCACCGGCGCGCCCGTCGACCTCGCCGGGGTGCGCCGGCTCGCCGCCGAGCACGGCCTGGCGGTGGTCGAAGACGCCGCGCACGCCGCTGGCGCGCGCCACCAGGGCGTGCCGATCGGCCAGGTCGCGGGCGACGGCGACGTCGCGGTGTTCAGCTTCCACCCGACCAAGAATCTGACCACCGCCGAAGGCGGCATGATCACCTGCCGCAGCGACGAGCTGGCGGCGCGCCTGCGCCTGCTGCGTTTCCACGGCATCCGCAAGGACGCCTGGAAGAACCACGCGCGCAGCGGCAAGGACCTCTACCGCGTCGAGCGGCCGGGGCGCAAGTACAACCTCACCGACATCCAGGCGGTGCTGGGCATCCACCAGCTGCGTGACCTGGAACGCATGAACGCTGAGCGCGCGACGCTCGCTGCGGGGTATTACCAGCGCCTGGCCGGCAGCCCCATCCTCGAGTGCCTGGACGATGCCCGGCCGGGCGACACCCATAGCTGGCACATCTTCGTGGTGCTGCTGCGTCTCGAGCGCCTGCGCATCGACCGCGCGGCGCTGGTCGACATTCTCGAAGGCCAGGGCATCGGCACCGCCCTGCACTTCCCGGCGGTGCACCCGCAGGAGCACTACGCGCGCACCTACCCCGGTACCAGCCTGCCGGTCAGCGAGGCGCTCAGCGAGCGTCTGCTCACCATCCCGCTCTTCCCGGGCATGACCACAGCCGACCTCGACCGTGTCGCCGCGGCCTTCACCCAGATCGCCCAGGAGCACGGCCGATGACCGCCGTCCAAGGCGCCCCGCGCCTGTCCCTTGTCATCCCCATGTACAACGAAGAGCGCAACATCCCCGCGCTGTTCGCGCGGGTCTTCGCGGTGTGCGCCAAGCTGCCTTTCGCCTTCGAGGTGGTGTGCGTCGATGACGGCTCCAAGGACGCCACCGCCCAGCTGGTGCGCGCCGCGCAGGAGACCAACCCGCAGCTGGTGCTGGTGCAGTTCGCGCGCAACTTCGGCCAGCACGCCGCGGTCACCGCCGGCTTCGCGCACGCGCGCGGCGACTGGATCATCACCCTCGACGCCGACCTGCAGAACCCACCGGAGGAGATCCCCAACCTGGTCGCGCAGTTCGAGGCCGGCTTTGACCTGATCAACACCATCCGCCTCGGCCGCCAGGACACCTGGTTCCGCAAGACCGCCTCGCGCTGGACCAACCAGCTGGTGCGGCGCATCAGCGGCATCAAGCTTTCGGACTTCGGCTGCATGCTACGCGGCTACTCGCGCGAGGTCGCCAAGGCGATCGTCGCCTGCCGCGAGTACAAGACCTTCATTCCGGCCTTGGCCACGTTGTTCGCGCGCCGCCCGGTCGAGATCGGCGTCGGCCACGCGGCGCGCGAGATCGGCGTGTCGAACTACTCGTTCCTCAAGCTGCTCTCGCTGCAGCTCGACCTGATCACCTCGTTCTCGGTAAGCCCGCTGCGCCTGCTCTTCGGCCTTGGCGCGCTCAGCGGCCTGCTCGGTGTGGCGCTCGGCCTGCTGTTGCTGGTCATGCGCTTCATGTACGGCGCCGAGTGGGCGGCCAACGGCGCGCTCACCGTGCTGGGCATCCTGCTCATCATCAGCAGCCTGCAGTTCTTCGCCTTCGGCCTGCTCGGCGAATACATCGGGCGCATTTTCCAGCAGGTGCGCCTGCGCCAGCCCTACGTAGTGCAAACCGTGGAGCGCCGCGGCGAGGCCATCGAACACCCGCAGACGGTGGTCGACGCGTGACCGCGCGGGCGCCGCGCGTGGTGGTGTGCGCCTACGGGGCCTTCGGCCACGCCGGGCTCGCCGCGCTGCTGCGCAGTGGCGCCGAAGTCGCGCTGCTGCTCAGCCACGCCGATCAGCCTGGGGAGTCCTGCTGGTGGCCGTCGGCCGCAGAGCTGGCGCGCGCGCACGGCGTGCCGGTGGTGCTCGACGCCGACCTCACGGGCGACGGTGACGGCAGTGCGTACGCGCGCCTGCGCGCCCTGGCGCCGGACTTCATCTTCAGCTTCTACTTCAGGCACATGCTCCCGGAGCGCGTCCTGGCCCTAGCTGCGCAGGGGGGGTGGAACCTGCACGGCTCGCTGCTGCCCGCCTACCGCGGGCGCGCGCCGGTGAACTGGCAGCTGGTCAACGGTGAGAAGACCAGCGGCCTGACCCTGCACCGCATGGTGCGCCAGGCCGACGCCGGCGATATCGCCGCCCAGGTCGCGGTCGACGTGCATCCCGACGTCGACGCCTTCGGTCTGACCGCGCAGCTGCTGGCGCAGGCCGATGCGCTGCTCGACGGCGCGCTGCCCGCGCTGTTCGCCGGGCGCGCCACGCTGCGCGTCCAGGACCACGCCCACGCCACGGTGGTGCGCGGGCGCACGCCGGCCGACGGTCTGATCGACTGGGCCTGGCCCGCGCGCCGCGTCCACGACCTGGTGCGCGCGGTCGCGCCGCCCTGGCCCTCGGCCTTCACGTGGTGCAGGGATCGCAAGCTGCTGGTGCAGCGCAGCGCGGTGCGCAGTGATTCGGGCGTCGCTGCCGCGCCCGGCACGGTGCTGCCCGGCGCGGCGGGAGCGTGGGCGGTGGCCTGCGGCGCGGGCGTGCTCGAACTGCTCGCCGTGGCCGAGACCGATGGCCGCCCAGCCCTGCTCGCGCCCGGAGCGTTGCTCCGCGCTGCGCCCACCGCCACTTCCGTAACTCCTTCCCTCCCACCGCAGCGTGCTTCAGGAAACCCATGAAAGTCCTCATTCTTGGCGTCAACGGCTTCATCGGCTCGAACCTCACCTCGGCGATCCTGCGCGACACCGAGTGGGAGATCTACGGCATGGACATGGCCAGCGACAAGCTGGGCAGCGCGGTGAAGCACCCCCGCTTCCACTTCCTGGAAGGCGACATCACCATCAACAAGGAGTGGATCGCCTATCACATCAAGAAGTGCGACGTGTGCCTGCCATTGGTCGCGATCGCCACGCCGGCGACCTATGTGCAGGATCCGCTGCGGGTCTTCAATCTCGATTTCGAGGAGAACCTTTCGATCATCCGCCAGTGCGCGAAGTACAAGACGCGCGTGTTGTTCCCGTCGACCTCGGAAGTCTACGGCATGTGCCCGGACGAGAGCTTCGACCCCGAGACCTCGCCGCTGGTCTACGGGCCGATCCACAAGGAACGCTGGATCTACGCCTGCGCCAAGCAGCTGCTCGACCGCGTGATCTTCGCCATGGGCAAGCACGAGGGCCTGCCGTTCACGCTCTTCCGCCCCTTCAACTGGGTCGGCCCCGGCCTGGACAGCATCCACACCGAGAAGGAGGGTTCGTCGCGCGTGGTCACGCAGTTCCTCGGCCACATCCTGCGCGGCGAGCCGATCAAGCTGGTCGACGGCGGAGCGCAGCGGCGCTGCTTCACCTACGTCTCGGACGGCATCGCGGCGCTGATGAAGATCATCGCCAACCAGGACGGCGTGGCCGATGGGCGTATCTTCAATCTCGGCAATCCCGACAACGATCTGTCGGTGCGTGAACTCGCAGAGGGCCTGATCGCGATCGTGCGCACCTTCCCCGAGGTCGCCGCCCGCGCTGCGGGCGCGCGTCTTGAGGAGATCACCTCGGCCGCCTATTACGGCGAGGGCTATCAGGACATGACCAAGCGCAAACCCGACATCACCGGCATCACCGCCGCGCTGGGTTGGAAGCCCGAAGTCGGTGCGCAGGACATGCTGAAGCAGACCGTGGCCTACTACATCAACGAGTTCATGTCGCGCGAGAGTTCGGTGTACGACTACCACCTGCGCGCCCACGCGGCGCGCTGAGGCCGGCCGGACGCTGGTATGATCCGCCTGCCCACGTGGATGACCGCCGCGTCGCCGCGCCGCGACGCGGCGCTGCTCACGCTCGCCGTGGCCGTGGTCTATGCCGCGACCTCTGACCATCCGGCGCTCGGTTCGTCGAACCGCTATGTCGAATCGTGTCGCGAGATGGTCGAGCTGCGCGACTGGGTGGTGCCGCATCTCGCCTACGTGCCGTACTTCGAGAAGCCGATCCTGACCTATTGGCTCGGCGCCATCTGCCAGCTGCTGTTCGGCGGCGGTAACGTCGCCGCGCAGTTGCCGAGCGGGCTGGCGGCGCTGGTCTCGGTGCTGGCGGCGTGGGCTTTGGGCACGCGGCTGTTCGGCACCGCTGTCGGACTGGGAGCTGGTTTGCTGCTGCTCGGCGGCGGGCTGTTCCTGGCGACCAGTTCGGTGCTGACCACCGATCCGATCCTGTCCGCCTGTCTGGCGGCATGCTGGTGGACATGGTGGTGCTGGGAGGACGGACGCCTGGCCGGAGCGCCGGCCAACCGCTGGATCTGGGGCTTCTGGCTGGCGCTCGGCCTCGGCTTCCTCGCCAAGGGGCCGATCGCGCTCGTCATCGCGGGGGCCGGGATCGGTGGCTACGCATTTCTGGCAGGCGGGCTGAAGGGGATCTTCGCCACGCTGTGGGCGATGCGTCCGTTGGCCGGGCTGGTGGTCATCGCTGCGATCAATCTGCCATGGTCGATCGCGGTGTGGCAGCGCGACCCGCGCTTCCTTGAGTTCTTCTATGTGCGCATCAACTTCCAGGCTTTTTTCGACGGCTCGGTCAATCATCCCGGGCCGCCGTGGTACTACATCCCGGTGCTGGCCGGGGCGCTGATGCCGTTTTCGCTGGTGGTGCTGCCAGTGCTCGGGGCGTGCCTGTGGCGGGCCGTCGCCGACGCCGTGACGCGCCTACGTCGCGGTGGAATCGATGCCGCGCCACACGTGACTCCGGTGGACGCCGCGGAGCGCCTGCGTCGCGGGCGACTGTTCCTGGCCTCGGCGGTGCTGTTCCCGCTTGCCTTCTTCAGCGTCAGCGCCTCCAAGCTCGGCACCTATCCCATGCCGCTGTTCGCGCCCATCGCCTTGATCGTCGCGGATGCGCTCAGCGCATGGCCGTTCCGACGGCGCTGGTGGGTGTCGCTGGCGGGGTTCAGCGCGGTGGCGCTGCTGGTGATCCTGATCCTGGCGCCGGCCGCGGTGTCGGTCATTCGCCAAGCCGTGCATGACGATAGGCTGGCCGTGATCAGCTTCTGTGGTCTGACGTGGCGGCCGAACGACACCGACGTGCAGACGCTGCGCAACATCGACTGGTCCTGGCTTCCGGCCCTGGCGGTGATGGCGGGGGTGTTCATGGCCTTCCTCGCTGCCTCGGCCTGGGCTTCCCTGCGCAAGTGCAGCCCTGGCTGGTCGCTCGCCCTGCTCGGCACCGGCTTCGCCGTGGTCGCTGCGGTGATGCTGCCGCACGCCGACGACA
The DNA here is from genome assembly GCA_038213805.1 of Planctomycetota bacterium. Taxonomy (GTDB): domain Bacteria; phylum Planctomycetota; class UBA11346; order UBA11346; family UBA11346; genus BOG-1363. The sequence goes on along the minus strand of JBBQSO010000034.1, from coordinate 19,805 downwards.
TCATCCGCGACCTGGACGGGTCGCGAATGATCGCGGTGATCCGCGCCCACGGTGGCGATCTCGCCGGCACGCCGGTCGCCGAGCACGACCGCGTCATCCTGCATGAAACCGTGGTCCACGACTATGAACTCGTCCACGCCCTCGGTCGGCGCGCCTACATCTTCAGCAGCTGCCGCGAGCTGGGCATGGGCCACTTCGCCGAGGTCACCCCGCCGACCACGCCGCTGCCCGACAAGGGCCAGCCCATCCCCGATCCCTACGCGGTCAGCGGCGAGAATCTGCCCGCCAACGCCTGGCTTTACCCGTTGCAGCGGCTGAAGGACGAGTGGAATGGGCCCCGGCGTCTGTGGCTGGTGGGCAAGACCGAGCTGCTTGACCAGCTCACCGCGGCGGGCCTCACATTCCATCGCATCGACAACGCGCGCCGCACCATCCTGGTCAGCAACAGGAGCGATCCATGATTGCCTCCATGATTGCTACCGTCCGGAAGTCCGGAAATCCGGAAGTACGGAAGTCCTGTTGGACTCGGTCGGGCCATATTCCTGGTCGCGAGCCGTCAATCGAGGGATCGTGGGCGCACGTGCGCAACCACTTCCGACGAGACTTCCGGACTTCCGGACTTCCGGACTTCCGGACTCCAGCACCTGCCTCGCGGACTCGCTGACCGTGTTGTCCCTGAAAATCGACATCGACACCCACGACGGCATGCGCACCGGCGTGCCGTGCCTGCTCGACTGCCTGAAGCGGCACGGCGTGCCGGGCACGTTCTTCCTGTCGATGGGGCCGGACCGTTCCGGGCGCGCCATCCTGCAGATGCGCAAGCCACGCTTCGCGCAGAAGATGCTGACCACCGGCGCGCCGTCGCTGTACGGCTGGCGGACCATCCTCTCCGGCACGCTGCTGCCGGCGCGGCCGATCGCCACCGCATTTCCCGAGGTGGTGCGCCGGCTTGAGGCCGAGGGTCACGAGGCCGCCATCCACGCCTGGGACCACCGCAGCTGGCAGGACGACCTGCCGCGCTTCAAGACCGCGCGCATCCGCGCCCACTACGACCGCTCGCTGGCCGCCTACCGCACCCTGACCGGCCATGATCCGGCCGGCATCGGCGCACCCTCGTGGATGACCACGCCTGAGTCCCTGCGCATCCAGGACGGCTATCCCTTCCTGTATGCCAGCGACCTGCGCGGCGGCGTGCCCTGCCGGCTGGCGGTGCGCGGGCACGAACTGCGCATCCCGCAGCTGCCCGGCACCGGCCCCTGCCTGGAGGAGCTGCTCGCCGGCGGCGTGCACGGCGAACAGGCGCTGGCGGACGCCCTGCTCGCCGGCCTGCGCCAGCCGACCACGCTGACCGTGCTCACTCTGCACGCCGAGGTCGAGGGCGGCCCTTACCTGCCAGTGCTCGAGCGCCTGCTGCCGCGCCTCGCCGGATTCGGCGGCATTGTCACCATGGCCGAGGCCGCGCGGCGTCTCGCCGGAACGCTGCCGCTGCGCGCATGGTGCCGCACCGCCCTGCCCGGCCGCGCCTTTCCGGTCACCACGTCGCGGCTGGTGGACGCGGTGCAGCCCGCATGATGGACACGCTCTCGCGCTACCTGTGGAAGCAGATCGGCGGGCGTTGCCTGTTCCTGCTGCTGGTGTTCGTCGGCGTCATCGTCGGCGGCCAGCTCGGCGTGCTGATCGGGCGCGGGGTGCCGCCAGAAGCGACCCTGCCGGTGATCTCATCGATGTTCCTGTTCGCCCTGCCCATCTCACTGCCCCTGGCGCTGGCCACCGCGCTGCTCGTCGGGCTGGGCGCGATGAACCAGGAGGGCGAGCTGCGCGCGCTCGCCGCGTGCGGAGTCAGCCACCTGGCGGTGGTGCGCCGTCTGTTGCCGCTGATCCTGCTCGGCGTGGTGCTGTGCGCCGCGCTCACCAATTTGGTCCTACCGCAGGCGGTCGCCGAGATCCGCGCCAGCAAGGGCAAGCTGCTGCCCACCGCGCTCGCCCAGAGTGTCGCCAACGGCGATCCGATCCTGCAGAAGAAGGATATCAGCCTGTGGGTTGAAGCGGTCAACGGCGGACGCATGCGCAACGTCCACGCCCTCATCAATCGCAACGGCGACCTTACCGCGGCATTCGCGCCCGACGCGCACTGGGTGCTGGGCCGCAAGGGCATCCAGATGGAGTTCGAGGCGGTGCAGCTGATGCAGCGCAGTGCGAACGGACGCTTCCTTGCCGCGGAGATGACGCGTTACGACTACCTCCTCGAGGATGAGGACACCGAGTCCGGCAAGATCGAGCCCGATGCGATGTCCACGTGCCGCGTCCTCGAGGTACTGGGGAAAGGCCCAGACCCGAAGCACCTGTCGATCTTCAATAATGCCCGACTCGCCCTGCAGGTGCGCTTCTTCATCCCGGTGGCGATGATCGCCTACGCCTTCCTGGCGATCGGCCTGGGCATGACCTGGGGCACCTCGCAGAACCTGCTCGGGGTGGTGATCATGGTGGTGGTGGTGGTGCTCTTCACCTACCCGGCGATCGGCTACGTGAAGAACGGCGTCGACCTGCCGCAGATGCATCCGGCTTGGCTGCTGTGGCCGCCTGCCATGCTGCTCACCGCCTGCGGCGCCTTCCTGACGTGGAGCCCGACCCGCGCGCGCGAGTTCATCAGCGGGCTGTGGCGCTGGGGTCCCAAGTGAAGATCCTCGACCGCAATGTCGTCGAGGCCGCATTCACGCGCTGGGCCCTGGTCCTGCTGCTGGGCATATTCCTGATCTTCATCGGTGATTTCATCGGCAAGATGGGGGATTACATCAACGCCATCGCCCATGGGCGCAGCCTCTTCCTGCTCGAGTTCTACCTTTACCGTTTCCCCGAGTTCATGACCATCTGGCTGCCGCTGTCGACCGCGGTGGCCGGGGTCCTCACTGCCGCGCCGATGCTGCGCCAAGGCACCCTGGTCGCCCTCGCCGCGGCCGGCATCGCGCCGCGGCGGGTATTCACCGGCATGCTGCTGTTGGCGGTGGCCGTCGGCGCGCTCGGGTTCGTGCTCAAGGACCAGGTCAACCCGCGCCTCGCGCGGTTGGCCGAGCTTAGCCGCCAGCGCATGGTGGGCAGCCTGAAGGCGGACGAGGATCGCGACCGCTCGGTCGGGTGGCGGGAGGGCGATCATTTCTGGGCGGTGATGCAGGCGTGGCCCGATGCCGGCGAGTACCGTCAAGTCGGCGTGTTCGGTGCGGAGGGCGCGCGCACCGAATCGACCATGCTGCTCGCCGAGCGCCTGTTCTGGCGCGACGACGCGTGGCGCCTCGCCGAGGCGGTCGTGGTTCACGGTTCGACGATCGATCGGCGCCATGAATGCACGGTCGTAGAGGCCGGCATCACGCTCATGCCAAACCCGGATCAGCTCGCCGTGCTGCTCAAGTCGGATAATGACAAGACCAGCAGCGAGCTGCTCGCCAGTCACGCCAACAAGGCCTGGGGCAAGATCAACCTGCGCATCTCCTTCGCCCTGCTCGCGCCGCTCTGCCTGCTCTTCGCTCTGCCCGGCTTCATCCGCTTCGACCGCCGCGGCAACATCGCCACGCTGATCATCTCATCACTCGGCTACGCCCTCATCCCGATCGTCGCCCACGGCCTGCTCGTGCGGCTGCTGGTCAGCAGCACCGTCAACGCCGCCGTGCTCAGCGTCGTGGTGATCGTGGCACTGTTCCTGGTGGGGGCGTGGCGGTGGTGGAGGATGAGGCTGTAGAATGGCTGATGGCTGATGGCTGAAAGCCGACAGCCGACAGCCGACAGCCGACAGCCGACAGCCGATAGAATAGGAGACGCGGAGGCAAGCGGAGGAGATGGAGCGCTGGGAAGGTGATGCCGCAAAGTCGGACCAACACCCCGGAGCACCAGGACGACCCGCTAGCGGCAGCCCCGTCCAGCGCGTCCTCTTCTCTCCTGAGCTTTGCAGTGCCTTGTTCTATTTGCAGTCTGCAGTCGGCCGCCAGCCATCAGCCATCAGCCATCAGCCATCAGCCATCAGCCATCAGCCATCAGCCATCAGCCATCAGCCATCAGCCATCAGCTCGTCCAATCACGCCAACCCCGCCGCCCCACTTGTCGCTCGCTCCAGATGCGTCGCATCGTTGATCACATCGACCCGTCCCATGCGCGGCGGTGCGCCCGGGACGCCGACCACGTGGGGATGGATGCGGTTCAGTGCGGTGTTGGCGATGGCGAGCTGCCACATCGCACTCAGATTCAGGCCGAGCACGTGCGCCAGGTAGGTGCGGATGGCGACGCCATGGGTGACGACGACGAGGTGTGCGCCGGTATGCCGTTCGGCGATCTCCTCGATCGCTGGCACCACGCGGCGCTGCAGGTCGGTGAAGGATTCGGCGCCGCCATAGCGCACCGCGGGATCGCGCTCCTCCCAGCTGTGCCAGTCGGCGGGCGCCATGGCGGCGATCTCTTCGCGCGCCATGCCCGCCCAGGTGCCGACGTCGAGTTCGCGCAGGCGCGGGTCGAGGTGCACGACAGTGCCGAGCGCTGCGGCCACCAGCTTGGCGGTATCGTGGGCGCGGCGCAGGTCGCTGCTGTAGACCAGGGTCGGCCGATCACGCAGGCCGGCGAGACGCTGGGCGAGCAGGGCGCCCTGGTCGCGACCCAGGGCCGACAGCTCGGTGTCGTCCTGACCCTGCATGCGGCCGGCGCTGTTGCCGGTGCTTTCGCCATGGCGGATGAGCAGGAGTTCCGTGGCCGCCCGGGGATCGCTGGTCATGCCCCGACCATAGGTGGGAGGGGGTGGGAGGGAAGACGCTGGAGGCCGGTGGATGGGGGCAAGGCAAGTGGGGAGGGGTGTAAGTAGGCAAGCAGGACCGGCATGCGTGCGGCCCGCGCTGGGCAGTGCGAACTGATTCTGTACTGACGTCGATTCCCCCCTTCTCACCTGCCGTTTACGCCGCCACCCGCTCTCCCCTTCTTCTTCCCAGTTGACCCGGACCCGAACCGCCCGGACAACCCCAGGCCGTTCCTGGAGGAGCCTCAATGCGTGCGACCCGACTCAACCTGGTGACCCTGCGTGAAGACCCGAGCGATGCTGAGATCGCCAGCCACCGCCTGCTGACGCGCGCTGGCTTCCTGCACAAGAGCGGCGCTGGGCTCTACCTCTACGCGCCGCTGCTCAAGCGCGTGGTCGACAAGGTCGCGGCGGTGGTGGCAGAAGAGATCGCCGCGGCCGGCGGTCTCGAGCTGACCATGCCGATCATGCAGGAGCAGGCGCTGTGGGAGAAGAGCGGCCGCTGGGCCACCTACCAGGCCTCGCGCACCATGCTCACCGTCACCGACCGCGGCGGTCAGGTCTTCGGCCTGGCGCCCACTGCCGAAGAGGTCGTCACCGACTACGCCGCGACCGTGGTCAAGAGCTACAAGCAGCTGCCCGTCACCTTCTTCCAGCAGCACACCAAGTTCCGTGATGAGATCCGTCCGCGCTTCGGCCTGATGCGCGTGAAGGAGTTCATCATGATGGACGCCTACAGCTTCCACGACAGCGACGCTTCGCTCGATCAGAGCTATGAGGCGATGCGCATCGCCTACCTGCGCACCTTCAAGCGCCTCGGGCTGGAGGCCTTCGCGGTCGAGGCCGACAGCGGCGCGATTGGCGGCAACGGCAGCCACGAGTTCATGGTCGCCGCCGACGTCGGCGAGGACACCATCCTGTTCTCGTCCGCATCGGGCTACGCTGCCAATCGCGAGCGCGCCACCGGCACGATCAGCGCAGCCCCGGCTTGGTCGGCACCGGCCGCGCCAGTGCTCGTGCACACCCCCGGCGCGGGTGCGATCGCCGACGTCGTCGCCTTCCTCAATGCGCACGGCCACCCCCAGGTCACCGCCGCCCACCTCGGCAAGACCATGCTCTACGTGGCCAAGACCGCCACCGAGGAGATCACCGTCGCCGCCTGCGTGCGCGGCGACCGCGAGGTCAACGAGGTCAAGCTCACCAACCAGGTGGGCCGCGCCCTTGGCGCCGCGGGCCCGGTGCTGGCGCTGCGTCCGATGCAGGCGGACGAGGTCACCGCCGCCACCGGCGCCGCCGTCGGCTACGCCGGCCCGGTCGCCGGGCTGAAGGTCCGCTTCGTGGTCGCCGACCCGACCCTGCGCGGCGTGCCGCTGGTGGTTGGCGCAAACCAAACCGATCATCACCTGGTCGGTGTCGATATCGCCACTCAGGCGCCGGGCCAGGTCGACTGGACGGACATCACCACCACGCGCGCCGGCGACCTCTGCCCGCGCTCAGGTACGCCGCTCGCGGAACGCCGCGGCATCGAGGTCGGGCACATCTTCAAGCTTGGCACCAAGTACTCGGCGGCGATGAAGGCCGAGTTCACCGGCCAGGACAGCAAGCTGCATCCATTCATCATGGGCTGTTATGGCATCGGCACCTCGCGCGTGGTCGCGGCCGCGGTCGAGCAGCACAATGACGCCGATGGCATCACCTGGCCGATCGCCATCGCGCCCTACCAGGTGGTGGTGGTGCCGGTGGGCAAGCCCGGCGACGCCGCGGTCGAGGGCACGGCGGCCAAGCTCTACGCTGAACTCATCGCCGCCGGCATCGAGGCGGTGCTCGACGATCGCGATCTCAAGCCGGGCGTGAAGTTCAAGGACTGGGACCTGATCGGCCTGCCCTTCCGCATCGTTGTCGGCCGTGGCGTCGCCGAGGGCGTGGTCGAGTTCAAGCCGCGCACCGCGCCTGCCCAGAACCTGCCCATCCCCAGCGCGGCTGCGACCGTCGCCGGGCTGGTCGAGGCGGCTTTCGCTGCGAGTCGCGCTGCGGCCGATGCGGTGAAGTAGATCGGGCGGGCGGTGTGCGGCTGGAAGATGGCCGATAGCTGATAGCTGATGGCTGATGGCTGATGGCTGATGGCTGATGGCTGACAGCTGACAGCTGACAGCGGATCGATCTATGGATCAGGCGCAATTCGCTAATGCGCCAGAAGACCGCTTCCCAAGACGAGCGCCTAGCGCCTAGCGCCTAGCGGCTAGCGCCAGGCGCCTGACACCCGGCGCTGCTGTCCAAGATCCGCTCCAAGCCCCTGGCGTCCCTGGGCCTGCCCGGTGTATAGTGCCGGACCCATGCTGTTCCCGGTGCCCATCTACGTCCCGTCACGATCCTTGCGCCACGGTCCAAACCCCGGTGCGGGACGGCGTTGGCACGCGGAGTGCCCATCACCTCCAGCGTCGGCCTTCGCGGCTCTGCCCTGTGGTCATTCTCGACACCGGGCGGCAATTGCCGCGACGTCCCGCCAGGAGGCTGAGCACTAACGCCATGTTCGCCATCATCGGCATCGTCTTTTCGCTGTTCTGTACCTTCCTCGGCTTCTACCTCCACGGCGGCAGCTTCGGTGTCTTCATTGAGGCGTGGACCGAGTTCGTGGTCATCATCGGCGCCGGCATCGGCATCTTCGTCGGCTCGAACGGCATTGGCGGGACGAAGCTCGCCATCAGCGCCTTCATCCAGATGCTGAAGCCTACACCCTACACTAAGCCGGCCTACCTCGACCTGCTGGTCATGCTCTACAAGTTCTTCACCCTGTCGCGCACCGAAGGTGTGCTGGCGCTAGAGAGCCACATCGAAGACCCGCACAAGAGCCCGATCCTCAGCAGCAACCCCGCCTTCCTGCACAACCACCACGCCATCGACTTCTTCTGTGACACCATGAAGGTGGTGGTAACCGGCGGCGTCCAGCCGCATGACCTCGCCGACATGATGGAGAAGGACCTCGACGCAGCCCATGCCGAGGAGAACCTCTCGCCCGACGCCCTCCAGGGCATCGGCGACGCGCTGCCCGCGGTCGGCATCGTCGCCTGCGTGCTCGGCGTCATCATCACCATGGGTCACATCGGCGGCGAGGCCTCGGAGATCGGCAAGGCCATCGGCAGCGCGCTGGTCGGCACGCTGCTGGGCGTCATGGTCGCGTACCTGGTGGTCACCCCCATTGTCAAGGCCATGCAGGCGCAGGTGCGCGCCGCCGGGCAGTACATGAACTGCATCCGCAACGCCATCGAGTGCGGCGTGCGCGGCGACCCGCCCATGACCGCGGTCGAGATGGCGCGCCGCAACATCGAACCTGGCGTGCGCCCGTCGTTCTCGGAGATGACCACCGCGATCAAGGAACGGGGCAAGAAATGAGAGAAAGTCCGGAAGTCCGGAAGTCCGGAAGTCCGGAAGTCGGCGGCGCCCGTGCGCAACGGTCGCCGCGTCTTATGCACGCGGGTGGGAGGAGCTGACCCGTGGCCAAGGAAATCCAGCCGATCATCATCAAGAAGAAGAAGCACGGCGGCCATGGCCATCACGGTGGCGCGTGGAAGCTGGCCTACGCCGATCTGGTGACGGCGATGATGGCGTTCTTCCTGGTGATGTGGATCATCGGTCTGGATCCGCAGACCAAAGTCGGCATCGCCGCCTATTTCAACGATCCCGGCGCGGCGCTCAAGAGCTTCGCCTCCAGCCGCAATGTCATGCAGATGGATGGCCACCCGCCGCCCCCGCCCGAGAAGGTCGAGGAGAACGATCTCACCACCAAGTACCTGGACCTGAAATGGGCGAAGGTGCTCAACAGCTTGGTGCAGGACAAGATCAAAAACGACGGTCCGTTCAAGGGCCGCCAACACAACGTGGTCTCGACCATCACCGACAAGGGCCTGCAGATCGAGCTCAGCGAGGACTCGCGCGGGGTGTTCTTTGCGCGCGCCAACAACGAGCTGACCGACGTCGGCAAGTCCATGGTCAAGTCGCTGACCGCGGCGCTGCTCACCTCGCGCCGCCCGGTGCGCATCACCGGGTACACCGACACCTCGCCGGTGGCGAGCGGTGGCACCAGCAAGATGGACATCGGATTCGCCCGGGCCCGCGCGGTCAACCAGGCGATGATCGCCTCCGGCTACCCGGCGGAACTGTGTCGACAGATCTCCAGCCGGGGCGACACCCAGGTGGCGAAGGGCAATGGGTCGAGTCTGGACAACAACCGCGTGGTTATCCTGGTGCCGTTCGAGCCGGAGTGAGGGAACAGGGGCGTCGGCGTTCAGGCGGAAGGTGGATCTTCCTCCAGCGAACAGCGACGCACCACCGTGACGCCATCCTGCTCGACCTCTTCTGTAAAATACGGCTGGCTGCGTTCGCGCGCCGCCGTGATGGCGTTCTCGATGTCCTTGAGGGTGGCTATCCTGATGCGGGCGCCCGTATCATAGTCGCAGATCGAAAGTCCGAACATGGACGCAGCTACGAACGGCTTTATGGAAAACCGGAAGTCAGCTCGTAGACACCTCGTAGCTGCTGGACGGCCTGGCTGTTCGTCCTAACTCAAATCATATCAAGAATGTATGGCCGGTGCGCCGAAATATCGCCGCCCGCATGCGTGCAGGCATGCCCTTGACCGCCAACGGTATGACCGGAAAGGCGAGGGGACTCCGGTCCCGGCCCAGGACGCGGTAGACGGCGGGGATGGCATGGCGCATCTGCTGCGCCATGCGTCGGCCTTCCTGCCAAGTGCGTTGCTGGTTGCGAAACATCTGGCGGGCCTCCGACGCGGAAGGATACCTCCAGGTTGGTCTGCTCGGCAAGGGGAGCGGGCGGTCGCTGGCGGTAGCCGTGGTACGCTCCGGATCGCAATCCGGATTGACCTCCGCATGGATTTCTGGGAGTCAGGCGCGCGTCAGGTTAGAACGAGAAGCCACGCGCTGGATCAGTTTCCTGGGCACCATTTCGCCGCCGATCTGATGCTCACACCGATCACGGTTCCCACTCCCCCTCGATCACTTCAGGATCTTTGACCGCGGGCACGGATTCCGCCATATGCCACCAGCCCGCGCGTGGCCGTACCACGGCCTCACCAGCGCTGACGCGGATGATGCCCTCGCCGGCGCTCACGTGCGCGCAAGCCAGGCATGCGCGGATCCGTGCCGTTTCGGCCATCCCGACGGGTTCACCAGTGCCGGTGATCAATCGGTATGCGAGCGGGAAGAAGGTGTACGTGACGGACGTCTCTGCTGCACCAGAGCCGACCAGGGCGGGGTGGCGGAAGAAGCGCACGCGGTGGACGACGAGCTGAGCGCGCGAGGACCACGTGTACGCATAGCACCGAACATCGCTGGGGAGGGCGATGGGTTTTGTGGTGAGGAAAAACGCGCAGAACGCAAGGAAGTAGAGAAACGGCACGCACGCCGCGGCGATGGCGATGATGCCGACGATGCGCGGGAGACCCCGGCGCGCAGCTTGCTCCGGCCGTGGCGGTTCCGCGCTCACCCCTGCCGCCGCTGCAAGTGGAACACCGACTTCACATCCACCGGCCGCGTGCGCGCGAGCACCAGGATGAGCAGGATCTCGGCGTTCACCGCCACGCCCGCCAGCATCATGATGAGGAACCACGGCGTGGTCAGACCCCAACCCAGGATCAGCGCGAAGCCGCTGAAGAACACCAGGCCCAGGCCCTTCGCGGCATAGGAGTGCGTCGCCGGCATTGCCCCGAAGCGCACGAGCGAGACCACGTTGCAGGCCAGTTCGGTGGCCAGGAAGAAGGCCAGCGGCATGGCAGCATTGGCGACCGCGTGACCATGGAGCACGCAGGTCGCGACCAGCACGGCGGCGTAGAAGGTGACGTCGGTCAGGCTGTCGTAGGTGCGCAGAGCGGGGGTGGCGATCCCGAGCCGGCGGGCGATCACGCCATCGAAGATGTCGCTCAGCAGCGCGATCACCAGGATGGCCACGAAGGCTGCGGGCAGCGGATGCCAGCACGCCAGCGCCACCACCACCGGTGCGAGCGCCAGGCGCAGTGAAGTCAGCAGGACGGGGATCGCATGCATCGGCTCGCCGCTTCCAGAGGCCACACGTCCAGCGCGCGCGCTGATGGCCTGCCGGGTGATGATGCCCGCTTCCGGGATGCTGCCAAGCCCCGGCTGGCCGCCATGATGCGCTCGCCGCGGGCGTGGGCCCCTGACCGGAGGGTCTTCTAGATGGCGACCCGGCCGCAGCGCTGCATCACCGAGACGCGCAGGCGCGGCGGGATGCGGGCCAAGCCGGGCGTCGCCGCCAGGTAGCCGTAGGGCCCGGTGGTTTCGCCGATCTCACGTAGCGCGAGGCGCATGGCGCGGGCCAGGCGGTAGCCTTGATGCCAAGCACGTTGCTGGATGCCCATGACCGCGTCTCCGTTGGATATCGTACGGGTGGAGCACCCGCGAAGCGGAAGCCCCATGCCGCGATAAGAAAGAGCGCAGGACGTGCCGACCGGCCCGCCGGGCGTACGGCTCAGAGCTCGTCGCGTGTGGTCGGCGTTGGCGGCCGGTCCGTCGCGGAGATGCGCAACTGGCCGCGGGGCGCGTCGAGCGCGAGGGCCACCTTCAGCCGGTCGCTGCCCGTCACGACGATGTCGCGGCAGCCGTGGTTTGCGCGCCAGGCGAACTCCAGTACGGCACTGCCCGTGCCGCTACCCACATCCCAGACCAGCGCGGTGATGGCGCAGCGTCCATCGGGGCCCGCGAGCGCATCGCAGGGCGTCAGGCAATCCCAGAAACGCAGCAACTCCCGCTGCTGCGCACCGAGCGCTTTACCCAGTGCCAGTGCTGCATGATCGCACTCCCAGGTGCTGCGCGACAGGGCAATTTCGATGTCCATGCTCGATCCCTGCGCAGCGTGGGACGGCCGTCCCGTCTGAGTCCCCGCGTGCGCCTTCCTGCGGCAGCGCACGGTACGTCGGTGAATTGGTTGTACCAGCCCGGCCGATCAGCGACCATGCCCGCACCGGGCGGGGGTACACTCCTCCCAAGGAGCACACCATGTCACGCGACCACCGGGTCAGCGAGCTCACCGCCCTCATCAAGGACCAGGTCCTGGGCGACCTCGGGGCTTCGGTCCACTGGTTCCTGGCTCAGATGCCCCGGTATTACTTCCAGTGCACCGACGCGGCCGAACAGGTCCGCCACCTCGAGACCATCCACGCCCTGCGCCGCTCCCACGACTCGCGCCTGACCCTGCTCGACGACCAGAGCGCCGGCAAGATCCTGGTCTTCGGGCGCCCCGCGACCCACACCCTGCTCGACGTCATGCGCCTGGTCGGCGAACGCCCGATCCACCGTGTCGAGCTGCACGTCAGCCGCGACCAGCAGCTCTTCATCTATGCCTTCTGCTACGGTCCCGGGGCGGCGCCGGTCGCCGCGGACCTGGCCGCCCACCGCCAAGCCGTGCTCGCCGCGGTATGCGGCCACGACCAGAGCTGCAGCGTGCGCGCCGAGCGCTACCTCGACGCCGTCGACCAAGGCTACCTGGCGCGCAGTTCGGTCGAGCGCGTGGTCCGCCACATCCGCGCCTGGCTGCAGCTGGCGCGCAGCGAGGACCTGCACCTCGCCGTCGACCACCTCGTCGATGGCAAGCACGAGACCCGCTTCCTGGCCGCGACCAGCGGGGTCAAGGCCTGGCAACTGCTCGAGCACATCGCGCGCATCATCGCGCGCTACGACGTACGCCTGGTGCGCGGCTACCTCGACCTGGTGCCGGCGGTCGAGGGCAGCGAGCGCGCCCTGGTCGCCACCGCCTACCTCGCCGGGGCGAGCGGCAAGCCGCTGTCAGCGCGCACGGCCGCGCTGGTCGAGGCCGACCTGTATGCGCTGCGCCGGCAGTACCGCGACGATCTGGTGCAGCTCCACCAGGACGGTACCTATACCCTCGACGAGCTCGAAGTGCTGCGCGCCGCCATCGCCTTCAGCGGTCAACTGCTGTCCGCCGAGCACCGCTACCTGGATGTCGACGACGCCGGCGCCGAGGTGCTGCGCCAGCAGATCGAGTTGTGCCGCGCGCTGTGCGCGCTGCTTGCCGGCCGCTTCGCGCCCGGCCACATCCTGCCCCGCGCGGTCTGGGACAAGCGCTTCAGCGCCCTGCTCGCCGGCGCGCGCGCCTGCGAGGTGCAGAGCCACGCCGCGGTGCTTGAGGCGATGCTGCGTTTCGTCGGCGGCGTGCGCCTGACCAACGCCTACCGCCGTGACCGCCTCGGCTTGGCCTTCAAGCTCGAACGCACCATCCTGCCGCCGGAACGCTTCCCGCAGCGGCCGTACGGGGTGTTCTTCTTCGCCGGGCCGCAGTGCCGCGGCTTCCACGTGCGCTTCCGCGCCTCGGCGCGTGGCGGCCTGCGCATCCTCATGCCGCGCAACGCCGGACAGTACGAGCGCGCACGCGACGGCCTGCTCAAGGAGGTCTACGACCTCGCGTGGGCGCAGCAGCTCAAGAACAAGGATATCCCCGAAGGTGGCAGCAAGTGCATCGCCCTGGTCGAGCCCGGCGGCGACGCCAGCGCCGCGGTGCGCCAGCTGGTCGACGCGCTGCTCGACCTGATCCTGCCGCCGGGCCAGGTGCCCGAGGTCGTCGGCCCGCACGGCGAAGCCCGCGAGAGCGACCTGATCTTCCTCGGCCCCGACGAGAACATGACGCCCGAGCGCATTGTGTGGGTGGCGCGCCGCGCGCACGAGCGCGGCCTGCCGCACGACGCCACGCTGATGTCGTCGAAACCGGGCAGCGGCATCAACCACAAGGAATATGGCGTCACCAGCGAGGGCATCTTCCGCTGGGTCGAACGCGTGCTGCCGCTCGCCGGCGTCGTCGACCAGGGCGACTACACGGTGAAGATGACCGGCGGCCCCGACGGCGACGTCGGCGGCAACCTGTTGCGCATCCTGCACCGGGAGCATGGCGCGCGCGTCAAGGTCCTGGCGATCAGCGACGGCACCGGCGCCGCCCACGACCCCGCCGGGCTGGCCTGGCCCGAGCTGCTGCGCCTGGTCGACGAGAGCCAGGGCATCGCGAAGTTCGCGCCCGCGCGCCTGCGCGGCCCCGGCGCGCGCGTTGTTCCTGCCACCGACAAGGCCGGCGAACTGGTGCGCAACACCCTGCACAACACCGTGGTTGCTGATCTCTTCCTGCCCTGTGGCGGCCGCCCCTACACCATCAACGACGGCAACTGGGAGGCCTTCCTGGGCGCCGACGGCAAGCCCAGTGCCAAGGCCATGGTCGAGGGTGCGAACATCTTCCTGACGCCCATCGCGCGCACGAATCTCGAACGCGCCGGGCTGGTGGTGATCAAGGACTCATCGGCCAACAAGGGCGGCGTCATCTGCTCCAGCTACGAAGTCCTCGCCGGCTTGGTGATCAGCGACGCGGAGTTCATCGCCGACAAGCCGCGCTACGTGCGCGAGGTCATCGGCATCATCCGCGACCGCGCCGACGACGAGGCGCGCGCGCTGCTGTCGGCGTGGACGCGGCGCGGCCGCCAAGTCGGCCTGTCGGCGCTGTCGCCGCAATTCAGCGACGAGATCAACCGCGTCAGCGGCCTGCTCGAGCCGGCGATCAACGAACACCTCGACGACCAGGCCTTCCAGCCGCACTGGCAGCGCCATCTTGAGGCGCACTGTCCCGGCCTGCTGGTCGAGAAGTTCCGCGACCGCCTCGCCACGCGCATCCCGCGCCCCCACCGCGTCGCCATCCTCGCCAAACGCCTGGCCAGCCGCATGGTCTACAAGGAGGGCCTGACCTGGTGCCAGACCTACCTCAAGCCGGAGCGGCTGTGGGAGGTGCTGTCGACCTACCTGACCGCGGAGGCGCAGGTGCGGGGCATCACGGCGGCGCTGGCGAAGGTGGATATCGCGGACCGGGATCTGCTGATCCAGGTATTGACGGCAGGGGGGCAGCGGGAGCTGGTGCGGGAACGCTTGGGGGTAATCGGGGAGGGGGGGTAGGGCCACTAGCGAGTAGCATGGGCACTTCAGGGGCTCTGGCCGGAGCGGGCGATGGGCGGTGCCCCGGAGGCGGACGGCCGAAATCCTCGGCAGTTGTCCAGGACTTTTGGCCCGGCAGAGCCCTTTTCATGCATGGATCCGCTCCACACGCCCCGACTCATGCATGCACGTGCGTCACTTCCGACATGCCAGCCTGCCTTGCGCACCTCCCACTGGAGGGAAGGTCTCCCAGACGCTAAGCCTGTCATCCCATGAACCAGATCTCGTCGCCCGTCGCAGCACCCCAGGGATCCGGCTTTGGTGCTACCCTCCGCACCGACCAGTGGTGGCTCGGTCCGCTGGCGACCGGCTCGCTGCTGCTCGCCTTCCTCATCTACTCGACGATCGCCGCCTTCATTGGCGGGAACTATTGGGTACCCGGCACCAACTACCTGTCGCCGTTCTACTCACCGGAGCTGTGGGGCACCAGCCCGCACGCCATCTTCGGCATCGCGCCGTCGTGGTGGCCGACCGGCATCCTGCCGTTCTCGGCGGCGTTGCTCATCCTCGGCGGGCCGGCCGGCTTCCGCCTGACCTGCTACTACTACCGCAAGGCTTACTACCGCTCGCTGTGGTTCGATCCTGTCGCCTGCGCAGTCGGTGAGCCGCGCAAATCCTACTGGGGCGAGAACAGCCTGCCGCTAATCCTGTGGAACCTGCACCGCTACTTCCTCTACCTCGCCATCATCTTCGTCTTCGTCCTGCTCTACGACGGCATCCTCGCGCACTTCTTCCCGGTCAACGCCGACAACAGCGCCTTCGCCAATTACCATTTCCTTGCCAACGGTCAGCCGAATCCGGCGTTCAGCGCTAGCGGACCGCTCGAGCCGCACCACCACGTCTTCGGCATGAGCCTGGTGTCGCTGACCCTGCTCATCAACCCGCTTCTGATCGCCGGCTACACCTTCGGCTGCCACAGCCTGCGCCACCTGGTCGGCGGCAAGAAGGACTGCTTCAGCTGCGGCAACCCGGTGCGCTTCAAGGCGTGGAGCTTCGTGTCATTCCTCAACCGCAACCACGCCGTGTGGGCGATGGCCTCGCTGGTGATGGTCGGCTTCGCCGACATCTACGTGCGCCTGGTGGCGATGGGCATCTGGCCGCAGGTGCGCTTCTTCTGAGCCGCGGCTGGCCCTCGCCTCCTTCACGACCCCTGCCAAAGAATCGACCCCATGGAAATCCAGACCTTCGAACATGACGTGCTGGTGATCGGCGCTGGCGGCGCGGGCATGCGCGCGGCAATCGAGGCCGCCGACGCGGGCTGCTCGGTGGGCCTGGTGTGCAAATCGCTGCTCGGCAAGGCGCACACCGTGATGGCCGAGGGCGGCGTCGCCGCCGCGCTCGGCAACGTCGATGATCGCGACGGCTGGAAGACGCACTTCGCCGACACCATGCGCGGCGGGCAGTACGTCAACAACTCGCGCATGGCCGAGCTGCACGCCAAGGAGGCCCCCGACCGCGTCCGCGAGCTTGAACAGTGGGGCGCGGTCTTCGACCGCACCAAGGACGGCAAGATCCTGCAGCGCAACTTCGGCGGCCACCGCTATCCGCGCCTCGCCCACGTCGGCGACCGCACCGGCCTGGAGATCATCCGCACCCTGCAGGACCATAGCGTCCACAAGTCGCAGGTCGCCGTCTACATGGAGTGCTGCATCACCAAGCTGCTCAAGGATGGCGAGCGCGTGGTCGGTGCGCTCGGGTATTACCGCGAGAAGGGCCGTTTCGTGCTGTTCAAGGCCAAGGCGGTGATCATCGCCACCGGCGGCCTGGGCAAGGCGTTCGAGATCACCTCGAATTCGTGGGAGTACACCGGCGACGGCTATTCGCTGGCCTACCACGCGGGCGCCGAGCTGCTCGACCTGGAATTCATCCAGTTCCACCCGACCGGCATGGTGTGGCCGCCGTCGGTGCGCGGCATCCTGGTGACGGAGGGCGTGCGCGGCGAAGGCGGCGTCCTGCGCAACAAGGACGGCAAGCGCTTCATGTTCGATGACATCCCCGAGAACTACCGCAACCAGACCGCCAAAGACATCGAGGAGGGGTGGCGCTACACCCAGGGCGACAAGCACGCGATGCGCCCGCCCGAGTTGCTGACCCGCGACCACGTGGCGCGCTGCATCAACCGCGAGGTCAAGGCCGGCCGCGGCAGCCCGCACGGCGGCGTCTACCTCGACATCTCATGGATCAAGGAGCGCATCCCCAACGCGCGCGAGTACATCAAGAAGAAGCTGCCCTCGATGTACCACCAGTTCATGGAGCTGGGCGGCATCGACATCACCACCGAGGCGATGGAGGTCGGCCCGACCACGCACTACACCATGGGTGGCATCCGCGTCGACGGCGATACGCAGATGTCGAATGTGCCCGGGCTCTTTGCCGCGGGCGAGGCCGCCGCCGGCCTGCACGGTGCCAACCGCCTGGGCGGCAACTCGCTCTCCGACCTGCTGGTGTTCGGCAAGCGCGCCGGCGAGTACGCCGCCAAGTACGCGCAGCAGCAGCAGCCCGGCTGGATCGACGAGGCCGAGGTCAAGGCGTCCATGGACTGGGCGCTGCACTTCATGGATGCGCCCAAGGGTGACGAGAACCCCTACAAGCTCCAGCAGGACCTGCAGAAGAGCATGCAGGCGCTGGTTGGCATCGTGCGCAAGGAGGACGAGATGCTCACCGCCCTCGAGAAGATCAAGGGCTACAATGAACGCGCGCTGAAGGTCGCCGCGCCCGCCAATCGCGAGTACAACCCCGGCTGGCACACCTGCATGGACCTCTCCAACCTGCTCACCGTCTCGGAGGCGCTGACGCGTTGCGCGATCGAGCGCAAGGAGAGCCGCGGCGCGCAGTTCCGCGACGACTTCCCCGAGAAGTCCAAGGAGTTCGGCGAGGTGAACATGATCATCAAGAAGGCCGCCGACGGGGCGATGCAGCTGCGGCGCGAGCCGATCAAGCCGCTCACCGACGAACTGCAGGGCGTGATCAAGGAGATCGGCTGATGAGCTCCATCGGAACCGCCGCAGCGGCCACGCGCACCTTCAAGGTGTGGCGCGGCGAGCGCGGCACAGGCGAGTTCAAGTCCTTCACCGCTGAGATCAGCCCGGGCATGGTGGTGCTGGACGCCATCCACCAGATCCAGGCGACCCAGGCGCCGGACCTGGCCTGCCGCTGGAACTGCAAGGCCGGAAAATGCGGCTCGTGCTCCGCCGAGGTCAACGGCAAGCCGCGCCTGATGTGCCTGACGCGCATGGAGTCGTTGCCCGATGGCGACGTCACCGTCACGCCGATGAAGTCCTTCCCGAGCATCAAGGATCTCGTCACCGACGTGTCGTGGAATTACGAGCAGAACAAGAAGATCACCCCGTTCACGCCGGCCAAGCGCGGTGCGGCGGGCGTCGCCGCCGACGGCACCTTCCGCATGCAGCAGGTCGACGTCGAACGCTCGCAGGAGTTCCGCAAGTGCATCGAGTGCTTCCTCTGCCAGGACACCTGTCACGTCATCCGCGACCATGACAAGAAGGACGTTTTCTCGGGCCCCCGCTTCTTCGTACGCGCGGCCTCGCTCGAGATGCACCCGGTCGACACCGCCGACCGCGAGCCCTTCCTGAAGCACACCGGCGGCATCGGTTTCTGCAACATCACCAAGTGCTGCACCGAGGTCTGCCCCGAGCACATCAAGATCACCGACAACGCCATCATCCCGCTCAAGGAGCGCGTCGCCGACCGCTACTATGATCCGGTGGTGATGCTGTGGCGGTGGATGTTCAAGAAGAAGGGATAAGGGGAGGGGGGGCGGAAGGGCCGATGGGCTGAACGCGCGGGGTCGGACCTGGGTCGCTCGTGGTGCCGCCAGTGGCTTTCCTGGTGCGTGCGCACCGCTCCGGGGTGATACACCCGCCCGTGCACGCAGGACCAGGGATGTCACCATTCCGCATCCGGCCGTATCTGCTCTGGCCTGCCACCTTTCCGGCGGCGCCAAGGAGCCTTTCATGCGCGTCTTCTCCGCAGTCTTCCTCGTCCTCTGCACCGGCGCCATGGCGCTGCGGGCCGCGGACGAGCCCGCCCTCAACACCCTGACCCCGGACGAGGTCAAAGCGGGCTGGTCGCTGCTCTTCGACGGCAAGAGCCTGGAACACTGGCGCGGATACAAGAAGACCGAGGTGCCCGATGGCTGGAAGGCCGAGGACGGTGCCCTCGCGCGGCCCAACGGCGGCGGCGACCTCGTCACCCGCGACGAGTACCAGGACTTCGATCTCAAGCTGGAGTGGAAGATCTCGTCCGGCGGCAACAGCGGCGTGATGTTCCACGTCACCGAGGCCCACGGCGCGCCCTACGAATCCGGTCCCGAGATGCAGGTGCTCGACAACGCCAAGCACCCGGACGGCCACAACCCCAAGACCTCGGCGGGCGCGGCCTACGCGCTGATCGCCTGCAGCAAGGAGGTGGTGCATCCCCAGGGCGAGTGGAACGAAGCCGAACTCATCGTCACCGGCAACCACGTCGAGCACTGGCTGAATGGCACCAAGGTCGTCGAGTACGAGCTGCACAGCCCCGCCTGGCAGGCGCTGGTCGACGCCAGCAAGTTCAAGTCGATGCCCGACTACGGCATGGCCGCCAGTGGCCGCATCTGTCTGCAGGACCACGGCAACCAGGTGTGGTTCCGCAACCTCAAGATCAAGGTGCCGCAGGCGGCGAAATAGTTCGGAGGTCCGGAGGTCCGGAGGTCCGGAGGTCCGGAAGTCCGGAAGTCCGCTGCTGACCGTGATCTTAACGTCAGGCATCCGTGCCCGCGGATGACCTCCACGTTTTGAGCACCCGGATCCCAAGCTGATCGGTGAAAGCGAGTCCGGACGTCGAGTTCCTAGACTTCCGGACTTCCGGACCTCCCCTCACGGTATGCAATGCCGTTGACTTAGTGCGCTGAGACACCGGCATGAAGTCACGCGGCGTCCCGCATTTCCCCTGGCTTCGCCTTCCGCTCGAAGCGCCATCGGCCGTACTGCGACTTGCAGACGCGGGGGTAGGACCTCGGTCGACAG
>JBBQSO010000033.1:0-51785 GCA_038213805.1 Planctomycetota bacterium | reverse complement strand
GGCGTTCGTCGTCCACCGCCGCGGTGCTGGCCGCGACCGGAGCGCAGAAGTCCGAGCGCGATCCGTCGGCGTGCGTGGCGGCCACGCGGTACCAACGGGTGATGCCGTTTTCGTTGATGAAATCGCTGTGCAGCGTCAGGCCGTGCCCTTCGAGGCGCAGCTGGTTGTAAGGACCATCCGCCGCCATTGCCCGCTCCAGCACGTAGCCGGTGCACTCCGGGCACGGAGTCCAACGCAGGTCCACACGGCTATCGCTACCCGTCGCGATCAGCCCGACCGGCTGTTCTGCGCCGTATGCCGGACTCAGGGAGAAACCCATGAGAGCGGCCTGCGCCCCCACCGCCAAGCCGATCATCGTTCGTCTGCTGCTGCTCATCGCCGAGGTCATCCCTGTCTGATCCGGCCGGCCGGTGACCGGACTTGCACAGATTTACGCCGCGTCCGGCCTCGTGTTCATGATTCTATGTCGCCCGGGCCTGATCCCACCATCCAGAAACGCCCCCGGCGGGACGATCGTCGCGCTGGGCTCGGCTGATCTGCGCACTGTAATCGGCAATTGCGGGGCGCAGCGCGCGCGTCTCACCGTCCCTCGTCGAGCGCCTTGAGCACCTCCTGCGGACCGACGTACCGTCCGTTGACGTAACTGTCCGCGAGCACGTGCCCCTGCCCATCCAGCAGCACCAGGCAGGGGATGCCAGGTCCGGCGTAGGCGTTCGCCAGCGATTTCGCTGACGGCGAACCGTAACGCACGCCCCACCACGGCATCGCGTCACCGCGCATGTAGCCGCGCATCGCTCCGGCGCCCTCGTCCTCGCTGACGAAGAGCAGTTGGAAGGCGCTGCCGCCGTGGTGGGTGTTGTAGTAGGCGACCAGTTCGGGCGTGAAGGCGCGGCAGGGCGGGCACCAGCTCGCCGAGAAGTACACCAGCACCCGCTTGGGCTCGCGCAGGAGTTCCCGCGGGGCCGGTTTTCCGTCCTTGTCGACCAGGTCCGCGGTGAGCGCGGTGACCATCGGCCGGTCCCAGGTGATGGGCGCCGGAACGGGTGCATGGCCATGCCAGAGCAGGAACCCGGCAACGGCCGCCGCGGCGACGATAAGGACCTTGCCCATGCGCGCTCCACAGCCTGGTGATGGTCCAGCATACGCCACGCGCGGTCACGGCGGGCGACCTTCCGGCAGACCTTCCCCTGGGCGCGCACCATCGCCCGTGAGGCTTCCTGAAAACGCACCCGCACATGAACCGTACGTATCCTTGGTCAGCCTCGTGGCCGATCCTTTGCTGACGCCCTCATCGATACCCGCCTGCGCCCCCCTCCGCGAGAGCACCATGAACCTCCCCATCGCTCTCGGTCTCATCCTCGCGGGACTGCTCAGCGCCGGCCAGGCCAGCGCTGCGGACGCGCTGAGCGGCCGCCAGCCGGATATCATCCTCGACCAGGCCCAGCCCGCGCAGCCGTCGCTGACCGCCCACCTGCCGGCGCCGGGCAAGGCCACCGGTGCCGCGATCATCATCTGCCCCGGCGGCGGCTATGGCGGCCTGACCATGGGCAGCGAGGGCCACGACACCGCCGCGTGGTTCGCGGAGCGCGGCGTGGCCGGCCTGGTGCTCACGTACCGCCTGCCGGTCGCCCATGGCGCCGACCACGGCGCCCCGCTCGAGGACGCGCACCACGCCATCACCGTGGCGCGCGCCCACGCCGCCGCGTGGGGCATCGACGCGCACCGCCTGGGCATCCTCGGCTACTCCGCCGGCGGCCACCTCGCCGCGACCGCCGGCACGCACTTCGACGCCGCCACCCGCCCCGACTTCATGCTGCTGATCTACCCGGTGGTGACGATGGGCGAGCACGGCCACGGCGGCTCGCGCGCCAACCTGCTTGGCCCGCACCCGGATCCCGCGCTGGTCGCATTCTATTCCAACGAACTGCACGTCACCAAGGACACGCCACCCGCGTTCCTGGTGCACGCCAACGACGATCACGGCGTCAGCCCGCTCAATAGCGTGAATTTCTACCTGGCGCTGCAGGCCGCGGGCGTGCCGGCCGAGTTGCACGTCTACGAGACCGGTGATCACGGCATGAAGAGCGGGGCCGGCTACGGTATCGGTGGGCCGACCAAGAACATCGCATCGAGCTGGCCGGAGCGGGCGATGGAGTGGATGCGGCAACGGGGAGTGCTGGGGCAGGTGGCGCCGTAAGGGCAATCGCGTTGCGCACGGCACGCGACCTCCATGGAGCGCTGGACGAGGACCGGAGACTGCCAGGGTTTCGTTCGCAGATTCGGACGATGAGCCAGAAGCCCCTCACGGCGCCCGTCTGACAAAGATTTCCCTGGTACTTTGCGTGATCCTGGTCGCGGAGAATGGCTTGAATTGACACTCTGGCGGAGGAAGGTGCGAGCCCGCAGCTCCGCGGGATAGGCGAAACGCCCACCCCGCGGAGCGCGCCAGTCTGGCTGAAGTGCCCCTGAGGGCGCCGCGCTGTGCCACCACTCGCAGCGATGGCGCGAGCGCGGTCCCACAGCCAGGTAGACCACTCCAGGTGACTGTTTTCGATGCACGCCACGTCTGCGCTTGCGGGGATTGGACTCCATGAATCATTTGCCGGATCCTCTCAGCAGCCCTCCATATTCCTGCTCTCGCATGTCTGCGTAGCATCCGTTGCTCTCCCCCATCGACATCGGTGAACCGTGCATCTGAACGTGTCTCGCGTGTGACATCATCAGCCAAAATCCGCTGGCTGCGGCTTACGAGCATCATCGCGGTGATGGGCGCAAGCGGCCATTGGCTTTTCCGCATGCTGGCAGGAATGGCTTTGACGGACGCCAATCGCCTGCCGCTGATCTGCGCCCTGTGGTGGATGGCATACCCGTTTCTGCTCGGTTCTGCCGACCTGGGGGCGGCCAGGGCGCGTCGCCGTCAGACGCTGCGCTGGGGGCATGCGGCCATCGTCGGATCGCCGTGGCGCTGCTCACTGGCGGTCGGCTGCACGTGGGTGATCACCCACACGTTCCTGGCTGCCACCATGGTCCGTTCGGAATATGGCTGGGATCTGACCTTTGTCGTCCAGGCGGCGCACAACGCGTTCACCGGTCCAGCGCCCTTGTGGAAGACCATCGAGGGCCAGGGGTCTTATTTCGGCCACCATTTCGTGCCGTATCTGTACCTTTTCTGGCCGGTGGCGCAATTGCCCATGGCGGCAGCCTGGTTCTCGTTGATTCAGGATCTGGCGAACGTCGTTTTCCTGGCCTGGTCGATCATCCTCATCCGCACCCACGTCGCGTCGCGCATCATCCGTCTCGTACTGCTTGGCTGCCTGCTGGCGAATCCGTTCTGGACCGGCGTCATCCACTACGAATTCCACGAATACGGTTTCGCACCCCTGCTGGGTCTGGCGCTGTGGCGGGCATATGTCGTTAGATCTTTCTGGGGTTGGCTGGGGGCGTGCATCGGCCTCCTGGCCCTCAAGGAGACCCTCGCCATTTCCATCGCCTGGAGCGGGGTCCTGCTCATAGGTTGGTCCGTCTGGAAACGGCAGGCCTTTGCCGCGGTGGCCGGTATTGCGGCGCTGCTGTTGTCGATCTCGGTCCTGATCCTGTATCTCGGCTACCTGGTTCCCATGTATGCTGGAGACGGATTCCGCTTCTCGGCGTACTACCAGAGTCTCGGCAATTCGATTGGCGAGATCGCGTTGTCGCCATTGCGGGCGCCCCGCGCATTTGCCGCCGCCGTGATGACTCGGGCCAATGCCAACTGGGCGCTGCTGTGGGTCGCCTCGCTTGGCGGACTGGGCGTGCTTGGCTGGTATTGGTGGCTCTTCCTCGGGCCTGAGATCGCCATCGTCGTGCTGTCCTCATTCACCACCATCAAGTCAACTCTGTTCCAGTACGGCGGCCCATTCATGGCGGTGACGGTCATCATGCTCGTGATGACGGGCCAGTGGCTGGCGACTCACCGGCGGCACCGTCTGCGCCTGCTCAGCGGCATGCTGCTGGTCGCCTTGCTGGTTAGCACCTGGGCAGTCCCGGATCGGCTGCGCAGCTTGACGAGTCCGCTCGGGTTCCCCAGCCTCCCCTTTGTGCTGCGCCAGCGGGGCGATGAACCGGCGGCGACCAATAGCGCGGTCGGCGCCATGCACATGGCGCAACGACACGAATTGGAGGTGCGTTTCCCCTTGCCTAACCAGCCAGAATTGCCGCAGTTGATCGTCGACGGTCGTCACATGCGCTACCTCATCGACGAACGTCTACCGTATCACCTCACCGTGCCCGTGCGGGAAGTTGATCGCTGCGGGCCATACCGGGTGGTGGTGCCCGAGGTCGAGGCCGAGAACAGGACCGGGACTGGCAAATGATGGGATGGTCGCGATCGCTCAGCGATCCTGAGAGCGCCCGGGATCGATGGCAGCAATGGGCTTGGCATCTCACAGAAATGCCGTCTTGCAGCGATTTAGGCCTCGGCTGGGATGCGTCGTCACCACCTATCGAATCTCCTTCCGCTTCTTCACCGTGTTGACCCTGCTCAACACCACCGCCAGCGTCTGATGCCAACTCGTGGGAATAGTCTTCGCCGCTCCGCATTCCTCGGGGCGGTTCTGACGTGGCCGCACGACGCGTCAGCAGCCCCATTCCATTCCCGACCACCCGCCTACGCTCCAAACCATACGTAGGTCTTCCGGCCCGCCCGCCCGCCCGGTGGAAATCTTCCAGCGCACCGTGATTCGCACCAACCACAGCGCGCCGTGCAAGCGCTCAAGGATCGCCCATGAAAGCCGCGCTGCTGTTGGCCTTCAGCCTCCTCGGCGCCCAGGCCCACCCGGCTGCGGCCCTCGACCTAGTTCCAGGCGTGTGGACCGACATCACCCCGCCCGGGGTGATCATGACGCCCGCATCGCACGTCTTCTGCCAGGGCGTCACCCTCGATCCCGTCGACCCCCTGACCATCTACCTCTGCGTCTGCGCCTATGAGGTGGCCAAGGCCGGCCTCTTCAAGACCACCGACGGCGGCGCCACCTGGGCCAGGGTCGGCGCGCTGGATGAACCGCTCCATGTGGAGATCGATCCCAAGGACCGCCAGCACCTGTACTGCGTCGATGGCGTCCGCGGCAACACCATTGGCTTCTGGGAATCCCATGATGGCGGAGTGAACTGGTCCATGCCCCCGGGCTTCACGACCGCCACGGACCATCCGCCCACCGGCGTCGGCACGTCCGATCTCTATTCCATCGCCGTCGACCCGCTGGATTTCAAGCACGTGCTGGTCAGCTTCCACAGCCCCTGGGCCGGTTCGCGGAACTGCGGCGTCCTTGAGAGCGCGGACGGCGGGAGCAGTTGGAGCGCGCGCCAACCGCCCAGCGGTGCCGACGGCGGCTATGGGATGGCGATCTTCTTCCTCTCTGATCCCGCGACCAGACAGGGTGACGCCAAAACCTGGCTGTTCACCGCCCAGCAGGGCGGATTCTTCCGCACCATTGATGGCGGCTCCACCTGGACGCTCGCCTACCCGCTGCAGATGACCCATGGTGGCAATCAGCTCTACCGCACCAAGGACGGCACGCTGTATGCCGGCGCCTACCAGTATCCGGTGCGCAGCACCGACAACGGAGCCAGCTGGCAGCCGCTGAAGAACGGTCTGCCGTACAGCTGGTACATCGGCATCTGCGGCGATGGCACCAGCCTCTACACCGGCTGCACCGGCGAGCACCAGCCGGTGTTCACCGCACCCGAGGCGGACGGCCAGACGTGGAAACCGCTCCCGGGCGGCTCGCGGTCCTTCTCCACCGACCCCTTCGAGATGCGCTTCGACCGCCTGCACCACATCCTTTACAGCGCCACTTTCGGCGACGGCTTCTTCGCGATCAAGATGCCGGACGCAGCCGCAAAATAGCGGCGCTCCTCTGTTTCACTCCTGGCCTGTCCGCGCCACCCGGCGCCACTACCAACGGACTGGGCGGAGGGCCTGTGCGCGACTTCCGCCGGCCACACCTCCACGCCCTCGCCCTCTACTTCTTCGCCTTCTTCAACTTGTAGACCATGCTCAGCACCTCTGCCACCGACTGATACCACTTTGTCGGGATCGCCTTCCCGATCGCCACTTCCTTGGCCAAAGCCCGCGCCAGCGGCACGTTCTCGACCATCACGATGTTGTGTTTCTCCGCCAATTCCTTGATGCGCCGCGCAACTTCGTCATAGCCCTTGGCCAGCACCACCGGCGCCGCCATGTTGGCCTTGTCGTATTTCAGCGCGACCGCGACGTGCGTCGGGTTGGTGATGACGACGTCGGCCTTGGGCACCTCCTGCATCATGCGGCGCTGCGCCATCTGGCGCTGGATCTGGCGGATCTTGCTCTTGATCAGCGGGTCGCCTTCCGACTGTTTGTATTCCTCCTTCACCTCCTGCTTGGTCATCATCAGGTCGCGGGTGTACTGCCAGCGCTGGAAGATGAAGTCGCCGGCGGCGATCAGGGCGAGGACGCAGGCGACTTTCATGCCGAAGGCGAACAGGCCACGCGCCTCGTGGCCCGTGCGCGCGGCGAGATCGAGGCTGATCGGGACCATGCTGGGGATGTCGAACTGCAGCACGTGCCAGGCGACCAGCAGCACGGCGGTCAGCTTGAGCGCGCTGAGCAGCACGCGCATCAGGCCGCGGTAGCCGAACAGGCGCTTGAAGCCGGTGAACGGGCTGACGCGGTTGACCTTGGGGACCAGCGCCTTGCCCGAGATGTGGAAGCCGACCTGGGCGATGCACAGCCCCAGGCCGGCTGCGAACAGCACGCCCAGGAAGGGCAGCAGCCAGGCGAAGGCCGGGGCGCATTCGGTGACGATGAGCCGGCGCAGGCCGCCGCCCTCCAGGTCCCAGGTCAGCGCGTCGCCCAGGCAGCGGGTGAGGAGGTTGCCCATCGCCTGGAAGAAGCTTGGCCCCATCACCGCCAGGGTGGCAAACCCGATGATCAGCAGGGCGGCAATATTGGCTTCCGACGAGAATGCCACCTGCCCATCGTTACGCGCGTCCTGCAGACGCTTCGGGGTCGGCATCTCGGTCTTTTCACCGCCATTCGGGTCTTCGGCCACGACATCTCCGTTGCGGAAACCGACAGGTCGGCCCGCGAGGGGTTGGAGTCAGTGGGCATGGGCGATGGGCGTGCCAAAAGGAGGCGGGCTGATGGCTGATGGCTGATGGCTGATGGCTGATGGCGGGGAGGCGACGGTCCGAGGGGCACTCGGTTGGAGAAGGTGGCCCTTCCCGCATGATGGCGGCGTATGGCACCGGCCACGCTCCCTGCTGCCCAGTGGGGACAGCACCACATGCACAGCGCGTCACCTACTTCCGATCGCATCCCGGTGCGAGCTCGCACCTGCGCACAACCGCGAAACAATTCTCTCGCGCCTCGCGCCGCCCCTACAGCAACGTCGTCCGCTTGCGCAGCACCACCTGCAGCCCCACCACGGGCACCAGCAGCGCGATCACCAGCGCGATCCCGATCGCCACTGCGGCGGTCGTCGGCCAGTCGAGGATCGCCGGCGCGTCGAGGTGCAGCGGCGGCTTGAACAACCCACGCACGCCATCGCGCAGCGTTTCCAGCGCACCGCGCGACTGGCGGATGGCGGGCTCGGCGGCGATGCGGCTGCGCACCAGCAGGTGGCAGAACAGCGCGAGCGCGAGTTGGCCGCAGCCGGCAAGGGCGAGGCGCGGCAGGTGGCGGCGGGCGAGGGCGAGCGGGTCGCCGCGCAGCGGGTGCGCCCACCACACCGTGAACCACGCGGCGGCGGCGGCCAGCCCGGCGACCAGCACGCAGCCGTCCCAGGCCGGACCGCTCCAGCGGAACAGCGCGCACAGCGCGCCGCCGAACAGCACCGCCATCAGTGCGGCGGCGGTGACGCCGGCGGCGAGACCGGGCCAGGCGTCAAGCGCACCGAGCGGCAGGCGCGCGGAGCGGCGCACGCCGGCGCGGCCGGCGGCGGCGAGGCGGATGTGCATCGTACGCAGCGGCACCCACAGCAGGCCGGCGGCGATGGTGGTCACGAGCGCGACGATCCCCCACAGGCCGGGCTCGTCGTAGGGCCACGCGCCCAGGCGCGGCAGCTGCAGGCCCGGACATAGCGCGAGCGGCAGCACCGCCAGCACCACGGCCAGGCCGGCGAGCGTGCCCCACCACCACGGCACCGCCGGGCCAAGCAGCAGGTCGAGGGTGCCGGGCGGCATCGCCAGTGGCGGCCGGCCGGCGGGATCGGCGGGCGCGAGCGAGGTCGCAGCGCGGCCGCTGAGCGCAGGCACCAACCGCGCGAGATCGGCGCGCAGCTCCGCGGGATCCTGGTAGCGGTCCTCGCGGCGCTTGGCCATGGCGCGCAGCACCAGGTTGGCGAGCTCGACGGGCAGATCGGGGCGCAGCGCGCGCGGGTCGGGCGCAGGATCGTTGCACACCTGGTTGACGATCATCCACGAGGTCTGGCCCTGGTAGGGCGCCTTGCCGGTGAGCGCCGCGTACAGCACGCAGCCGAGGCCGTAGAGGTCGCTGCGGATGTCGAGGTCGCCGTGGCCGTGCGCCTGCTCGGGCGACATGTAGGCGGGCGTGCCCAGGCCCAGCCCGGTGGCGGTCATGCGATCGTCGCCGGAGGCGCTGCGCGCCAGGCCGAAGTCGCCGATCTTGGCGCAGCCCGCGGCGGTGATGAAGACGTTGCGCGGCTTGAGGTCGCGGTGCACCAGCCCGGCGGCGTGGATCGCGGCCAGACCCTGGGCGCAGTCGTCGACCAGGCGCACCGCGGCTTCCCAATCGAGCTGGCCGCGCGCGGCGATCAGCTCCTCAAGGTCTCCGCCGGGCACGAATTCGAAGGCCATGAACAGCATGCCGTCGTGGCGGCCGGCGTCATAGATGCGCACCAGGCAGGGATGGTCGACGGTGGCGGCGACGCGCGCCTCGCGCAGGAAGCGGTCAAGGAAGCCAGCGTCGCCGGCCAGCTCCGGGCGCATGATCTTGAGCGCCACCGGGCGCGCGAGGGTGGCGTGCACCGCGTGGTAGACCACGCCCATGCCGCCCTGGCCGATGCGCTGCTGGATGGTGTAGGGGCCGAAGGCGGTGCCCGCGACGAGCTCCTGCACGGTGCCGAGCAGGCGTGCCGCCATCAGCTCGAACTCGGTGTCCGCCGGCCGCGTGGCCCCGCCGGGCGGCGTCGAGGCCGCCGCGGCGGCACCGGATGGCGCGCCTGGTCCTGGTCGTCCCGGCGTGCCTGAGGGCGCCATGCGCGCAGCATGGGTCGCGAACGGCCAGATCCAGCGATGCCGCCTGCGGCGCAGACGCGCAGCGGCAGGGCGCTTGCGCCCCCCGGCCTGCGCCCAAGGATTCCACCCCCCGGAGCGATCATGACCGAGCGCCAGATCCTGGTGACCGCCGCCCTGCCCTACGTCAATGGGCACATCCACATCGGCCACCTGGTCGAGTACATCCAGGCGGACGTGTGGGTGCGGTTCCAGCGCCTGCGCGGCCACCAGGTCGCCTACATCTGCGCCGACGACACGCATGGCACCGCGACCATGATCCGCGCCCGCCAGGAAGGGCGCAGCGAGCAGCAGATCATGGCCGAGATGAGCACCGCCCATCAGGCCGACTTCGCGGCCTTCGGGGTCGAGTTCACGCATTACGGTTCCACCGACTCCGCCTCGAACCAGGTCCTGGTCGCGGAGATCTGGAAGGCCCTGCGCGCGGCCAAGGACGGTAGCGGGGCGGCGATCGTCGCGGAGCGCGACGTCACCCAGCTCTACGACGCCAAGGTCGGCTCGTTCCTGGCGGACCGCTTCGTCAAGGGCACCTGCCCGAAGTGTGCCGCGCCCGACCAGTACGGCGACTCGTGCGAAAAGTGCGGTTCGACCTACAGCCCGGGCGATCTCAAGAACGCGGTCAGCACGCTCAGCGGCACCACGCCCGAGGTGCGCTCGGCGCGCCACTACTTCGTGCGCCTTGAGCCGTTCCGCGACTTCCTCAAGGCGTGGACGCGCAGCGGCGCGCTGCAGACGGAGATCGCCAACTGGCTGCACGGCGCGTTCCTCGCGGAGGAGCTGCGCGACTGGGACGTCAGCCGCCCCGCGCCCTACTTCGGCTTCGAGATCCCGGACGCGCCGGGCAACTACTTCTACGTGTGGGTCGACGCGCCCGTCGGCTACCTCGCCAGCCTCACCGACGCGATCGCGACCGGCACGCTGCCCGGACCGGTCGCGCGCTGGTGGCCGAAGCGCCACGATCCGGCCTTCTCGGATAGCGCGGTCGAGATCCACCACTTCATCGGCAAGGACATCACCTACTTCCACACCCTGTTCTGGCCGGCGATGCTGCAGACGGCAGGATGGAAGCTGCCGACCCGGGTGCACGTGCACGGCTTCCTCACCGTCGACGGCGAGAAGATGTCGAAGTCGAAGGGCACCTTCGTGCGCGCCCGCACCTACCTCGAGCAGATCGGCGAGCCCGCGTACCTGCGCTATTACTTCGCGTCGAAGCTGAACGGCAAGGTCGAGGACATCGACCTCAACCTCGCCGAGTTCACCGCCAAGGTGAACAGCGACCTGGTCGGCAAGGTGGTCAACCTGGCGAGCCGCACGGCGCGCTTCGTGCCGGCGCTGACCGCTGCGTACCCCGACGACGGCGGGCTGTTCGCCGCCGGCGCCGCAGCGGCGGACGACATCGCGGCTGCGTACGAGGCCTGCGACTACGGCGACGCCGCGCGCCGCATCATGGCGCTCGCCGACAAGGCCAATGCCTACGTCGAGGCGCACGCCCCGTGGGCGCTGAAGAAGGACCCGGCCAAGGCCGCGGAGCTGGCCGCGGCCTGCACCATCAGCCTGAACCTGTTCCGTCAGCTCGCGGTCTACCTGGCGCCGATCCTGCCCGACCTGGCGCGCCAGGCCGGCGAGCTGCTGGGCGCGCCGATCACCGCCTGGCGCGACGCCGCCACGCCGGTGGTCGGCAAGCCGATCGCGACGTTCAGCCACCTGCTGGCGCGGCTCGAGAGCGCCAAGGTGCAGGCGATGATCACCGCCTCGCAGGCCGAGGCGCCCGCGCCGGCCGCAGCCACATCCGTGGCCCCCGCCGCGGCGCCCGTCCCGATCGCCGCCGCCGAACCCTTCGCCGGCGAGCCGCTCGCGCCGACCATCGCCTTCGAGGATTTCCAGAAGATCGACCTGCGCGCCGCCCTGGTGGTGAATGCGGAGGAGGTGCCCAAGGCCAAGAAGATCCTCAAACTGACGGTCTCGCTCGGCGGCAGCGAGCAGCGCACTATTTTTGCAGGCATCAAGACGGCGTACCCGGATCCCACCGTGCTGATCGGACGGCTGATCGTGGTGGTCGCGAATCTGGCGCCGCGGCAGATGAGCTTCGGACTGAGCGAGGGCATGGCGGTTGCGGCGGGTCCGGGGGACAAGGACATCTTCCTGCTCACGCCGGATAGCGGGGCGAAGGCGGGGCAGCGGATTCATTAGAGGGGAAGAGTCCGGAAGTCCGGAAGTCCGGAAGTCCGGAGGTCGGACGACCTGCCGTTTCTCGCGACTTTCCAGCTCATCAGGGATTTCAGGCACACAGTGGTGGCTCCGTACCCAGGCGACTTCCGGACTTCCGGACTAAGCCTTTCCTTCACCCCCCCTGTACCTCCAACCGCTTCTGCGCGTACCGCCACAGCATCACGTTGGCGAGGCGCAGCCCCAACGCCCACGACACTCCGAGGATCGCCACGTGGAGGATGCCCGGCACCCCATCCGTCCCCAAGCGCCCCACGTACGCCATGGTCGGGTAGTACGAGATCAGCGCGAACGGCAGCATGCTGGTGATCGCGGCCAGGGTCTCGCCCAGGAAGTGCAGTGGCACCATCAGGCCCGAGAGCAGCATGATCAGGTTGCGCTTCAGGCTCATCAGGCCGGTGATGTCCTCGAGGAAGAAGCTGGCGGTGCCGGCGAGGAGGTTGAGCTCGGCGTTGATCAGGAAGGCGAGCAGGAACAGCGGCGGGAACTGCCACCAGCCGGCGCCGCTGGGCGCCTGCACGCCGAACAGCGGCACCAGCACCAGGCTCATCGGCAGGGCGAAGAACAGCACGCGGAAGGCGGTCTCGCCGGCCGCCTGCGCCAGCCACTGGGCGTGGAAGTCGACCGGCTTGAGCAGGTCGAGGGTGACGTCGCCGCTCTGGAAGCGCGCGGCGATCTCGCCGTCGGTGTTGGTGAAGTAGGCCGCGCGCGCGATGTAGCCCACCGCCAGGTAGGTGGTCATCTGGGCCAGGGTCAGACCGTCGAGGCGGTCGTCGGGACCCAGGTGCTTCGCGGCGTAGACCGCCTTCCACAGCGCGTACTGGCCGCCGACGAACACCCCGTAGGTGGCGATGCCGGTGACGTACCGCATGCGGTAGGCCATCAGCTTGAGGAAGGTCAGGCGGATCAGCCAGAGGTACGGGGTCATGGCGCGGCGGGGTCATCCCATGCGCAGCGCACCTGGCGCAAGTCCAAACCCGGGCGCTCTGCATCCGCCGTTGGGGCTTGAGCCGCGGCCGGCCGCCGGAGCATGCCGCGATGCCCCCGCGCCCCCGTTCTGCTCGCGCCGCGCCCTATCGCGGGCTCCGCGTCGGGCCCTGGGCAGCCCTGCTGGCCGCACTGGTGCTGGTCACCGGCTGCAGCACGCCGCAAGCGCCGGACGCGGCGCTGATCGAGGAGCTGCGGCCGGCGGCGGCGGAGACCATCGCAGCCATGGCCCTGCCCACGGCCGAGCTGCCGAGCGCGCGCGACCTCGACGCCCAGCTCCAGGTCCTGTCCTGTCGGGTGACCCCGGCGCATGCGGCCGCGATCCGCGCCGGCACGCACGACCGCAGCGCCGCGCTCGCCGACTGGCGCGAGCTGCTGCGCCGGCGCGCCAGCCTCCAGCGCACCCAGGAGCCGCCGCGCCTGCTCGCCTATCTGGTCGCGCACGAACCCTGGACCACCGGCCAGGGCCTGCTTGCCGAAGCCCTGCTGCGCCAGTACGAGAACGAGGCCGGACTGACCGCGGCGGAGACCGGGCTGGCACGCTGAACGCTAGCGCACGGTGCAGCGGCCCGGCGCCACACCGACCCTCCGCTCCACGACCACCCCCGGATACGCACCATGGGCTTCTTCCCTCTCGGCGATGACAACTCGACGCGGCACTCCGTGCCGGTGGTGGTCTACCTGCTGATCGCCGCCAACGCCGCGATGTTCGCGGTGCAGCTCGCCCAAGGTGAGCCCTTCACCAACGGCTACGCGACCGTGCCCTTCGAGATCACCCACCACACCGACCTGGTCGGCGATCAGATGCTGGACGTCGACGGCAAGCCCTACGCCCTCCACCACTACGCCGGCCCCTCCCCGATCTGGCTGACCCTGCTGTCGTCGATGTTCATGCACGGCGGCTGGATGCACATCCTCGGCAACATGCTCTATCTGTGGATCTTCGGCGACCAGATCGAGGACCTGCTCGGCAAATTCAAGTTCGTGTTCTTCTATCTGCTGTGCGGCTTGGCCGCGAGCGCCGCGCAGATCGCCATGGGGCCGGACTCGATCATTCCCAACCTCGGGGCCTCGGGCGCGATCGCCGGCGTGCTCGGCGCCTACCTGGTGAAGTATCCGACCAACAAGGTGCGCGTGATCGTCGGCCGCGCCGTAACCCTGCTGCCGGCGTGGATCGTGCTCGGCGGCTGGATCGGCCTGCAGGTGCTTGAGCAGTTCCAGAGCCTGCGCATGCAGGCCCAGGGCGGGGTCGCCTACATGGCCCACATCGGCGGCTTCGCCACCGGCGTGGTGCTGGTGTTCCTGCTCTCAGGGCTGCGCCGGACCCCGGCCGGCCAGCCGGAATGAGCGTGCGGTTCGCTGCGGCGCCCACGTTGGACCACAGTGGAACCGCAGTGGCGGAGCCTGCGGGGCACGCCGCACGACCCTTATCTGCGCCGCCCGCCGCACCGCGCTGCGGCCCCCTCGAGCGCCTGCCCAAGTGGCTGATCTGCGTGCCCCTGGTCGCGCAGTGGGTGTGGCTGGGCCTGCAGCACCGCTGCCTGACCCTGCCGGCGGCGGCGAACCCCACGCTGACCGCCGGCGGCCTGATGGGCGAGGGCAAGCTGGAGTACTTCCGCGGCATGGGGCCGGTGGCGCGCGCGGCGACCGCGCTGACCGCAGCCCTGCCCAACACCGGACGGCTGGGTGCACGCGAGCTGGAACGGGCAGTGGCCAGCGCGGGGCTGGCCTTCCCGCTCATCGCCAAGCCCGACCTCGGCCTGTGCGGCTACGGCGTGCGGCGCGTCGACGATATCGCCGCTCTGCGCGCCTACGTCGCGGCCTTCCCGATCGGCGAGGTGGTAGTGCTGCAGCAATGGCTGCCGGCCGAAGGCGAGGCCGGGATCTTCTACGCGCGCCACCCCGCGCACGGCGCCGGCCGCATCATCGGCCTGGCGCTGCGCCATTTCCCGCGCGTCACCGGCGATGGACGCAGCACCCTGGGCGCGCTGATCGCCGCCAACGCGCGCACGGCGCGTCTGCTCGGCTCGCCCTTCCACACCAGCGAGCTGGACGCCACGCGCGTGCCGGCCGCCGGCGAGGTGGTGCGCGTCGCCACCATCGGCTCGACGCGCGTCGGCGGACTGTACCGCGACGGGGCCGCGCTGATCACCCCGCAGCTGGTCGCTGCCGTCGACGCCATCGCCCGCGACCTGCCGCGCTTCCATTGCGGCCGCTTCGACGTGCGCTTCGCCGACCCCGACGCGCTGCGCGCCGGGCGCGGCTTCACCATCATGGAGATCAACGGCGCCGGCTCCGAGGCTATCCAGGCCTGGGACCCCGACATCAGCCTGTGGCGCGGCTTTTCCATGATCTTCGCCAAGCAACGCCTGCTCTTCGCCATCGGCGCCGCCAACCGCCGCGCCGGCGCCAGGCCGCTGCGGCTGCGCGCCCTCGCCCGCCTGTTCCGCCGACAACAGCGGCTCATTCCGCGCTATCCGCCGTCAAACTGAACCGTGATAGCGAGGATTGAACCGCCAAGACGCCAAGACGCCAAGGGCTGAAGGAGGGCGATGCTGCCCGGGAAACCGTTCACATCACCTGGGTCGCGATTTCGGCATCCAGGCTTCCAGCGGTCGAGGGTGTCTTGGCGGTTCTCTGCGCCTTTATCGATGGTCGTGGCTTGCCAACGGGAGGGGTGGCCCAGCATGGCGCCCGCATGATCCTCGACGAGATCGTCACCCACACCCGCACCCTGGTGCCGCGCCTGCCGGCGGTCGACCGTGCGCTGCTGCGCGATCTGCCGGCGTGCCGCGGCTTCCGCGCGGCGCTGCGCCGGCCGGCGGACGACACCATCCACGTCATCGCCGAGTGCAAGAAGGGCAGCCCCTCGCGCGGCATCTTCAAGGCCGACTACGACCCGGTGCTGATGGCCTACCAGTACCTGCTTGGCGGCGCGCACTGCTGTTCGGTGCTGACCGACGAGAAGCACTTCTTCGGCCATCTCGACCACCTCGTCGCGGTGCACCGTGCGGTGACCATGCCGGTGATCCGCAAGGACTTCATCCTCGACCAGCGCCAGATCGCCGAGGCGCGCCTGGCCGGCGCCGACGCCATCCTGCTGATCGTCGCGTGCCTGGAGGACGGCGAGCTGCGCGACCTCGGCGGCTTCGCGCGCGAGCTCGGCCTGGACGTGCTGGTTGAGGTCCACGACGCCGATGAAGCACTGCGCGCGTTGGAAGCCGGTGCCGACCTCATCGGCGTCAACAACCGCAACCTGCAGGACTTCTCGCTGAGCATCGAGACCACCTTCGCCCTGCTGCCCGGCCTGCTCGGCGCCGACCGGGTGGTGGTCAGCGAGAGCGGCATCCACACCCGCGACGACTGCCGGCGCCTGGAGCAGGCCGGCGTCGACGCGGTGCTGGTCGGCGAAGCGCTGATGACCTCGGCCGACCCCGGCGCGGCGCTGAAGAAGCTGCGCGGCCGGCTGTTCTGAGAACGCTGGCGGGCCGCGCGCCGGCCGTAACATCGCGGGCATGACCGCCGCCCTGCGCCTGCTCGTCGTCGCCGCGTCCCTGCTGCTGCCGGCGGGGCTCCACGCCGCCAGCGTCGGCACCCTCGATGGCCGCACGCTGAACGGTCCGGCGCTGGTCCTGGACGGCAAGGCGGGCACGGTCGCGTGCGGTGGCACCACCATGGCGCTGGCCGATTGCGACTGGCTCGAGCCGGGCGCCGGCACTGGACTGGCCAATGCCGCGAACCGCGCTTTCGGAGTGTGGCTGGTCGACGGCAGCTGGCTGCCGGCCGAGCGCATCCGCCCCGGTGCCGCCGACCACACCGTCGAACTGGTCGGGCCGCTCGGCACCCTGACCCTGCCGCTGGCCGCGCTGCGCGGCTGGAGCACCAGTGGCGAGCCGCCCGCGGGCGAGAAGGCCGAGGCCGATCAGGTGCAGCTCGAGAGCGGCGTCTATTCCGGCCGCGTCGAGGGCATCGTCGCCGGCAAGCTCATCCTGCGCCTCGACATCGACCCCAAGCCGCAGGAGCTGGCCCTCGATCAGGTGCGTGGCCTGCGCCTGGCCGGCGCCCTCAAGAGCGGGCGCGGCCTGCGCCTGAACGCGGTGCTGGACGACGCGCATCCGCCGCTGCGCCTGCTGCCGGGCGATCCGCTGACGCTCGCCGCCGCGCCGGCCGTGGCAGTCGGCGCGGGGATCAGCGCGGTGCGCCTGCGCATCGACGGCGGCCGGCGCGTCTGGCTCGGCGACCTCGCCGCCGCGCACGTCGAAGAGACCGGCGCCTTCGGCGTGGTGTGGCCGTGGCAGAAAGACCGCAACCTCGACGGCTCGCCGCTGCGCCTGGGCGGGGTGCGCTACGACCACGGCCTGACCGTGCACAGCCAGGCCTCCCTGAGCTGGAAGACCGCCGGCGCCTACGAGCGACTGCGCGCCACCGTCGGCATCGCCGATCTGGTCGCCGACCAGGGCGACTGCGCCGCCAGCGTGCTCGCCGATGGCAAGACGGTATGGAAACGCGACAGCATCAAGGGCGGCGAGAAGCCGCAACTTATCGACCTCGACCTCACCGGCGTCCAGGTCCTCGAACTGCACGTCGATTACGGCGCGCGCTACGATATCGGCGACCACCTGGTGCTGGCGGATGCGTATCTGATCAAGGGGCGCTGAAGGCGCGCGATCTCGCAATGTGAATGCGTGTCCGGCAGACGGACACGAACTGCGCGCTGACCCGTCCACCTGCAGGTGTTCAGTCCGCGCCTCGCGCCGCTATTTCTTCCCGCCCCCGCCCGCCACTTTCATCAGCTCCTCCGGCGGCAGCTCGACCGCCATGATGGTGCGGTCCGGGCCGAGCAGCGCACTGTGCGGCAGCGGCTGCGGCAGCTTCCAAGCGCTCTCCCACGCCTTGCTGGTGCCGTTGGCGTTGGGATTCGCCCACATCAGATCGGGGACCGGCCCTTTGCCCTGGCCCTGGTTGAGCAGGGTCGCGGTGGCGTTGAGCGGGCTGGGATCAAAGGCCACCACCACCAGGCGCATCATCGCCGGGTTGGGCAGCCCAGCCACCGCCTGCTGGTAGCGCGCGATGCGCTGCAGGGCGTTGTCGTCGACGCGTTCGACGAACAACAGCAGCAGCCACGGCTCGCCGCGGCCGAGCGGATCGTCGGGGCCGCCACTGAGGTTGCGGCTGGCGACGCGTGGCGCGCGCTGGCCGACGGTCTCGTGCCAGGCGATGAGGTCGAGCAGGCCGTTGAACTCGGGGATCTGCGCGACCAGCGGCTCGGCGAGCGCGCGCGCCTCGCGCACCTGGCCCTGGCGCAGGCGCAGCTGCACGCGCAGCGCCTTGCCGGCGTTGCGGAAGGCCGGCGACTTGAGCTGGTTGATGTGATCGAGCAGATCGTCGACGCCATCGCCATCGCGGTAGGTGAAGCGCCACGAGGCCAGCCAGTAGAGCGCCTTGTTCTCGACGTGCGTGCCGGCGACGTGGGCGACGGTGCGCTCCAACGTGCCGCCGAAGCGCTGCTCTGCCGCGGTGCGCTCCTGGGCCGGCAGCTTGCGCTGCTCCGCGACCTGCGCCTCAAGGTCGGCGAGCTCGCGTTCGGCCGCCAGCTCCTTGGTCCGATCCGCCGGCGGTGCGGTGGGGTCGCTGGCGCGGCCGCGGCTCGGGGCGGCGGTGTCGCCGCAGCCGCCCAGCATCAGCAGCGCGGCCAGAAACCCGCTCCGCGCCATGGTCGTCATCCGCAGCATGCCGCGCAGTATGGGCGGCGCGGCCGAAGTGGGAAGGGGCCGCGCCTAGCGTTTGGCCGAGACGTCATCCATGCCCGCCGCGACCAGCACGCGCGCGAAGCTGGGGAAGCGGTCGCAGGCGACGGTGGTCATGCCGCTGACGAAGGGCGCGCCGCCGTCGACGTGCGGGAAGCTGTAGGCGATGCGGCGCAGCGGGCGCTCGTCCTGATCGTAGAGCACGATGGTGACCTCGGGATTGGTCGCCGCGGGCGGGCGCTGCACCACCACCTGGGCCTGCACCGTGCCGGGAGTCTGGCCGCGGTCGACGCGCAGGGTGAGCAGGTAGTCGCCGCTGAGCGCGACCGGCGTGCCGGCGGTCAGGGGCAATAGCGGCTCGTGCGCGTTGTCGCTGCCCAGGTAGTCCTGCAGGTGGGTGGCGGTGATGCGCGCCAGGTAGCGCTCGATGTCGTGTTGCGCGCCGAGCAGGCTCGCGGTCAGCTGCTGATTCTGCTGGTGCAGCCGCTCGCGCTCGGCGATGGCGGTGTCGAGCTCGCCGTGCAGGCGCTTGACCTCGCCCTGGGCCTGGGCGGCGTTGCCGTAATCAAGCAGGCGCTGATCGCGCTGCTCAGCGAGGGTGCGGTTCTCGTCCTGCAGGCGGTCGACGCCCTGGGCGAGGATCACCGCAACGCGGCTCTCCTTGGCGCCGTGGCGGGCGAGGTCGGCAGCCAGGGATTGGGCCTGTTTGAGCTGCTGGGCGAGCACCGTGCAGCGGTCGTCGACGCCCTGCAGGCGCAATGCCTCGTTCTCGCTGGCGTGCAGGTTCGCGCGCAGCTGTTCGGACTCGGCGCGGCTGACCGCGGCCTCCTGCCGGGCGTTGGCGCCGCGATCCGCGGCCTCGTGCACGGTGCCCTGCAGGCGCTTGAGTTCGGCAAGGTCGGCCTCGTGCTGGCGGGCGCTGGCGGTGCGCTCGCCTTCGAGCTGGGCAAGGCGCGCCGCGTCGGGCGGCACCGGCTTGGCCTGCAGCGCGGCGCTGGCCGCGGCAGCCACGCCGCGCGCCTGCATGGCGACCTGCCAGCCGTAGACGCCGGCGCCCACACCGCCGGCGGCGAGCACCAGCGCCGCGACCGTGGCCACCAGCAGGCCGTGGCCAGCACGCGGGCGTGGCAGCGCGTGCAGTGCGGTGGCCGGCGTCCGCGACGGCGGGTACGAGGTGGTGCCGACCAGCGGCCCGGACGGCGCCGCGGCGATGGCGGTGGTCGGCACGCTCGGCGCCGCAGTGGACACCGTTGCGGGCGCCACGGCCGGGGCGGCGGTCGTGGCGACGGTCGCAGCGGCGATCGCGACGGTGACCGGCTCATCCGCCGTGGCGGCGGCGGCCGGGACCGGGGCCGCGACCACAGGCGCCACCAGCGGCCCGGGCGCGAAGATGCGCGACTTGGTCAGCTCGAGATCGGGATCGGCGAGCGCCGAACGCACGCCGCTCGGATGCGGGTCCGAGGCCAGCAGCGGCGCAAGGAACACCTGGGTCTCGTCGGGGCCGCACTGCGCGCCGTTCGGATCGAGGCCGCTGACCCCGGCGAAGCGGGTGAGCTGGTTCCAGCGGAAGCTGACGATGCGCGCGCCGGCGAAGCGCGCGCCGCGCAGGTCGGCGCCAAGCAGGCAGGTGTCGGCGAGCAGCGCGCCGGAGAGATCGGCATCGCGCAGGTCGGCGCCGCTCAGGTTGCAGCCGCTCAGGTCGGTGCCCGCCAGGCGCGCGCTGCGCAGATCAGCGCCCTTGAGGCTGGTGCGGCGCAGCACCGCGTCGGCGAGGTCGGCGCCGCCGAGGTCGGCAGCGTCGAGGAAGGCGTCGCGCAGGTCGCAGCCGCGCAGGTTGCGCAGCGGCAGACCGGCCTGCGGCCACACCAGGCCGGCGAGTTGGAAGCCGTGCAGGTCGCCCTTGCCGCGCGCGTCGGCGCGCTGCAGCAGCTCGCGCACGTAGGCATCGGTCTTG
The DNA here is from genome assembly GCA_038213805.1 of Planctomycetota bacterium. Classification (GTDB taxonomy): domain Bacteria; phylum Planctomycetota; class UBA11346; order UBA11346; family UBA11346; genus BOG-1363. The sequence goes on along the minus strand of JBBQSO010000033.1, from coordinate 31,601 downwards.
CGCACCGCCGGGTTGTGCCACAGGCACACCGCCGAGCCGGGGACCACATCGTGCGGGCAGACCACGTCCTCGCCCGCGCGGCGATAGGTGCAGGCGCTCATGGCAGGCTCCGGGGACGGTTGCTCACTGCCCACCCGCCGACAGCCGCAGCGCACGCCGGCGCAGCTCGTGGATCTTGGCGCTGTCGGGGCGCTGCTCGTAGTAGGCGCTGGCGTGGGCCAGCGCCTTGGTCGCGTCGGGGCGGTGGTCGGTGTAGATCAGCGCGAGCAGGTAATGCGATTCGAGGTCGACGTTGCTGGACGGATCGAAGTGCCCGGGCGCCACTTCGCGCTCGAGCAGGGCGATGGCCTTGTCGTAGTCGGCGATGGCGAAGAAGTACGCGCCGAGCATGCCGCTCGCCTCGGGGAAGTCGGCGTCCTCGGCGAGGATGCGCTGCAGGTCATCGCGCATGGCGACCTTGCGCGGCGGCTTCTGGCGGTTGGAGAACAGCGCGCGCTGCCACAGCACGCGCTGCGCCTGCGTGCCGCTCGCGACCTTCAGCGCCTGGGCGAAGTCGGCGTCGGGCTCGCCGGCGCCGGTGCGCTCGTGGACCAGCGCGAGGTTGACCCACGGCTCGCTGCGCGTCGGCGCCAGGTCGCGCGCCTTGGCGAGGTGGGTCTCGGACTTGAACAGCGCCTGTGGCTGGTCGGCAAGCGGGCCGAGGTAGAGCGTGCCGAGGTTGTACTGCGCGCCGAAGTGCCCGGGCACGATCGCCAGGCATTCCTCGTAGGCGCGCTTGGCTTCCTGCCACTGGCTGAGCCGCTCGCGCGCGGTGCCGACGTTGAACCAGTAGTCGGCAGCCTCGGCGGGCGCCTCGCTGGCGAGGCGCGCAGCCTCGCCGAAGCGCTCGGCGGCGTTGGCGAAGTCGCCGGCCTTGAAGGCCAGCACGCCGAGGTTGCAGAGCACCTCGGGATGGCCCTGACCGACCTTGCTGGCCTGCTCATACCAGCTGCGCGCCTCCTCGTTCTGGCCAAGCTGCTGGTAGGCGAGAGCGAGGTTGAAGAGCGCCTGGAACGACGTGCTGTCGGCGAGCAGGGCGCGACGGTAGTGCTCGATCGCGGTCTCGTAGCGCTTCTGCATCAGCGCCTCGTTGCCGAGCGCGATGCGCTGCGCGGCGCTGCCCTCGGGCAGCACCGTGAGCTCGGCGGCCGGGGCCGCGAGCAGCGCGGCGGCGAGCACGGCTGCGGCCCAGGCATGGCGGAGCAGGCGCATGGAAGGGTTCCGCGTCAGGCTTTGGCGTTCGGCGTGACGCGCTCGGAGCTGCCGCCACCACCGAGGAGTTCGGCGAGCGGCCCGGCCATCTCGTCCGCGGAGGCGCTGTACGACCCTTCGGCGATGCGCTGGCGCAGCTGGTCGATCTTGTGCAGGTCGACCGGGTTCATGTCCTTGAGGAGCTGCACGTAGCGGGCGATGGCCGCGGGGCTGCTGGAGGTGACGTCGATCTGGTCGGTCTGACCGGCGGGCGTGACCACCGGCGCGCCGCTGCGCGCCGACGCCGCCTCGGTCTGCCGCCGTCGGGTCGCCGGGTCAGCCGGCCGGTAGTCGTTGTTATGAATCTCCATGGCCTTCTCCACAGGGGACCAGGTCCCCATGCTGCCATCATGATCGGCGCCGTCCGAGCGGACTTTAGCCCAATCTTTTCGCTCCTGGCAAGCGTGTGGAAGCCTCTCCCACGCGCACCTGGGGCATTCTACCCCAAGCGCTTACGTCCAGCAAACAGCCAGAGGCCGGGGGCGGTCCATACCGGCCCATGTGCTTGGCTGCTGCGTGCTCTGACCACCGCGAGCAGCTGCGGCGCATCCCCTCGTGGCCTAGGGCAACGCACTGGGAACAGACACCTTATACCAATTCCTGGCCCTGCATGGGCGGCCCCATCCGCATTCCCGCAGCGACAATTGGACCGCATGGAAGGGCTCTGCATGCCGAGCACGGAGTTCCCTATGACCCTTCAGGAGTTCGACCCGGTAACCAGCTGAAATCGAAGGGTTAGGATTCCTAGAGGCCGGTCTGAGCCGACCAACCCAGGTCGACCCACTTCACTTCTCGAACTTGATGACCTCGACCGGGCAGCCCTCGGCCGCTTCCTCGATCTGGTCGGCGAGGTCCGCGCCGGAGGTGCCGGAAAGCGCGCTGCGTGCGGCCAGGTTGGTGTCCTGCTTGCCGTCCTCGCGCACCTCGGAGCGGATGTAGCAGCTGTCTTCGGTGACGTTGAAGACCTCGGGACAGGTGGTCTCGCAGGCATTGCAGACGATGCAGCCTTCTTCGATCCAGACGCGCTTGATGGCCATGGTGTTCCAGCTCCGGCGCGGCGGGGCCGCGCACTGACAGATGCGAAATGGTCGCGCACAGTAGCGCGCAGGCCCATCCTGACAAGGCGTCAGGACGCACGGCATCGGAAGTCCGCCCGGCGACCATAGCCCGCGCACATGGCCGCCAGGACGCACGCCGCGCGGGGCCGGCGGGCAGGGCTGGACAGGCGTCGGCAGGCCGCCCGGGTCGAGGTTTTTCCGCAGGCTGCTAGCATGCGGCGATGCTGAACCGCCTGGTGGTGCTGCCCCTGCTGCGCGCGCTCAACCGGCTCGCCGGCGACACCGCCGGGCGGGTCGGCGGCGGGCTGGGCGTGCTGGCCTTCTACCTCGGCATCCGCCGGCGCGTGGCGAGCGGGGTCTTCCGCGATGCCGGCCTGCCCCATCACCCCACCCGGCGCCGCGACCTGATCCGGCGCAGCTACGCGACCATGGGCGCGAACTTCCTCGAATTGTGGACGGTCGGCGGTCCGGACGGGCCGGAACGCCACATCCGTACGCTCGCCCCCGGCTGGCACGCGTTGGTGCACCGCCGCCATCCCGGGTGCGCCTTCCTCACCGCCCACCTGGGCACCTGGGACATGGGGGCGGCCGGCGTGCGCCAGTTCGTGCCGCGCTTCCTGGCATATGCCAAGGCCCAGCACAATCCCGCCGTCGACCGCCTGGTGAACGCGCAGCGCGAGCGCACCGGCATCACCGTCCTGCTCGCCGAGCACGGCGACCGCTCCAGCGCGGTGCTGGTGATGCGCGCGCTGCGCCAGGGCACCCCGGTCGGACTGATGGCCGATCAGGCGCCCGGTTCGCGCGAGGGCGTGCCCGCCTGGTACTTCCGCGTCGCCACCTACTGCCACGGCGGGCCGGGCTTCTTCGCCAATCGAGCGCGCGTGCCGATCGTGCCCGGACTGTGCATCCGCGTGCGGGCCGGTCGTAGCGTGTTGTTCATGGGCAGGCCCCTGGCCCATGACGCCGGCGACGAGGCGGCGTTGGTGCAGGCCAGCCAGGACCTGATCGCCGCCATGGTCGCCGCCTTCCCCGGCCAATACTTCTGGCAACACCGCCGCTTCAAAGACCGCCTCGTGTTGCCGCCGCGCCCCGTCGAGCCGTGGCAGCGCTGGGGATTGCGGCTGATCGTCGATCCGACGCTGGCGCTGCCGGCGGCGGCGTCCGATGGCCGGCGTCCGGCCTCGAGCGTCCCTTAGAATTCGCCTGGCTGTCGACAGCGGACGGCGGACGTCGCACCGCTGGCGCGCCCGTCGACGGCCATACCCTCGCGTACGGACGACCCGCCATGTACCTCGACATCCCCGCCAGCGACAACCTCAGCGAACCGGCCATGGCCACCTTCAAGGAGACCGGCCCCGGACGTACCATCAGCGCGGTGCGTCTGCAGCTCGACGGCGTGTGGCAGTGGTGCGCGGTCACCGGCTGGAACGACGGCCCTGCCGAGGCGCACTTCACGCCCATCGAGGAGAGCGGCGACGGCCCGGCGCGCCTGGTCAGCGGCGGCGAACACGGCCTGCGCCTGGCACGCATCGCCAGCGCTGCCGCGGCCGCCGCGGTGCACTGGAGCCTGGCCGACAGCGCGCAGTGGGGCGAGCCGTTCCTGATCTGCACGCCCGAAACCGACGTGGGGTGAACCCGCGCGCCTGCCTCCGGCACGGCCCCGCCAAAAAGCCAGAGAAGATCCACCGCAGAGGCGTGGAGCGGAGGCGGTGAGTCCGCAGCGGACAACAATCGACGACGCGACACCGTCCACCGGCCATCCGCGGCGACTCAGCCTCCCGAACCTCGCCTCTGCGAGCTCCTGCCTCCCACTCTGCGCCTCTGCGGAACATCGTTTCCTTTCGCCACTGGTTGGCGTGATGGCGGTTCGCGAAAAGGCGTCACCCCCGCTCGTGAACGAGCGGGGGTGACGGAAACCACACAAGCCCGCGCACGCGCGGCCGGCGTTGCTCAGTTGGCGGGCTTGGCCTCGCCCTTCTGGCGGGCGGGGTTCTTCGAGATCACCGCGCCATCGGCGCCGACGACCAGCATCAGCATCTTGTCATCTGGGCCCTTGATCTTGGCGCGGTAGACGTCCGCGCCGTCCTTGTTGGACTTGTAGACCTCCTTCGCATCGGGGGCCTCCTTGGCGAAGGTCGCCTTGACCGCGTCGGGCAGGGTCTCGACGGCGATCTTCTCGCCGCGGCCGGGCTTGGCGTCCTCGGCGGTGAGCATGGAGAAGGAAGCGCTGGCACCGACGATGGCGCACGCGAGGACGAGGTGGCGGACGAGCTGCATGGGAAGGCTCCTTTGGGGGTAGGTCCGATGAATGCCCTCACTTCTTGCGTTGTTCCTGTTGGATAATCCCACACGGGCCCCGGTAACGCCTGCCGGACGGCCCGTCGAGCGCGGTCCGGCGGTGCATCGCCATGCGCAGCGCGAGCCCGCGCGGATGAGCGTAAACCGGTTGCCATGCTGGAGGCCAGAAGGACGTGTTGCGGTTCGGCGCACGCGTTGGCCTATCCACCTGCCATTGCGGATCAGGCGGAAGGCATGAGGCTGCCGACGTGCCTGCACGTCCGACCATTGTCGCCTTGATGCTGCTTACCGTCCTGACTACGGGCGCCGCGGGGGCAGCAGCATCTCCGCTCGACGACCTGGTGAGCGGCAGCCGCCAGCTCGCAGCCTCCTGGGACGCGGCTCTCGCCGACCACCTGGCGACGCTCGCTGCGCGCGTCTGCCTGGGGCCGGAACGCCTGCCGGGCATGGAACGGCTCGGCCTGCGCCTGCACCGCGTGCACGCCGGCGAGACGCTGGCGGCGATCGCGCGGCGCTACCGCCTGGGCAGCGGCGCCCTGCTGCGTCTCAATCCCGAAGCCGGCGACGGGCTGCAGCCGGGGCAGCTGCTCAAGGTGCTCGACCTCAAGACCGCACGCGCGCGCCTTGAAGTGCGCCGCGACGACTTCCGCCTGCTGCTCTGGCGCGGGCCGTTGCTGGTCGCCTGCTTTCCCATCGGCGTCGGCCGCGAGGCCACCCCGACCCCCGCCGGCACCACCACCGTGGCGAGCTGCGTACGCGACCCGGCGTGGCGCGATCCCGACACCGGCCACGTCTTCGCCGCCCGCGATCCCGGCAACGTCCTCGGCGGCTACTGGCTGGGCTTCACCCCCGGCAAGGACCGCCGCTTCCGCGGTATCGGCATCCACGGATTCACCGGCGCCGATCCGCAGGAATGGCTCGAGAAGCACGGCAGCCATGGCTGCGTGCGCTTGCGGCAGGAGGATATCGCCACGCTCTTCCAGCTCATCCGGCCGGGGGTGCGGGTGGTGGTGAAGTAAAGTGAAGGCTCGAGAGCCTGGACCCCGTCATGGCATGCGGTTGATCGTGCCAGCAAGCTCCTGGTCTATCGAAGCCCCATCCTTCGCCTCGATACGCACCTTCAGCATCAGGCCCATCACCGGCGCGAGCGTGGGAATGGCGAGGGTCACGGAGCGACCGTCGGCGGACAGCGTGGCGCCGGTGATGGGCAGCGGGTCGCGGCCCTTCTTCTTGGGATCGGCGACTGAAAATTCGGGCGAGCCGTAAGCCTTGCTCTCGACCATGGTGAAGATCTCGGCGCTGTAGCTGTCGGCCTCGCCCGCGGTCCTGGGGTCGAGGGCGCAGCTGAAGGTCAGGGTGATGGCGCCCTTGGCGACGTGGAAGCCGGTGGCCTGGTGCAGCGGCTTGCCGGTCATGCGCACACGCTGCAGGGTGCCGTCCTTGCTCGCCGCGGTGCCCCAACCGCGCATGCCACAGACGTAGAGCTGGCCGTCGGCCGGTGAAAAGCGAGCGCGCATGATGCCGCTCTCGAACGCGAGCGGCAGGCGCGCCACCAGGCTCTGCACCGGCAGCACGCCGGGCGCCGGCGGCGGGTCCATCAGCACGGTGAACAGCGCGCACTTGCCGTATGAAGTCAGCAGCATCTCGCCCTGCAGCGCGGCCCAGCGCTCGCCGCTGACCCACACCTGGCCGCCGGAGGAGTTGTCCATGCCATAAGGCAGCCAGCACAGCGGTGGGTCGCGCTGTGGGCGGGCAGCGGTGCTGGCCGGATCGGGCATGCCATAGAAGCCGCCCGGGTGGATCAGGTCGATGGGGCAACCCGGCTGCCAGTTGCCCTGGTTGTCGGTGACCGTGATCAGGTCGCCTGGCCCGACGCACAGGCCGTTGGGCTCGCGGAAGCCAGTGCCCATGACCTGCAGCGCGCTGCCGTCCTTGGCGACCTTCAGCACCGTGCCGTGCTCGTGGGTATAGCGCTCGAACTTCTCGCGGCCGACCAGCGCCGGTGCGCCCTTGGTGAACCAGAAGTCGCCGTGGCTGTCGGTCTGCAGGTCGCAGGCGAACTCGTGGTAGGAGTTGGTCACCGCACAGTCGTTGTTGAAGCACTCGTAGAAGTCCGCCTCGCCGTCGCCGTCGAGATCGTGCAGGCGCATGATCGGCCCGTGGCAGAGCACGTAGATGGTGCTGTCGACGATCTTCAGTCCAAGCGGCTGGAACAACCCGGAGGCGAAGCGCCGCCAAGTCAGCGTGCCGAGCGTGGCGTCGACGCCGGAGACGATCCACACGTCGCCGCTCCAGGTGCACAACGCGATGCGGCCGTCGGGGAAGACGTCGAAGGCGGTCGCGCGCATCCACGCGTTCCACGGGTTCTTCTCAGGCAGCGTCAAGGTGTCGACCGCGAAGTCGCCGCCGTCCTTGCCGAGCGTGCCGGCGGTGGTGATGGTCTCCGCCCACTGCGTCGGGCCGCCCTTGGTCAGGGCCTCGACATCGGCGGCCGGGCCGGCGAGCGCCGCGGCCAGCGCCGCGGCATCGGCGCCGCCGGCGAAGGCGATGCGGATGGTGGTCGGCGCCGCAAGCGCGGGCAGGGTGAGCACGATGCGGCCCTCGTCGACCTTCCAGACCGCGCCGGCGGGCAGGCCCGCACCATCCGCGCTGATGGTCTGGGCGCCCGCGGTAAGCATCGCGCCGTGCGCGGTCGCGCCCTGCGCTCCCGGCAGCGCCGCAACCAGCAGCGCCAGCGGCCGCGGTGAGGCACCGAGGTGCAGGGTGCGCACGAACACCGCGGTCTCTCTCTCGAAGTGGACGCTCGGCAGTTCGAGCACCGGGCATGGCCCGACAGTGTACGCGAACACCACCTGGTCGCCGTGGCGGTACAAGCCACGGTAGCGGCCCCAGCTCAGCGGCAGCGGCCCATCGCCATGCTCGCGCGGGTCGGCGAAGCCCGCCGGACCGGCCCAGCCCGGACCCGCCGGGGTCGCGATCTGGATGGGCCCGGGGATGTTGGGGCCGCGCGCATTGTCCCAACCGCCCTTGAAAGGCAGGCCCTTGAAGTCGAGGTAGGTCCCCGTCCACGCCGCGGACACGCGCAGCCCCTCGGTGTCGAAACACACGAAGGCCTCGTGCCCGTGGTCGGCGAGGCGCACCGCGACGCCCTTGGCCGTCGCCTGCTCCTTGCCCTGGCCGATGGTGGCAGTGATGAACGAGCCGTAGTCCATCAGTTCGCTGCGCGACTTCTTCCCGGCCTCCTCCTTCGGCTCCGCCGCGGCGAGCGCGCCGCCGAGCAGGGTCAGGCAAGACAGGGCGATGGAGCGGAGCGGGTGGCGCATGGGGACCTCGGAAGGGACGTGCGGGCGGAGCCTGTTGTTGCTTCGGGAGGGCAGCTGATTGCAGCCTGCGGTCCGCGACCGACCACCTACGTATGATACGGAGGACACCAACCTTCAGCCACGTGAAGTCGGTTGGAGGCGTCCACCCATTGCCAGCAAGGGATAGGACCGCCAAGAGGCGGGATGTCGACGGGTCCAAAGGGGCGGGCCGCACTAAGCCGAGTAGGACCACCGGTCACGGTGTCGTGCATCTGCCGGCCGATCATGCTCTCCACATGGTCATGCTCGCTCAGCGTTCCGGCTCGCCGCCATGGCCGCGTGCCTGCACGCTCACGGAACATGGACTACGCGCGCGGTCTTCCACATTGTCGATCTGGGCACGCGCCTGGACTCCAACCAACCACCTCCTACCGTGCCGCAGTTCGTACGGCCACCAACCCAAGAAGTTCCTGTATGCTCACCCTCATTTGTCAGCTGGCTTCCCGCTCGTCCACCATATTGCTTCACGTGGGAATGATCCTTGTCGCGACCCTGGCCGGCATCGCCACGACGCCGGCGGAAGACGCCATCGTCACGATAGCGGGCGGTGGACTGGCGAGCGATCCGCAGCATGCAGGCATTGGCTTCCCGGCCGCGCTGGCCATTGCCGCGGACGGCACCCTCTTCTGGAGTACCGGCTCCACCATCATGCACCGCCTGGCAAATGGCACGCTCGCCGTGGTTGCAGGCAATGGCGGACAGGGTTTCGCTGGGGATGGCGGGGCTGCCACGGCGGCGCTGCTGTCAGGCATCACCAGTATGGCCATCGACGCGCAGGGCGACCTCTTCATCAGCGATGGCACCAACCAGCGTATCCGCAAGGTCACTGCCGCGACCGGCCTCATCACCACCGTCGCCGGCGGCGGCGCTTCTGTCTTGGATGGGGTTGCCGCCACCTCAGCAAGACTGGGCTTCCCGATGGGCATCGCCCTCGACGCCGCGGGCGACATCTTCATTGCTGACGTCAACGATCACCGCGTGCGCAGGGTCGATGCGATCACCGGGTTCATCAGCACAGTCGCGGGCAACGGCACCGCACCCGTGGGCGGAGCAATCGGCGACCACGGACCTGCGACTGGCGCGACCCTGTCCCAGCCCACTGCCGTGGCCGTGGATGCAGCCGGAAACCTCTACGTTGCCGATCAGGGAATCCCCACGGTCCGCTTTGTGGCCATGGCGACAGGCACCATCACCACCATCGCCGGCAACGGCACCCAGGGCTTCTCCGGTGATGGGGCAGCGGCGACCGCGGCGGCGCTGAGCGTGCCGCGGGCGCTGCTCGTCACGGGCGCTGGCGACGTCTTGATCTCAGACCTGGGGAACAACCGTGTGCGTAGAGTGGCGGCGGCCGGCGGCGTCATCACCACCATCGCCGGCAATGGCGGCACCGTCTACAACGGGGACGGCATCGCCGCCACCGCTGCGACCCTGCACAATCCGCTTGGGCTAGCTGTGGATGGCAGCGGCAACCTGTTCATCGCCGACGAGAGTCATTCGCGCATCCGCATGGTCGCCACTGGCACCGGCTTGATCTCGACCGTCGCCGGCAACGGCGCCGTCGGCTATTCCGGCGATGGTGCGCTGGCCACCACGACGCAATTCAGCCGGCTCGGCGGCATGGCCTTTGGTCCGTCGGGGGACCTCTATGTGGTCGAGCAGGGCGACAACCGCATTTGCAGGATCTCGGCAACCACCGGGATCGTCAGCACCGTTGCCGGCACCGGCGTTTATGGCTTCTCTGGGGATGGCGGACCGGCCACCGCGGCGCAACTGGCGAATCCGGTGCGCATCGCCTTCACCAACGCCGGCGAGCTGATCTTCGCCGACCAGGACAACAATCGCATCCGCAAGATAGCGGTGAACGGGACCATCACGACCATTGTCGGCAGTGGACATTCGGCCGCGGACCTTGACCGCTCCGGCGGTTTCTCAGGTGACGGCGGCCAGGCCACGGCGGCGACGCTCAACCAGCCGGTGGGCCTGTACATCAGCGGCAATGGCGACCTCTTGATCACCGACTTGCGCAATCAGCGGGTGCGGCGCATCGATGCGCTGACCGGGGTTATCTCCACCATCGCCGGCAACAGCGTTCCTGGCGATAATGGTGGCTTCGCGGGCGACGGCGGCCTTGCGACCAACGCCCTTCTGAACAACCCGGTTGACGTCATCGCCGACCCAGCCGGAAACATCTTCATCGCCGAATTCAGCAATCGCCGCGTGCGCCGCATCGCCGTTGCCGATGGCACCATCGCAACGTTTGCGGGCAACGGCATAGCGGCAATAACAACTGCGGTTGGTGACGGCGGGCAGGCACTGGCAGCGAACCTCGGCAATCCGACCGCCCTCCTCCTGGATGCCCAGGGCAACCTGCTGGTCTCGGTCACGGGCAATGACGCAATCCGCCGGATCGATCACGCCACTGGCATCATCTCGACCATCGCGGGCAGTTCGGTCCCGGGCTTATCCGGCGACGGCGGGATCGCCACCCTCGCGCGCCTGAACCGACCAACAACCACCTGCCTCGCCCCGGATGGCAGATTGATCATCTCTGATGGCGACAATAACCGGATCCGGGCGCTCATACCGCGCACGGTCCCGGTCATTACCTGGGTTCCCGCTGGCCTCGTCTACGGCACACCGCTGGGTGCGGCGCAGCTCGATGCCACCGCCTCGGTCGCCGGCAGCTTCGTATACTCACCGGTGGCCGGCACCGGCCTGGATGCCGGGGTCCATGTGCTTTCCACGACCTTCACGCCCACGGACACCGTCAGCCATCCGACGGTCACCGCCACCGCTTCGGTGACCGTATCCCAGGCGCCACTGGTCTTGGTCGCAGATGCGCTGCAGCGGGTGGAAGGTGCCGCGAACCCCACCTTCACCTTCCACGCGGTCGGCCTGGTCAATGGCGACACCCTCGCCGTCCTCAGCCATTCGCCGATCCTGTCCACCACCGCCAACACCGCCAGCGTGCCTGGCAGCTATGCCATCACCATCGACCTCGGTGGTGTCAGCGCATCCAATTACGCGATCACCGCCACGACGGGCGTGCTGACCGTCACCTCTGCGAGCGTGTCCGGTCCAACACCGCCGGCCGCGGGTGGGGGCGGCGCTGGCGGATCACATTGCGGGATGGGTGGAGCGACGGCCATGCTGCTCTTTGCGTTGGGGCTTATGCTGGTGCGGATGAGACCGGGGCGTACGGACTGAACGCCTGGAACCCTGCGGGTTCCGACACCGCGGATAATCGCACCAGACGGTCCCACATCATTGCCGTCAGGATGGCCATGGAGCAGTCCGCTGGCTAGACGGGCCACTACACGGTCACGATCCTGAAAATCTAGGCCATCGCCCTGCTGGTGGTTGCACCGATATTTTGGATCAACGACCGCGTGCGCTATTTCCACAATGAAAACTGGAAGAGCCGCTGAGGATCCACTTGGCTAGACGCATACCCACCGAGTGGGCTCGGTGGGTATGCTATTTTTGGTGAGCGTTCAAGCACGAGTACGCGTGCTTATACACACTCGCTCAACCTTTCGAAGAACGAGAAGAAACAAGTCTCGCTACCAACATGACGATGCCGAGAAGCAGTATGGTCGCCACCGGCCGATCCTCCTTCACTTTCATCGCCTCGCTCATCTTCCCTGCTATTCATTCCTGGCCGTACCACCGTCAGCGCGCGTCGCCCTCGGTGCCCGGGTCGATCACCGGCGAGCTCTGGTTGCGCTGGATCAGGCTGCGCAGGTCGCTGGCGATACCCGTCAGGTTGTCGCGCGCCGCGGTGGATTGACCAAGGAAGCGGCCAATCGCCTCGACCGCGGGGATCAGCGTCTGCTCGATGACCTGCACGTGGTGCTGGTAGAGGTTGGCGTAGTACTTGGGCAGGGTGTTGACGATCTCGATCTTCGCGGGCGGCGGCGGCGCCGCGGGCTCCGGGCGCAGCGCGGCGAGGCCTGCGACCAGGGTCGCGACCATGCGGTCAAGCTGTTCGGCCTGGGCGCGGCGCTCCTCGGCGCCGCGCGCGCCGGCCGCGGCCGCCGCTTCGTGCAGCGCCGTGCGCAACGCGCCGACCTGCTCGCCGAGCTTGGCGAGCTGCAGGACCGCCTTGGAAGCGGGATCGTCTGCGCCGGCCAGATCCTGACGGCGCGTGTAGGTCTGCAGGATCGCCGCCCAGCGCTCTGCGTCCGCGGCGCTCTGCACGCCGAGCAGCGCCTTGAGTTTGAGCAGGTTGACTTCGGCGCCAGTGGTCAGGGTCTGGCTCTCGCCGCGGTAGTGGTCGAGGATCACGGCCTCAAGCTCGGCGGCGCTCATCAGCGGCACGACCTTGGCCGCGATCTTGGCCATGTTGCGATACGAACCCTGGAGCTTGAAGGGTGGCTCAGTGCGGTAGTCGTCGGCCTGTGCGGCGCTCGCGATGTAGGTCTGGTTGATGGTCAGCAGCACGCGCTGCACGCGCTGCAGCCGGGTCAGCACCGCGGTCAGCTCGCCGAGCTCGAGCGCACTGTAGGGGTGCTCCAGCTCGGCGCGCGCGGCATCGTCACCGGCGGCCAGGCGCAGCAGCCGCCCCAGGTCCTGTGGCGGGCGGCCGACCAGCGCAGCGAGCTGGGGATTGGCGGTCAGGCTGTTCTCAAGGTAGCTGAGCGCGAAGGCCTCGCCGTGGCCGCCGAGGATGTCGCCCAGGTTGTAGGTGTCGGCGCGGTTGGCGAGCATGTCGGGGATGCGGAAGCGCTCGCCCGACTCGGTGTAGGGGTTGCCCGCCATCACCACCGCGACCTTCTTGCCGCGCAGGTCGTAGGTGCGGGTGCGCCCGCGCCACACCCCCTCGATGCGCCGGCTGCCGTCGCACAGGCTGATGAACTTCTGCAGGAACTCGGCGTGGCAGTGCTGGATGTCGTCGATCACGATCATCACGTTGTTGCCCATCTCCAGGCCCAGGCCGAGCTTTTCCAGCTCCTGGCGCGCGGTCGCATCGGGCGCGGCGGCGGGATCGAGGGAGCGCACCCCGTGACCGAGCGCCGGGCCATTGATCTTGACGAAGGCCAGGCCGAGCACGCTGGCGACGTACTCCATGAGCGTGGTCTTGCCGTAGCCCGGCGGCGAGATCAGCAGCAGCAGGCCCATCAGATCGGTGCGCTTGGCGTCGCCGAGCGCGCCGGTCTGCTTGGCGAGGTTGTCACCGATCAGCGGCAGGTAGACCTCGCTGATCAGGCGGTTGCGCACGAAGCTGGTCAGCACCTTGGGTACGAACTCATCGCAGCGCAGGCGCGTGCGCTCCTGGTCGAGCAGGCGGCGGCGCTGCTCCTGGTAGGCGCGGTATGCGGGCACGGTCTGGGTGGCGAACGGTCGCAGCAGCGCGGCGAAGGTGTCGATGTGCACCTCCAGCTGGCGCTCGACGATGGTCGGGTGCTGGCTGAGCAGGCCGTCGACGGTGACGGCGGTGCGTGCGCTCACCACCTCGGCGGCGATGCGCCCCTCGCACAGCAGCCACGCGGCAGCCTCCGCGAGTGCGGGCCGCGCGGCGGGCAGGTGGCGGGCCGCGAAGGCCGCGAGCCAGGCTTCTGCGAGGCGCAGCGCGGCGCCGACGCCGGCGCCCGGATCGGCGGCAGCGGGGTGACCGCGCATGCGTGGACCACCGCCGCCGAGCAGCACCGAGGCCTCGCTGAGTGGCGCTTCACTGCCATCGAGCAGGCTGCGCAGGTCGTCGGCGAGGCGGCCCTCGGCGCCGAGCGACTGCAGCCACGTGGCGAAGCGCGCGAGCAGGTCGTCGGCCAAGCCGCTGCGCACGCAGCGCACCTCGCCGGGGCGGGCGAGCTCCTCGGCGAGGTAGGCGCCGGCCTGCGCGGCGCCGTCCGCGTCCAGCGCCATGCCGGTGCGCGCCGCCTGTGCGGCGATCCACTCCGCCAGCTCGCCGGCGAGGCCGCCCCACGCCGGCGAGTCGCCCAGGTGCGCGCGCAGACGGCCCAGGGCGCGCGCCTGGCGCACCCAGCCCGCGCGTGCGGCGCCGCCGCCGGTCGCCCAGGCAAGCAGCGCCGCCGCGCGCAGCGGCGCCGGGAAGCGCAGCAGCCCGCAGCTGGCGCGTAGCTGCAGCAGGGCGGCGACGATGCGCGCCGCGTCAGCGTCGTGGATGCCGCGCTCATAACCGTGGTCATGGTGCTGGCTGGCGACGGCGCGCACCGCCTCGAGCAGGCGCGCCGGGTCGGTGGCCGCCTCGGCAAGGTGCTGCAGCTCGGCGCCAGCCTCGGCCCCGGCCAGGACCTGCCAGGCGAGGTAGGCGCAGCGCGGGATCGCGTGGTTCTCGCTGGGCAGCTCCTGCGTCCAGAAGCCGCTGGTCGCGGCGAAGGCCGCGTCTTCGACCGGGCTGAAGTAATCGCTGCCGACGAGGTGGAACCACATCGCGGTGCGGCCGTCGCCGCCGGCGCGCGCCAGCATGGTCAGCTCGAGCGCCTGGGTGTTGACGCTGAAGCGGTGGCGGCCCAGCTTGACCGCCTCGCCTTCGAACAGCTCGCCGCGGTCGCGCAGCGCGCGCGCGCCGGTCTCGCGCGCGGCTTTTATGCGCCCCTCGCAATCGTCGGCGCGCACCGTCGCGCCCAGGCCGCGCAGCTCGGCGATCACCGTGCGCGCCTTCAGCACCATCGCATCGGCGGCGAAGTAGGCGTTCAGCTCGTCGTTCGTGGCGAAGCTTATGGCGCGTTTGGCAATGCCGCCGATGACGCGCTCGGCGGCGCGGCCGAGGCCATCGGCGCGGCGCTGGCGCTCGTCGAGCAGCGCCTGCTTGCGCGCGGACAGCGTCTCGTAGACCTCCTCGCGCCTGGCCGCCAGCGCGGCGGTGAAGTCCTCGACATCGGCGAAGCGGCCGTCGAGCTCCTCGAGCTGAAGCATCAGACGGCCGAGGAACTCGTCGCAGGCCTCGGGCGTCGCGCACAGCGCCACCGCGTTCGCTACCGCCTGGGCGAGCAGCGCGAGCTGGGCAGCGAAGGCGGCCTGCCCTTCGCGCGCGCCGAGCGACCGGCGCCGCCCGTCGAGCAGCGCGCGCACGCGGTTGAGACCGGCGTAGACCTGGGCGATGCGCTCAAGGATGCCGGTGCGCGCGGTGGCGTCGGCGATATCGAGGCCGTTGACGGTCTCGACCAGCAGGTCGAGGGCCGCCCCGAGTTCGCCACAGCGCGCGGTCGGCGGCTGCGCGGCCGCGACCGTCGTCACCGTCGCCGCCTGGGCCTCGAGCGCCGCGAGTTCGGCGTGATAGGAGGCGAGCGCCTGCTCCTGAAGGAGGAAGGCCACCGCCGCCGCCGCCAGCTCGGCCGCCGCCGCCGCCAGACGTTGGTCGAGCGCGTCGAGGCGCGCGGCGTCGACGTGGCGCAGGGTGCGCGCGCTCGCCACCGCGCCGCGGCTACGCCGCAGGGCGGCGAGCGGCAGCACGAACGCGTCGATGGTGGTGCGCGTCTCCAGCGCCTGCGCGCGCAGCAGCTCGGCGGCCGCGGCTTCCAGGCCGGCGACCTGTCCGGCGGCCTGTGCGGTGAGCTGGAGGACCTTCTCGAACTCGCCGATCGCGGCGTTGACCGCGGCGCGCACCTCGCCAAGCAGTGGCTTCATGCCGCCGCTGTCCTCATCGTCCAGCCAGTGGTAGGAATCGCCGATGCGCACCACCTGTTTGAGCAGGTCGGCATAGGCCTCGCGCGTCGGCCGCTGGTTGGCGATCAGGCGCTGCAGGTTGCGCAGGTCGCTGATGCCGCGCACCAGTTCGCGGTTGCCGATGCGGCCGAGCGGCGAGTCGGGCGGCGCCGCCGCGGCGGTCTCATCCGCGACAAAGGGCGTCTGCCAGACCTGCATGGCGTGCAGGCGCGCGGGCTCGGGGTTGGCGCGGAACACCACCAGGCGGCCGTCGGCGAAGAAGGTGTAACCGTTGCACACCTGCGGCTGCTCGACCTCGCGGGTGATGAGGTTGTAGCGCAGGATGATGTAGACGCCCTGCTCGTGCTCATAATAGATGTAGGCGAGGTCCTCGCCGTTCGGCGCACGCATCGCGCGCACGAACTGCATGCCGACGAAATCCTGGGGGAAGACCTTGCTGACGCCGCTCGCCAGGTAGTAGCCGCCGGGGAAGATCAGGCCGTGGCCCTCGGGCAGCTGCTGGCAGCTCGCGCCGATGGCGTCGATGCGCAGCGCCTCGTGGGTGAGGATGTTGTAGACGTAGTGGCGGTGCTCGTTCTCGCGGTACGGGCGGATGCGGATAAGTATGCAGCTCTCGAGCTTCGCATAGCTGATCTCGGCGTCGTCCAGGCCCTGGTTGGTGTCCTTGACCGGGTCGCTGAGGATGCCGGTGCCGGTCGCGGTGTTGTTCTCGATCTTGATGGTGACGTCGCCGTGGATGCTCTCGACGAACACCGTGTCGAGGATGTTGACGTGCGGGTGCGCGCCCTGGACGTGGTCCTCGCGCGTGGTGCGCACCCAGGTGAAGTCGTGGCTGGGCGGGAAGGCGTAATCCGCGGCGCCGCGGTTGTCGACGTAGGCCAAGCCGGCCCCGTCCGCCGCAAGCGCCCAGCGCAGCACGCGCACGTCGCTGATGCGCTGACCGGTCTGGAAGGCGGCGAGCACGTGCGTGTCGCTGCGCACCAGCTGCAGCAGGCGCGCGTTCTTGTAGTATTGGAAGAGTTCGGCGAAGTCCTTCTCGAAGGCCGCGCCGGTGAGCAGCGCGCGCGGCGCCGGGGTGAAGGTGGTTCCGGCGACCACCTGTTCGGCGAAGACGTCGCCGACCGCAGTCGCCGATTTCAGCCCGAGGTGCACCTGGTAACCGAGAATCAGCCGGTCGCCGATCGCCAGGATGTCGCGCGGAATGCAGTTGTGCTCGGTGCGCACGTGCTCGGTGGCGAGCAGCTGCATGCCCGCCGCGCCGAACACCTCCAGGCGCTTCGCGTTGAGCGCGCCGACGCGTTCGAGCAGGGTCGCGCCAAGCGCGTCAAGGCGCTGGCGGACCACCTCGTAGGTGCCGGAGTCAAGGGTGGGTGCGGGATCGGCCATCGGCGTGTGCGGGGGAGTGGCGGGAAGCGAGAGGCGAGAGGCGAGAGGCGAGAGGCGCAGGACGGGGTCCCGCTGCGGACTTACCGGGTTTTAGGCGCGGACGCGCGCGCCGCTCTAGGCACGGCGGCGCGCAGGTGGGCGCTCACGCCCCGTCCCCGCTGTCGAGCAGCCCGAGCGTCTGCGCTTGCTTCAGCAGCGCGCCGACCTTGGCCGGGTCCTTGCCGTGGAGCATGCGCTGCAGCACGGCGGTCAGCGACAGGTTCTTGAGGTCATTGCTGCCCAGCCCGGCGAGCGCCCCCTTGAGATCGTCGGGCAGGCTGCGCCCGCCTTCCAGGTACTCGCGGCCAAGGTGCTGGATGACCTCGCTCGACGCCACCGTGGCGTCGATGCCCTTGCCCAGGGCCATGGCCTTGACGAAGCGGTCGAAGAATTGGCCGTCGCCGCCGATGATCTCGAACTTGGCGTTCTTCATCGACTCCGCCAGGACGTGCGCGCGGCTCTCGGCGATGGTGACGTCGCCGGCGATGCGCTGCTTCTCGATCTCGACCTGCTTTTCGAGGCGCATGCGGAACTCCTCGTGCCCGCGCGTCTCGCCGGTGAGCTTGGCCATGGCCGTGGACTTCTCGGTCAAGCCCTTGGCCTCGGCGAGCATGCGCTGCTCGACTGCGGAGGCCTCGGCCTGGCCAACCTCGGTGATGGCGCGCGCCGAGGCCTGCCGGACCTCGACCTCGAACAGGCCGCGCTTGCGCGCCGCCTCGGAATCGGCTTCGGCGACGCGGGCGTGGGCCAAGCCCTGCTTCTCGGAGGCGATGGCGTCGGCCTCCTTGACCTTGGCCTGGGCCAGTCCGGCGGCGGCGGCCTCGGCCTGGTGGCCTTCGGCGCGGCGCACCGCGGCCTGCGCGCCCTTCTCGGCGGCATTCAGGTCGGCGTCGGCCAGGACCAGCTGCTGGCGCGCGGCGAAGGCCGCGGACTGCTCGCCGGCCTCGGCCGCCTTGACGGACTTGATGCGCGACTGCTCGGCCTCCTGGGTGGCCTTGGTGACGGCCACCTCCTTCTCGCGGTTAGCGGTCATGCTTGCGCGCACGTCCTTGATGCGCTCCTCCTCCTCGGCGACCTTCTTCTCGACCGCGACGCGCTCGCGGATGACCTCGGCGATGTTCTTCCGCTCGACCGCGATGACCTTCTCCTTCTCGATGGTGCCGAGCTCGACCGCGCGCTCGCGGTTGATGGCCTCAAGCTTGCGATTCTTCTCGATACGCTCGCCCTCGACCGCGACCGCGCCCTCGCGGTTCTTGGCGGCGACCTCGACTTCGCGCTGCGAGTTCTCGCGCAGGATGCCAAGCTCCTGTTCGGTCGACAGGCGCGCCTCCTCGGCGCGCTTGTGCTCTTCGAACTGCACTTTCTGCTGCTCGGCGGTCTCGCGCGCCTGGGTGGTGGCGATCTCGCGACGCTGCTTGGCCTCGGCCTCGGCCTGCTGGCGCTCGAGCGCCAGCAGCACTTCGCGGGTCTCGACGTCCTGCTTCTTGATGATCTTCTCGCCCTCGCGCTGGATCTCGTTGGCCTTGATGCGCTGCTGGGTGGTCAGGTCGATGATCTTCTTGCGCCCTTCGCTGTCGAGGATGTTGTCGGGATCGAGCAGCTTGAGCGGGGTCTGCTCGAGGAAGTCGATGGCCGCGTCCTCCAGGCTGTAGCCGTTGAGATCGCGGCCGATGATGCGCACGATCTGGTCTTTGAACTGGTCACGCTCGTTGTAGAGGTCGATGAAGTTCATCTTCTTGCCGACGGTCTTGAGCGCCTCGGAGAACTTCGCCTGGAAGAGCTCCTCAAGGGTGCCGCGATCGCTGGCGCGCACCACGCCGACCGCGCCGGCGACCTTGAGCACGTCCTCGGTGGTCTTGTTGACGCGCACGAAGAAGGTCACCTTGATGTCGGCGCGGATGTTGTCCAAACAGATCAGGCCGTTGGTCCCCTGGCGGTCGACCTCGATGGTCTTCAGCGAGATGTCCATGATTTCGACGCGGTGGATGATCGGGATGATCAGCGCGCCGGTGAAGGTGACGTCGGGCTCCTTCTTGAGCTTGTTGACGATCATCGCGAAGCCCTGGTCGACCTTGCGGTAGCAGCTCTTGACCATGATCAGCATGCCCAGGCCGAACACCCCGACGACCGCCACCGCGGCGGCGCCGAGGATAAGCATGTTGCCGGTGCCGTCTGCGACGGTGATGATATCAGCCATGATCGCGCTCCTGGGTGGTGCCTGCCATGCGCCGGTATCGCGCAGGGCAGGGAACCATCACTGTGGAGGGGCGCGGCGGCTTTCCAGCGAAACCGGTCCCGCCGCGGGGTGTGGCGCGCCCGCCGCATCGCCATCCGCCGGTGGACGCAGCAGGCCGTCCACGGCGTCCGGTTCCAGGTGCGCGTACGGCGCGACCACATAGACTGCGCGGTGCGGCAGGTAGTCGACGACCACCGCCATGTCGTGCTTGGCGAGGCGCACGCCTTCGCGGCACACCACGTTGAGCAGCAGTTCCGGCCCCTGCGCCGCGACCGCGGCGGTGCCGAAGCCCTGGTCGACCACCAACGAGGTGATGCGCACCGGCCGGCCGACCAGTGAGGCTTCGCCATGCTCGTCGTACATGGTGAAGATCCGCCGCAGCGGCCGCACGGCGTAGCCGGTGATGATCACCGCCGGCACGCAGACCGCCGCGAGCAGCAGCGCGAAGAGCAGGTGGCCGACCCACGGCTCGACGGTCGTGCGCAGGCCGAGATCAAGTGCCATGGCCTGCAGCCAGGCGAGGAAGACGATGCCGGTGGCGGTGATGGTGATCGGCACTTGGCCGAGCGAGAGGAACTCGAAGAAGCCATGCGCCTCGTGACCGCCGACGCCCGTGTCAGCGTCGTGGTGCCCCGCGCCACCGCCATGACCGGCACCGCCGTGCCCGACGTCGAGATGGCCATGTCCGCCCAGGTGCAGCAGGTCGAGATCGAGCGCACCGACGATCACCGACAGCCAGTACAGCAGCACCAATGCCAGCAGACCGGAATAGATCGCCGTGGGCATGGCGATCAATGCGTGGAGGAACGGGTCCATGGTGTGAGCGTAAGCCGGAGCGGACCGCGGTCATCAGGAATCGGGCTGGCTGATGGCTGATGGCTGATGGCTGATGGCTGATGGCTGATGGCTGATGGCTGATGGCTGATGGCTGATGGCTGATGGCTGATGGCGAGGCGACGCTGCGCGCTGCCTCGCCGACCCGCAGGAGGCAGAACATCGCGAACGCGCGAACCTCCTCGGACAAGACTCCATTAGCTATCAGCCATCAGCCATCCGCGGCTTCTTCTCACCTGGTCGGCACCGGCCCAGGCCCGTTCGTCGCTTCGATTGAGACCGTCCACAACCCCTCCGGGGTCACCGCGATAAAGCGGTCGGTGGTCATGCCCAGCAGGGTGGCGGTCGCGGGCAGGTGGCGGGTGCGGCGTTGCGGGGCGAGCGCGCCATGATTGATGACGCTGATCTGCAGGCCCTTCCACACCACCAGGTCGTGGTAGCCGTCGGCGGCGAAGCCGTAACTGAGGATCTTCACCGGGCGATCGGAGGTGCTGGCGACCTTGCCATGGGCGAGCGTCCAGCTCGCCCCCGCCTTGGTCACCCAGCGGTCGCCGCCCTTGCCGGTCAGGGGCGCGAGCTGGAACACCGGCGGCAGCTGGTCGGTCTGGGTTTCGACCGGCTGCGCTCCGGCCGGGGTGAGCAGGACCAGGTCCTTGCCCCCGGTCTGGGCGAGCACGCCGCCGTCGAGGGCGCGGTAGATGCGGCCCCTGCCGATCGGCTTCACCACCCCATCGAGCACGGCGATGGTGCCGTCGACGCCTTCGATCCAGAGCCGTCCCGCGCCGTCGACGGCGAGCGCGCTGGCCGCCGGCAGGCCGAGCGGCACCGTCCGCCCCCCAGCGACGCCCAGCACCACTCCGGTCTGGGCAAGCACCACCGGCCCGCTGGCCGCGACCACCGCCTGATGCACCGGCAGCGGCTGGCCCTGGGCGAGCCCGCCGCTTGCGATGGCGACGGCATTCGACCACGATTGCCCGCCATCGACAGACACCGCGTAGCGCACCTGGTCCCACGCCACCACGGTGTTCCCGAAGGCATGCAGCCCCACCGCCGGGAAATCGCTGACCTGGTGCCAGTCCTCATCCGCCGCACGCGCCGGCGACGTGACCACGACCACGAGCGCAGCGAGGAGCATCAGGGTGGGCAGGCGATGTCTCATGGACGCTCCAGGTGGCGGGCCGATCCGCCTTCAGCTGAAGGTGACCACATGACCCATGGTTCCGCAATCGAACCGGCGGGTGATCCTTCGCCCCTGCGTCGAGGAGTCAAACCTGACGATCCCCCCAGCACCAACATCGCTTCGTGTGGAGCGAGGCAGCATCCACAGCCAGTGGGTTGCCGCATGGATTGAAATTCACCCGGTGCGATGCAGGGAACCGCGTTGGATCCGCAGCCTGTCAACCAAGCCTGCTCATGGGGTCTGGCGGAGCCGCGCGAAGCACGTTGTTGGGGGCCGTAGCCCCTCAACACGCGAGTCGCGACTTATAAGCCGCCAATGCGCCGGGCGCGCCGGAACCGCGACGTCCCACGCCGGCGTGGCGCCGGGACCGGGGTACCGGGGCTCGGCCGGCGCCGCACCAACCAGGCGGCGAAATCGCCGACCATGTCGAGTTCGTCCGCGTCCAGGGCGCGCAGGCGCTCAAGCACACGCGCGGGCAGGGCGAAGGCGGGGCGGCCGCGGCGCTCCAGTGCGCCATCCAGTGCCGGTTCTTCCGGCGGATCGACCAGGTCACGCACCGCGGCCTCGTCGATGCCGAGGAAGCGCGCATAGGCGGGGAAGGTGCGGCGATTCGGCCGGCGACCCTGCTTGAGGACCGCGCGCAGCGAGGCCGGCGTGATGCCGATCTGCTCGGCGGCTGCAGAATGGGAGGCGAGTCCGGCTTCGTCGATGCGACGCACCAGCGCGGCTGCAAGCGGGCTTTTAGCGGTCATGACCGACCAACCTGCGCGCGAGCCGGCATATTCAAGCGAGTAATTGCGCGCATCCACGCGCTGCGCGCGAAGCTCTGCGCCGGAGGCGCCGTTTACCGGCGGACTTCCGGCCGGCTTGACGCGTGCGCCTCCATGCATCAAGTGAATCATCCTGGAGGAAGTTCTGCCATCTGTGCAAAACCCGCTAGCGTGCGTCAAATCAGCGGCGCCCCGCGCACCCGCGCGCCGGCTTGACGTCGTGATCGGCCCCAGAACCCGCCTCCCGAGGAACCCTGCGATGCCCACTTCCGAGACCGTCGCCTCCCGCAACAAGGAGATGGCCCGCCTCTACCACGAAGACGGGCTCAACTGCGCCGAGATCGGCCGCGCCTACGGGTTGACCCGCGAACGCGTGCGCCAGATCCTCGCCCAGGAGGGCGAACCGCCGTACCTGCAGGCCCTCGACGCGGAGCGCGAGCGCATCGCCGGACTGGCCGTGCCGCTCTTCACGCAGGGCCTGACCCGCGAGCGCATCGCCGAGAAACTCGACGTGAAGTCTGCCGAGGTCAACCACCTGGTGGTGGTCGCGCGCCGCGCCATCAGCGAGGGCGATGCCCGCCCCTGGGAGCGACGCCTGGTCAAGGCCGTCGAGGCCGGCCTGCAGGACCGCGCCGAAAACCATGAGAAGCAGCGCTCGCAGGTCCTGCCCGTGATCACCACCGTCATCCAGAAGAGCGGCCTGTCGGCGCGCGCCATCGCGCAGAAGAGCGGCGTGTCGTATCTGACCGTGCTGTCGCTGAGCAAAGGCGGCAAATACCTGCCCCGCCCGACCACCGTGCGCCGCCTCGCGCGCGTCTTCCCGACCCTAGCGAAGCTGGTCGGGAAAGCCTGAGGGCCTGGATCGTCAGGAGCCCGAGTGAACCAGGCGCGGAGGCGCGGAGTTCCGGCACGAACGGCTGGAAAAGCGCCGGTGCGCGCGCGGCCAACCCGCTCAAGCCCGCGCACCTGCTCCGTCTTCGGCATTTTCGCGTGTCCTGTCCTGCCTACGGAGGTCAGCCAGTGCCGCATGGCGGCCCTGCTTCCGCAGCATACGCATCCAGATCCGCGATCAGCGCCCAGTAATCCGGGTAGCGCTCGCGGCGCGCCTTGGCGGTGCAGTGGCGCACCACTTCGGCGAGCGCGGGGTCGGGCAGGGCGCGCCAGTCGACCTCGTGTTCGAGCAGGCGCTCGAGGTAGTGACCCTGATCGCGTGAACCGGTGAAGCGCGGCTGCGCCGGCACCCCGGTTAGGAGCTCGGCGAGCACCAGGCCGAGCGCGTAGATGTCGGCGCGCTGGTCGATGTCATCGGCCTCGTAGATCTGTTCGGGACTGAGGTAGATGGCGGTGCCGACCACGCCCATGATGGCAATCCCGGCGCGGCTGCGCACGAACGGGTTGACCGGGATCGCGATGCCGAAATCGCTGACATGCAGACGGTCATGTTCGTCCAGCAGCAGGTTCTCGGGTTTGAGGTCGCGGTGCACCAGGCCGCTCGCCTGCAGCGCCAGCGCCGCCTCGCGGATCCAGCGCACTGCCTGCGCGCGCGCCGGCACCCCGGCGAGCAGGCGCTGGTAGAGACTGGAGCGGTAGGCGTCCATGACCAGGAAGGGCAGGTCGAGCCCCAGCCCGGCGCGCCAGGCGTGATCGACCCGGCGGATGGTGGCGAGATGCGGCAGGTCAGGGCCGCCGGCATAGCGCGCCTCGTGGAACAGGTCCTCTGTGCATTCCCAGGTGCGCGGCAGCTTGAGCGCCAGGGCGCGCCCGTCCGCCAGCGCCTGGGCGCTGTAGACGCGCCCCGAGCCACCGCAGCCGATCACCCCGGTGATGCGGTAGGCCACCGCCGCGGCGCCCCCGCTGCCCAGCCCCTCGCCCGGCTGCAGCGCGGGGATGCTGGCCGGATAGGCATGGGGAATCTGGGGCAAGCCGGTGGCGGTCACGCCACCCATCATCCACAGCGGCGGCACCGGTCAAAGGCGGCAGGCCGAGGCGCGCCTCCACCCGCCCATATGCTTTGGCTGCAGCCGGGCGCGCCCTAGGCTGCCGCCGCCATGGCCGACGACCTCACCGCAGCCACCTCGGACGAGGCCGAAGCCATCCGCAACGAGGTCCCGGTCGAGCGCATCCTGACCGGCACGCACCGCATCCTGCGCTTCAACGTCGGGCGCAACCACGGCCAGGGCTGGCGCCTGGACAAGTACCTGGCGGCGCTGCTGCCGACCATCAGCCGCTCGCTGGTGCTGCGCTGGGTCGAACGCGGCTGCGCCAGCGTCGACGGCGCGCCGGTGCACGAGCGCGTCAAGCTACGCCCCGGCCAGCGCATCGTGCTCGAAGCGCCGCTGCCGGAGCGCGACCCGGACGCGCCGGCGGAAAACGCGCTGGCGGTGCTCTACGAAGACCGCTGGCTGATGGTGTGCAACAAGCCGCCGGGCCAGCTCGCGCACCAGGCCGGCCGGACCATGACCGGCACCCTGCTCAACCAGGCGCAGGACCATCAGGAAGCGCGCGGCCAGGACCCGCGCGCCGTACGCCTGGTCAACCGCATCGACCGCGACACCTCGGGCATCGTCCTGCTGTCCCTCGACGAGGCCGCACACGTGCGCCTCAGCCAGGCGATGGAGGCGCGCGACCTGCACAAGGAATACCGCGCGATCTGCCACGGCGTGCCCACGCCGCGTGACGGGGACTGGCTCGACCCCATGGGCGAGGGCGATGGCGCCAGCATCGCGCGCGTGGTGCGCGCCGACGGCCAGGAGTGCCACACCGGATACCACGTCCTCGAAACCGCGCCCGCTGGCGCCGATCCCGGCGCCTACGCCCTGCTGCGCCTGGTACTGCACACCGGCCGGCAACACCAGATCCGCGTGCACGCCAGCCACCATGGCCACGCGCTGGTCGGCGACTGGGTCTACGGCCAGGCCTGCGCCGAGCTGCCCGGCCAGGCCCTGCACGCCGCGGTGCTCGAATTCCCGCATCCGGTCGAACACCGCACCGTGCGCATCGAGGCTCCGCTCACGGATGCTGTGGCCGCGCTGTGGGCGACGCTGCGTGCTGGCGGCGCCCCGACCGCCCAGGCGCTGAGTGCGGAGCAGCGTTCCAAACTCGCCCTCAGCGACGGCCCGAGCCTGCGCCGTCCCAGCTGGCTGAGCGAAGCCGAGTTCCTGCAGTTGCGCGCCGAAGCGGGGGAATGAGATCAGTTCTGCCGACACCGGACGGCGGACGGCTGATCTGCCTCAGACCCGCCCAGTCCGCCGATAGGTCGCGGGCGGCACCCCCATCAGGCGCGTGAATACGCGCGTGAAATGGAAGCGGTTGGCGAACCCGGTGGCGGTCGAGATTCCGGCGATGTCGTCCTCGCTTGAGATCAGCCGCTCGGCGGCGATGGCGACCCGGCGCTCCTGGATGTAGCGGCTGGGAGTCTTGCCGGAACGGGCACGGAACAGCCGCGCGAAGTGATCGGGGCTGACCGCGCACAGCCGCGCCAGCTCTTCGATGCTCAGGCGTCCGGCAAGGTTGCGTTCGATGTGGCCGAGCGCGGCGGCAAGCGGATCGTCGCTGGCGAGGTGCTGGTCGAGGCGGGTGCGGGCGGCCTCGGGCAGGTCCTCGGCGACCGCGGCGAGGCAGTCGAGGAGCAGCGCCTGCATGCCCAGGCGCCACACCGCGGTATCGGTGATGCGGCTGCGCAGCCCGTCGATCTTGGCCGCGCGCGTGGCATCCGGCGGCAGCACGAAGGGCCGCTCCAGGCAGCCGCGGTCCCACTCGCCCCGCAGCCCGACCGGGTCGAAGTGCACGTAGAAATGCCCGATCGGCACGTGGCAGACGCCCTGGAAGCGGCCCCAGGCCGGCACCAGCACCAGCTCGCCCGCGGGCAGCGCCACCAGCCCCGTCGGGGTGCTGATCGAGGCGCCGTCCTTGTCGTTGCGGTACAAGCGCCAGAAGGGGTTGCGCAGGCTCACATCCCACCACGTGTCGATCGTCACCTGGTCGGCGTAGAGGATACGGCAGTGGATGTCGCGCGGAGTCTGCTGCGCGGTGATCGGTGGCCGCAGGACGGCGCCATCGGTGGTCATGGGGGGATGGTAGCACCGCGGGGAAAAACGGCGACCGCGGGATGGCCGCGGCGCCTGACCCCCTGCATCACGCTCACCAGTTGGTCGGCTCGGTCACCAGGCGCTGCACCCAGCTGATCGTGCCGACCATGTTCTTGGCGTGCATCTGGGTGCGCCGGCTGTGCCGCCAAGTGTGGCTCGCATTGGGGGGCCAGCTCATGTAGTGGTCGCGATCAATGCCCAGTTCGTGGTCGAGGTTGTGGTAGTCCAAGGCGAGCACGGCGGCACTCCATTCGACGCGGTACCAGAATCGGATTTCATGCGCATCGAGATCGCGGAAGGTCTCGTAATCGTTGCCGAACAGCGCGTGGTCGACCATCGGCAGGCCGGTGACGGGGTCGTTGACGTTCCAGTCCTTCAACCGGTAGCCAAGC
The DNA here is from genome assembly GCA_038213805.1 of Planctomycetota bacterium. GTDB lineage: Bacteria > Planctomycetota > UBA11346 > UBA11346 > UBA11346 > BOG-1363. The sequence goes on along the minus strand of JBBQSO010000033.1, from coordinate 5,039 downwards.
GTGCCTCCGGCGCCGCAGGTCACGACGAAGGTCGCCGGACCGTCCCGCCACAACCGGAACCAGGCGCGGTTCATGGTCCTGATCCGCGGCCGGGGATCGCCGTTCTTGTAATCGTACCAGTCGTTGACCGTCGGATTCACCGTGTGGTTGCCGCCGTTCCAGCGGTTGCTGGCTTGTGGCTGGGGATCGGGATTAATCAGCCAGGGCAAACCCTCGTCGGGCCCGCTCGCGGCGATGGGATTGTAGACCGCATCGAGCCGGATCGCATAGGGCGGGCGTTCGCGGACGTACATGGGAAAACGGAAGCCCGTGAACAGGGGGAAGCGGGCACTGTCGCCCTGCGGCCTGTCCGGCGAGACCGGCAGCACGTCCTCACCCTGGGACAAACGCGGACCGATCCTGCCATCGCGGACATCAATCCAGCCAAAAGCTTCCTGGTGGGGAGAAGGCGGCGCATCGGGCCGCGTCGCGACCGGCGGGGTCTGCTCGCCAGGTGGCGTCGTCTCCCAACCCAGGCGCGAGGCCTCGAGGATGTAGTTGCAGGCCGCTGAGAGCATGAGCCGCGCTTGGGTCTCGCGCATGGTCACCACAGTCTCCTCGGCGTCGCTGCGCATGCGCGTGAGGAAGGCCAGCGAGATGCTGATCAGCAGGGCGGCGATGCCGGCGACGAGGATGAGCACGGCGCCATGGCGCGTGCGAGGCTGATGGAACATCAGAGCCTGGGCGTGTCAAGGGTCGGATCGGGAATCGCCGCCGGCGTCTGCCCGGGGATGGGATCGTCCCAGCTCGCCCAGCCGCGCCGCCGTCCTGCAGCATCGGCCGAGCTGGCGTCGCTGGGATCGTAGTAGCGCTGCTGCCTCGCGCCGCGCAGGGTGGTGCCGAACCCGGTGAAGCAGACCTCGTAGACGCTACCAGTGACAGGACTGCTCAGCCGCAGGCGAAACAGCGCGATGCTGCGGGCATTCTTGATGAAACGGTTGACGGAGAGCGTCACCCGCGGCCAGTGCGTCGGCGCCACATCGAGCACGGGGGTGGTGATGGTGGTGACCTGCACGAAGTCATTGATCGATTCCGGCGTGCTCGCGTAGCCGGTCTCGAAGTAGCGGCGCTGGCTCTTCCACCGCTCGGAGAAAATCGTTGGATCAGCCGGGCCACCTGGCTGCACCTGCGGATCGTTGGGCGGCACCGACCAGGTCGTCCGGTAGGTCTGCCGGTACTTTCCGCGCGCGTTCTTCTGGCCGCCGTCCTGGTTGCAGAAGGAGTTCTCGTCGCCTGGCTGGATAGACATCAATGGGATCCCGCCCCTATCGGTGCCGCCGTTGGAGAAGGTCTCGGCAAAACAGTAGATGGTGTTGGCCGGGAGATATTCGCTGAGCATGTAGGGGCTGGTGTTCCGCAGAAAGGCGCTGAGCTGGCGATCGTGCCAGTGATGGGGCACTGCGACGCCGGAGTAGTCGGGAATCGGCGGCACCACCGGGGGAGCCACCGGCGGATTGACTGCCGGGGGGCTGCCTACCGCAGCCGTGCTGGCACCAGAATAGAATGCCGTCGTGCCGACATCGGCGCTGGCGAAGATCGCATAGCGCCCAAAAATCAGCGCCGTGTCGTACTTTTCCGCCATGTTCCCACGGTACCAGCTGCGGGAATCGTGCGCTAGCCAAGCCCGATCGTCCCACCCCTGGGCACCTTCGAAAGTATCAGTGGAAGCCGCTGGAGGGGGCAGGAGCGTGGCCATCGGGGCGAAGATCAGGCCGTGCGCACCCTGGAGGGACGCCGGCGCCAAGGTGGCACGCAGCTTCTCGCCCTGGGTGACGTCGGGGTCATCGTAGGACTGCCAGAAATCCAACTCCTCCTGGGCCTTGCTGAAGCCCGCCCGCATCATGGCGTTCTCCAGGGAGAGCCGGTTGGCGATGGTCACGGTCTGCGAGGCGACGCGGAAGGCGGCGAAGGCGGTGCCGATGATCACGACCCCCATCGCGGTGGCGATCAGCACCTCGAGCAGGGTGAAGCCGCCGCGGCGGTACTGGAACGGCTGGCGGTGGGAGGGCATCGGCGGTCTCAATGGATCATCGCGGGTACGCGCGGATCGTAGTACAGGAAGCGCGCGACCGGCACGGCGCGCAAGCGCACCGAGCGCGGGATGGGGCCGCGGTCCAGGCGTTTATTGAAGTTGCGGTCCGCCCCCCACTGGCCACGGAAGACTGCGCGCGCGGCGATGGTATGCGCGGGGTCGCCCGGGGCGATAGCAGAGCTGAAGGACCCCAGGCCCTGATCGGTGTCGCTCTCATTCAGGATCTCGAAGGAATAGTCCGTCACCAGTTTATTGGGGGTGACGGACGTATCAAAGTGCTGCTTCACGGTGGGGAAGCCGGTGTCCTTGTTCGACACATCGGTCTTGAAGTTGAGGACCTTCTCGGGATTGCGGTAGGTGTAGAGCTGCTCGTCGCGGAACTCGATCCCGGTGGGGTGCCCATTGGTGGACGGCATCGTTTCATCGAAGCTCATGCGCTTCTGCAACGTCGCGTACTGGCCGGGATCCGTCGCCGTGCTGACCGACCCATCCAGCAGCGGGCCTGCGAAGGGGTAGCGCGCCGCGTCGACCGGCGCGCTTGGCGCGAGCTCGACATCCTCGTATGATTGCCAATCGACCATCCAGAAAACGATCTCGCGGCAGCGCTCGTCCGGCGTGAACTTGGCGGTCAAGCTGAAGTGCGCCGGATTCCCCCAGAACGGGTCGCAGGGCGTGCTCGGCGCCACTGCATGCCGTTCGGTCACCTTGTCGTCGATGTAGGTGTAGGTGCCGGAACCGCCAGGATTTTGGACGTAGGAATATGACCCGTCGGGCCGCAGGGCACGCTGATAATAGATGTTGTCGGGGATCCGCAGCGCCGCGTCGTACGCCATGCCCGGAGGGGCGTACCCCGGGAACATGTAGCCGCGCCCCAGGTTCGAGATCGGTTGGGCCGGTATCGGTTTCCACTGCGCCGAGGTCTTGGCCACGTCGGTGACGTTGAACGGCAGCCCTACCTGCGGGTTGGCGAAGAGGTCAGATTCGAACAAGGGGAAGTCGGTCATGATGCTGCGCTGCAGCGGACGCGGCGCGCCCCAGTCATATGGGTTGGCCGCTGCGAAGGCCATGATCAGGCGAAGGCAGCGTTCGTGGTAATAGAGCAGATGGTGGTGGGTCAAGCGCGAGAATTGGTTCCCCGTAGCGGCCGTCATGTGGTCGATGGACGGCGGGGTGGACGGACCCGACATTCCGGGCGACGCCGGCTGGACGTCACTGAATGCTAGTGGACCTGCGAGCGTATCGAGCGTCACGTTCGGGATGTTGATCCCGACCGTGTAGGCATAGGTGAGCATGACGAGTCGCGGATCGGTGCCCACGGGGTCTGCCGACGTCGGGTTGGTGATGCCCGTACAGATGTCCACGGGCGCGCTCGACGCGGCGAATTCGGCTGAACTGTACCAGCGCGTCAGGCAGGTCGCCGCGTGAGCAAGGAAGCGCATCGCCTGGACCTGCTTCCAACGGTCTTCAGACTTGGTGCCGGGTTCGAACGGGAAATCCTGCGCGGTCGAGAGTGGCTGGGCCACCGGATTGTAGGCGGCCAGGATCTCGGGGGGCGGATTGTAAAATTCAGGGCGCAGCCCCTTCTGCTTGCAGTACCACAGCGCCGCTTCGAAATAGCGTAAGGCGCCCTTGTAGTCGGGAACGACCTCGCTTGGGACGTCGATGGGCTGGCTGGTCGCGGGCTGAGTCGGGTCGATGCCGCTGCCGTTGTGGCTGAGCTTGCCGCAGCAGTAGGGGAAGTAGCCGTAATCGGTGTTGCCCTCCTTCCAGTTGAACACCTTCTGGATGTCCGGGTCGGAGGTCTCCTCCCAGCAGTACGAGGCCGTCTTCCCATCATTGGCGCCGACGATCTTGTCCGATCCGTCCGAATTCTTTCCGTCCGTCCAAGAGTCGACCCAGCGGAAGGTGGTCGGCGTCTGCGGCCCGCGAGGGGACAGGAAATCCGGATAGTGCAGCCCGTGCAACGGCGGCGACGGAAACGGGGTGACATACGGCCAGTTCTTCCAGGGGAAGATGTGCATGGCGTTGTTCTGCGCGTAGCCGCTTACCGCGCACACCAGGCGCTGGGCCTCGTTGGCCGGTGTGGTCTGCAGGCTGCTCTCCTGCAGATTGGTGGTGGCCATCGGCTGCGAGTAGTAGAGGTAGCCGCCCTCGGAGAGGATATGCTGAATCTCGTCGCCGTCGGAATCGAGACGCTTCGCGATGTCCGAGGGCAGCGGCAGCATGCCAAAGCTGTTTGACGACAACCGCTCCTCAAGATCCCAGGCCTGGGTGCGGCGACTGACCGGGACATCCCACGGGTTGAAAGCCTCGGTGTCGATCGCAGGGTTGGCGTTGTGGCTGGAGTTGAAGCTGTCGATCATCTCCTGCGCCTTGGCGCACGCATAAAGCTGGAAGCGAGACAACTGCTGCGCCTTCAGGCCCGCGGGGAAGAGCAGCATCGCGCTGACGACGCCGAACACCAGGATCACGAGGGAAAAGGCAATCTCGATGAGCGTGAGCCCGCCTTGTGCGCGTGGGGCGGCGCTCATGGACGAGGGCCGCCGGGCGGCTCGCAGATGGTTGGGGTGGGTTGCCATGGGGGTCCGGCTGCAGCGAACGGAGGTGATGTATCACCCGCGTCACGGTGATTGCAAGGTTGCACCTTGCAGCGGGTAAGATCTTGCAACGCCAGCCCCTTGACAGGGTAGGGCCGCGTTCCGGGGCACTCGGCTGCTTGCCCCATCGTTGCAAGTCCCGCACTGGAATGACCCTCCCCAGATCTCGCTAGCAGGCCGTTGAAATAGACCCGAAAAACCTCGAGTCCTTCTCCGGCCAACTCGTTTTTGGTGTCATTTCCCGATTTTTGCATCCGTTATCGCTGATTTCTGCGATAACGGGTCGTCTGATTGCAGAGTGTCCCTACGAAATCGCCAACTCAGGCATCAGATTTCGCATCCGGACGAGGTTGTAGCCGGTCATGGTCAGC
>JBBQSO010000032.1:0-52253 GCA_038213805.1 Planctomycetota bacterium | reverse complement strand
CGTCCGGAAGACCGTAAGCCCGCCAGCCCCGTGCCGCGACGTGGCGGCAGGATGCGCGGGGGCCGTCGACTACCGCACCCCCGGACTTCCGGACTCCCGGACCTTCCCGCTCATACCATCACCTCGCCGCCACCGCGGTTGATGGTCACGTCGCCGCGCTCCTCCATGGCGCGCACCTGCTGGAGGATGCGCTTCTGCGCCTCCTCGACCTCGCTGAGCGGCTTCGGGCCGAGCATGTCGATCTCATCCTTGATGTTGTCGCGGGCGCGCGCCGAGAGGTTCTTGAGCAGCTTCTCGGCGAGCTCCGGGGCGGCGGCCTTGAGCGCCAGCGCAAGGTCGGCCTTGTCGACCTCGGCGAGGACCTTCTGCATGTCCTTGTCGCTGATCTTGGCGAGGTCGTCGAAGACGAACATCAGCGCCTGGATCTCGTTGGCGATGGCCGGGCTCTCGCGGTTGAGGCGGTCGATGATCGCCTTGGTCACGCCCGGCTCGCTGATGTTGAGCATCTGCGCCACGGTCTTGAAGCGCGCCTGGCCGGCCGATTCGGTCTGCTGGTCGCCGAGCGCGTAGGCGCGCACCTCGAGCATCTCGTCGACCTGGCTGACCAGCTCGGCGGGCATCTCCTCGGTGGCGGCGACGCGCTTGACCACGTCGAAGCGCACCTCGTCGCTCAGGCCCTTGAGCAGCTCCGAGGCGATGGCCGGCTGCAGGTAGCTGATGACGATGGCCAGCACCTGCGGGTGCTCGCCGCGCAACAGCGAGGAAATCTGGCGCGCGTCCAGGCTCTGAAGAGAGCGGAACGGCTCCGCGTCGCGGGTCTGCTTGCGGATCTTCTCGAGCATCTCCTTGGCGCGCTCGCGGCCCAGCGCGCGCTCGAGGATGGCCTGCACCATCGGCGCGACCGCGATGCGATCGCCGCCGACGGTGACGCTGTACTCGGTAAGGGTGTCCTCGACCTCCTTGCCGGTGATGTCGGTGATGCGCGTCATCTCGTCCGAGATCAGCGCGACGTCGCGCTCGCTCATGCGCTGCATGACCTTGCTCGCCAGCTCGCTGTCGATCGACAGCAGGAAGGCCGCAGCCTTGCGCCGGCCGCCGGGCGGCTTGGGCGCATCCTTGTCCTTGTCCTTGGCTTTGGCCACGTGCTGATCCTTCGCGCGGGTTCTGTGGGTCTACTCGTACAGCCACTTGCGCATGATCTGCGCAGCAGAGGTCGGGTCTTCGCTGACCATCTTCTTGATCTGGTCGCGCAGCAGGGTGCGGCGGTGGCGCTCAAGGTCGGCGGCGGTGTCGGGCGTCTCCTTCTTGGAGTCGACCTGGCGGCGCTTCTCGGCCTCCTCGGCCTCGCGGCGGCCGCGTTCCTCGGCCTGGGTCCAGGCCACGTGGCTGCGCTTGAGCTGGCCGCGCGCGATGAACATCATGCCCAGGGCGACCACACCGACCAACCCGTAGCCGATATAGTCGAGCATGCTCCCGCCCAGGCCGAGCGGGATGGCGCTGGCCGCGACCATCTCGACCGGCTCGTGCCACATCGCCATGCTCTGCACCGCGACGCTGAAGCGGCTCTCAATCATGGCGGGGGTCTCGCCCGCGCCCTGGCTGCCCTTGGCGGCGTTGAAGCCGATCGCACCGAGCACCAGGTCCTGGAAGCGCTTCTTCTCGACCTCGCTGTAGTCCTCATGCTTCTCGACCACGTCCTTGGTCGGTTGGCCCTTGTCGTCCAGCTTGGGGCCCTTGGTGATCTTCTGGTCGAGCAGGATGCTGACGGTCATGCCGCGCACCTTGCCGACCTCGTCCTCCTGGACGGTATGGCTGCTGCCGACGGTGTACTCGTTGCGCGTCTCTTCCGAGGTCTTGGTGGCGAGCTGAGCGACGGCGCCCGCGGGGCGCGATTCGCCTTCGACGTTGGGCGCGGTGCCGGCGACGCCGCCGTTGCCGCCGGCCGGGGTCTTCTCGTCGCTGGTGCGGGTGTTCTCGCGCGTCAGCACCTTGGTGGTCGGATCGGTGGTGGTGCTGCTGCGCTTGGTGAAGTCGAGCTTGACGCTGACCTTGACCGAGCTGCGGCCCGGTCCAAGGGTCGCGTCGAGCAGGTCCTGGGCCTTGCGCGTGAGGTAGGTCTCGCGCGCTGCCTCCGCCTCAAGGGTGGTCTGCGCGAGCTGCGCACCGCTGTTCGCCGCCGCCGGGGTGAGCAGGCCGCCGTTGTCCATGATCTCGACGCGCTCAGGGCCGAGCCCCGCGATCGCACCGGCGGTCAGGTGCAGGATGCCGGCGACTTGGCGGTCGGACAGCCGGGTGCCCGGCTTCATGTCGAGCTTGATCGAGGCCTTCGGCTTGCCTTCGTCGGCGTCGATGAACGGGCTGGGCTGGGGACGGTCGATCAGTACACGGGCCGAACGCACGCCCGGCAGCTCGCGGAAGCTGCGCTCGAGTTCGCCAGCGACCGCCCGATCGTAGTTCTTGTGCTCGGTGAAGGTGGTGTCCCACATGTTGCTCTTGGCGAGCAGTTCGAAGCCCTTGGAGCCGTCGCCGAGCATGTCGCGCTCGGCGAGCTCGTTACGCAGGCGGTAGAGCTCCTTGCTCGGCACCAGGATGGTGGTCTCGCGGTCCGCGACCTGGTACGAGATATGGGTGGAGTCCAGGTAGGCGGCGATCTCGGCGATGTGCGCCTTGTCCAGCCCCTGCGCGAGCATGCGGTAGTCGGGACGCGTCGCCCCGTACCACAGCGCCACCACCGCGCCCAGGAAGGCGAGGCCGACCAGGACGATGGTCGCGCGCTGCGGGATCTCGAGCCGTCCCCAGATGGTCGCCAGTTGTTGCCAGATTTTGGACATGGATGCCTCGCCTGGGACTGCAAAGCGCAAGGTGTACCATATGGAGAAGGCTGATGGCTGATGGCTGATGGCTGATGGCTGATGGCTGATGGCTGACGGCTAACGGCTAACGGCTAACGGCTAACGGCTAACGGCTAACGGCTGACGGCAACAGCAACAGCAACAGATAGGATATGGCCCACGGAGAAAAACGGCAGATAGCCGATAGCAAATCGCTATCAGCTATCAGCCATCAGCCATCAGCCATCAACACGAGCACCCCATCCCACCAATCAGAACTGCGTCCGCATCACTTCCTTGTACGCGTCCACCAGCTTGTTCCGCACCTCGACCGCCAGTTTCAACGACAGCTGGGCTTGGCCCTGCGCGAGCATGACGCGGTGCAGGTTGTCGCTCTCGCCGCGCTCGACGGCGCCGATGGCGTCGTCGTACTTCTGCTGGGTCTGGTCGACCTGGTTGACGAAATCCTTGAGCACGTCGTTGAAGGTCTTGCCCTCCTCCGTGCGTGGCGCCGCCTCGCCCGGCTGGTTCACCGTCGCCGGGGAGACCGGCGGGCAGATGGCCTGGCCGTAGAGGCCGCGCATGGGATCGAGGGGGTTGCTCATGGCTGGTCAGCGCGCGCGGTGGAAGCGGATGTGACGATCACGAGGCATCGCCCAAGCGTAGCGCGGCCTCGTGCATGTGGAACAGACCCTTGGCCGCATTGGCGTTGGACTCGTAGGCCTTGCTCGCGACCAGCAGGTCGGTGAGTTCAAGGATCGGATTGATGTCCGGCTCGGTGACGATGCCGGTCTGAGGGTCGGCATCGGGATGGCCCGGCTCGTGGCGCTGGGTGTACTGGGGCATCGCCACGATGCGGGCGTCGACCTGGCCGTTGACCTTGCCCTGGTGATCGAGCAGGGCGCTGAAGCTCACCCGCTGGCGCGCGTACGGCAGGCCGTTGGCGAGGTGCCTGGTGTCGCCCGCATGGGCGAGGTTCTCTGAGGCCACGTTCATGCGCAGCGCCTCTGCGCCCAGCGCCGAGGCGCTGGCGTCGACACCACCGAAGAGTCCATTGACCGGCATGATCAGCCTCCCGGCGACTGGCCGGCAGCGATGCCGAGCAGACGCATCTTGCCCTTCGCCATCGCGATATAGGCATCATACATGGTGGAATTCTTCGCCGCACCCATGATCTGGTCGGCCAGGGCGACATCGTTGCCATCGACCTGCACCGGCGTGGCGTGCGGCTCGTAGATGGTCGGCTGGACCGCCTCGGGGTCCTCCCCGCTGTCGCCGGCCAGGGCCGCCTGGAAGGCCTGATCGAAGGCCACCGCGCGGGTCTTGTAGCCCGGGGTGTTCTGGTTGGCGATGTTGCCGGCGTGGACCTGCGCGCGCATGGTCGACACGTCCATCAGCTTCGCCAGGATGCTCATCTGCTCGTCCAAGGGCATGGCCACCTCCCACCTTCTGACAGAGCGAACGCACGCGGTGTTCCAATCGCCAAGCGGCGGTTTCTGCCCGTTCCAAGGGAGGACCTGGGCGGTTGGCGTGGAGAAAGTGCACACTTCGTGTTGGAGACCCTAGACCCGAGACCCTAGACCCTAGGCTTGCTGATGGGGTGGAACCCGGAATTCGTGGGATGTTGGAATGACAGGGTCTGCGATCACGCAGCCTAACGTCGGAACCGGTCTAGGGTCTGGGGTCTAGGGTCTAGGGTCTAGGGTCCAAGGTCTAGAGTCTCGGGTCCCGTGCCCAGCGACCTCCCCCGCCTTGCTCTTCCCCCCTGCCCTGCACACTTCGCGCCCATGTCCTTCGCCTCGCTCCTCCTGCGTACGCTGGCCCTGGCCACCCTGGCCCTGCTGGCCGGCACGGCGGGCGCCGTGGATGGCCCCAAGTCCAATCCTGCACTGGACGAGGATGACGCCGACATCGAGAGCAAATACCTCGACAAGATCCAGGTCGACGCCGCCTCCTACATCATCGGTCGCACCCATTACACCCCCGATGCGGCCTACGAGCGGCGCGGCGCCGCCTACCTGGTCGAGGCCAAGGAGGTGCTCGCCACCGGCCACAGCCAGCCGGATGAAAGCTGGTACAGCTTTCTCTTCGGCCGCACCAAGCGTGCCCGCCGCCTCGCCGACGCCGGCTTCGAGCGCTACCCGTACTGCGCGGCGAGCGGCGACCTGCTCGCCTTCGTGAACACCTGCTACGCCCAACGCGGCGACATCAGCGGCGTGCACGGCACGGTCTTCAAGTTGTGGTTCTACCAGCCCGACTACCCGCACATGACCGCCGTCCTCGACGAGGCGCTGACCGCCGCCGAGCACGAGCAGGACTTCAGCGCGCTGGTCGACCTCGAGGCGGACGACCCCGACGAGGTCATCCGCCTGGGCGGCACCGCGTACAGCGGCGACATCAACAAACTGTTCCGCTTCCTGCTCGTCCACGGCGACCGCGAGACCATCGCCCCGCGCGCCCAGGTCGGTCTGGCGCGCGCCCTGCTGCGCACCAAGGACAAGCAGGAGCTCAGCCAGGCGCGCCGCGAATACGAGAAGTTCCTCGAGACCTACCCGACCCACGAGCTGGTGTTCACCGCGCTGTGCGAGCAGGCGCTCAGCTATCTGGTCGCCTACAAGGGCAACCACTACGACGTCGGCGTGCTCTTCAACGCCGCCAACATCATCGACCAGGCCGAAGTCGAGGCCCACGCCGACCCCAAGCGCATCGCCACCGTCGAGGCCTACCGCAAGCGCATCCGCTCGTGGCACCAGGACCGCGACCTCGAGGTCGCGCGCTGGTACCGCGCCATGGCCGACCCTGCGACCGGCTGGCTGCGCTCGCCCGGCACCGCCGACCCGCCCTGGCACGGCGCGGCGCGCTACTATTTCACGCAGACCATCAAGCGCGACAGCGGCTCGAACCAGGCCCGCCAGGCCCAAGCCGAACTCGACGTCCTGCCCGCCCCCCAGGCCAACCCCCTCGGCACGCCGTTGCCGCTGGCGCCGCCGAAATGAGCCCGCCACGTCCGGCCCGGGCCGACGGCCCGCGCACGGCGTGGCGCCGCAGCGGCGTGCTGCTCGTGCTCGCCGCGCTGACCCTGGCCGGATGCTACCGCGTGGCGCGTCCCGCTGACCTCGAAGAGCCGGTGCGCGTGGTCATCACCAGCAATGACGCGCGCCTGGTGCGCGCCCAGGCGTATCTGCAGCAGGCGGTGGCCGAGGCTCTGGTCGAGAAGCTCGGCTGGCGCGTCAGCCCCACTGGCAGCGCCCGCCTGGCCCTGACCCTGCAGATGGAGCGCATAAACACCGTCGGTACCACCGTCAATCGCGACATCCCAAGCCGCTGGAGCATCACCTTGCACGGCCAGGCGTTGCTCACCGCCCGGCGTGGCAACCTCTATTCCGGCTATGAGGGCACCGGCTACGCCAACGGCCTGACCGCCGTGCCCGGGATCGCCGGCAAACCCGGAACGGTCGCTCTGGAATCCTTCGATGAGGCCGCCGCCCTGCACGATGCCGCGCAGAACGCCGCCCTGACCATTGCCGCCTGGCTGGAGGGCGCGACCGGCGCCTGGCCCGTAATGCCGCCCGCTGCAGCGGCTCCGGCCCCGGCTCCGACTCAAGCTCCGGCTCCGGCTCAACCTCCGGCTCAAGCTCCTTGAGGATCGGCCCGGGATTACCGGGATTTTAGCGCCAAGCCGCCAAGACACCAACGTCCGCCAGCCATTCGCAGTCCGCCCCAGGATGAGCGCGCGAGTTGCGGAGTGCGACCGCTCCAGCCCACCCGGTGTCCGCGTCGCGTCTGGGCGGCGTGGCGGTAAAAATCCCCTGAATGGCGGAGCAGCTGGACTGCGCTCCGCCAACCTCGACCTTGCGGTACGGCCGGGCGTCGCAACGCTCGCGCGCCATGCGCACCGTCACGCTCGGCTGGCTGATCCTCCTGCTCGTCCTCGCCACCGTGGGCTGCCGCTCGCGCAAGGAGGCGCCGCCCGCTCCCGCCCCGGTGGCCAAGCGCACCATGCAGGACTACAACCGGCCGCTGGCGCCCGGCGAGGCCGCGCTGATGCACGGCGACTTCAGCCAGGTGCCGGCCATCACCTTGGCGCAGCGCCCGGCGCTGCTCGCCGCGGTCGCGCGCAGCCTGACCTGGCTCGGCCACAAGGACTCCGAGCAGCAGTACCCGGTGTCCGGCATCACCCATGAGCAGGTCGAGCGCAGCCTGCAGGCGCTCGCCGAGCTGCTGCGCAGCGGCGCGGACGACGCGGCCTTCGATGCCGCACTGCGCAGCCGCTTCCAGGTCATGCAGAGCGTCGGCTTCGACCGCCGCGGCACGGTGCTGTTCACCGGTTACTACACGCCGATCTTCACCGCCAGCCTGACCCGCACTGCCGAGTTCCAGTACCCCATCTACCTGCGCCCCGACGACCTTGTGCCCGCCCCGCGCAACGCTCAGGAGCCCGCCCAGCAGCGCCAGCCGGACGGCTCCATGCGTCCCTACCCGCCGCGCGCTGCGCTCATCGCCAGCGGCGCGCTGCGCGGTCATGAACTGGTGTGGTTCGCCGATCCCTACGAAGCCTACATCGTCGAGATCCAGGGCTCGGCCAAGCTCCACCTCACCTCTGGCCACCTCTTCGAGGTCGGCAACAGCGGCACCAACAACTACGCGTACCACTCGATCGGTCTCGATCTGGTCAAGGAGGGCAAGATCGCCCGCGAGGACCTCTCGCTCGCCACCATCCGCGCGTATTTCCACGCCCATCCCGCCGAACTGCCCGAGTACCTCGCGCGCAACCCGCGCGTCGCCTTCTGCCGCCAGGTCAGCGGCGGCCCCTTCGGCAAGCTCGGCGTGCCGGTCACCACCGACATCAGCGTCGCCACCGACAAGAGCATCTTCCCACCCGGCGCCGCCTGCATCGCGGTGGTGCCAAGCGGCGCCACCATGCGCGTCGACCAGGACTCTGGCGGAGCGATCCGCGCCGCCGGGCGCTGCGATTTCTACATGGGCGAAGGCGACGGCGCCGAGGCGCGCGCTGGTTCCCAGTTCGCTGAGGGGCAGCTGTACTATCTTTTGCTGAAATGAGGGTCGTCGATCTGGATGGGATGCGCGGATATTTTTAACGCAGAGGACAACCTGAACGAGCCGGACCTGCGTGAGAGCCCGCACCGTGAGAGCAGCACTGGAACCCCCTCCTGCCTCCATCGCCACTGCGCCCTCTGCGTTAAGTTCTACGCGCCCCGCCGGGCCTGCTGCGTCAGGGAGCCAGCGGCTGAGTGAGCTGCCAGCCCCCGGGCAACGAAGGAAGCGCGGAACGCCGGTTCCCCGGGACACCTCCAGGCCGTATTGTCACCGCCATTCCTGGCCGGGAGGTTTACCATGATCCATCGCATCGCCATCCTGCTCGCCGCCCTCGTCCTGCCCGCCGCACTCGGCGCTGCGGAGGTCGTGCCGCCGAAGCCGGCGCCCCCCGAGGCCAAGCCCGCGGACGTCAAACCGGCGGAAGCGCCCCGCGCGCCCGCCGCGCTCGATCCGACCGCGGCAGTGGTCGCCGAAGGGCGCTACACCTACCACCAGCGCGACCTCGACGCGCTCATGCAGATCGCCCAGCGCCACGCGCGCGGCAAGCTCGGCAAGGCCGACGAGGAGATCCTGCGCCAAGCGCTGCTCGCCGCGCTGACTGCGCGCGAGCCGCTGCTCGAAACCATCGCCATGCTGCCGCCCACCATGACCAGCCACGCGCGCGAGCAGCTGGTCCTCGACCTGCTCGCCTACCAGGCCGAGCCCGCCAAGCTCACCGCCCCGCCCAGCGGCGAGCCCGGCGCCGCGCCCGCGCCCGCGCCCGCCGATGCCGCCAAGCCCGCTGCCGCGCCAGCCACCACCCCGATCGACGGCCCGGTGCTGATCCGCCTGCCGCCATTGACCCTCAACCGCACCATCGAGGGCGGGGCCAAGCGCCAGCTGGTGCTGGGTCTCGCGCTGTTCTTCAAGGACCCCGCCCTGGCCAAGAGCCTCGAAGCCAAGGCCCCGCTCATCCAGGACGCGATCATCGGCTATGTGCAGAAGCTGCCCAGCGCCCAATTCGTCGAGCCGGACCAGGCCCTGCTCAAGAGCGGCCTAGCCAAGGCGGTGATCGCCAAGATCCCGGAATTCCCGGGGGATGGGATCCTGATCCCGCAGCTCGATGCGACTGCAGGCGAAGGCGAGCCAGCCAAGGCACCGTGATCAACGCATGCTCCTGATCGGACAGCAGACGCTGAGACCAGACGAGCTGGAGGCCAGCTCCGGTCGCACCCGGTCACAGCACGATTGCGGTTTCGCAGCCCTCATTCCGCGTGGTGCGACGTCATGGGAGCGGCCGAGCGGGGGACCCCGGCCATCAGCCACCTGACGTCCTCCTCCGTTCTCCGCGTCTCCGCGGCTCCTGTTCGATCCCTCGAGACTCGCGCTCTTCCGCGAGTTCACCGCAGTTTCTGCTGCGCCATCCCCAACCGCTCCACCACCCGCAGCGCTCCGATCTGCGCCAAGGTGTCGAACAGCGGCGGGCTCTCCTTCTTGCCGGTGCTGGCGACGCGCAGCAGCATGAACAGCGTCTTGGGCTGCCACAGCTTGGCCTGCGCCTGCTGATCCGGGGTGGCCTCGGGCGCGGGTTGGCCGCGCTCGGTGATCAGCGCGCGGATGAAGGCCTCCAGGCTGGGTGCGTCCCACACCGCGTTCTCGCCGGCGGCGTAGGCCTTCAGCGCCTGCTGGACCTGCTCAAGCAGCCACTTCGCCTGGGTCTTGTCCAAGCCCTTCGGCACCAGGTCGTCGGCGTGCGGACTGACGCTGTCGGCGTAGAACGGCTCGGCCTGCCACACGAAGTCGCCGCCGAAGGCCATGCGCTCCTTGAACAGCGGCAGCAGCGCGTCGAAGCGCGCGTCGACGGCGCGGTGCACCTCGGCGCGCATGCGCTCCGGCGGCAGCTCGCGGAACCACTGCCCCTGCAGGTGGCGCAGCTTGGCGAGGTCGAAGACCGGGCCGGCGACGTTGATGCGGTCGAGGTCGAAGAAGGCGATCATCTCCTCCAGGCCGAACTTCTCCTTGCCGTCGGGATGACTGTGGCCGAGCAGCGCGAGGAAGTTGAGCAGCGCCTCGGGCATGAAGCCCTGCGCCTTGTACCACATCAGGTTCGTCGGGTTCTTGCGCTTCGAGATCTTCGACTTGTCGGCGTTGCGCAGCAGCCCGACGTGGACGTACTCGGGCGGGGTGAAGCCGAGCTTCTCGTTCAGCCAGATGTGCTTGGGCAGCGAGTTGAGCCACTCCTCGGCGCGGATCACGTGGGTGATGGCCATCAGGTGGTCGTCGACCACGGCGGCGAGGTGGTAGGTCGGCCAGCCGTCGCTTTTCAGCAGTACCTGGTCGTCGATCTCCTTCCAGCCCTTGACCACTGGCTGCTTGCGCAGGCGGTCACGGTAGACGAATTCTCCCTCCAGCGGCGCCTTCATGCGCACCACATAAGGTTCGCCGGCGGCGGCGCGCGCCTGCGCCTCGGCCGGGGGCAATCCGCGGTGGCGGCGGTCGTACATGATCGGCTCGTTGGCGGCGCGCTGGCGCGCCTTCATCCCGTCGAGCTCACGCGCCGTGCAGAAGCAGTAGTAGGCGTCGCCCTGCGCAACCAGCTGGTCGGCGTACTTCCGGTAGATGCCGAGCTTCACCCGCTCGCTCTGGATGTACGGCCCGCGGTCACCACCAACATCGGGGCCTTCATCGTAGTTCAGCCCGAGCCACTTCATGCTCGCGTAGATCGCCTGCGCCGAAGCCTCGGTGCAGCGCGTCTGGTCGGTGTCCTCGATGCGCAGCACGAACTGTCCGCCGTGGTGCTTGGCGAAGCAGTAATTCAGCAGCCCGATGTAGGCGGTGCCGACATGCGGGTCGCCGGTGGGGCTGGGAGCGATGCGGACGCGGACCGACATGGGGCTTCTCCGGGCCGCGTAGTGTTGGTCGCAGGCCGGGGTTGCAAGACTGGGATACGGGAGGCATGGTGCGGAGTGCGGAGTGCGCGGTGCGCGGTGCGCGGTGCGCGGTGCGGATCCCGCACTCCGCACTCCGCACCTCACAGACTCGGCGTCACCTCGACCGCGACCTGCACATCCGTCGGGAACCACGTCGGTAGCAGGGCGCGCGCCAGGCCCTTGGCCAAGCCGCGGTTGGAGGCCGCCTCAAGCTGCTGGAGGAGCACGCCCTGGAGATCGCCGATGAGCGGCAGCTTGAGCTCGTCCGCCTCGGCCTCCTCGATGGCCACGGTGCAGCCGAGGTGCAGCAGACCCCCCTCGGGCACAAAAGTGGCCAGGGCATGGCCGGCGATGCGCCGCACCTCGATGACGCGGCGCAAGCGGAAGGCCTCGACGATGATCCGCCCGCGGGCGACCACTTTGAAGCGCCGCACCAGCGGCGGGTGGCCCGGCAGGTCGTCGTCGTCGATGGTGCCCTCGTCGACGACATAGGTGACCTGCATGGTCGCCCCGCCGGGCAGCGCGGACTCGGTCACCGCGCGCTCCAGCAGCACCCGGTCGAGATCCGCCGCCGGCACGCGCAGGCTGAGCTGCGGAGCGTCGTCCATGCCGCCCGCCAGCAGCTGCCAGGACAGCGGCCGCGCGCGCAGCCCCGGCAGGGCAAGCTGGCCGTCGACGCATTGCCCGGAGCGCACCAGCCCCCCCGGCAGCCAGCGCGCGAGCGCCGCCTGGGCGAGCAGCCGCGCGCGCCGCGGCGTCACCTCGACCTGGCACTCCGGATGTCCACCAGCCGGCCGCGTGGCCACCGCCGCGATCACCACCTGCCCCTCCGGAAAGGCGACCACGTAGGGCAAATGCCCCTGCGCCACGCGCACCGCCACTCCGGGCGCCGCCCAGAACGCCACCACCACCGCCACCACGAGCATGAGCCCCAGCACCCCCACGACCCATAGCACGATGCGACGCCATCGTCGCGGAGCAGCCATCTCGGACATGGCGGCATTCAATGCCCGACCGCGAAAGCGCCAGAGGGATCATGGGGAGAGGGTCCGGAAGTCCGGAAGTCCGGGGTCCGGAAGTCTCGTGTGACCGGGTCCGGTGCGGCTCTCCGACGGCAGCGGGAACTCGGGGCGATGCCTGGACTTCCGGCATTTGTTATCGACTTCCGGACTTCCGGACCCCGGGACTGCCGGACCCTCCCCCTAGCCTTGCGCCCTCCCCCACCGCTCTATGCTTCCACGCCTCCAAGCGCACCCGGGAGTTGGTGGATGCCGGTCTCCGCTCGCCGCAGTCTCGCCCGCGCCCAGTGCGTGGCCATCGGCTCGGCTCTGCCCGAACTGCGCCTGACCAATGCCGACCTGGCCCGGCTGGTCGACACCAACGATGAGTGGATCGTTTCGCGCACCGGCATCCGCGAACGCCGCATCTGCGCGCCGGGGCAAGGCTTGAGTTCTCTGGCCCTGCCCGCTGCACAGCAGTGCCTTGAGCGGGCCGGAGTCAGCGCCAGCGAGCTTGATGGGATCATCGTCGCCACCATCTCGGGCGACCAGATCATGCCGACCACGGCCAACCTGCTGCAGCATCAGCTGGGCGCCGGCAAGGCCTTCGCCTACGACATGGCCAATGCCTGCAACGGCTTCGTGGCTGCGCTCTCGACCGCCGCCTGCTTCATCGAGGCGGGACGCGCCAAGCGCATCCTGGTGGTCGGCGGCGACGTGATGTCCAGCCTGGTCGATTACAGCGACCGCAACACCTGCATCCTGTTCGGCGATGGCTGCGGCGCGCTGCTGCTCGAAGCCGGCCCGGCCGATGGCCCCGGCCTGGTCGGTTTCGCCCTGCGTTCCGACGGCGCGGGCGGGGGTGAGCTGTGCATTCCCAGCTCCGGCTCGGCGCTGCGTCCTTCCCCGGCGACGCTGGCCGCGGGCATGCAGTACGTGAAGCAGAACGGCCGCCACGTCTTCACCCAGGCGATCCGGCGCATGGCCGAGGTGTGCAACGAACTGCTCGGTGAACTCGGCCTGACCACCGCCGACATCGACCTGCTGGTGCCGCACCAGGCCAACCTGCGCATCATCGAGCCGACCGCCCAGCGCCTGGGCCTGCCCATGGAGCGCGTGGTGGTGAACATCGAGCGCGTCGGCAACACCACCGCCGGCACCATCCCGCTGGCACTCGCCGACGCCTGGACCGACGGCCGGCTCACCAACGGCACGCGGGTGCTGGTGGTCGCCTTCGGCGGGGGCCTTACCTGGGGCGCCTCCTACCTGACCTGGGGGCGTGGATGACCCCCTCGCGCTCCATCGGCGACGCCATGCGCCTGCTCGCCGGGCGCGCCGGGTTGTCGCGCGAGTTACGCCTCGCCCACCTGCGCTGGGCCCTGCTCGCGCGCATCGTCGACGATCGCCTGCTCACGCTCTACAATTCGGCGCAGGTGCCGGGCAACGTCTTCACCAGCCGCGGGCAGGAGGTGCTCGCGTCTGCGATGGGCGTGCATCTGCGCGCGCCGGGACCGGGCGCCATCGGCGACATCTTCGCGCCCCTGATCCGCGACCAGGCCGCGCGCCTGGCCTTCGGCGAGACCCCGCTGGATGTCATCCGCACCCACCTCGGCAAGGTCACCGGTCCGATGCGCGGGCGCGATGGCAACGCCCATCGCGGCGAGCTCGCCAAGGGCATGCTGCCGATGATCAGCCACCTCGGCGCCATGCCGTCCGCGGTCGCGGGCGTGCTGATGGCGCGGCGCCTGCGCGGCGCTCTCGCCTATCCCGACAGTTGCATCGGCATCACCTCCATCGGCGATGGCGGCACCGCCACCGGCGCGCTGCACGAGGCGCTCAACGTCGTCGCGATCGAGAAGCTGCCCTTTGTCCTGGTGGTGGCCAACAACCAGGTGAGCTACAGTACCTTCAACGACCGCAGCTTCGCGTGCCGCGATCTCGTCGACCGCGCGCTCGGCTATGGCCTGCGCGGCTGGTCCTGCGATGGCACCGATGCGGTCGATTCCCTGGTCGCGGTCGGCGGTGCGATCGCTGCGGCGCGGCGCGGCGAAGGTCCGCAGATGGTGGTCGCCTCGCTGCTGCGCCTCGCCGGCCACGGCTCGCACGACGATGCGCGCTACATGCCGGCCGAGCTCAAGGCGCGTTTCGGCGATGGCGTCGAACTGGCGCAGGCCGCGGCGCTGGCCGAAGGCCTCATCGACCAGGCCGGCCTCGACGCGCTGCTCGAGGAGCTGCGCGCGCTCGTCCGCGTCGCCGCCGACACCGCGCGCGCCGAGGCCAACCCCGATCCGGAACGCGATGACTGGCGCGTCCTGAGCACGCCCGACCTGCTCGCCGCGCCGAGCCCGACCGCGGAGGCCAACCCGTGACCACGTCGTATGTCGAGGCCATCCGCGCCGCGCTTGGCGACGCCCTGCGCGACGATCCGCGCGTGTTCATCTACGGTCAGGACATCGCCGGCAGCTTCGGCGGCGCGTTCAAGGCCACCAAGGGGCTCTCCGAACTGCACCCGGAACGGGTGATCAATGCGCCGATCTGCGAGGACGCCATCACCGGCGTCGCCATCGGCGCGGCCATCGACGGCATGCGCCCGGTGATCGAGTTCCAGTTCGCCGACTTCGCCTCGATCGCCTTCAACCAGCTGGTCAACCACGCCGCGACCACGTTCTGGCGCACCGGCCGGCCCTGCCCACTGGTCGCGCGCCTGCCGATGGGCGGCACCAAGGGCTCCGGCCCGTTCCACTGCCAGATGCCCGAGGCCTGGCTCAGCCACCACCCCGGGCTGGTGGTGGTCGCGCCCGCCACCGTCGCCGACGCCTACTGGATGCTGCGCGACGCCATCGCCTGCGACGACCCGGTGATCTTCTGCGAGCACAAGTACCTCTACAACCACCTGCGCGAGACCGGCGACCCGCGCCTTGCCGAGCGCCTGCCGCTGGGCGCCGCGGTGGTGCGACGCGCCGGCAGCGACTGCACGCTGGTCAGCTACAGCGCCATGCTGCACGAATGCCTGAGCGCGGCCGGCATCCTCGAGCAGGAGCACGGCGTCTCGGTCGAGGTGATCGACCTGCGCTGCGTGCGCCCGCTCGACACCGCCACCATCCTCGAGTCGGTGGCCAAGACCGGGCGCGTGGTGGTCGCCACCGAGGCCTGGCCCTTTGGCGGCATCCCCGCCGAGGTGGTCGCGGTGATCGCCTCCGAGGCCTTCCACCTGCTCGACGCCCCGCCACGCCGGATGTGCGCCGTGGACACCCCCATCCCCGTCCAGCCCGATCTCTATGCGGCCCACCGGCCGCACGCCGCCGACATCGTCGAAGCCGTGCTCGAAACCGTGAGGTTCTGATGCTCCTCAACGTCAAACTCCCGCAATTCGGCGAATCGGCGGCCGAGGCCACGGTCATGGCCTGGCTGGTCGAGCCCGGCAGCGCGGTGGCCGCCGAGCAGGAGCTGGTCGAGGTGCAGACCGAAAAGAGCGTGCTGACTGTGGCCGCGCCGCGTGCCGGCATCCTGACCGAGCACTGCGCCGAGCCCGGCGCCAAGGTCGCGGTCGGCGAGGTCCTGGCGCGCATCGAGATCGAGGGTGAAGCCCCGGTAGAGGACGTCGCCAGCGCGCCCGGCGGCCAGATCGCCCCGTCGCCCGGCGCCCAGCCGCGCAGCGCGGTGCCGCGCCCGGCCACCGCCCGCCACGCCACGCGCGCCACCGGCGCCGCGTTCTACAGCCCGCGCGTACGCACGCGCCTGGGCGAGAACGGCATGCTGCCCGCCGACCTCGCAGCGATCAGCGGTACCGGCGAGGGCGGCCGCGTCACCGCCGAGGACATCGACCGCTACCTCGCCGAGGGCAGCCCGATGAGCCCGATGCGCCAGGCGGTGGCGTCGAGCATGCTGCGCTCGTGGGAACGTCCGCTCGCCACCGTCGCGCGCCCGGTGAAGATCGATCCGCTGCTCGCCCACCGCCGCACCATCACCGGCCGGCCGAGCGCGACCATCTACTGCATGCGCGCCCTGGCGCTCGCCCTCAAGGACGATGACCGCATGGTCCATCGCATGGTCGGCACGCGCATCAACCGCCCGTCGTCGATGGACCTGGCGGTAGCGGTCGAGGTCGGCGACGGCGTGCTCACCCCGGTGGTGCGCAAGGTCGACCAGCTTGACCTCGCCGCGCTCACCGTCGCGGTCGAGACCGCCGTCGAGAACGCGCGCAAGGGCCGCGTCAGCGACCTCGGCGACGCGGTCTCGACCATCACCAACTATGGCACCTTCGGCCTGACCTGGGCGACCGCGATCCCTGAGCCCAGCCAGAGCATGATTCTGGGCATCGGCGCGGTGCAGTACGTGCCCGATTGGAACCCGGCTGAGAAGCGCTGGGACCGCGCCCGCGAGGCTGAACTGACGCTGACCTTCGACCACCGCATCGCGGACGGCGGAGCCGCCGCGCGGCTGCTCATGCGGGTCGCGGAACTGCTGGAGCATCCGGAGCGGCTGTGATGGCTGATGGCTGATGGCTGATGGCGAAGCCGGCGTGGTGCGCCGGCTTCGGCATTTCAGAAGACCATGGGGTCGCCCAGTTCCGCGTGATCGGTTTCCCGTCCGCACGCCGCACGAAACCAAGGAATGGGATCGCGAGCGCCAACGCATCATCTGAAATCCGTGAGCCTCACCTGGGCATCCGGGCAAAAGATTCATCAGCCATCAGCCATCAGCCATCAGCCATCAGCCATCAACGATCCGCGTTCATCAATCAACAGGGCCTTGCACTTCCCCGCTCCCGGGGCGATCATGACGGTAGCCAGGGAGTCCATGCCCACCATCCTCATCGTCGACGATGACCAGCTCGTGCGCCGCTTCCTGCAGGCGCTGCTTGGTGCGGGCCACACCCTGATCGAGGCGGCGGGTGGGGCGGACGCGCTCGCGGCGACCGCGGCCCAGGTCCCCGACCTGATCATCACCGACGTGGTCATGCCGGGCATGGACGGCTGGGCGCTGGTGCGCGCGCTGCGCTCGCGGCCGGCCACCGCGCTGGTGCCCGTGTTGTTCCTCACCGGTCTCGATTCGGCGGAGCACCGCACCCATGGCTTCCAGCTCGGCGCCGACGACTACGTGGCGAAGAACTGCGACGCCAAAGAGATCCGCCTGCGTGTGCAGCGCATCCTCGACCGCAGCCAGGCGTTCAAGCGCCAGACCCGCGAGGTCGCGCGCCAGCACCGCTCGGGCATGATGGGCGACCTCGCCGTGATCGGTCCGGCCTCGCTGCTCATGCTCTTCGAGATGGAGCGCAAGACCGGCGAGCTGCACCTCAAGCACGAGGACCAGGAGGTGCGCCTGCTGCTGCGCGACGGCCGCATCATCGACGCCGGCGGGCGCGAACCGAGCGACACGCCGGAGGAATACGTCTACCAGGTCCTGGGCTGGGCGAGCGGCGAGTTCTTCCTCGCTTCGACCACCGTCGCGGGCGAGGACCGCATCGGCATCCCGACCTCGCACCTGCTCATGGAGGGCGCCCGGCGCCTCGACGAGGACCGCCGCGGTTGAGAGTCTGTCCTGGCGCGTGCGGGCGCCGGCGGCGGCCTCAGCACGGCGGCCTCAGCGCTGCGGCCGCCAGGCTTGGAGCGCGGGCAGCGCCCCCGCGAGCGCCTCCTGCACCGCAGCCAGGGCGCCCTGCAGACCGGTACCGCGGCCGGCGCGCGCCGCGTCCTCGAGCTCCTGGCAGGCCGCGCTCATCGCCGCGAGGCCGAGTACGCGCGTCGCGCCCTTCAAGCGGTGTGCCGCCTGGCGGATCCCATCGGGGTCCTCCGCCTGCACCGCCGCGGCCAAACCGGCGAGGTGCGCGGGAGCATCGGCGACGAACATGCCGATCATCGCCGGAATGCTTTCGTGATCGTCGCCGAGCTCGCGCTGCAGGGCGTCAAGTTCAGCAAGATCGATGCTGGCGGTGCGCGGCGCCATCATGCGCCCGCCCACGCCTCGACGCGCACGGCGAGCAGGTGGATGAGCGCCTTGGTGCCGAGCTCCATGAGCAGATATGGCTTGGCGATGAGATCGTCGGCGCCCTTCGGCGTGGCGCGGAAGGTCTGGTCGAACTCGGTCGCGCCGGTGACCAGGATCACCGGCGTGCGCGCGTAGCCGGGCAGCGCGCGCAGGCGCGTCACCAGCTGGAACCCGTTCATGCCCTGCATCATCACATCGCTGAGCACCAGCGGGAAGCGCTGGACAGCGGCCGCGGCCAACGCTGCCTGCGCGTGCTCGACCGGGTTGACCGCGATGCCGACCTTGGCCAGGGCCAGGCCCATGGTGGTGCGCGAGAGTCCCTCGTCGTCCACCACCAGTGCGGTGCAGCCGGCGATTTCAGGTGCAGGCGTGGTGGCGCCGTTCAGGGCGACCAGGCGCTCGTGCGCCTGGCCCAGGGTCCGGCGCGTCGAGGTGCTGAGCTTGCGCGGTGCTTCCAGCAGCTGACGGGCCAGGGAACCGGCGGCCTCTGCGAGGCGCGCGATGGCGGTGTGCTCGGCCGCCGCGGCGCGGCTGGCGAGCTGGTGGAAGAGCCGTCCGAGCTCGACCAGCTGGGTCGAGGTGTGGGCCAGGGTGGCCAGCACGCGCCCGAGCTCGGCAAGGGTCGCGGTGCACTGGCGGGTGAAGTCCCCGGAGTTCGCCTGGAAGTGGTAGGTGCGCGTGGTTGAGATCATGCTGGCGCGGCCCAACGGCGGCACGATCTCGGGCAGGACCGGCTGCATGGGCAGAGGCGACGGTGGAGATGGCGCGAGCGTGGCAGGTGGCGCGGCGGGTGGCGCGGACAGCGGCGCCGTCATCCCGGCGAGCAGCGGCAGCTGCACCTGCGCTGACCGCACGTTGACCGCGGACGCCGCGGCGGCGCGCTTGGCGATGGTGACGCGCACGGCGTCGACCACCTGGCGCGGGCCGTTGCTGGCCTTGGCCAGGACGCGGTCCGCGCCGGCTTGGCGGGCCGCAGCGATGTCCTCGTCGAGGTAGGCGTTGGAGAACACCACGATCGGCAGGTCGCGACAATCCGGGCGTGCGCGCACGCGTGCCAAAACCTCAAGGCCGCTGAGCCCCGGCAGCATCAGGTCCAGCACCAGTGCCGCCGGCCGTTCCTGCGCGACGCTGGCCAGGGCGCCTTCGCCGTCGGCCACGCAGTCAGCGACGAAACCCTCGCTGGTGAATTTGCTGCGGTAGATGCGGGTCAGCACGGGGTCATCGTCGACGATCAGGACGCGGGGCATGGTGAATCAGCATACCCCACAGTCGGCGGGGACCGCCAGCGCCGCTCGCAGGAAATTATTATTCCCTGCGCAACAACGGCTTGAGCCTGACTTCAATGGCTCCTGCCGCGGCCCGCCAGGAAAGCGTCAGCTGCTCTGCTGTGGTGGCATGCAACGATTGCCAGTCACTGCCACGCGACGTTCTGAGCTCGAGATCGGTGGCGCTGCGCCGCAGCATGAATTGCAGCGAGTTGCTGAACGGGGCAGGCAACAGGATCTGCTCCGCACCGGCGCCGCCGACCACCAGGCCATGCGGGGTGGCAAACAGCGTGCGGCCGGCGCCCAGGGCGATGCCCCAGGTCTCGGGACCACCCGCCTTGGCGCCATCGAATCTCACCGTGATGAGCAGGCCGCGATGCAGGAGCGGGCGTTCATCCTTGGCTGAAGTGTGCTGGCTGGCGGTGCCAGTGCCGGTGAACCGCGCGAGTTCGCCGGTCACCGCCAGCGCCTCGGCGGGCACCGCGTCGAAGCCGCTCCAGAATTCGGTGAGCGTGCGCGTCTGCTGCTCCTGCAACTCGTGCAGACGCTCGCCGAAGGCTTCGAGCGGCTTGGTGGCCAGAGGTCCCGCGGCCACACCCGGCGCGTGCGTGGACTCGTCGCTCCGCGGCGCCGCGGTGGCGCCGCCCGCCTTGCGCAGGCCCAGCTTGACCTGCTCGCGGGCGGCATCGAGTTCGCGGCGCACCTGCGGGCTCTTCCAATCGTCCTCGATGTCGGCGAGGATGGCGAAGGCGTCGTTCCAGCGCGCGAGTCCCGCCTGCTCGTGGAAGGCGTCGAACACCGGCCTCGACTCGGCCTGCGCCCACTCGTCCCACTCGCGGTCGACGGCGAGGCGCGCCTGGGCCACCGCGGCGCCGCTCGTGGCGAGCGGATTCATGCCGGGGTTGAAGAGATCGAGCGCGAGGTGCGCCTGGGCGTAGTGGCGCTGTTCGCACAAGCGGCGCACCTCGGCGCGTTTGTCGCTCCACTGCCAGCTGCCGCTGAGCGCGGCGAGCCCCAACAGCACCAGCAGCAGCGCGCCCAGGCTGCCGGCGATCATTCCGCCCTTACGCAACAGACGGCGCAGGCGCCGGCCGCGCGCGCGCGCGATCGCCGTGGCGACCTGCTCGGCGCGGTCGCCACCGCTCTCGGAGGCGCGCCGGCGCAGGCGCATCACCGCCTCGATGCCCTCGGCGGCCGAGGCGTAGCGGTCCTCGGGCTTCTTGGCCATCAGCCGCGCGATCAGCACGCGCATGCTCGGCGTCGGCCCGGGCTCGGGGAAGGCGAGCGGCTGCGTGCCGGCGCGGATCACCACCTCCATCGGCGCACTGCCGGTGAAGGGCGTGGTCCCGCACACCAGGTGGTAGAGCGTGGCGCCGACCGCGTAAAGGTCGGCGCGGTGATCAACGCTGTGCGCGTCGCGCGCCTGCTCTGGCGCCATGTAGTGCGGTGTGCCCATGATCGCGCCGGCCTGGGTCTTGAAGAGGTCCTCGCCAGCGACTTCGGCGTCGGCGCTGCGCGACAGGCCGAGGTCGGCGACCTTGACCACGCCCGCGGCGGTGAGCATGAGGTTGTCGGGCTTGATGTCGCGGTGGATCAGCCCGTTGCCGTGCGCGTAACGCAGCGCCTCGAGGGTCTGGCGGGTGAGTTCGAGCGCGCGCGCCTCCGGCACCGGGCCGCGCTCGGCGAGCAGGTCCTTCAACGACTGGCCCTCGACCAGTTCCATGCTGAAGAACATCAGGCCGTCGGCCTCGCCGACATCGTGCACGGCGATGAGGTTGGGATGGTGCAGGCGCCCAGCGGCGCGCGCCTCGCGCAGGAAGCGCTCGCGGAAGCGCGGGTTGCCGGCGAGTTTGGGGGCGAGCACCTTGAAGGCGACCTGGCGGTTCATGCTCAACTGGGTGGCGCGATAGACCTGGCCCATGCCGCCGCTGCCGATCTGGCCCTCGATGCGGTAGCCGGCGATGATCCGGCCGCTGGGCAGGATCATCGCATTGGCACCGCTGCTGCCGTCGCCCGAAGGTGCGCGTAGCGGCGCATCCGAGTGCGAGATCAGCGTGGGTGCGCTCGCCGCGTGCGCCGGGGAGAAAGGTAGCGCGGCGACGGACGGAGTGGGCTCAGGCCGCAGGTCGCCAATGGCGGTGATGACCGTCGGCAGTTCGGCTTGGAGCCGCGCCGAGGCCGAGGGCGCCGGCGCGAGCGGGTCGTTGGAGACCACCAGAGTCATCGGCTGCGGAGTCGGGTCGAGACCAACTTCGAACGCCACCGTCACCGGCGCCAACGGCACCAGGTCGAACCGAGGAGCGGACTGATTGGGCACCAGCGCCGAGGTCCCGAGGCCGGGCGCAGCAGACGGGAACAGCGGTGGCTCGAGCGGGCCGGTACGCGGCGCGCAGCGCTGCATGGCGCGTTCGAGCAGGGCCTCTGGCGGGCGCAGCAGGGCGGCACGCTCGCGCAGGGCCGCCTCGATCCGGGCGAGACGCTCCCCGCCGGCCTGGGCACGCGTAGCGGTGTTCATGGACGGGGACTCATCGGCAGATCAGTGTGGCGCCGGGGAAAAGCACGGGCAAGTGGGGGAATGCGACAGGCGGGGCGCTGCGCGATCGCACCGCTTGGGAAGTCGGGAAGTCCGGAAGTCCCGGTACCCAAACCCTTCCGGCCTTGCCTGCGATTGTTTCAGTGCGCATGGACTCGTCTCAGGATCCCGGACCACAAGACTTCCGGACGTCCGGACTTCCAGACTTCCGCATTACCGCACTACCGGACCTTGCTCCGTCCCCCGCATCGCCAGCAGATAGCACGCCAGCGAACCGGCGACCGCGGCGTTCAGGCTCTCGACCGGACCGGGCATGGGCAGCGTCAGGCGCTCGCTGCAGGCGACGAGCCACTCCGGGCGCAGGCCATGCGCCTCGCTGCCGACCACCAGCCAACGCGGGCCGGCGCACAGCGCGGCCGGTGCACTGCCGCCGCTGACCACCAGGGCGCAGCAGGGCGCGCCGCCCGCCAGTGGTGCGAGGCCGAAGGTATCCGCCAGCTGATGCACATGGAGCAGGGCGAGCGCGCCCGCCGAGGCCTGTACGGTCTTGGCGCCCCATGGCTCCACCCCGCCGAGCAGTACCACCTGGCGAACGCCGAAGGCTGCGGCGCTGCGCAGCAGGGTGCCGGCATTCCCCGGATCGCCCACCTCGGCGAGCACCAGCCCGCCGGCCTGCAGGTCAAGCGGCGGCGGGACCGGGATAGGGAAGACCCCGAGGTAGCCAGAGGCGGTGCTGGCCTGCGACAGGCGTTCTGCGACCCGTGCGCTGACCGGTTGGGCGGCGTCCTCGGGCCACGTGCCGGGCAGTTCCTCGCCGAGGCGCACCAGGATGACTTCGGGACGCCAGCCGGCCGCCAGGAAGCCGTCGATGGCGCGCCGGCCCTCGACCAGGAAGGCACCCGCCTCGCGGCGGCCCCGCGTGTCGTGCAGGCTGCGCCAGCGCTTGACCAGGGGATTGTCGGGGGAGAGCAGGGGCTGGTTCATGGCGCCGCCAGGGTCGCGCCGTGACGTGCCCCGCCTAGGGGAAAGCCGGGCCAGGGGCTCATTTCCACTGTAATCTGCAATAGGATCGAATCGACCCGCCTTCATTCAGGACCCCGGGATCGGACACCTCCACGCACCGCGGAAACGCCCTGATCCGCACACCACCGTCAACAAGTGGCTCCCGAACAAAGGATTACAACACCACGGCGCACTGGAACCGGTTGACGATGACGGGGGCAATTCTACGCTCCACCCCGTTCCGGCCCAACCGGAGCCTGGCCCCTGGCCGGTGAGGAATTCATGACCCCACTCCGCATGTCACAGGTGATCGTCCCCAAGGCGTTCACCACGCTGCCCGACGACGCCGACAAGCGCATCGTCATCGGCACGCTGGTGAAGAGCCTGGTCACGGCCCGGAAACTGAACGCGGAGCACATCGAACAGGTCGTCGACGGTGCCATGACGCGCGAAGCGATCGGCTCGACCGGCATCGGTCATGGCATCGCCATCCCGCACTGCCGCACCGCCCTGGTCAAGGACATCGTCTGCGCCTTTGGCCTAAGCGAGGCGGGCATCGACTTCGACAGCCTTGATGGCGAGCCGGTGCACAGCGTCTTCCTGCTGCTCACCCCGCCCGATCAGAAGGAACAGCACTTGATGCTGATGAAGAGCTTCGCGAGCCAGATCCGCAAGGAGCACTTCTGCGAATTTCTGCAGGAAGTGAAGGGCGCCCAGGCGCTCGTCGAGCTGCTCGCGGAATTCGAGGCGCGCTAGGGTCTTGGCCACCGCCTTCCCCTCGCTGGTGCCGTTCCTCAGTCCGCAGCGGGTCCTGGTCCTCGCCGGCTCGCCGAACAAGCGCACGGTGCTGCTCGAACTGGGCGACGCCGTCGCCGAGGCCCGCGAGGTCGGCGACCGCACCGCCTACCTCAAGGCGCTCTTCGACCGCGAAGACGTCACCAGCACCGGCATCGGTGGCGGCATCGCCGTCCCGCACGCGCAGATGGCGACCATCACCGGCTTTGCCATCGGCATCGCCCTGGTGCCGGCGGGCTGCGATTTCAGCGCCAAGGACGGCAAGCCGGTGCGCGTGGTGGTGATGATCGCCGCGCCTGAAGGCGACCGCCCGACCTACCTCAAGGTGCTGGCCGCCGTCGCCGGACGTCTCAGCCGCCCCGACGTCCTGGCCGCGATGCTCGCCGCGCGCGACCCCCACGGCGTGGTCGCCGCGTTTGGGGGGTGAGCGGGCCGCGCGGACGCGGCCGGGGTCCGGAAGTCCGGAAGTCTCGTTGAGACGCTGTTGTGAGCGGATTCACATGATCAATGACGTGATCTGAACGTGGCAGGGATCCCGAGCAGGGGTGACTTCCGGACTTGCGGACCCCGGACTTCCGGACCTTGCTCCTGGCCGGGACGGCGCCAAGCTGCCAACCCATTTTCGACCCCACCAGGGCGCGCCGACCTCAAGGACGGCCCGCCACCCGGATGCCCCCGATCCGGAAACCCACAGCCGCGAGAAGACCATGCAGGCCACCATCACCGACGCAGGCACCCTGCGCAAGAAGCTCACCGTCACCTACGCCGCCGCCGAGGTCAACGCCCGTCGCGACAAAGTGCTCAAAAAGTTCGCCGGTGAAGTCAAGCTCGACGGGTTCCGCCCGGGCAAGTCCTCGAAGGCGCTGGTGGAAAAGCGCTTCGGATCCGCCGCTGACCAGCAGGCGCGCGAAGAGCTGTCTGACGAGGGCTTCAAGCAGGGCGTCGCCGAGCATCACCTCAAGCCGATCGGGCAGCTCAAGAACGAGTCCAGCTCGACCGCCGACGGCCTGACCTTCAGCGTCAGCTTCGAGGTCAAGCCGACCATCGAGCTGCCCGCCCCGTCCGCGCTGAGCGTGGCCAACGCCGAGATCACCGTCGCCGATGCCGACCTCGAGGCGGCCGTCACCAATCTTTGCAAGCGCGCCGGCACCCTCGCCCCGCTCAATGAGGGCGAGACCGTCCAGGAGGACGACAGCATCACCCTGGTCGGCAACGTCACCGTCGCTGGCAAGGAAGTGCGCAAGCTCCACGACTTCCACCACCTGGTTGGTGGCTACTCGCTGCTCGGCAAGGCGCCCGCCGAGGTCATCACCGCCTTCGCCGGCAAGGGCGTCGGCGCCGAAGTGCGCTTCAACACCACCCTGCCGGGCTCGTTCGCCCCGGTCGAGGCCGCCAACCAGGCCGCCGAGGTCGCGGTCACCGTGCAGAGCGCGCAGCGCCAGCGCCCGGCCACTGCGGACGACGCGCTCGCCAAGCGCCTGGGCGCCGAGAGCCTTGAGGACCTCAAGACCCGCCTGCGCGACCAGCTCAAGCAGCAGAAGGAGCTCGAGCAGCACCAGAAGCAGATCACCGAGCTGACCGACGCGCTGCTCGCCAAGACCAGCTTCGCCGTGCCGCCCGAACTGCTGGCCGGCATGATCGCCGAGAACGTCGACCCCAAGGTCAAGCAGGCCGAGCAGGACGGCAAGAGCGCTGACGAAATCGCCAAGCTCAAGAGCGATGGCGCGATCGAGGCCGAGAAGTCGCTGAAGCGCTACCTGCTGATCGACGCCGTCGCCGAGGCCCACCAGGTGCAGGTCAGCCGCGACGACCTCGAGAGCCAGATCCAGATGGCCGCCCAGCGCAGCGGCCGCAAGCCGCAGGAGATCGCCGACCAGCTCGGCAAGAGCGGCCAGGTCAACCAGGTCGTGCAGGAGATCCGCGAGGCCAAGGCGCTCGAGGTGCTGCTCGACAAGGTGCTGGGTCGCGGCGCCGAGGCGGCGCAGGCGAAGGGGTAGACGGAAGGTCCGGAGGTCCGGGGTCCGGAAGTCCGGAAGTCGGACAGCCAAGCGCTGCCAGGGATCAGGCCCGATGACCATGTCATCGGGCCTGTTTCATTTGAGGATGGACAGGGCAGGCTACCGGCGTTCCCTCGCTTCTCGCAGTCCCTCACCGACTTCCGGACTTCCGGACCTCCGGACTTCCGGACCGGGCTCCGCAGGAGCCCTCCCATGCGCATCGCCATCGCCAGCGACCA
Organism: Planctomycetota bacterium; assembly: GCA_038213805.1. Taxonomy (GTDB): domain Bacteria; phylum Planctomycetota; class UBA11346; order UBA11346; family UBA11346; genus BOG-1363. The sequence continues at coordinate 26,638 of JBBQSO010000032.1, read as the reverse complement.
CGCCGCCCTCGACCACAAGGCCGCGATCACGGCGCACCTGCGTGCGCAGGGGCATGCGGTCGAGGATTTCGGCACCGACAGTCCAGCGTCGTGCGACTACCCCGACTACGCCGCGCCGGCGTGCCGGGCGGTCGCGGCCGGGCGCGCCGAGCGCGCGGTGCTGATCTGCGGCAGCGGCATCGGGGTCAGCATCGTGGCCAACAAGGTGCCGGGCATCCGTTGCGGACTGGCGCATTCGGTCGAGACCGCGCGCCTGGCGCGCGCGCACAACGACGCCCAGGCCCTGGCCCTGGGCGCGCGCTTCGTCGACGTGCCGACAGCGCTGGCCATGGTCGATGCCTGGCTGGGTGCGACCTTCGAGACCCGCCACCAGCGCCGCCTCGACAAGATCGCCGCCTGCGAGCGCGCCGGCCTGCCGCAGAGCTGAGCCCCGGCAGCGCTGGCACCGCTGCGGCGATGCGGTACGAATTGCCCCCGCACGAGGATCCCGCCATGCTGACTGCTGCTGTACTCACCCCGGATGGCAAACTTGACGCGGCGGCCATCGCGGCCGCTCCCGCGGACGCGGCGGCCATCGCGGCCGCGCTCGGCGCGCCGGCGAGCGACGCGCACGCTACCGCCCTGGCCATCGTCGCGGGCATCCATGCCGTCAATGGCGCGCAGGGCGTGCTGATCGCCCAGCTCGCGAAGAGCGGCGGCGCGGGCAAGGCCGCGGGCTGGGCGCTCGGCCGCAGCACCAGCGCTGGCGATGGCAGCGAGGCGGCGCTGCTCACCGCCATCGCCGATGGCAAGCTCAACACCCGCGAGAACGGCTACCTGGCGCTGGCGGTGATCGCCGCGCGCGGCCTGGCTTCGCCCGGGCTGGCCGCCGCGCTGGACGCGCGCGTGCAGATCGAGATCGCACGCACCAAGGCCGGTGGCAGCGGCCTGGCTGAGCACGCCACGCGCGTGCTGGCGGTGCTCGGCGCGCCGGAACTGGGCGCGCTCATCCAGCAGGTGCTGGAGCAGGACCAGTATTGCGACCGCTTCGAGCTGCAGCGCCAGCGTAAGACCAGCGAAGGCCGCGATACCGAGACCATCCGCGAGCTGACCGGGCCGTGGACTGCGTACTTCGCCGATCTCCTGCCCGCTGCGACACCGGCGGCGCCACCCGCGGTGCCCGCCAAGGCGCAGGTCGCGGCGCCCACCGACGCAGTGGCGTCGCCGACGCCAAACGCACCGGGGCACGCGGACGATGCCAACGCCCTGGATGGCAGCATGCCTGGCGAAGAGCCGCCCGTGGACGGCGCAGGCGAGGCCGGCCCCGCGCCCGTGCCCATCGACTGGAAGGCCTTCCAGGCGAGCCCCGAGTGCCTGGCGCTGCCGGCGCCGCTGCGCCAGCTCGCGGGCCAGCTTGGGCCGCTGCTCGAGCAGCTCGCCGCGCGCGCCATCCACGCCGCGCTCACCGATCTCAACGCCCAGGAATTCGCCGGGCTGCTCCTTCAGGTGTTGCCCCAGGCGCTGCCGCCGCAGCACGTGCAGATGGCGCTCGGCCCGCAGGCCCTGCACGGCTATCAGGCGATCGCCAAGTACCTGATCCGCGCCGGTCTGGCCACCAGCGGCGACGAGCTGCTGAGCGGCGTCAAACTGGTGCGCAAGGAGCTGACCGCGCAGCTCCGCCAGTCGGGCATGCTCGGTGGGCCCGACTATTCCGATCCCGACGAGAAGCCGGCCAAGGCCTGAGCGGCGGTGGCGCGACCACGCCCGGCCGGGCCAGGTCATGGCCGCGCTGATCGGCGGTCATGAGGCAGGATCGTCCTGGGCAAGGATCTGCGCGTTCCTGACATGACCTCCGGCAACCAGTGGTGAACGTGACTGGCACGGCGGCGAATAATCTGCCACCCCGCCCGCGCGCCAGCGAGCGCCGGGCAGTGGCCTTATGGAGACTTCGTGAACCAACCACCCCTCCTGCGCCGACTGCTGCGAGCCGCCATCCTCGTCCTGGTGGCCGTCGCACTTCACGCTGCGGAAGGCGAGCGGTCGCCGCTGCGCATCACCGCGGTCACCGGCCTGCAGTACAGCGTCAAGCGCTTCGCGGTCGCGCCCGGCGCGCACGTCGACATCGAGTTCAGCAACGAGGACACCACCGACATGCCGCACAACCTGGTGATCACCAGGCCGGGCAAGCGCCTGGACGTGGTCAACGCCGCGCTGGCCCTGGGTGCCGACGCTGAGCGTCTCGGCTTCGTGCCGAAGATGCCCGAGGTGCTGTTCGCGCTGCCCGCGGTCAAGCCGCACCACACCGCGAAGCTCAGCTTCACCGCGCCGGCCGAGCCCGGGATCTACCCGTACGTGTGCACCTTCCCCGGTCACGGGTTCGTGATGTTCGGCGACATGTACGTGGGCGTGCCCATGCCGGCCGAGGCGCCGGTCGTCGAAGAAAAGGAAGTCAGGGAGCACGCCTTCCCCACGCTGCGACCCTTCCTCTACCGCATGTTCATGCCCGATGCCGGCCCGGCGGCGCTGGCCATCGCCCTGCCGGGCGAGCTCAACTGCTGCTGGGACGCGGGCGCGTGCCGGTTGCGCTACGTATGGACGGGCGCCTTCGTCGACAACCACGCCTATTGGAAGGGCAACGGCAACGGCAAGGCCAAGCTGCTGGGCACGCGCACCTTCACTGCGGACGCCGCTGCGCCGCTGCGCTTCACGACCGGCGCGGAGCCCGCGGTGCGCTTCCGCGGTTATGCGCTGGTGCAGGGCTATCCCGAATTCCATTACGAGCTCGATGGCGCCACCGTCACCGAGACCCTGCGCGAGGCCGAGGGTGGCAAGGCGCTGACCCAGAACTACGTGGTGACCACGGACAAGCCGCTGCAGTACGTGGTGGCCAAGGACGCGGCCGCGCGCTTCTCATCCAGCGCGGGGATCTTCGCCGACGGCGTCCTGCGCATCACGCCAGCGGCGGGCACGGCGGTCTTCACCATCACCCTGCGCGCCGGCGCGGAGGCGAAGCCATGAGCACCCACGCCCTGCTCGCGCTCTGCGTCCTGCTCAGCGCGGCCGCTGCGCCGCTCCAGGCCGCGGCCGCCGCGCATCCTCCGACCGCCACCCGCTCGACCATCGCCGACCACTACGCGCTCGAGGACCTGGCGATGCCGCCCGGCCTCGACAGCCAGGTCGGTGCGCTGGCGATGACCCCCTCCGGCAAGCTGGTGGCGTGCTTCCACCGCGGTGAGGTGCTGATCTACGACCCGGCACTGAAGCAGTGGCACCCCTTCGCCTTCGGCCTGCACGAGCCGCTCGGCGTGATCGCGGTCAGCGACCGCGAGCTGCTGATCATGCAGCGACCCGAGCTGACGCGCGTCATCGACAGCGACGGCGACGGCGTGGCCGATCGCTACGAGACCGTCTCCGACCAGTTCGGCATGACCGGCAACTACCACGAGTTCGCCTTCGGGCCCGTGCAGGACAAGGACGGCAACTGCTTCATCTCGCTCAATGTGGCCTCCCAGGGTGCCGGCATCTTCACGGAGCTGCGCGGCACCTATGGGCAGCTCGGCGTCAGCCGCGAGGACGCCGACACGCACTGGGACAAGGCGAAGTCGAAGATCGGGCGCATGTATTCGGCAGTGCCGTACCGGGGCTGGGTGCTCAAAATCGACGCCAAGACCGGCGCGGTCACGCCGTGGGCCTGCGGTTTCCGCTCGCCCGACGGGCTGGGCTTTGACGCGGCCGGGCACCTGCTGGTCACCGACAACCAGGGCGACTGGCTGGGCAGCAGCAAACTCTTCACGGTCGTAAAGGGCGGTTTCTACGGCCACCCCGCCAGCCTGGTGTGGCGGCCGGAGTGGAAGCTCGGCGACCCGCTCGCCCTGCCCGTGGCCAAGCTCGATGAGCTGCGCACACGCGAGACCATGTTCTTCCCGCAGACCATCATGGCGTGCTCGCCGACCCAGCCGGTGCTCGACACCACCGCCGGAAAATTCGGCCCCTACGCGGGGCAGGTGTTCGTCGGCGAGATGAACACCGCGCGCCTGATGCGCGTGCTGACCGAGGAGGTCGGCGGTGGCTTTCAGGGCGCATGCCTGCCGTTCTACGACCGCGGCGCCCTGTCGGCGGGCAACCACCGCATGGTCTTCGATCAGCAGGGCGGCCTGTACATCGGCCACACCGCGCTGAGCTGGGCCGGCGGCAAGGGCATCCAGCGCATGACCTGGAAAGGCACGGCGCCGTTCGATCTGCTGGGGATCTCGCTGACCAAGGACGGTTTCGCGCTGCGCTTCACCAAGCCGGTCGCCGCCGCCGCGGTCACGCCGGAATCGTACTCCTTCCGCCGCTACTATTACGAGTACCACGAGACCTACGGCTGCGACACCCTCGACGTCAAGCCGGTCGCGGTCACCGCCGCAACCGCCGACAAGGACGGTACCGGCGTGGCGCTGACGCTGGCCGAGCTCAAGCCCGGCTACATCTACGAGCTGACCATGAAGGGCGTGACCGCCAGCGATGGCGAGGCGGTGGCCAACACCCTGGTGTGCTACACCATCAACCACCTGCGCGACGGCACGCCGGCGCCGGCGCAGATCCCCGGGACGGGGCCCGAGAAGGCGGAGAAGAAAAAGAAGCAGTAGGGAGGTCGCCGCTCACTGCCCCGCGTCGATCGCAATCTGCGGCGCCGCCTTGCGCAGCGCGGCGATGCCCGCCGGCGTCGCCGCGCTCTGCCACACGAACAGGCTGCGCAGCGCCGGCAGCTTGGCGAGGCGCGCGATGCCGGCGTCGCTGGCCTTGGTGCCGTAGAGGTTCAGGTATTCGAGGTGCGCGCAGCCGCTGAGGTGGGCGAGCCCGGCGTCACCGATGGCAGTGCGTTCCAGGTGCAGGCGCGTGAGGTGCGGCAGCGCGCCGATGGCGGTGAGCTGGGCATCGCTCAGCGCGGTGCCGCGCAGGTCGAGCCAGGCGACATTGGCGGCGATGCGGCTCAGCAGCTGGAGATGCGCGTCGCCGAACGGCTCGCTGAGGTGCGCGCAGCTGACCTCAAGCAGCGTGCCCTTCGCGACCGGCTTGACGATCACGCCCTTCGCGGTGAGGGCGCTGACCGCCGTGGCGTCGGGGGCGGGCACGGTGGCGGCCACCACGTCGAGATCGGTCGTGACCGGTGCCGCCGCCTTTGCCGGCGCCCCGGGGGCCGCAGCGGCGGCGACCGGGGCCGTCGCCCCGTCGAAGACCGCGCCGGCCATGATCCACTGGCGCAGCACCTCGCACTGTGGGGCGGTGAGCGGGTCGCCTTTGGCCGGCATGACGTCGCTGTCGTCCGCGCCGAGGAGCGTGCGTGCGTACAGCGGGCTCTTCGCCAGATTGCCCGCGATCAGCACGTCGCCGTGCTTGCCACCCTTGCGGATCGCCGCCGGGCTGTCGAGGCGTAGTTCGCCCTTCTGCTTATCGGGACCGTGACACGAATAGCAGCGGTCGGCGAGCAGCGGGCGCACCTGCTTGTCATAGCTGACCGGCTCGGCCGCCGGAGCGGCGAGCGCACCGAGCAGTAGCGCCGCAGTGATGCCGGCGGTGCCCTTCCAGGAGATGGCCATCGCGTCCTCGCTCAGAACAGGTTGGTCAGCGGCTTGCCCTTGTCCGCCAGGGTGAAGGGCCGGCCGACGGGCGAGATCACCACCTGGTCGAGCGGCAGGCCGAGGGCGTAGCCGATCGTCGCGTTAAAGTCCGGGATCTCGACCTTCTGCTCGGCAACGTTGGCGCCGGTAGCATCGGTAGTGCCGTGCACCTGGCCGCCTTTGATACCGCCGCCGGCGAGCAGGCATGAAAAGGCCTTGGGGTAGTGGTCGCGGCCGTTGTTGCCGTTGATCTTCGGGGAGCGGCCGAACTCGGTGGCGAGCACCACCAGGGTCTCTTCAAGCAAGCCGCGCGCGGAGAGGTCCTGGAGCAGCGTCGCGAGGCCCTGGTCGAGCAGCGCGGCGCGCGTCTGCACGCGGTCGAAATTGTCGTCGTGGGTATCCCAGCCCCCCAGGCGCACCTCGACGAAGCGCACGTCGTTCTCGACCAGGCGGCGCGCGAGCAAGCAGCCGTGGCCGAACTCATTGTCACCGTACGCGGTCTTCATCGCCTCCGGCTCCTGGCCGAGATCGAAGGCGGCGAGGTCCTTGCTGCCCATCAACGTCACCGCTTCGCCGTAGAGGTCCTTGTAGGCGCGCACCTGCTTCTGGTCATAGCGCTCCTCGAAGCCGTGGTTGAACGAATCGACCAGCCCCATGCGGCGGTCGAACTGCGCCTGGTCGACGCCCGGGCTGCGCGCGCTGTGCTGCAGGCCGGACTGGGCGTTGCCGAGCGGCAGCGGCGCGAACTTCGATTCCAGGTAGCCGGCGCCAGGATGGCGGCTGCCGGCGCCGATGGTGATGTTCATCGGCAGGGTCGGGTTGGTGCGACCGCTGAAGTAGCCGAGCCACGCGCCCATCGCGGGATGGCGGATGGTGCCACGCTGGGCGAAGCTGGTGTGCATCAAGTACTCGCCCGGCTCGTGCGCGCCCTGGGTCGAGCTCATGCCGCGCACCACTGCGAGATGGTTGGCGTTCTTGGCCAGGCGCGGCAGGTACTCGCTGAGCTGGATGCCGGTGGCGTTGGAGGAGATCGCCGTCACCGGGCCGGCGGTGTCCGCGCCCGGCTTGGGGTCGAAGGTGTCGAGGTGGCTCATGCCCCCGGCCATGTACAGGTAGATGCAGTTGCGCGCGGTCGGCCGGCGCGGCAGGGCGCCGGCGGCGAGCGCACGCGGCTCGTCCGCGGCCAGGCTGCCCGCCAGCCCGCCACCGAGCAGCGGCAGCAGCGAGACGCCGAGGAAGGCACGGGCGCCGCTGAGCAGGATCTCGCGGCGCGAGAGTTCATCGAGGCGGTTGGCGGTGCGGTTCAGCATGACGTGGCTCCGTTCACTGGACGAAGAGGAATTCGTGCGAGTTCAGCAGGCACCAGGCGATGTTCGCCCAGCCATCCTTGGAAGCCCCGATCTCGGTGCTGGTCACCGCCAGCTCGTGCGCGCTCGGCTGGCGGGTGAGGATGGTCAGGAACAGGACGCGCGCCTTCTCCTCCGCACCCGGCGCCTTGGCCATCGCTTCGGCGAGCAGCGAGCCCTTGCCGAGCACGTCGCTGTCGACGAAGCCATTGAGCAGGCCGAGGGCCTGGGTCACCGCCGGGCTGTCGGTGCTGTTGTCGATCATCTCGCGGTCCGACTGGCCGAAAGTGCGCAACAGGTGGTTGCCGGGCGCGGGCGAGGGCAGCTCGCTGGCGCGCAGCAGCGGGCCGACGCCCTTGCCCTCCGCCGCCTTTTTCTTGGGGATCGACTTGATGAACTTCTTGTAGGGGTCGGCTTCCATCTCCATGCCCTTGCGCTGCTCACCGAGCGCGCGCATCTTCTCCTGCAGCTGTTTCATGACGTCGGGTGCGGCCTTGTCGGCGCGCGCCTTGTCGAGCTGGGCGCGCAGTTCCTGGAACTCCTGCTGCAGCTCCTTGCCCTTGCCGCGGAAGCCGGCGATGTCCTTGACCATGGCGACGAGGTCGTCCGGGCCCTTGTCCTTGTTGTCCTGGTAGAAGGCGATCATCGCCTGGGCGTCGGCGCCCTTCTGCTGGTCGAGGTCGGGCACCACCAGCGTCAGCAGCGAGTCCCAGGTCTGCTCAGCCGTCATGCGGTGCAGGACCGCTGCCTGGTAGCGCCACGGTTCGCCGGCGGCGGGCTCCTCCTTGGTGGCGGCGCGCTGGTAGGTCTCGGTGGAATAGAGGATCTCCTGGAATTTGCGCAGGTCGAACTTCACGCCGATCATCAGCCGGGTGAGGTAGTCCATCAGTTCGGGATTGCTGGCGACGCTGTCGTCCATCAGGTGATCGACCGGTTCGATCAGGCCGATGCCCATCGCCTCCTTCCACATGCGGTTGGCGATCACCAGGGTGAAGCGCGGGTTTTCTGGCGCGGTCATCCACGCCGCGTAGACGTCGCGCGGGTCGCCCTTGGCCGGCACCGGCAGGGCGGCGCCGAACATCACGTGCGGACGCAGCGGCGCGCCCGGCTTGGCGTCCGGGTACTGGTAGTCGGCGGGCAGCTTGATGCTGGTCTGGTCGTTGTTCTGCACCTTCAGCCCGAGCGTCTGACCGAGCTGGCGCACCACGTTCTTGAGATCGGCAGAGCCGTCCTTCTCGAGCTTGCGCAGCTCCTGCATGTTGCCCTTGCCGATGTTCAGCTTGGCCTGCACCGAGGTGCCGTTGGTGAAGGCCGCCATGGCGAAGAAGTCCTGGCGGGTCCACTTGTCGTTGGGGTGGTTGTGGCACTGCGCGCAGGTCAGCTGCGTACCGAGGAACACCCGCACGGTATTGGCCATGTTGTCGAGCGGCATGCCTGCGTCGCGCAGGTAGTAGCCGGTCGCGCCGTTGCCGGGCTCGAGCGCGGGGCCCTCGGCGCGCAGCATCTCGCTGACCATCTTGTCGTAAGGCTTGTCCTCGCGGATCGCCTGCTTCAGCCAGTCGAGATAGGCCTGGCCGGCGTAGCGGTCGGACAGGCGGGTCTGCGCGCGCAGCAGGTCGGCGAACCAGTCGAACTGGCGGCTGACGTGGCCTTCGCTGGCGAGCAGGGTGCGCACCAGCTCCTGGCGCTTGCGCGAGGAGTGGTCGGCGGAGTACGCGGAAATCTCGGCATAGGTCGGGATGCGCCCCATGATGTCGAGGTAGACACGGCGCAGGAAGATCTCGTCGCCGGCCAGCGGCGCGGCCTTGAGGTTGTGGCGGTCGAGGTCGGCCTTGACCAACTGGTCGATGGCGTGGCTGGCGTTGGCGATCTCGGCGGCGGGCAGCGGCGAGGCGATCTGCTCGTGGGCGCCGAGCGCGGGGGCGGGGGCGGGGGCGGGGACGCTGCTGGCGTTCACCGACCAGATGCCGACCGCGCCCAGGAGGACGGCCAGCGGCATGGCGAGCAGGGTGGGATGCGACATCGGAAGCTCCTGGCGATGCGCCGCTGGGCCGCGGTGCTGCCAGGAGTCTACCCAGATCCGCAGCGATCCAGCTGCGGAGATTCTCCACAGCGCACAGCACCGCTTGCGGCGGGCCGCGCCTGCGCCGCAGCCGTGGGTCGTTTCGGGCCCATCAGAATGAGTAGGTCAGCCCGACCAGCGCATCCTGCCGGACGAACCATTCGCTGTAGCCGACGCCCGCCCCGCTGACGCGCCGCGGTCGCGCCTCGTAGTAGGCGCGTAGGTTGATCTCGGCCGTGATGTGACTGGACACCTGCGCCTGGAGGCCGGCGGACGTCAGGCTGGTGACGTGCGCGAGGTCGCGGAACTCGTCGTAAGCCTCGCTCTGGATGAAGAAGCGCAGGTCCTTGCTGACCTGGCGCTCGTAGCGCAGGTAGGCCTCGGGGCCGACCGTGTAGTCGCCGCCGCCTTCCGGCAGGTCCTTGCCCCAGGTGCGCTGGGCGCGCACGCCCAGGCGCCACTCGAGCTTGTCGTGGATCGGCAAGAGATCCTCGAAGAGCTGGCCAAAGCCGGTCGACGCATGGGCCTGGAAGGGATCGAGCGGGCCCTCGAAGAGCGTCTGCAGACCCCAGCCGCCATACAGGAACAGCGGCTTGTCGATATCCCGGCGGTAGACACCGTCGTAGCGCAGCTCGTCCGTGCTGGTCGTCCAGGGTGCCTCAGTCTGTTTGGTGCGTCCGTACTTGGCGATCAGGCTCTGGTCGACCGACTCCACGCCACCCCGCCAATCGAGCGCGCCGTCGAAGGTCAGCAGCCAATTCGCGGTGTTGGTGGTGCCGCGGATGGTCGGATCGGGCGACTGGCTGGAATCGCCCCCGGCGTGGGTGTCGCTGACGAAGGCGCCGAAGCGACCCTTGGTCGTCCACGGCCCCGTGTGGTCGGGCGGGGGCAGCGGGGGCGGAGGCTGGATGGCGGCGGCGTCCTGGGGGCGAGGCGGAACCGCGGGCGCGGCCGCATCCGCCGCCTCCGCGGCGCGGCCTGCCGCCAGCAGGCCCAAGGCGGCGAGGGCGGGCAGCCGGGCAGCGCCGCGCGGGGTCGGGAAGGGAAGCCGCATCATCACCTCGGTGCGGCGGCATTGAGCGGCTCCCTGCCGCCTCGCCAACCCCTTTTTCCGCATGCGTCCGCACGCCAGCCCGCCGGCAGCTGGGTTGCCCATGGCAGCTGCGTTCGGTGGTGGCCTTTCGTCGCCACCGGTCATAACGGACCCCATGCCGCTGTCCGCCTTCCACCCCGCCGTCCAGGCCTGGTTCAAGACCCGCGTCGGCACCCCGACCGCGCCGCAGGCCCGCGGCTGGCCGGAGATCCGCGCGGGGCGCAGCGTGCTGATCGCCGCGCCGACCGGCACCGGCAAGACTCTTGCCGCCTTCCTGACCGCGCTCGACTCCCTGGTGCAGCAGGGCCCGTACCTGGGCGACGGCTGCCAGGTCCTCTACGTCTCGCCTTTGAAGGCGCTGGGCAACGACATCCAGAAGAACCTGCAGGTGCCGCTCGCCGGCATCCGCGAGCAGGACTGCTTCGTGCCCGACATCCGCGTGCTGGTGCGCAGCGGCGACACCACCGCGGCCGAGCGCGCGAAGATGCTGCGCCAGCCGCCGCACATCCTGGTCACCACCCCGGAATCGCTCGCCATCCTGCTGACCAGCGTCGGCGGAAGGAAGATGCTCGCCTCGGTGCGCACCGTGATCGTCGACGAGATCCACGCCCTGGCCGGCAACAAGCGCGGCGCGCACCTGGCGTTGTCGCTCGAGCGCCTTGAACACCTCGCCGGGCCGCTCCAGCGCATCGGCCTGTCGGCGACGCAGAAGCCGCTCGATGGCATCGCGCGCTTCCTGACGGGCGTGGGCCGCGCGTGCGTGGTGGTCGACACCGGCCACCTGCGCGACCTCGACCTGGCGGTGGAGGTGCCGTCGTCGCCGCTCGAATCGGTGTGCGCCGGCGAGGTCTGGGACGAGATCTACGAGCGCGTCGCCGCCCTGGTCGAGGCGCACCGCACCACGTTGATCTTCGTCAACACGCGCAAACTCGCCGAGCGCGTATCGCTGCGCCTGGGCGAGCGCCTGGGCGCGGAGCGCGTCGCCTGCCACCACGGCAGCCTGTCCAAGGAGCGCCGCCTGGACGCTGAGCAGCGCCTCAAGGACGGCAAGCTCGCAGCGCTGGTCGCGACCGCCTCGCTCGAACTCGGCATCGACATCGGCGACATCGACCTGGTGGTGCAGATCTCCAGCCCACGCACCATCGCCACCTTTCTGCAGCGCGTCGGCCGCGCCGGCCACGGCGTCGCGCGCACGCCCAAGGGGCGGCTCTTTCCGCTCACCATCGAAGAGCTTGGCGAGGCCGCGGCGCTGCTGCGCGCGGTACGCGCCGGTGAACTCGACCGCATCCCGATGCCGGCAGGGCCGCTCGACTTGCTTGCCCAACACATCGTCGCCTGCGTGGCGGCGGAACCCTGGGGCGAGGACGAGCTGTTCGCGTGCCTGACGCGCGCCTGGCCATACCGCGACCTGAGCCGCACCACCTTCGACCGCTGCGTCGCCCTGCACGGCGACGGCCGGCGCGGCCTGGTGCACCGCGACGCGGTCAACCGCCGCCTGCGCGGCACACGGCGCGCGCGTCTGATAGCGATGACCTCGGGCGGGGCGATCCCCGACGTCGCCAACTTCACGGTGCGCGAGGAACCCTCGGGCGCGGTGGTCGGCACCCTCGACGAGGACTTCTCGCTCGAGTCGAATCCCGGCGACATCTTCCAGCTCGGCAACACCTCGTGGCGCATCCTGCGCGTCGACTCGCGCGGCGGGGTGATGCACGTCGCCGACGCGCACGGCGCCCCACCCACCATCCCCTTTTGGCTGGGCGAGGCGCCGGCGCGCAGCCGCGAGCTGAGCGAGGCGGTCGGCGACGTGCGCACCGACAGCACCGACCCCGCGTGGCTGGTCGAGGAATGCGTGCTCGGCCCCGCGGCGGCCGGCCAACTGTGGGACCACCTCGCCGCCGGGCGGCGTGCGCTGGGCGCGGTACCGAGCCGCACCCTGATCATCGCCGAACGCTTCTTCGACGACAGCGGCGGCATGCAGCTGGTCATCCACGCGCCCTTCGGCGCGCGCATCAACCGCGCCTGGGGCCTGGCCCTGCGCAAGCGCATCTGCGGCGGCTTCGGCTTCGAACTCGAGGCGGCGGCGGACGAGGACGCCATCCTCATCTCGCTGGCGCCCGCGACCAGCTTCCCGCTCGACGAGGTCTTCACCTTCCTGTCGCCCGCGTCGGTGCGCGACCTGCTCATCCAGGCCTGCATCACCGGCGGGCAGTTCGAGACGCGTTGGCGCTGGAACGCGTCGCGCGCGCTGGTCGTCGAGCGCTTCGCCGGCGGGCGCAAGGTGCCGCCCTACCTGACGCGCCTGCGCGCCAACGACGCACTCGCCGCCGCCTTCCCCGGCGTGCTCGCCTGTCCCGAGACCCTGCCCAGCGGTCCCATCCGCCTGCCCGAGGGGCATCCGCTGGTCGATCAGACCATCGCCGACTGCCTGACCGAGCTGCTCGACGTCGACGGCCTCATCGAGGTGCTGTCCGGCATCCGCTCCGGCGCCATCGCCACGCGCGCGGTCGAGACCCCGGAGCCCAGCCCGTTCGCGCGCGGCATCCTCGCCGCCAAGCCCTACGCCTTCCTCGACGACACACCGCTCGAGGAGCGCCGCGTACGCGCGGTCGGCCCGCCCTCCGCCGACGGCCGCGAGGCGGTCACCGAGCTCGATCCCGTGAGCGTCGCCGAGATCCGCGCCGCGGCCTGGCCCGACCCCCGCGACGCCGAGGAGCTGCACGAGGCGCTGCTGTGGATGGGCCACGTGCGCGACGACGAGGCGGCGCCATGGCTGCCCTGGCTGGTCGCGCTGCAGGCCGGTCAGCGGGTGCTGCACCAGGACGCGCGTTGGTACGCGGTCGAGGCCGATCGCGACCCGGTGGCGCAGTGGCGCGGCCGCCTCGAGGCGCTCGGCCCGGTGGCCAGCGACGATCCCGCGCTGCTGCACCTCGAGCAACAGGGCCTCGCGCTGCGCACGCGCCTCGACGGGCGCGAGGTGTGGTGCGACCGCCGCCTGCTCGCGCGCCTCCACCACCATGCGCGCGAGGCGCGGCGGCGCAGCGTCGAGCCGGCCAGCGCGCTGCAGTTCCTGCGCTTTTTGGGCTGTTGGCAGGGCGCCGATCCCGGCTGCCGGCGCGAGGGGCCGCTCGGCGTCGCCGCGTCCATCGCCCAGCTCGCCGGCTGCGAGGTCCCGGCACCGGCGTGGTCGCTGCGCGTGCTACCGGCGCGCGTCGCCGGCTACCGCCACGATTGGCTCGACCACCTCGCGCTGACCGGCGAGATCGCCTGGGGCCGGCTGTGGAACGCGCCGCCAGCGCGCGAAGATGGCGGCCCGCGCCGTGCCGGCGCCTCGCTGCACGGCACGCCGCTCAGCCTGGTCCCGCGCGCCGACCTCGCCGCCTGGCTGGCCATCGCCCCGCCCGGTGATGACGCCGGACTGAGCGGCTACGCCAGCGCCGTGCTACGCTGCCTGCAAGGCGGCGGCGCGCTCTTCCAGGCTGAGCTGGTGCGCGGCGCAGGCCTGCTGCCCGCCTACGTCGAGATGGCGCAGGCCGAGCTGGTCGCGTGCGGCCTGATCACCTGCGACTCGCTGGCCGCGCTGCGCTGGCTGCTGCTGCCCGCGCAGCGCCGCAACCGCGCGCTGCAGCCGGGCGGGCGCTGGAGCCTGTTCCGCCGCACCGGCACGCGCCCCGCCGCGACCGGCACCGCCGCCGAGGATCAGGCGCTGTTTGTGGCGCGCGCCCTGCTGCGCCGCACCGGCGTGGTCTTCCGCATGACCGCGCTGCGCGAGCGCCAGCCGCTGTCCTGGCGCGACCTGCTGCGCGCGCTGCGCACCCTCGAACTGCGCGGCGAGGTACGCGGCGGACGCTTCGTCGCCGGCTTCAGCGGCGAGCAGTTCGCGCTGCCCGAGGCCTACGAGCAGCTGCGCGGCGTACGCGACCTGCCGGCCACGCCGCCGGTCGAGGTGTCGGCGGCCGATCCGCTGAATTATCGCGGGATTCTGACGCCGGATGAGCGGGTCAGGCCGAGCCTGAGGCAGCGCATCGCGTTGGGATGAGACCCGCGGAGACTTGGTCGGCGGGACGCGCATCGCGCCGCGCCCCGTGCGACGCTGGATGCCCGCAATCAATGGACCCTGCCGCTGGCCGGGAGACGCTGCCATGACCTTCACCCCATTCCAGGAATCCAAGCCCATGACCCTTTCCGGAAAAATCGCGATCGTCACCGGTGGCAACAGCGGCATCGGCCAAGCCATCGTGCTTGGACTGGTCGCCCAGGGCGTGAAGGTGGTGATCGACTACGTCGCGCACCCCGAGGCGACCGCGGCGCTGGAACGGCAGGTGCACGCGCTCGGCGCGGAGGCGATCGGGGTCAAGGCCGACGTCAGCAAGCTCGCGGAACTGGAGATGCTCTTCGCTACTACGCTCAGCCGGTTCGGGCGCGTCGACATCATGGTCAACAACGCCGGCATCGAGACCCGCACCTCGATCCTCGATACCACCGAGGAGCAGTACGAGGCGGTGCTCGCCATCAATCTCAAGAGCGCGTTCTTCGGCACCCAGCTCGCGGCCCGGCAGATGATCGCCCAAGGCGGCGGTGGCCGCATCATCAACATCTCGTCGGTGCACGAGGACTGGCCGATGCCGGGCAACACCCCCTATTGCCTGTCCAAGGGCGGCATGCGCATGCTGACGCGCACCGCCGGCGTCGAGCTCGCCCCGCACGGTATCCTGGTCACCGCCGTCGGCCCGGGTGCGGTCGCCACACCGATCAACGACGCGACCATGAAGGACCCAGACAAGCTCAAGCGCTTGGATGACGCCATCCCGCTCGGGCGCCTCGCACGACCGGAGGAGATCGCCAACCTGGTGGTGTTCCTGGCTGGTGATGCCGCGAGCTACCTGACCGCGACGACGGTGTTCGCGGATGGGGGGATCATGCAGGGTAGCCCGGGCCTGTGATGACCGCCGCGCGTTGACGCGCTCTTGCGCCGCTCACCGCTTGCCGGGCTCCCCTGTCATTTCCCGGATGGCCGGCATCCCCCAGTGCCGTTTCCGGATCAGCCGCTACCGTTCCCGCCCATGCCCGCGTTCGTCCATCCATATCCCCCCCTCTTCCCCATCACCGTGACCCCGCCTCCGGGTCCGCGGCGTGCACTGTTCGCGCAGGCGCGGCGCATCGATGGCTGGGGGCCGCGGGCGTGGCGCGAGGTGATGGGCAGCTGGGAGCTCGACGGCTGCCAGGTGTCGTTCTCGGAGCAGGAGGCGCGCGAGGCGGACGACGAGGACGTGACCATCGTCCTGGCGGTCACCGATCATGGTCTGGGGACCGCTGCCGATCGCACCACCACCTGCGATTGGGTGCTGCGCCGCTGCTGGCAGATCCTGCTCGGCGCGCCGGCGATCCAGGTGCGCACGCATCTGCCGGGCGCCGCGATCCGTGCCACCAACGCCTGCTGGTTCCAGGAGCCGTCAGCGGGTGCGCAGGCGGCGCTGTGCGTGCGTCTCGAAGCGGTGCTGCCGCTCGCGGGCATGTGCTGCGACGGGCGCCGCCTGGTGCGCTTCCTCAAGCAGCTCGAAATTTTCGCCGCCGACCTGCGCGCGCGCCGGCGCCGTCCGGATCTGGCCGCGCACCGCCACGCGGTGGAACTGCAGCACGCGCTGCGCGCCGCGCTGCCCGCGCTCGGGCTGGTCGCCTTCCTTGGCGAGGGCGCGCTGCTCGCGCGCGATGCCGACGACCGCCCGGCGGCGCACTGCCGGCCACTGCACATCCCGCGGGCGGCGCGCGTGACCATCGACCTCGGCGCGCTCGGCCGCCAGCACGGGCTCGGCATCCGCACGGGCATCACCGCCGTGGCTGGCGCGCCCTACCACGGCAAGAGCACGCTGCTGCACGCCATCGCCGCCGGCGCCGTCGACCATCCGCCCGGCGACGGCCGCGAACGCGTGGTCGCGGATGCGTCGCTGCTCGCGGTGCAGGCCGAGGATGGACGACGCATCAAGAACCAGGATCTGTCCGCGTTCTTCGCGCAGCTGCCGGGCGCGGACAGCGCGCGTTTCGCCACCACCCGCGCCTCGGGCGCGACCAGCATGGCGGCGAGCGTGCTGCAGGGCGTCGCCGCCGGCTGCCGGCTGCTGCTGGTCGACGAGGACAGCGCGGCGAGCAACTTCCTGTCGGTCGACGCCGGCATGCGCCGGCTGCTCGGTCCGGCGCTGCGCGGCACCACCACGCTGCTTGAGGTGCTGCCCGCGCTCGCCGCGCAGGGCGTCAGCACGGTGCTGGTCGCCGGTTCGCACCTCGCGTCGCTCGCGGGCGCGCGGCGGGTGCTGGTGATGGACCACTTCCAGCCGCGCGACGCCACGCGCAGGGCGGCGGCGGCGCTGCGCGCCGGCGGGCTGGATGCGCCAGCGCGCGCTGGGGCGGTCGCGCTGCGCGTACCGGAGCGGCGCTTCGCCGACGGCGCCGACTGCCTGCTCGGTCCGCGCCACTTCCTGGTGCTCGACGCACGCGAGCCGGAGCGGCCGGTGGTCGACGGGCAACGCCTCGACCTACGCCGCAGCGGCTGGGCGCTCGACGCCGACCTGGCGCGTGGCGCCTGCGTCGCGGCCGCGTGGGTCTGCCGCCTCGCCGCACGTGACGGCATCACCCTGTCCGAAGCACACGCGCGCTGGCTGGCCTTCGTCGCCAACCACGGCATCCGCGGCTGCGATCCCTTCGACACGGTGCTGCTCGCGCTGCCACCGTGGCAGCTGGTGGTGAGCGCGCTGGAGCGCCTGGAACGGCCGCTGCTGGTCAGCGGCTGACGTTCGTCGGCGTTGCCCGGCGATCCTCGACAACCACCGCCGCGGCGCTGGAATGGACCCATGGCGAAGACCCGCTACCTGGTGCTGAACTACCCTGGACCCGGCGAACAGAGCGCCGCCGATTGGGAGCGCTTCTTCACCCTGGCCGAAGCTTCGGGCCGCTTTTCCGGCGGCTCCGCCCTCGGTGCGCGCACCGGACTCGACCAGCAGGGGCGCATGACCGCGAGCAGCGCGGCAGGCGGATATTTCATCTTCACCGCCGAGAGCGTCGACGAGGTGGCCGCCCTGCTGCGGGAATGCCCGATCCTGCTTTCCGGCGGGCGCGTCGACATCATCGCGACTCGGGTCGACTGACGAGCTGACCTGCGCGAAGAACGACGCCGGACCGGGTTGACCACCTCGCCCACCAGCCGTAGCCGTGGCGCGCGTCCCATGCGCCACGGGCCGCCGTCAGTTGCTGTGCAGCGCCGCGTTGAGCCCGCCCTCGGCTTTCTTATTGATCACCTCGATGGCGCCGGTCTGGCTGTTGCGGCGGAACAGCAGGTCGTCGACGCCGCTGAGGGTGACGGCTTTGACCACGTCACCGCTCGGCACCATCTTCACCTTCGCGCCGGCGGTGATGTAGAGACCCGACTCGACCGTGCAGCCGTCGCCGAGGCTGATGCCCAGGCCGGCGTTGGCGCCCAGCAGGCTGCCCTTGCCGATGGCGATGACCTGCTTTCCTCCGCCCGACAGCGTGCCCATTATCGACGCGCCGCCGCCAATGTCGGAGCCATCGCCGACCACCACGCCAGCGCTGATGCGGCCCTCAACCATGGCCTTACCGAGGGTGCCGGCGTTGAAGTTCACGAAACTCTCGTGCATGATCGTGGTGCCCTCCGCCAGGTGCGCACCGAGGCGCACGCGGTCGGCGTCGGCGATGCGCACGCCGGTCGGCACCACGTAGTCGGTCATACGCGGGAACTTGTCGACGGAGTGCACGCTGACCGTCAGGCCGCGCGCGCGCAGGCGCAGCCGCATGCCCTCGAACTGCTCCGGGTCGAAGGGGCCGTGGCTGCTCCACACCACGTTGCTGAGCAGGCTGAACACGCCGTCCAGGTTCTGCCCGTGCGGCTTCACCTTGCGCGTTGAGAGCAGGTGCAGCCGTAGGTAGACGTCGTGCGCATCGAGCGGCTTCTGCGCGAGGTCGCCGATGAAGGTCACCACCACGCGTCGCGGTACCAGCGCGGCGGCGTCGGCCCCGCGCACGTACTCGCGCAGCGCGGCCAGCGCCTCGATGTTCGGGTGCAGCTTGCCGTCACCGCGGAAAGGCGCGAAGTGCGCCAGCGCGAGGTCGAGCTGCGCGGGCTCGAGCGCGTAGGTGCGCGCGCCGGAGAGGTGCCCGACCAGCGACGCGAGGATCGCCGCCGAGCCGAAGTTCTCGTCCTTGTTGGGCGCCGGGTACCAGGTGTCGAGGATGCGCGTCCCGGGCATGCCCGGCTTCGCCGGATCGGCGCTGGCATAGCTGGCCAGACCAAGGGCGAACGCCGCCGGGCGCTGGTAGCCGGCCTGGGCCTCGATGCCGCTGACCAGGGCCTTGAAGTCGTCGATGCTCATGGAAGTCCTCACGGGAAGCGCGCCGCGGGGTCGTCCAGCAGCGCGGGAAAAAGCTGCGACGGGCGCGCGCCAAGGCAAGGAGGGAATCCCCTGGGCCCGTCAAGCAACCGGCATCACCCCGAGGTAGACTGCCCCATCAACCGGTGCTGGACCATACGGCCCGACATCCCTCCAGGAGCCTGCCATGACCCGTTCCTTGACCCGCGCCCTGCTCGGCAGCCTGTGCCTGCTGCCCGGCCTGGTCCGCGCCGCCGACCACCCGACTCCGCCCGATCCGGCGGCGCTGTTCGCCAAGTTCGACACCAACGGTGACGCCAGCATCAGCCTCGACGAGTTCAAGACCGGCCTTGCCGCCCTGCATGAGGCCCGCGCCAAGGGCCACCATCCTCCGCACCCCGGCGACGACGCCGGCGGCCCCCCGCCAGCATCGCCCGGCGGGGATGCGGGCCATCGTCCGCCGCCGCCCCCCGGCGGCGATGCGGGCCACCATCCCCCGCCACCCCAGGGCGGCGGTCCTGGCGCGCACCACCCCCCGCACGAACCTCCGGCGGTCGACGGCGGCACGGACGCCGGTCCCGCCGGAGCCAAGGACGCCAACCGCCCGAACCCGGATCAGATGGCCGGGAAGGCCTTCGCCGCCGCCGACAGCGATGGCGACGGTAAACTCAACGCGGCCGAGTTCGCCGCCGCACTGAAGGCCATGCCGCACCCCGGTGGCAAGCACCCACCGACGCCTCCCACCGGCAACTGAACCGCCAACCACACGGCTGAGAGCATCGCGACAGCCTCCGATCCCCCGGATCGGAGGCTGTCTATTTTCTCCCGCGCTCTCGCAATCTCGCGTCGCACGTCTCGCGATTAGAGTCTCGGGTCTACCGTCCCCCTCACGACGTCACGAACGGATCCACATCGATCGCCACGTGCACCCCGTTCTTCTTCTCCAACCCGCCCGCCGCCGTCAGCCGATCGAGGAAACCCTGCGCCGCCCCGCGGCTCGGCGCCTTGATCAGCGCGTGCCAGCGGTGCTGCCCCTTGAGGAAGGCGAGGCTGGCCGGATTCGGACCGAGGATCGTGCACCCCGCTGACGCCGCGCGCAGGCGTTCGCCATGCGCAGTGGCGAGCAGCTGCACCGCGGCCGCGGACTCGCCGCTCCACAGCACGCGCACCAGGCCGGCGTAAGGCGGGTAGCCGTACTCCTCGCGCAGGCGCAGCTCCGCATCGAAGAAGGTCTTCGGCCGGTGGTGCAGTGCGCACTGCAGCGGCAGGGCCTCGGTATCGAAAGCCTGCACCACCACCACGCCGGGGCGCTCACCGCGGCCGGCACGGCCGGCGACCTGCGCGACCAGTTGAAACGTGCGCTCGGCGGCGCGGAATTCCGGGATCGCCAGACCGCGGTCGGCGGCGATGATCCCGACCAGGGTCACGCGCGGAAAATCCAGGCCTTTGGCGACCATCTGGGTGCCCACCAGGCATTCCGCCTCACCGCGTGCGAAGGCCTGGAAGAGTTTGGCGTGGCCCTGGCGCTCGTTGACGGTGTCGGCGTCGACGCGCAGCAGCTTGAGTTCCGGGATCTCGACCACCAGCTGCGCAGCGAGCTGCTCGGTGCCCAGGCCCTGCGTGGTCAGGGTGTCCTGGCTGCACGCCGGGCAGCGCTTCGGCAGCGGCGCCTGATCGCCGCAGTAATGGCAGCGCACCTGCCCGGCGCCCTTGTGGTAGGTCATGCTGATATCGCAGTTGCGGCACATCAGCGTGTTGCCGCAGGCCTGGCAGCTGACCACCGGACTCCAGCCGCGGCGATTGAGCAGGATGATCGCCTGCTCGCCCTTCTCGCGCACCGCGCGCAGCCGCTCGATCAGTTCTCGACTGATGGTCGCCGCGCGCTTCTGCGCGTGGCACTCCGCGCGCATGTCGATCAGCAGCGGCGCAGGCAGCTTGCCGCCGAGCGGGCGGTTGCGCAGCTGCAGCACGGTGTATTTGCCGGAGCGGCCATTGTGCACGCTCTCCAGCGCCGGCGTCGCCGAGCCCATCAGGATCGGGATGCCGAGCTGTCCGGCGTAGACCACCGCCAGATCGCGCGCGTGGTAGCGCGGCACGCTCTCCTGCTTGTAGGACTGCTCGTGCTCCTCGTCGACGATGATCAGGCCCGGCGCCGGCAGCGGCGCGAACAGCGCCGAACGCGTGCCTACCACCAAGTCGAGTTCGCCGGCATGGATGCGACGCCACAGCTCGGCGCGCTCGCCGTCGGTGAAGCCGGAATGCCACACCGCGACGCGCGCGAAGCGCATGCGCACGCGCGCCGCCAGCTGCGGGGTCAACGCGATCTCGGGCAGCAGCAGCAGCACCTGCTTGCCGGCGGCGATGACGCGCTCGGCCAGCTCGAGGTAGACCAGGGTCTTGCCCGACCCGGTCACGCCATAGAGCAGGAAAGGCTGGTGCCGCCCGGCGTCGAGCGCCACCGCCACCGCCGCCACCGCGACCTGCTGCTCGTCGGTCAGGGGGTGGCGCTCGGCGCGCACCTCCAGGCGGATCTCCTGGATCTCGTGCTGGTCGCGCAGGCGCACCGCGCCGGCGGTGGCGAGGCGCTCGAACATCGCGCGGTCGGTGTCCGTCAGCCGGCAGGCCTCGGCCAGCGCGAGCGGCTCCGCCGGCAGCGCCGCCAGCACCGCCGCCTGGCGCGCGGTCAGCTTGCCGGCGAAGGCCGCGTCCTTCTCGACGAAGCGCAGGCGCTCCATCGAGGTTCCTTCGCGCACCGGCGCCGGCACCGCCCCGGCCAGGAACTCGCCAAGTGAGCAGCGGTAGTAGCGCGCGCCCCACTGGATCAGGCGCAGCAGGTGCGCCGGCACGCGCACGCCGGCGCGACGCTCGACAATGTCGCGCAGGCGGATGCCCGCTGGCGGCTCACGCTGGCCAACCGTCAACACGAAGCCGCGCAGGGTACGCGGGCCGAACGGTACGGTCACGCAGTCGCCGGGCGCGAGCTCCGTGACCAGATGGTCGGGCACGCGGTAGCTGTACGACTCCCGGCCCGGGCAGTCGAGGGCGACCTCGGCGAGGGCCAGGGTCGCGGCAACGGGTGCAGTGGCGGCGGGCTCGGTCACGCAGGCAGGGTTGGGCGGGTCGGGGGCGGCGCAAGGGGCGCGTGGGCGGAGCCTCGATCGCCTTCACGGTGAGCGACGCTCCCGACTCTAATGAGTTCCCCTATGACCAGGACAGCTCCGGCTTGCGCCGCTTTCGCGCACAGTCCTTGAGGTACAGGTTGATCAACGTCTGGTAGGGCATGCCGATGCGCGCGGCCGTCTTCTTGAAGTAGTCCAGGGCATCCGGATCGAGACGGATGGTGATCGACTTCTTCAGGCGCTTGGCGTAGGGATTGGGTCGCGCGTCAGTAAAATCATATTCCGGCCTCATGGCTTTCTCCTGCCGTAGTGCATACCTTCGCTCCGTGTCGCCTTCCTGGCGGATATGATGCGGATCTCGTGGTGATCCTCACGGTGGCAATGACAAACCATCAGGATCCGGAGCCGTGCGGAAATACCCATGATGATCAGTCGCTCTTCCTGGTCCGAATGATCAGGGTCGTCGATGAGACGCGCGCGATCAACGGAGAAGACCGAGACCGCCTCCGCGAATTGGACACCGTGTTTGCACTCGTTCTCCACATCCTTGGCAGGGTCGCACGTGAAAGCGAGACGGTCTTCTGACATATCTACAATGTACGTACAAGGACGCTACCGCAAACTTGGCAAGATATGTTGCTTTCCGCGTTCACATCAACCGACCGCAATGACCCGCGGCTAGGCCCCGAACATCCGCTGGCACACCCAATACACCCCGACCAGTGCGATCAGCACGCTCGCCGGGATGGTGATGGCCTTGCGGTACCACGGCTTCCTCCAGAACCACACCGTCACCGCAGCCGCCGTCGCGACCACGGTCAGCTGCCCGAGTTCAACGCCGATGTTGAGGCACACCAGCGGGCGGATGAAGTCGCCGGGCGCGAGCTTGAGCCCGGCGAAGGAGCCAGCGAAACCGAGACCGTGGATCAGTCCGAAGCAGAACACCACCACCCACCGCCACGGCCGGAGCTCGCGCGTACAGACGTTCTCAACCGCGACGGCGACGATCGACAGCGCGATCAGCGCTTCGACGATGCGTCCGCCCATGGTGACCACGCCACCCATGGCCAGAGCCAAGGTGACCGAGTGCGCGACGGTGAACGCGGTGATCTGGATGAGCAGCGGGCGCAGACGCGGCGAAAGCAGGAACAGGCCAAGCACGAAACAGATGTGGTCGAGGCCCTCGGGAACGATGTGCCTGAAGCCGAGCAGGATGAAGCCGAAGGCGGACGCGGGCGTCGTGATGATCTCCTCCGCATCTCCGCTGGTGGGGGCAGGTTTGACCGGCGCCGCCGTGGACGCGCCCATCTGCCTGTCATTCCCACCTTCCTGCGGCGGCGGCACCACCGACCCCGCAGCTGGCGCGCCCGGCACATGGAATGCAGCCACACCATCGCTACCCAACGTCGTGCGCAGACCTTTGCCGCCGACGTGCAGGGTGACGATGCCGATCACTGGACTGCCCAGCTCGACGAAGGCCTTGGTGGTGATGACGACGTCGGCGGTTCCCGCCGGCAGCGGACATGACAGCAGGAATTCGAGGCTGCGCGGCACCGGGTCGCCGGGCTTCCAGGCGCCGGGATGGAGCAGCTCCGGCCCATAGGCGAGGAATGTCCCCGGCTGAAGCCTGCCATCCGCTGCGAAGGTCACGCGCGTGCGCAGGTATTCGCCGATGCGCGGCATCAGCGCCTCGAGGTGCGCGCGGTCACGCAGCACCGTCGACGGCGGCTCCATGACCGCGGCGATGTCGATCTGCTCGGCAGTGACGGTGATGGTGACGGTGTCGCCATCGGCGACCGCGTCGATGCGGATGGTCACCAGGGGATGCGCGTCGAGGCGGGTCGGCAAGGCCAGGGCGATGGCCAGCGCCACCAAGGCGGCGAAGCGGCGCAGGAAGGGCATGGCCGCGCATGACACGCACGACTCGCCCCTTGGCCACCGGTAATCCGCCGGGTAGGCTGAGGCATGCCCTATACCTGCACGCGCCGCATCCTGCTCAACGACGTCGACGCGGCGGGAGTGGTGTTCTTCGCCCGCCTGGTCGCGATCGCCCACGAGGCCTACGAACTGGCCCTGGCCGAAGCCGGCCTGAGTCTGGCCAAGCTGATCAACGACCGCGGCCACCTGCTGCCCCTGGTGCACAGCGAATCTGATTTCAAGCACCCCCTGCGCCACGGCGAGGACGTGCATATCACCGTGCGCTGCGCGCGCATCGGCAGCAGCAGCTACACCATCGCCATCGACCTCGCCATCCCCGGCAAGGGCCAGACGGTGCTCGCCGCGTCGATGAAGCAGGTCCACGCCTGCGTCGACCGCGACCTGGGCGAGAGCGTACCGCTGCCCCCGGAGATCCGCAGCGGCCTGGAGAAATTGTCCGGAGGTCCGGAAGTCCGGAAGTCCGGAAGTCCCGTGGAACCGGAAACGAATCCCTGATCCGCGCGGTCGCTCCCCGCAACGGCGCGAACAGCGTCACTACCGAAAGCGCTTACCCGAGTTGGTGATAGCGCCCCGCATGCCGCACGGATGTGGTCTCCGACTTCCGGACTTCCGGACCTCCGACTTCCGGACTTCCGGACCCTCTCACTTCACCTCACCTCACCGCCGTCGCCGGCGGGTCCGGCAGGCGGATCAGCTTGAAGGCGAGGTGCCTCGTGAAGTCCGGCACCACCACCTCAAGCGGGCCGCCGGCGTGCTCGACGCGGTCGGTGTGCACGATCCTTCCGGTCTCCGCGTCCCACCACTCGACGTTCATGACGCCGGCGCGGATCGCGTCGCCGACCTGCACCCGCAGGCCGCTGAGCGTGCCGGCGGGATTGCCGGACGAGCCCCAGGCGCGGTCAAGAACGTAGCCCAGCAGGCGACCTGGCCGCGCCCAGGCGCGCACCCACAGCTGGCCGGGCGCCTGCAGCTCGACCGCCTTACTGTCGCCACGCAGGTCCTCGCCTTCCAGGAAACGGCCGATCGCCGCATATGGCGACCAGCGCTCGCCCTGGTCGACCCACTCGCCCCACCACAGCATGGGTGAACCGGCGTTGCCGCTGACCATGCCGGCCCAAGGTCCGCTGTGGTGCTCGGCAAGCAGCTGCGGCGGCGGGCAGGCGCCCGAGGTGCCGCCGAACTCGGTGACCAGGACCGGCTTGCCGAAGATGCGCAGGCCGTCGCGGGCGTTGACGCTGTCCCACACCAGCTGCGCGAGCATGGTTTCGCCGCCGTGGTACGCGTCGATGCACACGTAGTTCAGCCCAGGCAGCTGCACGATGCGGCGCTCGGCCGCGCGGTAGTCGCCCGACCAGTGCGTGGTGACACCGTGACCGGCGCCGTCGAGCTGCTGCCAGCGCTCCGCCGCCGCCTGGTGCCAATGGAAGAGGTTCCCCCCACCGGTGGTCAGGTTCTGTTCGCTCCACAGCTTCCAGCCCAGCACCGCGGGGTGGTCGCCCCAACGCGCCACGATGTAGCGGCGCAGGCGCTCCTGCCCGGCGAGCGCCTGGGCGTCGGTGAAGAACAGCTCGGCCTGCGCCAGCGGTCCACCGATGGCGGCGTTCCACGGGTTGTTGTCCCACTCACGGTCGCAGTTGGTCGAGCCCTGGCCGTGGTTGTTGATCACCAGGTTGATGCGCACGCCCAGGGAGTAGGCGAGGTCGAGGAGGCGGTCGAGCCGCTCCGCATTTTCGTCGCTGTACCAGCCCGGGCCGTGGAAGCCCGACCAGTCGCCGCGCCATTCCAGGCACAGGCTCCAGCTCGACAGCCAGATCTCGGCCGCGGTGCCGCCGCCGGCCGCCAGACGGCGCAAATACGCGTCATAGCCGGCCAGCAGGCGGTGCGGCGTCAGCTTGGTGCCGGTGCAGTCGCGGCAGCGGACGTCCCACACCGAATGCAGATTGAGTCCGCGCGGCCAGAAGAAGGTGCCGGGCCCGATGCGGCTGCCGGTCGAGAAGAAGCGCGGATCAGCCGGATCGGCGCGCACGTAGTCGTCCCAGGGGGCGCCCTCGACCTGCAGGTCGGGCAGATCCCACGCGAGCGTGCGCCCGGATTTCGCGGCGTCCTTGGCAGGCGGGAATTCGCCGGAGCCGCCCCACACCGCTTCAAGGCGCAGGCGGTAGCGCCCGGGCAGCTCGGGGCGGAAGCGCACCTGATAGACGGCAGCCGCGCTGGGCACGCCCTCCTCATGATCGCCACGGTCGACGATGTCCAGCGGTTGGCGGTAGAAGGCGCCCAGACGCCACTGCTGGCCGTTCGGCCCGGTGACCACCACCGCCAGCGCGAAGCGCTGCGCGTCGTAGGGCTGGGCGGGGAAGGGATCGGGACGCACGCTGAGCTGCCAGCGTTCACCGGTGCGGGCGCGGCACTGACCGAGGGCGGCGTCGTAGCCGTCGAGCCGGAGATCGGTGAGGCGCACCTGCGCACCGGGCTGGACCTTGTCGCCGACCACCGCGAGGCGCTCCACCGCGATCTGCGCACGGCTGGCGCTGGCCGACCACAGGAACAGACCGGCGCGGGTGGTGCGGGCACGCGCGGTGGCGGTCCACGCTTCGCGGGCAGGCTCCTGGACGAGGGCGGCGCGGTCACCGAGGTCGAAGGACAGCTGATGGCGCCCGGGAGTAAGCGCGTAGGTGCGCGGGCTGCGGAACCAGTGTCCCTGGCCGTCCGCGGCATAGGCGCCGACCCCGAGATCGCCCGGCGCGTCGGCGGGCACGATCACCACCGCGTCGAGGCGCACGGGCTGCGGCGGCACGGTCGCCGCGGGCACCGTGGTGTTCATCGGTGCGACCAGCGTCACCTGCTGGCCCGCACTCTCGCCGGCGGCCAGCATCGCCAGGCACGAGGCGGCCAGCAACATGACAGTCAGGGGCAGGGCGGAGGTGGTCATCGGTGGCGTGCAGATCCTACCGCCGGCATGGGGCGGTCGTTGAGGATGGCGCTGCCCTGCAATGGCCGGGCGCGGACCCTGTGACCGCCTTTTATGGGCCCCACGCGACAGCAACGCAACCGGGAGTGAGCCCAACCGTTGCAGCCGCGCCAGACGCGCGGCGCCCACCTTCAGTAAGGCGCCTCGCCGGAGTA
>JBBQSO010000031.1:0-52831 GCA_038213805.1 Planctomycetota bacterium | reverse complement strand
CCGGAGCGATTGCGGGACCTGGAAGGCGGCACGGGCGATCCGGTGCTGGAGGCCTACCTGCGGGTGATCGACCAGGCCCCCGATCTGGTGCGCAAGACGTTGGACGCGGCTTGACCTGAAGTCGATGCTGGTGACCGGCGGGGTTTAGCAGTCGGAGGGGAAAAGGCGGCGGAGTCGCCTCCGCCGCCTTCCTCTTCATCTAGCCCTTCACGCACACTACCTGCCGTAAGGTGTGGACGATATCGACCAGGTCGGCCTGGGCAGCCATGACCGCGTCGATGTCCTTGTAGGCCATCGGCGTCTCGTCGATCACGTCGCTGTCCTTGCGGCATTCCACGCCTTCCGTGGCCTTGGCGTGGTCGGCGAGGGTGAACAGCTTCTTGGCCTTGGTGCGCGACATCGCGCGGCCGGCGCCGTGGCTGCACGACGAGAACGACTCGGGGTTGCCCTTGCCGCGCACGATGAAGCTGCGCGCGCCCATCGAGCCGGGGATGATGCCCAGCTCGCCGAGGCCGGCGCGCACCGCGCCCTTGCGCGTGACCAGGCAGTCCTTGCCGAAGTGGTGCTCGCGCGCCACGTAGTTGTGGTGGCAGTTCACCGCCTCGACGCTGGCCGCGAAGCGCGGGAATCCCGGGACCGCGGCCACGGCCGCGACCACGTTTTCCATCATCACCTGGCGGTTGAGGCGCGCGTAGGTCTGCGCCCACTCCACCGCCTCGACGTAGTCGTCGAACTTCTCCGTGCCCTCGGCCAAGTAGGCGAGGTCCTCGTCCGGCAGGTTGACGCGGTGCTTGCGCATGTCCTGCTTGGCCAGCTCGATGAAGAACTGGCCGAAGCGGTTGCCGACCCCGCGCGAGCCGGAGTGCAGCAGGAACCACACGCGCTGCTCCTCATCGAGGCACACTTCGATGAAGTGGTTGCCAGTGCCCAGCGAGCCGAGGTGGTTGAGGCCGTTGCCGCGCTCGAGACGCGGATACTTCGCGCCGATGCGCGCGTAGCCCGCGGCGAGGTGCTCCTTCCACAGGTTCTGCACGCGCACCGGCACGTCGTGCCAGGCGCCGCGGTCGTTGGCCCCGCCGTTGTCGGTGCGGCCGTGCGGCACGGCGTTCTCGATCGCGCTGCGCACGGCCTTCAGCGATTCCGGCAGGTCCTTGGCGAGCAGGCTGGTGCGCGCCGCGCACATGCCGCAACCGATGTCCACGCCGACCGCGGCCGGGATGATCGCGCCGACGGTCGGGATCACCGAGCCGACGGTCGCGCCGATGCCGTAGTGCACGTCCGGCATCACCGCCACGTGGTGGTGGATGAAGGGCATGCGCGCGACGTTGTGCAACTGGCGCTCGGCTTCGGCCTCGATGGCGACGCCGCGGGTCCACGCCTTGATCGGCGCGGCGCCGGTGGCGGTGATGAGGTTGTAGTTGGCGTCGTTCATGTGGTCACTTTCGGTTTCGCAGACGGGGCTTCAATCGCGTAGGCCGAGATCGCGCAGTTCGCGGCGCGCGAGCTGGCGCTTGCGCAGGATGATGCGTTTGCACGGCTGGAGCGGGCAGCGCCCCCACCAGGCCTCGTACCACTGCCCGGCGAGCAGCTGGTAGTCGTGCTCGGGGCCGCTGGCCGGCAGGCTGGTGGGCGCCGCCACGGGCTCGGCGCGGGTGCGCCGTTTGACCCGGCGCAGCAGGCCGCTGCGCGGGCAGACGTAGAGCTGGATGCGGCTCCACCGCGCCGAGAGGGGTTCGGGGTGCCCGTAGCGGGGCTGATGGCAGAGGCGACCCTGGTCGTCTTCCCAGACCTTCACGGCCAAGCGGTCGTAGAGGTGCTGGAGGATGTGGTACTGCACCGCGTTGCTGGTGTCGATGCGGCTGCGGATCTCGGCGTAGACCTTGTCCCAGGGCCGTCCCACCTGGGCGGAGAGGTAGCGACGCAGCGGATTGAGGTTCTCGCTGAACTGCGGCTGGTGGCGCGGCGGGACCCAGGACTCGAGCTGGTCGTCCTCGGGGTTGCGGAAGCGGACCTGCTGCGGACGGCCGCTCTGCGCGCGGCGCGACCAGGAGGTGCCGGCGTGCCCGCGTTCGACGAGGAGCTTGGACATGTCGGGGCGCATGACTGGTCCGCAGGGGTGAGGGGGGTGGAGGGTAGTGATGCAGGGAGTGGTCAGGACGAGCAGAGATGGAGGGTTGTTTGCGCTGCTCGTGCCAGACCACGTCCATTCCCAAGAAAAATATCTAAAATACTGCGATACAATGAGTAACGGATCGCCCTCGAATCCAGTCCCACAAGCCACCCGATCGCAAATTGCTAATTTCAGCGAGTAGGTGAGAATTTTAGAGAGCCCACATGTCCCACAAACCCCTCGTCGCCATCGGCCTCCTCGGCCCGTCCCTTGATGACGGTCTTGGCGCGAAGCGCTGGCAACGCTGGCGCCCCACGGTCTCGCTGTGCCAGCAGCAGGACCTTGCGATCAGCCGCTTCGAGCTGCTCCACCAGCGCCGCTACGACCAGCTCGCGGAGGTCATCGCCGCCGACATCCGTCAGGTCTCGCCGGAGACCGAGGTGCGCAGCCGGCACATCGAGTTCAGCGATCCGTGGGACCTGGAGGACGTCTACGGCGCGCTCTACGGCTTCGTGCGCGGCTACGCCTTCGCGCCCGAGCGCGAGGACTACCTGGTGCACATCACGACCGGCACCCACGTCGCGCAGATCTGCCTGTTCCTGCTCACCGAGTCGCGCCACCTGCCGGCGCGCCTGGTGCAGAGTTCGCCGGGGCGCGGTGGTGAAGGGCGCGACGAGCGCGTGGCCGGCGCGCACACCATCATCGATCTCGACCTGTCGAAGTACGACCGCCTCGCGGCGCGCTTCCGCGACGAGCAGCGCGAGGGCGTGTCGCTGCTGACCGCGGGCATCCCGACGCGCAACGCGGCGTTCCGGACCATGGTCGAGCGCATCGAGCGCGTCGCGGCCGCGTCGAGCGCGCCGATCCTGCTCACCGGTCCGACCGGTTCGGGCAAGACGCGCCTGGCGCGCCGCATCTTCGAGCTCAAGAAGGCGCGCAACCAGGTCGACGGCGCCTTCGTCGAGGTCAACTGCGCGACGCTCAAGGGCGAGGGCGCGATGTCGGCGCTGTTCGGCCACCGCAAGGGCGCCTTCACCGGCGCCATGGCCGAGCGCGAGGGCCTGCTCAAGCGCGCCGACGGCGGCCTGCTCTTCCTCGACGAGGTCGGCGAGCTCGGCCTCGACGAGCAGGCCATGCTGCTGCGTGCCATCGAGGACCGCACCTTCCTGCCGATGGGCGCGGACGTGCCAGTGCTGTCCGACTTCCAGCTCATCGCCGGCACCAACCGCGAGCTGCAGCCGGCGGTGCACAGCGGGCGCTTCCGCGACGACCTGCTGGCGCGCATCAACCTGTGGACCTTCGCCATGCCGGCGCTGGCCGAGCGTCGCGAGGACCTTGAGCCCAATCTCGATTTTGAGCTCGAGCGTTTCGCGCGCGAAAGCGGCAAGCGCGTGACCATCAGCAGCGAGGCGCGCGCCGCCTTCCTCGCGTTCGCCACCGCCGCCGACGCGGCGTGGCTGGGCAACTTCCGCGACCTTGGTGCGGCGGTGACGCGCCTGGCCACGCTCGCGCACGGTGGGCGCATCACCGAGACCGATGTCGGCGAAGAGATCCTGCGCCTGCGCGCATTGTGGCGGCGTCCGGCGGACGCGGGCGAAGGCGATGCTGTGGAGGAGCTGCTGGGCGCGCGCGCTGCCACGCTCGACCGCTTCGACCGCGTGCAGCTCGCCGAGGTCATCCGCATCTGCCGTCGCGCGCGTTCGCTCTCAGAGGCCGGACGCGAGCTGTTCGCGGTGTCGCGCACGCGCAAGCGCACCACGAACGATGCGGACCGGCTGGCGAAATATCTCGCAACGCAGGGGCTGGATTGGGAAGCGGTGCGGGGGGAGGGACCCTAGACCCTATTCATTACCCACAAGTCAGCAGACCTGCAAAAGATCGCGGAACAGGTCGGCTGTCTGTCCAGAGCGCCAACGGCGCGGCCAGAGAACCAGCCCAGGGCGAAGCCCTGGGTAGTGCAGAAAAATGATTATGAGCCCTGAAGGGGCGGTTCCTATCGATCGGCGTCAGCGCAGGAGGATCGCGCACGAGCGCATTCTCGGCGCAGGAAAGGCACGCGGTCACAGCACCGGACTGGCAGGGTACCATTGGCCGCCCTTTCAGGGCTCGAGCATCATGTATTCCCATGAACCCAGGGCTTCGCCCTGGGCTGCCCGTCTGGTCGCGCCGTTGGCGCTCACGGCAGACGGCCTTCCGGCCTGTGGTTCCCGGCCGAAGCAGAATTGTGGGTAATGAGTAGACCCTAAGCGCGAGACTCGCGGCTACTTCTTCTCGGGCGGCTTCTTCGCCGCATGCGCCGGGTCGTGTTGCTTGGGCCCGGGATGCGCCACCAGGTCGAGGTGGGCGGCGGGGATGTGCTCGCCGCCGATCACCACCGGGGTCTCGATCTTGGTTTCGCTGCGTGCCAGGTGGTTGGTGAAGCCCTGGAAGTGGATGCCGGTCGGCACGGCGTTGGCCGGGAAGCCGAACCATTCCACCGACTCGAGCGGCAGCACGACCACGCCGCCCTCCAGCTCTTCGTCGCCGTAGATCTCGGCGGTGAGCTGGCAGGTGTCGAGGTCGAGGCCAAGGATGCGCTTCAGGCAGAAGGTCTGGAAGCCGACCGTACTGGCGTGGAGGAAGCACGAGCCTTCGGGAAAGACGTCGCCCTCGAGCTGCCCCTGGATCTCGATGATCTTACCGACGCGCTCGGACTGCAGCCAGTACTGCGGACGTTCCTGCTGGAATTTCTCCAGGGCCATCTGCCGCTTCATGTCGGCTAGCGCGGCCTCGCGGATCTGCTCTTCCTTGCTCGGGCGCTTGGTCATATGTGCCTCAGGTACCGAAGGTTCATCCATCCATGCAAAAATGCAATGAGTCCGACTCCATTAGCCCCGCAGATGCCGCATGGGCGATGGCTTTCGTTGGCAGATGATACGTCCAGCCCACACTAACCGCTCACGTCCGCGCCATCAACCTTGTGGAGTGCCCCATGCCCCGCGTCTTCAACTTCAGCGCCGGTCCCGCCATGTTGCCCCTGGAGGTGCTCGAGAACTCCGCCAAGGCCCTCATCGACTTCCAGGGCAAGGGCTTCGGCATCGCCGAGTGCAGCCACCGCGGCAAGGAATTTGACGGCGTCATCGACGAGGCCATCGCCCGCACGCGCAGCCTGCTCGGCGTGGGCGACACCCACGACGTGCTCTTCCTGCAGGGCGGCGCCACCCAGCTCTTCACCACCATCACGCAGAACTTCGCGAATGGTCCGGTGGACTACCTGGTCTCGGGCGAGTGGAGCCAGAAGGCCGCCAAGGCCGCGCAGGCCGCTGGCGCCAAGGTCAACATCGTCGCCACCTCGGAAGCCACCAACTTCGACCGCAGCGCGGTGCCGGCGGAGTGGAAAATGACGCCGGAGGCTGCGTACTTCCACGTCTGCTCGAACGAGACCGTGCACGGCCACCGCCTGCCGCAGTGGCCGACGCACGCCAACCTGGTGGTCGACGCCTCCAGCGAATTCATGTCGCGGCCGCACCCGGTGCAGGACGCCGCGCTGGTCTACGCCGGGGCGCAGAAGAACCTCGGCCCCGCCGGCGTGGTGGTGGCGATCGTGCGCAAGGACCTCTACCCGCGCATCCCCAAGAGCGTGCCCGGGCTGTTCAACTTCCAGAAGCAGGCTGAAGCCAAGAGCATGCTCAACACCCCGCCAACCTTCGGCATCTACATCCTGCTCGAGACCTTCCGCTGGCTCGAGAAGCAGGGCGGCCTGGCCGCGATCGAGAAGGTCAATGAGGCCAAGGCCAAGCTCATCTACGACGCCATCGACTCGTCGAACGGCTATTATAAGGCGACCGTCGCGGTCGCTGAGCAGCGCAGCCGCATGAACGTGACCTTCCGCCTGCCCAATGAGGAGATCACCGACGTCTTCATCAAGGAGGCGGCCAAGAAACAGATGGTGGCGCTCAAGGGTTACCGCACGGTCGGCGGCATCCGCGCGTCGATCTATAATGCCCTGCCGCTGGAGGGCGCCCAGGCCCTGGCGGCCCACATGCGCGAATTTGCTGCGAAGAACGGCTGACGCGGCAGAGCACTGCTGCGTGGTTCAGCAGAAAACCCGGGCCAAGCCCGGGTTTTCTGCGTAAGTGCCGCAATTGCGCTTGGCATGCCCGGTGCAATCAGCTTCAGCATGGTCGTCGTGCTCATCCATCGCTCCATCCTGACCGACCGCATCGCGCACACCCTGGTGCACGATCCGGCCTGCCATTTCCAGGACTCGCGGTTGATCGTGCAATGGCTGTTCCGCTGGAGCCGCTCCGCCCTGCTCTGCGGAGCGCGCCGGCGCGGCCGGTTCAGTGGCTGAGACCAACGGATCTTTTCCAGCGCCCACCGGCGCGGAAAGGCATCCGCGGGAAGCCCGGGCCCGGCCATGCGCCGGGTCGCACCAGCGGTGACGGATGCCGATGTTTCATGACCGCTCTTTTCCACAATGATCGCGAGGGGTGACGGGGGGACATACGGGAAATGCGACGCCGCCTGTGCGGGCGGCGTCGTACCGGAGGGAAGGAAACGGGGTGCCCCGTGGTCTTCCCCTGCCCCTCGCGATCGGCGTGTTTGGAAGGATCAGGAATCCGCGACTTCCGCCCGTGATGCGGGAACTGACGTGGATGGATGGCGAGGATCGCGCGCGGGGCGGACAACAGCAGATGGTGCGATGATGAGGTACCGCCCAGTGGGTGGCGCCCGTTTTCAATTTTTGAGAGCTGCGAACCGGCGTATATCGCAGGCTCATCACGTGGGTGATGATGGCGCGGTGTGAGTGCGTTCGGGGATGGCAAACTCCGCGCGAACCAGCGCCTCCGCCTGCGCCACCAGGTTGGGCGCGTCGCCGTCGATCCAGCGGATGTCCTCCCATCCGCGGTACCAGGTCTCCTGGTGCTTGGCCAGGCGCCGCGAGTTGCGCTGCACCAGGGCGAGGGCGTGGGCGAGATCGTACTCGCCGGCGAGATGGGCGAGCACCTCCTTGTAGCCGACTGCTTGACGCGCCTCGGGACTGAGGCGCGGGCCAAGCGCGCGCACCTCGTCGACCAAGCCGGCGGCGAACATGCGCTGGGCGCGCGCGTCGATGCGCGCGTGAATGACGGACCGCGGCCAGCGCAGGCCGATGAGCAGCGCGCGCAGGTCGGGGCGGCGCACGCCAGCGGTGGTGTGGAAGCTGGAATACGCCTGGCCGGTGAGCGCGTGCACCTCGAGCGCGCGCACGATGCGCAGGCGGTCGTTGGCGTGGCGCTGCGCGGCGTAGGTGGGATCGCGAGCCATCAGCTCGGCGAGCATGGCGGCGCCGCCCTCGCGGTCGTAGCGCTCGCCCAGCGCTTGGCGCACCGCCTCGTCGCGCGGGACGCCGGCGGACAGGCCCTCGAGCAGGGCGCGCGCGTAGAGCGGGCTGCCGCCGGCGAGGATCGGCAGGCGGCCGCGCGCGCGGATGCCGGCGAGCGCGCTCTCGGCCAGGCCCAGCCAGCGGCTGACGTCGCAGCGGTCCTCAGGTTCCAGGCACGACAGCAGGTGGTGCGGCACTCCGCCCAGATCGGCGGCGGCGGGCTTGGCGGTGCCGATGTCCATGCCGCGGTAGACGGTCATGGCGTCGGCGCTCAGGACCTCGCCCCCGCAGCGCTGCGCCAGCGCCACCGCCAGCGCCGACTTGCCCGAGGCGGTGGCGCCAAGCACGACGACCAGGGGCTGCGGGGCGGCGGACATGGGCCGCGATTAGGCGGAGCGATGGCGCGATTCAAGAACTGTCCGGCCGCTTCCCGTTGTTCCCGCTGTTTCCCCCGCCATGGTGCCCCTCCCACCCCTCCAAGGACAGCCCATGGCCACGGTCACCCTCAAAGGCAATCCCATCACCACCAGCGGCAGCTTGCCCGCGGTCGGCAGCAAGGCGCCGGACTTCACCCTGGTCAAGGTCGACCTGAGCAACGTCGCGCTCAAGGATTTCGCCGGCAAGAAGCTGATCCTCAACATCTTCCCCTCGATCGACACGCCGACCTGCGCGACCTCGGTGCGCAAGTTCAACGTCGAGGCGGCCAAGCTCGTCGACACCGTGGTGCTGTGCGTGTCCCGCGACCTGCCCTTCGCGCACAAGCGCTTCTGCGGCGCCGAGGGCATCGACAAGGTGCACGGCGTGTCCGACTTCCGCGACGCGAACTTCGGCAAGGCCTACGGCCTGACCATCACCAGCGGGCCGATCGCCGACCTGTTCTCGCGCGCGGTGGTGGTGATCGACGGCGCCGGCACGGTGGTCTACACCGAGCAGGTGGCCGAGATCGCCAACGAGCCCGATTACGCGAAGGCGCTCGCCGCGCTGAAGTGACGCGGCGGCAGTGGCCGCAGGGTCATCGCGAAGGGGTCGGGTGGCACGTACCACCCGACCCCTGTGCGTTTTCTGATGTGCCTGCTCAGACCAGTGACAGGCCGCGGTTGTCGAAGGCCAGCGTGCGCACCTCGGCCGCCACGCCGCGCACGCGGTAGCTGGCGGTGACTGCGCTGGCGACCGCGGCGCTATCGGAGCGCAGCGCGAAGCTCAGCACGGTGCTGCCGCTGCCGCTGATGATGGTGCCGATCGCGCCGGCGCCCGCGGCGGCGGCGCGCGCCTCGGCCAGCCCGGGGTTGAGCGCGGCGCGGTGGCGCTCGTGCCAGGCGTCGTCGAACAGGCCGCGCAGGTCGCCGGCGCGGCCGGCGGCGAGCGCGGCGGTGATCAGCGCGGTGCGCTGCCAGCCCTGAACCGCCTCGGCGCGGCTGAGTTCGCGGGGCAGGATGGCGCGCGCGGCGCTGGTCTTGACCTCGAAGGGCGGGATGGCGACCACCGCGACCAGGTCGGCGGGCACGTCGAAGCGCGCGCAGCGCAGGCCGCCGGGCAGCTCGGCGACCAGGGTGAAGCCGCCCAGGCAGGCGGCGGCGACGTTGTCGGGGTGGCCTTCGAGCGCGGCGGCGATGGTCATCAGTTCGTGCTTGTCCTGGGGGCGCCCGGCGAGCGCGGCGCAGGCCGCGGCCACCCCTAGCAGGATGGTCGAGGAGCTGCCCATGCCGCGCGCGATCGGCACATCGCCGGCGATGCGCACGGACAGCCCCGGCAGCGGCCGGCCCCAGCGCTCCGCGCAGGCGTCGCGCACCCCCGCCGCCAGGACCGCCAGACCCGGATCCGCCGCCCCCGGCGCCTGCACCCCGTCCTCGGTCAGCGCCTCCACGGTCACCAGGTTGGCCGCGCCCAGCGCGATCCCCAGGCAGTCGAAGCCCGGGCCCAGGTTGGTGGTCGACGCGGGCACGCGGAAGGTCGGCATGGCCGGGAGCATGGGGGGGAGGGCAGAGTCCGGAAGTCCGGAAGTCCGGGGGGCCGGAAGTCCCGTATCGCGGAAATGACACCGCCATCGTTCAGCGTCGAGAGAGGCATTGTTTTCGAATGGCCACCAGAAGTCGCGGCCGATGTCTGCAAGCCGCCTGCTCTCCGTTCACCAAACCTTCCGGACTTCCGGACCCCGGACTTTCCGGCCAAGTGTTTGCAACACTGCAGAGCGGGACCTCGGCACCACCTTGCCTGGGGCTCCCCCGTGCCTCCAATCCAACGCCTTACCTCTTGGAGCGGTGACCCATGTCGAAACCCACCCTGCTGGCCCTGCTCGTCCCCGCCCTGGTCTGTTCCGGGTTGGGCGCCGCCGAAGGGAAGACCGCCGCCGGTCCCACCGAGGCCTACCTGGTCGATTCGGTCATCCCCGCCTACGGCGTGATCCATCAGCGCCCGTATTACGCGGAAAGCCGCGTGACCGGGCTCTATATCACGATCCGCCGCCAGTTGGCGATGGTCGAAGCCGGCGTCATGGCCGGTACCAG
Source organism: Planctomycetota bacterium (assembly GCA_038213805.1). GTDB lineage: Bacteria > Planctomycetota > UBA11346 > UBA11346 > UBA11346 > BOG-1363. The sequence continues at coordinate 42,870 of JBBQSO010000031.1, read as the reverse complement.
TGCGCCCGCGGCGCCCGCGGACAAGGCGAGCGCCCCGGCCACGGCGGCGCCCTCGGACACCAGCATCCAGGGCCTGCTCGCCCAGCTCACCGCTGCTGACAAGGACATCGCCTACCGTACCTATCTCGAGCAGGGTCAGCTTGATGAATCGTTCTCCAATCTGGCGCGTGCGGCTGAACTGCTGGCGCTGCGTGGTCAGGGGACCAGCGAGACGGTGACCAAGGTCCACGACGCGGCGGCCGCGGCGGCGCCGAAGTCCGCAGCGGTTCCGGCTGCGCCGGCCGAGAAGCCGGCCCCCGTCCCCTCGCCGGAGAAGCCTACCGAGAAGCCTGCTGAAGCCCCCGCTCCGGCCCCGGCGCCTGAGAAGCCTGCTGAGGCTCCCGCTCCTGCTTCCGAGAAGCCTGCCGAAGCCCCGGCAGCTCCTGAGAAGCCCGCTGAGGCTCCCGCGGCGCCCGAGCCAGAGAAGCCCGCGGAAGCCGCGGCTCCGGCTCCAGAAAAGCCGGCCGATCCCGCTGCTCCGGCCGCCCCTGAGACGCCTGCCGACCCGGCCGCGGCACCTGCGGCTACCGAGAAGCCCGCCGATGCGGCGGCTCCGGCTGATGCGGCTCCGGCTGCCGAAAAGCCCGCGGATGCTGCGGCGCCCGCCGCTGCCGAGGCTCCGCCCCAGCCGGCGCAGTGAGCAACTGGGCAGGAAGCATTCCTGCCCGGTCATTCCGTTCCCGTCGCGTGCTGAGCCATCACGGCGACCACCATGTGGCTGTCCCAGGCTCGTCACCCCTGCACCGCTAGACCCACGTCAGCCGCGGCGTGCCTTTTCGGCCGCCCCGCTACGGTGCGTCCCGCCGTGGGCGCTCCGCTCCGGCGTATCCTTTTCGCATGGGGCCTGTGGTCATGGCGCGCATCGTGGTCGGAATGAGCGGCGGAGTGGACTCCAGCCTCAGCGCCGCGCTGCTCAAAGAGCAGGGTCACGAGGTGGTCGGCGTGACCATGAAGCTGTGGCCGTGCGCCGAAGAGGACGGCGGCTTCACGCGTGAGGACGCCTGCTGTTCGCCGACCGAGACCATCGACGCGCGCAGCGTCGCGCTCGCCAGCGGGCTGCCACACTACGTGATCGATCTCGAAGACGAGTTCCGCCGCGACGTGGTCGACGGCTTCGTCGCGGGCTATGCCGGCGGCGAGACCCCGAACCCGTGCGTGCGCTGCAACGAGAAGCTCAAGTTCGGCGCGCTCTGGACCCACGCGCAGAGCCTGGGCGCCGAGCGCGTCGCCACCGGCCACTACGCGCGCGTCGAACGCGCCTTCGACCGCCACGTGCTGCGCGTCGCGGTCGACCGCGCCAAGGACCAGACCTACTTCCTGTTCAGCCTGACCCAGGAGCAGCTCGCCGCGGCGCACTTCCCGGTCGGCCATCTGACCAAGGACGAGGTGCGCGATGCGGCGCGCCAGCGCGGTCTGACCACCGCCGACAAGCACGAGAGCCAAGACATCTGCTTCATCGGCGCGGGCGGCGTCGGCGGTTTCCTGCGCGAGCGCGTGCCGGCGGCCTTCCGCCCCGGCGCGATCCGCCACGTCGACGGACGCGAGCTCGGCAGCCACCAGGGCCTGGCCGCGTTCACCATCGGCCAGCGCCGCGGCCTGGGCGTGGCCTGGCACGAACCGCTGTTCGTCACCGCGCTCGATCACCAGGCCAACACCGTGACGCTCGGTCCGCGCGACGGGCTGCTGGTGGACACGCTGGCGCTCCGCGACTGCACCTGGCACCTGGGCGAGCTGCCGGCGCAGGGCCTGGCCTGCCGCGTGCGGCCGCGCTACCGCTCGCCGGCGCTGGCGGCCACCATCCTGCCGGCGCCCGGTCTCGGCCGCGAGGGCAAGCCCAATGCGACCGTGCGCTTCGCGGAACCAGTGCTGCGGCCGAGCGCGGGGCAGGCGTGCGTGGCGTACGATGAGCGGGACGAGCTGTGCCTTGGTGGGGGATGGATCGCGTAGCCGCGGTGCGCGGCGCGGCCAGCGCCAGCCCGGCGAGCCTGCACGTGGCGGCGCGGTGCGACCGCCGGCGCGGGCGCGGGGACTTCGTGGTACACTCCTGACCCGTCGGCCCAGGACGCGCAGCGTCGCCTTGCCGAGATCGGCAGCGCGGCGATGCTGTCCTGCCGGCGGCAACGGAGACCCCATGTCGGAAGCGATCACTCAGGTGCTGGGCCAGCTCCAGCAGGTCATCCTCGGCAAGGAGCGCCAGTTGCGCCTGGCGCTGTGCTGCCTGCTCGCGCAGGGCCACCTGCTCATCGAGGACATCCCGGGGGTCGGCAAGACCACGCTCGCCCAGGGCCTGGCGCGCGTGCTCGGCCTGCAGCTGCGGCGCATCCAGTTCACCAGCGACCTGCTGCCAGCGGACATCGTCGGCAATTCGATCTTCGACCGCGAGCGCCAGCAGTTCACCTTCCACCCCGGGCCGCTATTCGCGCAGGTGGTGCTCGCCGACGAGATCAACCGCGCCACGCCCAAGACCCAGAGCGCGCTGCTCGAGGCGATGGAGGAGCGCCAGGTCAGCGTCGACGGCCAGAGCCACGCGCTGCCCGAGCCGTTCTTCGTCATCGCCACGCAGAACCCGCACCAGATCGGCACCTTCGCTCTGCCCGAGTCGCAGCTCGACCGCTTCCTGATGCGCCTCGACCTCGGCTATCCGGACCGCGGTGCGGAACGCGCCATGCTCAGCGGCCCGGACCGCCGCGAGCTGCTCGCGCGCCTGCCGCCGCTGCTGCCGCTCGCCGAACTCACCCGCCTGCAGGGAGCGGTCGCCGCGGTGCGCGTCGCCGGGCCGCTGCTCGACTACCTGCTCGACCTGCTCGCGGCGACGCGCCTCAACCGCCCGGCCGGCTCCGGCCTGTCGCCGCGCGCCGGTCTCGCCCTGCAGCGCGCCGCCCAGGCGTGGGCGCTGATGTCCGGCCGCGACCTGGTCATCCCCGAGGACGTCCAGGCGGTCGCGGTCAGCGTCATGGCCCACCGCCTGCGCAGCGCTGGGGAAGGCACCGGCGACGGGCGCGCGCTCGCCGAGCAGCTGCTCCGGACAGTGCCGATCCCGTGAACGGCCACGCCACCGTCCGTCCCACCAGCGCCTGCCTGACCCTCGCGGTCATGCAGCTGGCGATGATGCTCGGCGCGGTGAACTACGGCAGCAACGCGGCCTACGTGGTGATGTCGCTGGTCTCGGCGGTCGGTCTGGTCTCGGCCCTGCACGGCTGGCGCAATCTTAGCGTGGTGCGTGTGGTCGCGGGTGAGACCGTGCCGGCCTTCGCCGGCGAACCGCTGCGCGCCACCGTGCTGGTCACCAACGGCGGTCCGCGCGACGTGCACTTCCTGGCCTGCGACCTGCCCGGCCTGCAGGTCGCGGGCGGCGCGGTGCGCATCCCGCATCTCGCGGCCGGCGCCACCGTGGTGGTCGAGCTGGTGCTGCCGTGGCGCGCGCGGGGCCTGCACGCGCACAGCGGCGTGCGCGTCTCGACGATCTTCCCGATGGGCCTGTTCCGTTGGGCGCGCCGCCTGCCCGGTGACTTCACCTGGATGGTCTACCCGCGCCCCGCGCACGGCGGTCCGCCCGAGGCGGCCCCGGACGAGCGCGCCGAGGCCCAGGCCGGCGGGCGCCCGGGCGGCGGCGACTTTCGCGGCCACCGCTCCTACCAGGCCGGTGATCCGCAGCGCCACATCGACTGGAAGGCGGTGGCGCGCGGTCGTCCGCTGCTGGTCAAGGAGTACGACGGCGGCGGCGCCGCGCGCTGGTGGATCGACTGGCAGGCGGCGGTCGGCAACGACGCCGAGCAGCGCCTGTCGCAGCTCGCCGGCTGGGTGGTCGAGGCCGAGCGCGGGGGCATGCAGTTCGGTCTGCGCCTGCCCGACCGCGAACTGCCACCCGCCACCGGACCCAACCATTACCACGCCTGCCTGAGCGCGCTGGCGCTGTTCCCGGGGCGCTGAGGGACCGTGGCCAGCGAAGCCAACGCCATCGAGACCCTCGGCCTGGCGCGCATCCGTTGGCTGCTGCTGGCGATGGGCGTGTCCACCGCGCCCTTCCTGGCCGAGCTGCCGCCGTGGATGCCGCTGGGCATCGTCGCGCTCGGCTGGTGGCGCTGGTGGGGCGAGCGACGCGGCCGCGTCGCGCTGCGCCGCCCGCTGCGCCTGCTCATCGCCGCGCTGGTCTTCGGCCTGCTGCTGGTCACCGGCCACCTCCAGTTCGGCATCCAGGCTTCGCTGCTCTTCATCGCCTTCCTGTGGGCCAAGCTGCTCGAGCTGCGCACCGAGCGCGACTACATGCTCGCCTGCTTCCTCTGCTACTTCCTGGTCGCGGTCCAGCTCTTCGACTCGTCGTCGCTGCTCGCGTGCGGCTACGCGCTGTTCGCGCTCGCCGTCATCACCGTCGCCGCGGTGCGCTTCCACGCCGGGCGCGAGGCGCGCTCGCTGCTGCCGCTGGTCGGCATGATGGTGCTGCAGGCGCTGCCGCTGGCGCTGGTGCTGTTCCTGTTCTGCCCGCGCCTGCAGATGCGCCTGCCCAACCTCGGCGGCCAGACCGTGGCCGGTTTCACGGACGCGATGCGCCCGGGCGACATCGCCAAGGTCGCCGCGGGCGACCAGATCGCCTTCCGCGTCGAGTTCCCGGAAGGCCGCCTGCCCGACGAGAGCATGCTGTACTGGCGTGGCCTGGTGATGAATGAGACCGACGGTGCGACCTGGCGCCACGGCGATGCCTACCGCGGCATCGGCCTGCGCCAGGACGCGGGGGCCGAGAGCGAGCGCGGGCCCACGGTCACCCAGCAGGTCGTACTGATGCCGCACGGCCAGCAGTGGGTGTTCGCGCTCGACACGCCGATCGCCGCGCCGGAAGAGGCCAACCTGCTCTCCGACCGCACCCTGCAGTCCAAGGGCGGGGTGGTGAGCCGCCTGCTGCGCTACACGGTGATCTCACAGCCTGGTGGGCGTGCGCACGATGCGGGACTCGAGCTCAAGCACTGCCTGGCCTACCCGCGCACGCTGACGGCGCGCACCATCGCGCTCGGCCAGGAGTTCGCTCGCGCGGGGCAGGGCGTGAAGGACCGCAGCGACGCCGCACTCGCCTGGTTCCAGGGCAACGGCTTCACCTACACGCTCGAGCCCGGCGAGATGGGCCAGGACCCCGTCGACCGCTTCCTGTTCGAGAAGCGCAGCGGCTTCTGCGCGCACTACGCCACCGCCTTCTGCCTGCTGATGCGCATCGCCGGCGTGCCGGCCCGGGTGATCGTCGGCTACCGCGGTGGCGAGGCCAACGCCTTCGGCGCCCTGCTGGTGGTGCACCAGCAGCACGCCCACGCGTGGTGCGAGGTGTGGGACGCCGGCGCGCGCGCCTGGCTGCGCGTCGACCCCACCTACGGGCTCAATGTCGCGCCCGGCCAGAGCGTGCCCGCGTCGCTCGGCGGCGCCGCCGCGGCCGCCACCACCAGCGTGGCGCTGGGCATGGACTGGGCCCCGGAATGGGCGCGCGCGCCGTTGCACTCCGTGCGCATGTGGTGGCAGTACATGGACGCGCGCTGGGACGGCCTGGCGATGGGCTACGGCGCCGAGCAGCAGGAGGCGGTGCTGGCGCGCTTCGGCCTCGCGCGCTTCGGCATGGGCGCCACCATCGCCGTGCTAGTCGCAACCCTCGCCCTGCTGCTGGTCGCGCTGTTCGCGCTGATGCGCATCCGCCAGCGCCGGCGCAGCGACCCGGTGTTGCAGGCCTACGCCGACTTCTGTGCGCGCCTGCGTCGCGGCGGCGTCCCGCGCGAACCCTGGGAGGGCCCGCTCGCCCACGCCGAGCGCGCCGCCGCCGAGCTGTCCTCGCACGCCAGCATCATCCACGAGGCCGCCGCGCTCTACGTGCAGCTGCGCTATGGCACCCACGCGCAGCCCGCAGCCGGCGTTGCGCAGCTCAATGCGCTGGTGCGCAAGCTCAGCGGGATCGGTGGGATCACGCAGCGTTTTGTGCGCAAGAAGAAGCGCAGCACGGGGGTGTAGGTTCGCTGCGCGTGTCGCCATGGTCGTGATGCGAGGGCCCAGAGACGGGGGGCGAGAAAGACGCGGCTGCCCCCGGGCCTGGCCGTAGACCTGCTGAAACCCCATGCGTTGACCCTTGTCCTGGAGCAGCACAGTGGACCGCCATGACCTCGGCACAGCTCGACCACCTGCTGATCGTCGCTGCCATCCTGATCGGGGTGATCGCCGTGGCCGCGACCTTGTGGTGGTGGCTGCGCCAGCGCCTCGGCCTGGGCGCCGGGGCCGAACGCGCCGGAGTCGCCCGTGTCCTGGGCGTGCAGGGCGCGTCACGCTGCGTCGAGGCCCTGACCCTGCTGCGCACCCTCGATCAGCGCGGCGACGGCGATGCCCTCGCCAAGGCCTGGCACGCCATCGAGATTCCGCTCCTCCAGGCCCTGCCCGACTGCCCCCCGCCGCTGAAGACCGCCCTGCGCCGGACGCTTGAGGATTGCGCCGGACGCTGCCCACGCCGCGATGCGGCCCGGGCGATGATGACGATGCGCGACGCCCTGCACGCCTGAGGCGCGCATCCAGGCCAAGTCCCCGCCAGGGGATACGGACCGCCAGTTGCCCAGCGACCCTGGTACGTTAGGGTTCTGCCCGCCGCGGAATCACGTCTGGAGAGATGGCTGAGCGGTTGAAGGCACCGGTTTCGAAAACCGGCATTGGGGAAACTCAATCGGGGGTTCGAATCCCCCTCTCTCCGCTGCTTTTTGTTGGGGGAGCGGCATCAGGCCGCCTCCCCCAACGAACGCGCCTACGGCGCTGCCCCCTTGGAGAGGCGAAACAGGCTGGGAGGGGAAGGATTTTAGAGTTGGTACCGCCAATCATTGGTCGGTGCGCTCGCCAGGTTTGGGCGAAATGGGCCGTGCCGTTGGTGATCGGAAGGTCGCTGTGACGGTTGCAGCGGGAGAGGCGAAATGAACGTCCGTCCAGGAGCTGCGAGCGCGCAGGGTCCGGGACGGCCGCCCAGGGAGGTGCCGATGCGCCCACCTCGAGTCGCGCCGGGGCGACCGGCACCGCATCGTCCGCGCTGAGGATCATTCGCCCGTCGTGACGGGCTGCTGGAGGCGCTGCGCGATCACCGCGCGCGAGGGACTGCCTCCGTCACGGCTTGGCATCACCGGCCGCTGCGGGCGCGGCCTCCGGTTTTGCGATCGCGGCCTGCGGCGCGAACACCGCGTAGATCTCGGTGAGACCGACTTTCGGCTCCTGCTTCTTCTGCGCCGGGCCGGTGAGGGGGCCGCTCCAGATCTCGTAGTAGAGGGCGATCCCGCGCAGACCGACGTAGAGCTTGCCGGAACGGCCGGGCGCCACCGACGTCACCGCGCCCTGTGCGATCCTCCACGCGTACTGCATCAGCGCGGCTTTGGCGTCGCCGGCGAATTTGCGCAGCTGCGGAACGTGGCAGATGATCACCACCGCCTCGGGGGTCTCGTGGCAGTAGGTGATGAAATGCCCTTCCGACAGGGACATGGCGTGCGCGTCGCCACCGGTGAAGGCGGCGCTGCGGATCTCGGCAAGGTCGTGCGAGAAGACCGTACCGATCTTCTGCGCGAGGGCGTCATTGCCGAGGGCATCGTCGCCCTTGTAGCCGACGATCGCGGAGTTGACGGTGTTGAACTCCGCCATGCCCGGGGTCTGGGCCTCGCGCCGTTCCCGGGAGGCCTTCCCGACAGTCACGACCACGCCGAGGAGCACGGCCAGCGCGACGCAGCAGGCGCTGGTGATCAGGACGAGGCGGATCATGGCGTGGATACCTGGGGGTGGAATTTCGGCATGATGGTGCGGGTGCTGCGCAGATGCCACAGGGAAAGAGCCGGCCACGGGTCGCCATCAGACCTGACCGGCTGCCGCGTCCGCAATCCTGTAACCGCCCGCCTCTCGCCGCCGTTATCAACGGCATGAGAGGTCGCTAGGGTGGGTGCCGTGCCGGATCCCGGATTCGACATGGCGACCTGCGTGCGACGGGTGGGCGACGGCGATCAGGACGCCGCCCAGGCGCTGGTCGTCCACACCCGGGCGCTGGTGCTGAAACTGGTCCGCGCGCACCGCGCTGCCACGCACAGCGATGACGATTTGCTGCAGGAGGTCTATCTCACCATGTTTGCCCGCCTGCACCGCTACGAAGCCCGCGCCCAGGTCCCGTTCGAGCATTGGCTCGCGCGTCTTGCGGTGAACGTCTGCCGCGACGCCCTGCGTGCGGAGCGGCGCCGGCCGCGCCTGCAGAGCCTGTCACCGGCCGCGGCGGACCAGTTCGCCGCGCTCCAGGACGGCGCGCGGCGGCCGGCCGACGACGCCGAGGCCGCACGCGAAGTGGTCGACGCCCTGCTCGGTCGGCTCGCGCCGGACGACCGCCTGGTGTTGACCCTGCTCGACCTCGAACAGCGCAGCGTCGCCGAGATCAGCGCCATGACCGGCTGGAGCCGGCCACTGGTCAAGGTGCGCGCCTTCCGCGCGCGCCTGCGGCTGCGCGTCCTGGTCGGCCGGGAGCCGCGGCCATGAACGCGTCAGACGAGTTCGATCGGCGCTGGCAGGAGCTCGCCGCGCGCGCGCGCCGGGCCGCGGAACCAGCCGTCGTTGCCGATGAAGTGCAGGCCGCGCGGCTCGCGCAGCTGGGCTTGGCGGTCATCCGCCAGCAGCGCGAGGCCGCGCGCACGTGGCGCGGCCTGGCCACCGCCGCCGCGCTGTTCCTCGCCTGCTTGCTTGGCCTGGGCGCGGCCGCCAGCCTGGTGTCCGCGCCGGGCGTACCCGTCTGGACGCTGCCCAGCACCGCCTTCATCCCTGCGCCCCCGCATCCCCCCGCCCTCGCCTCCCTTACCGGCGGCGGCTGGTCGCCGGCGCGCGTGTTCAGCGCCGTCGACGCCTGGTTCGACCCCCGTACCCGTACCGCGGAGACCCTCCCATGATCATGGCCGACGTCCTCACCTGGTTTCTGCTCATCTGCGGAGGACTGCTGGTGTTCATCGCCCACTGGCTCGGCGCCTACGCACTCTTTCCGACTCTGGTCGAGGGTAGCCGCGAGCGCTACGGACGGCGGCCGATTGCGGCGACGCTGCTCGGCCTGGCGGTGCTGGTGCCGGCGCTCGTCGCCGGCCTGGCGCTGACGAAGATCGGCCACCCGGTGCTCAACCTCGCGGTGCTGCTCGTGCTGACCGTGCCGCTGCTGCTTGCCCTGCTCGGCTCTGCCGGCTTGGCCCTGCGCGTCGGCGCCGGACTGGGGTCGCCTACGGATGCTGGGCAACCGTGGCGGCGCGTATTGCGCGGCGGGGTGGTGCTGGCCCTGGTCTTCCTGCTGCCGCTGATCGGCTGGTTCGTCATCCTGCCGTGGTCGCTGGTCAGCGGTCTGGGCGCGGCGCTGATGGCCCTGCGCGGTACGCGGCCCGCCCTGGCGCCGCTCGTCGCTACGACGCCGGAGCAGCCGGCGTGATCACGCGGCGCGCGCTGCTGGTCGCTGGTGGCGCCGGGCTGCTCGGCGTGGCCGGCTGCGATCCCGGCGCGGCCGGCAGCGCGCTGCTCGGCGCGTCCGCGCTGCCGGCGGTGGCGGTCAACCCCGCTGCGGAACCCGACCTGGTAGCGCACGTGCTGCGCCGGCTGACCTTCGGCGAGCACCCGGACGACCGCGCCGCGCTGCTCGCGCTCGGACCCACGCCGGACGAGGCGGTGACGCGCTGGCTCGACCGCCAGCTCGTACCCACGACCATCGATGATGCGCGCTGTGAGCGCCTGGTACGGCGGCGCGAGGCCCTCGCCCAGCCGCTTGGCGAGCTCTACGAATTCCGCGAAAGCGTGCTGCTCCACGAGCTGACCGCGGCGACGCTGCTGCGCGCGGTCCATTCCACGCGCCAGCTGCACGAGCAGCTCTGCCACTTCTGGCACGACCACTTCAACGTCGACATGTCGAAGGGCGAGTGCGCCTGGGTCACCGTGGCTTACGACCGCGACGTCATCCGCCCGCGCGCGCTCGGCCGCTTCGCCGAGCTGCTGCGCGCGGTGATGCTCAGCCCGGCGATGCTGTGGTACCTCGACGGGCGGGTGAACCGCGTCGACGGAAGTTCGGCGCGCCCAAACGAGAACTACGCGCGCGAGCTGCTCGAACTGCACACGCTTGGCGTCGATGGCGGCTACACGCAGGCGGACGTCATGGAGGTGGCGCGCTGCCTGAGCGGCTGGACGGTGCGCGACCGCCACCGCTGGTTCAAGGGCAGCGTCGAGTTCATCGCCGCCGCCCACGACGACGGCGCCAAGCGCGTGCTCGGCCACGCCATCCCCGCCGGTGGCGGCGCAGGCGATGTGGAGCGCGTGATCGCGATCGTCGCGGAGCATCCAGCCACCGCCCGCCATCTCGCAACCAAGCTGTGTCGGCGTTTCATCGCCGACCAGCCGCCGGCCGGCGCAGTGGCAACGGTCGCCGCGGCCTTCACCGCCAGCGGCGGCGATCTGGCGGCGACCATGCGCGCGCTGACCGGCTGCGCAGAGTTCCGCGCTCCTGAAATGCGCGGCGCCAAGCTCAAGCGGCCCTTCCACTACGTCGCCGCGTGCCTGCGCAGCACCGCTGCCGAGACCAGCGCCGATCCCGCGCTGCTCGCCTGGCTCGGGCGCATGGGTCACCTTCCTTTCCAGTTCCCCACGCCCGACGGCCAGCCCGACCGCGCCGAGGCCTGGACCGGCACGCTGCTGTGGCGCTGGCGTTTCGCTGGTGCGCTGGCACGCGGAGCGCTGCCCGGCACCAGCATCGACGGATCCGCGCTGGTGGCGCGCTACGGCGGCGTCCCGGCCCTGGCCGCGCACCTGTTCGGCCGCCAGCCCGACGCCGCCGAGGGCGCGGCGCTGGCTTCTGCCGACCGCCACGCCCTGGCGTTGGCGCTCGCTGCACCCGCCTGCCAACGCTGCTGAGGGAATGCCATGGACGGACGTGCGCTGGTGGTGGTGTTTCTGCGCGGTGGGGCCGACGGGCTCAGCCTGGTGGCGCCGACGCATGATGCGGAGTATCAGCGCGCACGGCCGACCCTGGCGCTGAAGCCGGGCGCCGGCCACCGCCTCGACGACCGCTTCGAGCTGCATCCGCTGCTCGCGCCGCTCGGCCACTGCTTCGATGACGGCGCGCTCGCGGTGGTGCATGCCTGCGGCAGCGACGACGCCACGCGCTCGCACTTCTACGCTCAGGACTTGATGGACCACGGCGGCCTCGCGGTCGCGGGCGGCTGGCTCGGCCGCTTCCTGCGCCACACGCAGGGCGGCGGCGGCCTGGGCGTGCTCGACGCCGTGACCATGGGCAGCGCGGTCGGCGAGAGCCTGCGCGGCGCGCCCACCGCAACCGCGCTCACCGCCCTCGCCGAGCTTGGCGACGACGAGGATCCGCACCTGCTCGCCGGCCTCGCCGCGCTGACCGGCGGCGACGCGCTGCTCGGCCAGCCCGCTCTGGCGGCCCTCGCTGCAAACCGCCGGCTCGATGCCCTGCGCCGCGCGTCCGACGTTCCAGATCACGGCGCCAGCTATCCCACCGCGGCCGCGCACGGCGCGCTGGCTGCCGATTTCGGCGCGCGTCTGCGCCTGGTCGCGCGCCTGCTGAAGGCCGGCGTCGGGCTGCGCGCGGCCTGCGTCGATCTCGAGGGCTGGGACAGCCATTTCGTGCAGGACACCGTGATCACGCCGCGCCTGGCCGCGCTCGGCCAGGGCTTGGGGGCCTTCGCCACCGACCTCGGACCCGAGCTCTCCCAGGTCAGCGTGGTGGTGATCAGCGAATTCGGCCGGCGCGTTGCCGAGAACACCAGCCTGGGCACCGACCACGGCCGCGGCGGCGCCTGCCTGGTGCTGGGCGGCGGCGTGCGTGGCGGCGTGCACGGCGCGTGGCCCGGCCTGACCAGCGACCTGCTCGAGGGCCCGGGCGACGTGCCGATGGCCAACGATTACCGCGACGTGCTGTGGCCGGTACTGCAGCGCCATGGGGCCAGCGATGCGGGGGCGGTGTTTCCGGGATTCGCGATGAAGCCGATGGAGCTGTGATGGCTGATGGCTGATGGCTGATGGCAGAAACCGGCGCGAGCGCCGGTTTCTGCCGTCATGCTACTTCGCACATGGGTGCGGTGGGCTGCGCTTAGGAAACTGATTCTGCCGACGAGCTGTCCGCCGCCAGCCGCCAGCCGCCAGCCGCTCGCGATCGGCTTTAATCGCGATACCGCTCAACCAGGCTCGGATAGAGTTGCTGCGCCATGGCCTTCTCCATCCGGCTGCCGTGGAAACCGGCCGCGGCCATGCTGTGGTAGAGGAGGTTCCTCACCAGCGGCTCGTTCGCGGTGATCGCGGTGAGCGGCGGATTCGTCGTCTCATCGTAGACCGGCAGGCCGACGCTGAAAGACAGCACGCGGAACCGGTCCGCTCCGCGACCGTACTGGCAGACGAAGCCATAGGTCGAGCCGGCCGCATCCTTCGCCCCGAAGATCATCGTCCCGCCATCGAGGAGCATATCCACGTACCCAACCTCGAGCGGCAGGTGGAGCGCTTGCCCGCAGATGACCACCGGATCGCTGGGTGTGACTGGTGCCGGGATGGGGTGGCGGAAGGCCAAGCCCACGGCCAGCGCCATCAGCGCGATCAGCACCAGCAGAATGACATATTTGGTCACGGCCTGCTCTCCTTGCGCAGCGGCCAATCTACGCAGCGGCGGTCAACCGGCTACTCGTCGCTGCCACCCGACTCGATATCGAAGCCGTCGGCCGTCAGCGCCTTGATCAGGCCCCACAGGAAGCCGATCGCCGCCAGCGGCAGGATGATGAAGAACAGGCGGCCGGTGAAGAGGAAGACCGCGCCAAAGGCCACCAGGCTGAGCGCGCTGAGCCCGATCTTGACGTACGCCGTCTTGCGGTTGGCCGCCTGGTTGTCGCGGAAGACCTCATCGATCAGCGCGCGCGCCTGCGCCTCGGGCATGCCACGGGATTTCAGGACGCGCGCGGCCTTGTCCTTGGACTTTTCCTGGCTGAGGATGTTGTGGGCATTCAGATAGACGCGCTGCGCGTCGGTCATCGCCATGGGGCATTCCTTCGTTCTATGGCCGGTTTCGGGCACGGTGCGAAGGGCGGAGCGTGGCGGGCGCGGGCGGCATTTCCAGCAGCAAGCGTGCATAGTGAGCGACGGAACCCCGATCACGCGCTCCTGAAGCGCAACGCACCCTTGAATCTACCGTCTCTGCGCGTCGGAGCAATCGTCAGGACCGGCGACGCGCCAATGGCGTGTCGCGTTGCTCCGCCTGCGCGCAATCCGGCTGGCGCCAGCCGGTCTCAGTGCGTAGCCGGCTCCGCGAGCACTGCGCGCAGCGCCTCCGTCAACTTCGCCGCCGCCTTGGCGTGCCCGGGCACGGTGGGATGGATGCCATCGCTATAATCCGCTTTCTCCAGCCAGCCGCTGGTGTCGACGAAGCGCACCGCCGGATCGCCAGCGGCGGTCATGGCCGCGACCGCCTTGGCCACGCCGCCGCCCTGGAAGCCGCCGAAGGGCCGCACTCCGACCAGGGTGCTGTGCGGCAGGCGCGCGCGCACGGCGCGCAGGAAGGTCGCGTAGGTCACGGCGAACTCGTCGTCGCTGGGCCGCTTGCCGTCCTTGACGTCGTTGGTGCCAAGGTTGACCACCACCAGGCGCGGCGCGTAGGTGAAGGTCCACGCCGCGTTGTCCGCAGCGTGGTTGCAGTTCTTGAGCTTGAAGTACCAGCTGTCGAAGCCAGTCCGGTCGCCGAAGAATCCCGAGCCGGTGGCCAGGGCTACGCCGCTGAAGGCGACCTGCACGTGGTCGCAGCCGAGCGCCTCGGCCGTCAGCCAGGAATAGTTGCTGGTCGCGGGGCCTTCCGCGCTGCTCGTGTCGGCAGCGACGCGCCCGCCGTTGGCGGTGATCGAGTCGCCGACGAATTCGATGAGCGGCCGCTCCGCCAGCGCCTGGGTGGTCGCGCCGGGATCCAGGATGAGGCGTTGGAAGGCGAGCTCGTGATTCTGCCCAGCGGCGGCGAACACCAGGGTGTGGGTGCCGGCGGCGAGCGCGACCGGGGTGAGGTCGATCCCACCTGGGAAGGGCACGTCCGCCACCGCACGGCCGTCGATGGACGCTTCGAAACCCACCCAGGCGGCGAGGCGGACGCGCACGGTCGTACCGGTGAAGGCGGCGCGCAGGTAGGCGGTGCTCCAGTAGCTGTGCGCGACGGCGGCGTCACTGCGATCCCAGCGGCCGATGAAGCGCAGGTTGGCATCGTCGAGACCGCCGTCGTGCTCGGCTGCGGCTGCGGCGAAGGTCATGGCGAGGAGCACGGCGGTGGGGACAAGGCGCATGGGCATGATTACCAGGACGCGGGTGGGTCGTTGCATCGCGGGTCGCGATGGAAAATTACCGATGCTTACATCGCCGTTGCGCGATCTGCATCACCCGACAGGACACCCAGCGCAGGCACACGTCCTCGGCCGCCGGTTGCTTGTCACATGCCATCCGCCCACGCAGCCCGGGCGCGCCTCAATGCGGCAGGTAGACCTCGAGGTACGCCTTCAGCTCCGCCAGCTGCGCGAAGCTCAGCTCACGGCGCTCCTCGCTGATCCCCGCCGCTTCCGCCCAGGCGCAGATGGTGCCGTGCGCCTGCACCACCGCGTGCCAGGCGCCGGGCTCGATGATGTACCAGCTCTGCGGCAGCATCGGCAGGCCGACGATGTGGCCGGGCTCCGCGCCGCGGCCGGCCAGGCACAGGATGGCGGCGCCCTGGACGACGGTGCCGGCCTGGCGGCCGCCGCGGTTGCAGGCGAAGGCGGTGGTCGAGTCGGGCATGCGGTCGGGCGAGGGGTTGGTCAGGCCGAGCTGCCAGCCGCCGCCGTCGCCGGGCAGGTCGCCGACCGCGACGCTGACGTAGCCGGGCTGGCGGCTGCGCCCGACGATGAGCTGGTCGCCGACGATCTTCTCGAGCAGGAAGGGCTGGCGCTGCACCGCGTAGGCGGTGATGCGCGCGATCACCTCGTTGGTCGATAGGCTGTCGCTGAACAGGTGCACGGCGTCGTCGGTCAGGGTCAGCGCGCCGACCTCGCGGTCGCGGTCGCGCTGGTCGCGCTTGATGATCTCGGCGACCACCTCACCGAGCGGTGGCAGCGGCTCGCCCGCCGGCCACTCGGCGAGGCGGCGGCGCGCGCGCTCTTCGGGGCTGGCATCGAGGAAGACCTTGAGCTGCGCGTCGGGGCAGATCACCGTGGTCGCGTCGCGGCCCTCGACCACCGCGTCGCGGCCGCGCACCAGGCGTTGCTGCAGCGCGACGAGGTGGGCGCGGCAGCGCGGGTTGTTGGCGACGCGCCAGATCTCGCTGGTCAGCGCCGGCGCGCGGATGCGCTCCTGCGGCATGTCGACGCCGTCGACACGCACCTCGCCGGCCTCGTTGAAGCCGACGTCAAGCTTCTCGACCAGCGCGGCGACCGCGGCCGCGTCCTCGAGGTCGACATGCGCCTCGAGCAGCTTGACGGTCGCGGCGCGGTACATCGCGCCGGTATCGAGGAAGAGCAGCCCGAGGCGCTTGGCCAGGGCGCGCGTGACCGTGCTCTTGCCCGCGCCCGCCGGCCCGTCGATGGCGATGACCATGGGCCGGGCGAGCGCCGGACCGCCGGGACGGGGGGGGAGCATGGGGGAGTTGTCGCTCTCCCCGCGATGCGATCAATGGCGGGCGGCGTGTGCCCCTCCGGTTGGCGAGTCGCGAGCAGCGAGGGAACTCCCCAGCGTCCTTGGAAGGCAGCGGCGACGTCCCCTGGGACCGCGGGCGACCCGCCCGCATAGGACGTCAGGCGGGCGGGTCGCCTGCGGTCCCAGGGGACGATCCCGGTCTTGCGGGGTCGATTCAGCCCCCGGCGGCGGCGATGAAGGCGCGCATCCGCGTCACGTCCTTGATGCCCGGCGCGGATTCGATCCCGCTGGACACATCGACGCCGAACGGGCGGGTCGCCCTGATCGACCGTGCGACATTCGCGGGGGTCAGGCCACCCGCGAGTATCACCGGCCTGTCGATTTCGGCATCAGCGAGCAGTTCATGGTCCCACAACACCCCGGTGCCGCCACCAGCGGAATCGAGCAGGTAGGCATCCGCCGGATAGCCCCGCATCGCGGCCAGGCCATCCTCATCCGTGATGGCGAAGGCCTTGAGCACCGGGAAGCGCGCGCGCAGCCGCTCCGCCAACTCGGGCGGCTCGCTGCCGTGGAGCTGGACCACGGTGCAGCGCGTCGCCTGCATCGCCGCCAGGATGGTCGCCTCATCGGCGTCGACGAACAGCGCCACCGCGCTGACGAATGGCGGGATCAGCCGTGCCAGCGCGGCCGCGTGCGCCACGGCGATGCGTCGCGGGCCGCGCGCGAGATTGAGGCCGATCGCATCGACGCCGAGATCGACGGCGTTGCGCACGTCCTCATCGCGGGTGAAGCCGCAGAATTTTATCCTGGGGCTGATGGCTGATGGCTGATGGCTGATGGCCATGGGTACGGGGGGTGCGGTGTGGTGAAGCGGTCTGAACCGTGCTGGGGATCCCCGCTACGCGTCGTACGCATGACGGGACGTTGTTCCTATGCCTTCGCTGAAACCGGCGCGAAGCGCCGGTTTCAGCCATCAGCCGCGCCGGCCCCCGGCGCTATTTGCCCTGATACAGCCGCGCCGCCAGGATTTCCGGCAGGCCGACCTCGCGGATCTTGTTGGCCGCGGCGTCGATGTCGTACTCGACGCGGTTGATGGTCACCTGCTTGGTCGTCGAGTCGAGCACGGCGAAGCTCGCCTTGTTGTTCTCATCGCGCGGCTGGCCGACGCTGCCGGCATTCACCATGATCGAGATCTCATCGTCGATGGGGATGTCGCCGTCGAGCGTGTAGGTGATCGGATCGGTGTCGAAGAAGCCGACCGGCACGTGGCTGTGGCCGAGGAAGCCGAGCTTGGCGCCGAGCTTGCGCAGCGACTCGAAGCTCTGCTGCGCGTCGAACACGGTCTGGATGTAGTTGAAAGCCTCGGGCTGGTGGAAGGTGCCGTGGGCAACTGCGCAGTCCGGGTAGGTCAGGGTCAGCGGCAGGGTCAGGATCCAGTCCTTCTGCTCGTCGGTCAGCTGCTCGCGCGTCCAGATCGCGGCGGCCTTGGCGTAGGCATTGAAGCAGTCGATCGAGACCTTGCCGACCGCGGCCCAGTCGTGGTTGCCGGCGATCACGTCGCACTTGAGCTCGCGGATCATCTCCAGGCAGCGCGCCGGCTCGGCGCCATACCCGACGATGTCCCCCAGGCAGACGATCTTCTCGATGTTCTCGGCGCGGATCGCTGTCAACACCGCCTCGAGGGCCTCGGTGTTGCCGTGGATGTCGCCTAGGAATGCGTAACGCACGTTCAGACCTTCGTGTAGGGACCCGGGATGATCAAGCGATATCCTGGCGTTTGAACAGCGCCAGCCCGGCAAGCAGCCAGCCGGCGCAGAGCAGGATGGTATAGAGCAGGGCCGTCAAGGCATAGGAAAGCGTCAAAGGGTGATCGGCCAGCTGAATACTGTCGTCGAGGTTGTACAGGGCCAGGGCCGGCACCACCACCACGCCCATCAGCCCCATGCCGGCGAGCAGGTGCGAGCCCACGAACACCGCGAAGCACACCAGGATGTTGGCGGTCAGCGGCAGGCGCAGGGCCAGCACCGCGGCGATGCAGGTCAGCACGGCGTTGTGCGCCAGCGCCAGGGCGTGGGCGGCCAGCACCGTGCCCCACGGCACCACGGTCTCCTGGTTCCCGCCGTGGTTGTGCTCGTCGACGAAGCCGTAGCGCCAGGCCAGCCACAGCACCAGCAGGTGGCCGAGGGCCACCACCGCGCCCGAGGCCGCCACCGTCAACCAGATGCCCAGCGCCTTGCCCGAGAGGAAGCTGCCCCGGCTGAGCGGTTTGGCGAAGAGCGTCAGGGCGGTGCGGCTGGCGAGCTCGTCGTGGACGCTCTGCGAGGCGCCGACCACGGCCAGGAACAGGCCGTTGATCACTCCCACCGCGACGCCGGCGGTGGCGATCATGCGCATACGGTCCTGGGCCTCGAAGTTGAACTCGCCGAACAGGTAGGTCAGGCCGAGCAGGACCAGCGACACCGCGGTCATCAGCCACGTCACCGGCTGGCGCACGGTGTCGGCGACGGTCAACCGGGTGAGGGCGATCAGGGCCACAGGCAGCGCAGCAGCATGGGATACGCGCGCGCCAGCCAGGCGGTGCGCAGGGCGCGCCGGCGCGCGCCGCTGGCCAGCAGGTGCGGCACCGCGGCAGTGCGCAGGCGGCGCGCGGCCGCGATCTCGCCGCGGCCGGCCAGGGTGTCGGCGGTCAGCAGCAGCTGTTCGGCGGCGAGCGCGGCGCGGCCCTGGGCGCCGAGCGCTGCGGCCAGGCGCAGGGCGGCCTGCGGGAAGGCCGGCAGGCTGAACAGGTCGTCGCGGCCGGCGGGCAGCACGGCCAGCCCGGGCCACAGTTCGGGCCAGGCGGCGGCGAGCACACGCACCAGCGGCGTGGCCGCGTCGGGCGGCGCGAGGCGGCCCAGGCGCGCCAGGCAGGCCGGCACACCGTGGGCCTCGAGCGCGATGAAGGCGGCGAGCAGGCCGCGCTCCTGGAGCGGGCGCGCGGGCAGGGCGGGATCGTCGAGCACCGCCAGGGCCGCCGCGAAGGAGCCGCGCTCGGCCAGGCATTCGGCGTGCAGGGCGGCGGCCTCCTGGTCGCCGCGCGCCTGCTCCCACAGCTCGCGCGCCAGGCGCTCGCCGGCGGCGGCGTCGCGCGTGGCCAGGTGCAGGCGCACGCGCAGCAGGCCGACCGCGCGATTGCCCGGCTCGGCGGCCTGGGCGCGGTCGAGCTGGTGGCGCGCGGTGGCGTGGTCCTCGCAGACCAGGGCGAGCTGGACGAGCAGCAGGCGGTTGCTGGTCGAGAGCTGGTCGTCGTGCGCCGCCAGCCCGGCGCAGGCCGCGCGCAGGCTGTCGCGGCCGCCGCCCGGGCGACTGGCGCGGCGCAGGGTCAGGTCGCGCAGCAGGTGCTGGGTCTCGACCGCCTGGGCGGCGCGCCCGGCGAGTAGCCCGGGCAGGATCTCAGCCGCCAGCGGTTCGGCCTCGGCGAGGCGGCCCTGGCGCAGCAGGAAGGTCGCGAACTCGGCGCGGTGCAGGGCGGGCGCGGGCGGCTCGCCGCCGGGTTCGGCGACCAGGCGGCGCCACAACGCCTCGGCGTCGGCGAGGCGGCCCTGGCGCTCGTACAGCGCGGCGAGCTGGCGCGCGAGCAGGCCGGCGTGCGCGCTCGCCGCCTGGTCCGGGCCGCCGGCGCGCAGCTGGCGGTCGATGTGCTCGAGGTGGGTGGCGGCGGTGGCGAGGTCGCCGCGCTGCTCGGCGAGCACCGCGCCCAGGATGTGCGCCGGCACCGCCACCGCGTCGCGGGCCAGCGACTGGCCGAGGGCCTGGAGCGCGTCGCCGGGGTTGCCCAGGGCGAGCTCGGTCTCGGCCACCGCCAGCCAGGCGCGCGCCTGTTCGCCACGCGCGGCGTCGCCGGCGGACGGCTCCTCGCCGGTGGCGTGCGCGGCGGCGAGCTGCAGATGCGCGGCGCGACGCGCGTGCAGGCTCTGGCCCGCGCTGGCGAAGAGCTGGGCAAGGTCGCGCCATGGCACGCGCTCGCCTGCGGCACGCTCGAAGAGCACCGCGAGCGGCGCGACCGCGGCGGCCTTGGCCTCGGCGCTGCCGGCGGCCTGCACGCCCAGGCGCGCGCGACGCAGCAGCAGGCGCGGCTCGTGCGGGAAGGCGGCCAGGCCGCGCTCGCACCAGCCGCGCGCCACTTCGGGCTGCTGGCGGCGCTCGGCGAGCGCGGCGGAGAGTTCGAAGGCGGGCAGGATCGGCTGCGCCGGTGCCAGCAGCGCGGCGATCGCCTGGTCGGCCTCGTCGTCGCGGCCAAGCGCGAGCAGGATGCGCGCGTGCAGCGCCTGGTACTCGGGGGCGTTGTCGAGCTCGACCGCGCGCGCCGCGCAGCGCTGCGCGGTGGGCAGGTCGTCCTCTTCTGCGGCGATTTCGGCCTGGATCGCCCACAGCTGGGCGGTGTCGCCGGCCGCGGCGATGGCCTTGGTCGCGACCTCGGCGGCCTCGGCGCGCTTGCCCTGACGGCGCAGCGCCTCGGCAAGCAGGGCGAGCAGCGGTGGCGCCTCGGTCATCGCGGCCAGGCCGCGGCGCGCGGCGGCCTCGGCCGCGGCGGGGCGCCCGGCGGCGAGGTGGTGGTCGATCTGTTCGCGCCACGCCCACAGGTAGTCGGGCTGGGTCTCGACCGCGCGCTCAAGGTAGGGCATCGCCGCGTCGCGCCGGCCGCGGCAGCGCAGCAGGAAGGCCTTGAGGCCGTCGTTGATCGCCTCTTCGGGTTCCAGCGCCAGGGCGCGGCGGTAGGCGCGCTCGGCCTCGTCGTGGCGGCCGGCCAGGGCGCGCAGCTCGGCGAGCTCGCGCCACGCCCAGGTGTAGTCTTCGTCGAACTCGACCGCCTTTTCCAGGTAGCCGACCGCGGCGGCCTGCTTGCCCTCGTGACGCAGCAGATCGGCGAAGTAGCCGTAGGTGACCGCGTCGTAGGGGTTGAGGCCCTTGGCGCGTTCGAGGTGCGCGTAGGCCTCCTCGAGGCGGCCGAGGTGGCGGCAGATGTCGGCCTGCTCGTGCAGGATCCAGGTCGCGCCCGGCGAGGCGGCGGCGGCGTTCTCGAAGCGCTTGCGCGCCTCGTCGAGGTGGCCGGCGCGGCGCGCCAGGTTGCCGAGCTGGGCGTGCGCCCACGGGTAGGCGGGATCGTCGTCGAGCGCGGCCTCGCACAGCGTGCGCGCGCGCTCGCCGTCGCTCTCGCCGAGCGCCTGCGCGAGCTCGACCTTGGCCCACGCCGCCTTGGGCTCGGCGGCGATGATCTCTTCGTAGAGCGCGATCGCCGCGCCGAGGTTGCCGTCCTCGCTCTCGAGCTGGGCGAGGTGGCCGCGCGTCCACTGGTCGCTGGGATTGACCTCAAGCGACTCGCGGTAGCGGCGACGCGCCTGCACGATGTTGCCCAGTGCGCGCTCGACCTCGGCGAGCTCGGACAGCGTCCAGTGGTTGCCGGGCTCCAGCGCCAGCGACTCGCTCAGGCGCTCGCGCGCGGGTTCGTGCTCGCCACTCTGGCGCAGGCAGGCGCCGATGCGCGCGATGATGCTGGCGCGCAGCTCGTGGTCGTCGCGCACCGCCATCGCCGGGTCGCGCAGCAGGCGTTCCAGTTCGGCGCGCGCCTCGTGGTAGCGGCCCTGGTTGAAGTAGAGGTCGGCGAGCTGGTCCTCGGGGCCTTCTTCGACGACCTCGAGCTGGAGCGCGGCCTGGCTGAGCGCGGCGCGGCGCAGGTCCTCGCGGCGCACGAAGAACAGGTGGCGGAAGCGGTGCAGGGGCGCCGAGCTGCGGTGGCTGCCGGTGGCCTCTTCCAGCGCCTGCTCGGCCTCGGCAACGTTGCCGGCGCATTCCAACGCGCTGACGTAGCCGAGGTTGGCCCACAGATCGGTCGGCGAATGCCGGCGCACGTCGCGGTAGCGCGAGGCCGCATCGAGGAAGCGGCGCTGACGCATCAGCTCCTCCGCCTCCTGGACGAGCTTGTCCTCAGGGCTGTCGGCGTCGAATTCGGCCATGGATGTGTGTAGGGTACGCCCGGCTGGGGGGGAGTCCAACCGCCAATCGGGGAACCCGGGAGGGGCAGACGCGACGGGGGACCCCGGGTGGAAAAGCCGAGGTCGCCCACACGAGCCAGGGGTGCTTCCCGGCTGTCCCCTGGGAGCGCCGAGCCCCAGCTCGGCTCGGGTCCGGCCGTCCCAATGGGCGAGCCGGTGCTTGGTGCTCCGCGAGACGACGTGGACGTCCCACCCACCCGCGACCTCGCGCTCAGCTCAGCTCCGCTGCGCCTTACCCTTTACCCGGTGGCGTGCGGCCAAGTTCCTTGAGCACGAGCTGCAAGTCCTCCCAGCAGGGCTTCTTGCCGGCGGGATTGCGCAGCAGGTAGCTGGGATGGAAGGTCGGGATCAGGGGAATTCCCGCGTAGGTGAAGCGCTGGCCGCGCAGGCGGGTGATGCCCAGGGTGTCGTCGCCGAGCAGGGCGCGCAGCGGGGTGTTGCCGAGGGTGCAGATCACGGTCGGGCGGATGGCAGCGATCTGCTCGCGCAGCCACGGCATGCAGGCGGCGGCTTCGGCCGGGGTCGGCGTGCGGTTGTCGGGCGGGCGGCACTTCACCACGTTGGCGATGAACACCTCTTCGCGCGCCAAGCCCATGGCCTGGATCATCTTCGTCAGCAGCTGGCCAGCAGCGCCGACGAAGGGCCGGCCGCTGGCGTCCTCGTCCGCGCCGGGGCCCTCGCCGACGAACAGCAGCGCGGCGCGCGGCGCGCCCTCGCCGGGCACCGTGCGGGTGCGGCCGGAGCACAGGCCGCAGCGCGTGCAGGCGGCGATGCCCGTGGCGATGGTCGGGAGGTCGGCGGGGGATGCGGGAAGCTGATGCGCATCCGCCGGCGCGGCGGGGGACGTGGTTGGAGTGGTGGCGGCTGGCAGGGTGGGCGCGAGTCGCGAGGCGCGAGGCGCGAGGTCGGCGGCAGGGGCCGCGGTTGGCTGGACGAGGACGGCCGGAGGGGCGGCGAGGCGGGCGGTCGGAGTCGCCGGTGCGAGGGCCGGGACGCGTGGTGACAGCGTCGTAGTGGCGGGCGCGGCGACGGGCGCGCCCTCGATCCGCGGCAGAAATTCGACGCCGAAGCCACGGTCGAGCTCCACCAGGTTGCGCAGGTTGCGCAGCAGATCGTCGCGCTCGCTCATCGTCAGGGATCCTAGCTGCCGAGGAGGGCGCGACAACGCGCGACGCCGAGTGCCGACCCATGACCTCGCCAGCATCGTCCAGGGCCATTCCTGGGACCGCGCGCCGCTGGCGCGCTCTCCGTCACCCGACGAGCGCGTCAGCGGCGCGCGGTCCCTGGAAGGCTCCGCACGCCGGTTCCGGGATCTCGCGATCAGGCCAGCGCGGCGCGCGCCGCGGCGAAGTCCTGCGTCAATTGCGCCTTCAGCGCGTCGAGCCCGTTGAAGCGCCGCTCGTCGCGCAGCCGCGCGACCAGGTCGAGGTGCAGGGTGCGCCCGTAACAGTCGCCGCTCCAGCCGAGCAGGTGCGCCTCGACGGTCAGCGGGCGCGCGTCGCCGACCGTGGGCAGGTGGCCGACGTTGACCGCGGCGGGCAGCCGCTGGCCGTCGAGTTCGGCCCAGGCGGCGTAGACGCCGACGGCGGGGTCGGCGCTGGGGCGGTTGGCGAGGTTGGCGGTGGGCACGCCCAGGGCGCGGCCGCGGCCGTCGCCGCGCACCACCAGCCCGCTGATCCGGTAGGGCCGGCCGAGGCAGCCGCTGACGGTGGCGAGGTCGCCGACGGCCAGCGCCTGGCGCACCCGGCTCGACGACACCGGCGCGCCCGCCCAGGTCACCGGCGGCACGATCGCCACCGCCACATCCTGCGCGGCGGCGATGGCGACCAGCTCGTGCGCCGAGGTCGCGCGCCCGCGGCCGCAGCGGAAGTCGTCGCCCACCACCAGCGCGCGCGCCGCACAGCGCGTGCGCACCAGCGCCACGAAGGCGGCGGCGTCGAGCGGCCGGATCTCGGCGAAGGGCAGGGTCTCCTCGACGACGGGTCCGGGCAGGCGTGACGACCACGCGGCGAGCACCCGCGCGCGCTCAGCAACCGCCAGCAGCGGCGGGCGCGCCGGCCAGCCGAGCACCTCGGCCATGCCCGCGAAGCCGAGCAGCAGCGGCTCGCCGAGCGCAGCCGCGCGTTCCGCCAGGGCGCGGTGGCCGAGGTGCAGGGCGTCGAACTTGCCGATCGCCAGGGCGCGTCCGCGATCCATGCCTCAGCGCTCGTCCAGCCAGCGGATGCGCGTGCGCGCCACGGTCTCGTGCCACGCATCCGGCGTGGCGAGGGCGCGGCGCGCGTCGTCGAGTCGCAGCGCGCCGATCGCGTCCGCGGTGCTGCGGCCCACGGCCGGATCGGCGGCGAGCTGTTCGGCGAGCAGCGCCGCCTTGCGGCGCAGTCGGCCATCGTTGTGCTGGCCGATCTCCATGGTGGTCTCGCGGTCGTCGCGATCGTCCGCGTCGCTGGGCGGTTGGCCGCTCCACGCGATGACGCGCTGCCACTCGTCCAGGCATGCCAGCCAGCGCAACAAGGCCTCGCGGTGGCGACCGGCGTTGCGCAGGCGGTTGCCGTCGCGCTCGATGGCGACCGCGACCATGCGCATCACCCAGGGCGCGACCTTGCGGTGGTTGGCCTGGGCGACCGCGATCGCGGCGCGGTACAGGCGCTCCGCGATCTGGTAGTTGCCCTGGCCGGGCTGCGCGGGGAAGGGCGGCAGCGTCGCGGGCAGCGGATCGACCGTGGCGCTGCCGGTCAGCAGCGGCAGCTTCGCCGCGTCAGCGACCTGCGGTACGGCTGCGCTGCGCAGTTGTGGTGCGATCACCGCCAGCACCGGATTCAGCAGTGGCGCCCAGTTCGCGCCTTCGATGCGGCTGCGGAAATCGTCGCCCTTGTGGAAGAACATCCAGGCGAGGTGGCGGACCAGGCGGTCGCCCTGCGGGTTGCGCTGGCAGCCCTGGGCGTTGACCTCGAGCCCGGCGACGAACCAGCTCCATTTGCCGGCCTCATCATCGACCTCGGCGGCGATGTTGTAGGCCATGTCCCAGGCCATGTATTCCCAGATCTGTTCGAAACGCGGCTGGATGCGCGTGATCGAGCCGGCCAGCGCCACGCTCTCGTAGAAGCGCCCGGCCTCCTTGGCGTTGGTGGCGCGCATCCACAGCAGGTCGCAGGCCAGCCCGCGGAAGCCGCCGAGCATCAGCGTGCCCGCGAACTCGCCCGGCTTGAGCGCGCCATAGACGTCGCGGTTGGGCACCAGCTCGGCGCGCATCGGGGTCAGCACGAACGAGGCCACGGCCTGAGCGCCGCCGAGGCAGAGGACGCTCAAAAGGAAAGCCGTGCGGGCGTTCATGGCGCTGCACGCCGGTGCGGGGTGCGGCAAGCGACCTGCGTGTCCAGGCGACGGCAGAGCGCGGAAACGCCGCTCCGCACTCCGCACGTCGCACACCGCGCCAGCAGGATCACAGCTCCCTCCGCGCCAGCCCGACCCACGCCAGGACCAGGAAGATGCCGATGTAGACCCCGTTGTACGCCCACGCGGCGCCCACCGTGGCCCAGCCGACGGCCTCGCTGGCGGCGAGCTGGGCAGCGACGTCGTAGCGCGAGAAGTCGGGAATCACCGTCAGGGCGAGCTCAAGCAGGCGGCGCATGCCGGTGCCGGTGTCGTTGTAGCTGAGCACCTCGCGCATCACGCCCAGGGCGGAGCCGGCGAAGTACAGCGTCAACCCGCCGAGCGCGGTGACGCCAAGGCTGGACAGCACTGCGCAGAATAGCGTCCACGCGGCGATCAGCCCGGCGCTGGCAAGCAGCACCAGCCCGCCGCGCACCAGATTGAGGAACAGGTTGCCACCGTCGACCGCGACGCGCAGGCTGTCGGCGCGCGCGAACACCAGCGCGGCGCGCGCCTCAAGGCGGGTGATTTGCAGCAGGGCGCTGCCGTCGGCGCCGATGCATTCCGCCGGCAGGCGCAGGCGCAGGTAGTCCTGGGCGAGATCAGTACGCGACTCGTCGCGGTCCTTGAGCGCGACCTGGCCGGCCGGCACCGGCTCGCCGCCGCGCCGGGAGCCGTAGGGGCTCTGCGCGTCGAGGGCGAGCACGCGCGGCGGCCACGCCTGGCCGGCGCTGGGCAGGGCGGTCACCTGCACCAGCAGGTCGTCCATCACCTGGTCGGGATCGTAGCTGCGCACGCGCCCCTTGAGCAGCACCTCGAAGCCAGCCGGACCGGGATTCCCGGACAGGCCGGTGAGGTGGAAGCGCACCCCGTTGCCGACCGCGCCCGAGAGCTGGGTGCGGGTGCGCGCGGCGTCGATGGGGATGGCCTGACCGAAGGCGCTGACCTGTTCCCACGCGGCCGGTGCGACCGCCGCGCGCATCGCCGGCAGACCGCCGAACTGCCAGGCGATGGCGGCGGTGCCGACCGCGCACAGCACCACCGTGCCGATGAGCAGCGCCGCCAGCACCCCGGCCCAGCGGCCGACCAGGTAGGCGGAGCGCGGCAGGGGCTTGCTGAACAGCACGAAGGCGGTGCGCGCGTCGAGGTCGCGGCGCAGCGCCGTGGCCGCCACGAACACCGCCATCAGCACCGCGATGAAGCCGATCGCCGCGGTGATCACCACCACCGCCAGCTTGAGCCGCGCCGCGCCGTCGACCGCGCGCAGCGACGGCGCGCTCGCCAGCACCACCGCCACCCCGGCCAGCAGCAGCAGCCACAGTCGCTGGCGCATGGCCTCGGTGATGCTGAGCCCGGCGAGGGCGCGGACGCCGGCGAACCAGCTCAGCACGGTGGACCTCCGGCAGCCGCGGGAGGCCCAGACAGACCGGACGGACGGCCGGATCGAACAGGAGACGCGGAGACGCAGAGGTTGGAGGAGCACGGCCGGGTGGGCCTCACGTGGACCAAGGGAGCGCCGCCGGCCCGGCCCGAGCGGTCCTCATCCGGTCTCCGCGTCTCTGCGTCTCTTGTTTTATCTGCCGTCCGCCCCACCCGCGTCACGGTTTCTTCCCGGCGGCCGCGATGATACGACGGTGGACCTCCGGCAGCCGCGGGAGGCGCAGACAGACCGGACGGACGGCCGGATCGAACAGGAGACGCGGAGACGCAGAGGTTGGAGGAGGACGGCCGGGTGGGCCTCACGTGGACCCAGGGAGCGTCGCCTGCCCGGCCCGAGCGGTCCTCATCCGGTCTCCGCGTCTCCGCGTCTCCTGTTTTATCCGCGGTCCGCCCCACCCGCGTCACGGCTCCTGTTTTATCCGCGGTCCGCCCCACCCGCGTCACGGCTTCTTCCCGGCGGCCGCGATGATGCGTCTGAAGTGCGCTTCAAGGCGCTCGCGCGGCGGCGCCACGCTGAGCAGCGTCGGACCGGCGGCGGCGCGCACTGCGGCCAGGGTCGCCGCGTCCGGGTGGGCGAGCTCCACGGACACGCGGTCGTCGGTGCGCAGCAGGTCGTCGACGCTGCCGAGCTCGCGCAGCACACCCTGGTGGAGGATGGCGATGCGGTCGCAGAGATCCTCGACGTCGCCGAGCAGGTGGCTGCACAGCAGCACGGTCTTGCCGGCCTTCTTCAGGCGCAGGATCAGTTCCTTGACCTCGGCCGAGCCGAGCGGGTCGAGGCCCGAGGTCGGCTCGTCCAGCACCACCAGGTCGGGGTCGTTGATCAGCGCCTGGGCTAGGCCGAGGCGGCGCGCCATGCCCTTCGAGTACTCGCCCAGGCGGCGCTTGCGCGCGTGGCCGAGGCCGACCAGCTCGATGAGCTCGGCGCTGCGCGTGCGGATGACCGCGGCGGGCAGGCGGAAAAGGCGGCCGAAGAAGGCCAGGGTCTCCTCCGCGTCGAGGAACTTGTAGAGGTAGGTCTCCTCCGGCAGGTAGCCGAGGCGGTGCTTGACCGCCTGGTCCGCGGGATCGCGGCCGAACACGAAGGCGTCGCCGCTGGTCGGACGCAGCAGGCCGAGCAGCAGCTTGATGGTGGTGGTCTTGCCCGAGCCGTTGGGGCCGAGCAGGCCGAAGACCTCGCCGGGGCGCACATCGATGCTCAGGTCGTCGAGCGCCGCCACCCGGGGGCGGCCCCAGAAGTCGGTGTAGACCTTGGTCAGCTTCACGGTGCGCAGCACGGCGTCGGTCATGGCAGGGGGATCCTAGGACCGCGGGGGAGGAGGCCAGGGGGAGGGGGAGGGGCGGCCGTCCGCTGTCCGACTGCCCCGTGAGCCACGAGGACGTCGGGTACGCCGGACAGCGGACGGCCGTCCTGGTGTCCTGTACACCTGGGCCCCTCCGGGAATATTCCGGTTGCCGGCCCCCGGGGGGTCATCCAGCATCCGCTCCATGCGCCGCTCGACCGCCCTGCTCCCCGTCCTGCTCCTGCTCGCAGGCTGTGGCGACAGCACCATGTACTACCAGACGCGGTACATCCCCAACTCCGACGAGTCGTTCACCACCGTCGGCCGGCTCGGCTACTCGGCCGACGACGAGGTCTTCGAACTGCCGGCGCAGCCGCCAACCCTCGATGGCGAGCACCGCAAGCGCGCCGATTGCACGGTGCCCGGCCAGAAGTTCAAGCCGCAGGCCAAGGTCGCCTTCGCTCCGCAGGAAGTGCACGGCAACGGTCCCAGCGACGGTCCGCCCGTCGGCGCCGAGGACGCGCGCATGCACCCGGTCGGCCCCGACAAGCGGCTCAAGGACGTGCCGGTCGCGAAGATCGAGAATCAGCCCTTCGAAGGCCTCAACCAGACGCGCCGCGACGTCATCTCGACCGGCATCGGCGATACCCGTCCGCACAGCACCACCGGCGCGGGCACCAACCGCAATCCGACCATCGCGATCGAGGCGTCGAAGGACGGCGATCCGTACTGCTGCGACAACCTCGCCCACGAGTCGGTCGTCGACGCCAACGGCAACCTAATCCGCCTCGCCAAACCCTGAGGCCGCCAGGGCACCCGCTAGAACGGGCCTTGCGTCTACATCCGCTGTCCAATCGCGCTTCGCTGCGGGGATAGACCGGACATGGACGCCCCCACCGATGCGCAGCTGCTCGCCGACTGGCGCGGCGGAAACCAGGAGGCCTTCGGCGCCCTGGTGACGCGCCATCTCGGTCTGGTGCGCGCCGCGTGCCTGCGCCAGGCGGCGCCGGGCGACGCTGACGACTGTGTGCAGGCGGTGTTTCTGGTCCTGGCGCGGCGCCCGGCCGCCGCGGCGCGCGCGCCGGTGCTGGCGGCGTGGCTGCTGCGCTGCGCATGGTTCGTAGGCACGCGCTCGCGGCGCGCGGCGGCGCGGCGGGTGCGCTTGGAGCGTCGCGCGGTGCCGACGGCAGAGGCCACGCGGCCCGAGGCGCTCGACCTGCTCGACGAGTGCATGAACCGCCTGCCGACGCGCCAGCGCGACGCGCTCAGCCTGCACTACCTGGCCGGGCAGGAGGTCGGTGAGATCGCGGTCGCGCTCGACACCAGCCGCGACAACGCCTACAAGCTGCTGCAACGCGGGCTGACGGCGTTGCGCGGCCTGATGAAGCGGCGCGGCGTCGTGGTCGATGCAGTGGTCCTCACCGCGCTGTGCGCGGGCCAGGCGCAGGCGGCTTCGGCCACCACCCACGCGGCCATCGTCGGCGCCATCACCAAGAGCACCTCGGCGTCCGCGTCGGCGCTCGCGAAGGGCGCGGGGCTGGCGATGGTGGCGGGCAAGGCGGCGACGGTGGCGGCCATCGCCGCCGGCCTGACGATCGCGGTCGCGCTCGGCGCACACGCCTTGTCAGCTCCGCCTCCGCGCTTCTTGCCGCCACCACCTCCGCCGCGTTCCAGCGCGCTCACGCCGCAGGTCGAAATCAGCGATATCACGCCGCTCGCGGTGACCGTCGGCTGGGGCGTCTTCGCCAAGGACCGTTCGGTGTCGGGCGGCCCGCTGATGGTCGAGGGTCACACCTACGCACGTGGCCTTGGGCTGCATCCGCCAGGCGAAGCGGTCTACGCGCGCCGCCCGGAATGGTCGGCCTTCGTCGCGCTGGTCGGCCTCGACATCGGCAGCCGGCAGGACCGCTGCACCCCGACGGTGATCTGCATCGTGTTGTCCGATGATGGCACGCGCCAGGTCGAGCTCGCGCGTTCGCCGGTGCTGCGCGCCAGCCGCCAGGAGAGCTGGCGCTTCGCGGTCGCGCTGCCCGACTCCTGTCAAAAAGTCGTCCTGCGCACCGACGATGCCGGCGACGGCTACGCCTGCGACCACGTCGATTGGGTCGAATGCGGCTTCCTGACGGCGCCATGAGCGCCGCGCGCGTGGCCGGTGCCGGCATGCCGGGTTGCAACGAAGCTCCGGCAGGCCACGTCAGAACAGGCGTCCGTCGCCGCGCCGTTGTATCCGTTCCCGCTCCGCTGACGATGAAAGCCGCACGCCCCGCACATCTGCGCGCGGAATCCGTCACAGTCCCCGCCGCCCCGCGTTCAACACCGGCGTCCGCCGCGTGTATCTCCCAGTCGGGACGTTCCGTCGCCTCCCCAGGAAAAGCCATGCTCCCACGCGCCTCCGCCCGGATCCTCCTGTTCGCGGCCCTGGTGGCCGGCGCCTCCGCCGCCGAGGAGCAGGCAGGCTTCAAGCCGATCTTCAACGGCAAGGACCTGACCGGCTGGGATGCGGATCCGACCTTCTGGTCGGTGCAGGACGGCGCGCTCACCGGCGAGTGCACGCCGGAGAAGCAGCCGGCGCACAACACCTTCTGCATCTGGAAGGACGGCGAGGTCGACGATTTCGAGCTGGTTGCGAAGTTCAAGATCGTCGGTGGCAACTCCGGCATCCAGTTCCGTTCCAAGGCGGCGGACGAGTGGATCGTCAGCGGCTACCAGGCCGACATGGATGGCGGCAACGACTGGACCGGCGCCAACTACGAAGAGCGCGGCCGCGGCCTGCTCGCCAAGGCCGGGCAGAAGACGCACATCGACGCGGACGGCAAGGTCAGCGAGGTCGGCACCGTCGGTGAGCGTGACAAGATCATCGCCGCCCTGCACAAGGAGGACTGGAACGAGTACGACATCCTCGCCCAGGGCAACCACGTGGTGCAGAAGATCAACGGCGTGGTGACCTGCGAATTCACCGACGACCAGCCGGGCAAGCGCGCCATGCAGGGCGTGCTCGCGCTGCAGATGCACGCGGGCTTCGCGCACTTCACCGTGCAGTTCAAGGACCTCGCGCTCAAGCGCCTCAAGCTCTCCGATGGCCGCAAGAAGATCGTGCTGCTCGCCGGGCCGAACAGCCATGGCCTGGGCGAGCACGAGTTCGAGGCCGGCGTCGCGGCGCTGCGCAGTTGCCTCGACAAGGTGCCGGGCGTGGTCGCTGCGCACCACTTCACCGGTTGGCCCGCGGACCCCACCGCCTTCGACAACGCCGATGCGGTGTTCCTCTATGCGGACGGCGGCGGGGGCAATCCGGCGGTCCAGGGCGAGCGCCTCGCGCGGCTCGATGCGTTGGCCAAGCAGGGCGTGGGACTGGGCTTCGCGCACTATGCCGTCGAGGTGCCGAAGGACCACGGCGGCGCGGAGTTCAAGCGCTGGATCGGCGGCTACTACGAAGGCGGCTGGTCGGCGAACCCGGTGTGGAAGGCGAATTACGCCAGCCTGCCCGAGCACGCGGTGACGCGCGGCGTCAAACCCTTCAGCACCACCGACGAGTGGTATTTCAACATGCGCTTCCGCGAAGACGCCAGTGGCGTGCTGCCCATCCTCCAGGACAAGCCCAGCGCCGACACCCGCAGCCATCCGTATTCCGGCAGTGGCCCCTACCCGCACATCGTGGCGATGGACGGGCGCGCCGAGACCATGATGTGGGTGGTCGACAATGCCGGCGCTAACCGCGGCTTCGGCTTCACCGGCGGGCACTACCACAAGAATTGGGCCGACCCCGACCAGCGCCGTCTGGTGCTGAACGCGTTGCTGTGGATCGCCCACGCTGAGGTCCCCGCCGGTGGCGTGGTCTCCGATCCCAGCGACGATGAGCTCAACCACTGGCTGCGCGAGCGCGTCACGGCGCGCGCGAGCGGCGCGGGCGCGCTCGACCCGGCCAAGGCGGCCTTCGCCAGCGCCGTGGTGCGCGCCGGCACCATCGACATCGACGTCGACGTCAGCGGCGGCAAGCGCCTGATCCTGGCGGTCGACGACGGCGGGGACGGCTTCGCCTGCGACTGGGCGGACTGGATCGATCCGGTGGTGACCACTGCCAGCGGCCCAATCAAGCTCACCAGCGTGGCCTGGAAGAGCGCGACCAGCGGTTGGAACGAGGCGCACGTCGGCCACAACGCCGGTGGCGGCCCGCTGATGGTCGGCGATCAGACCATCGGTGACGGCATCGGCGTGCACGCCAAGTCCCAGCTGGTCTACGACCTGCCGGCCGGGGCCAAGCGCTTCACCGCCAAGGGCGGCGTCGACAAGGGTGGCACCGACCAGAACGACGGCAAAGCGACCTCGGTGCGCTTCCTGGTTGTGGTCGAAAAGTGACGCTGATTTTGCTCTCCCCTATTTCCTACTCTATTTCCAACCGTCTCCCTTCCTGCCCGTCCTTCCTCCGGAGCCCCCCATGTCCATGAAGACTACCGCCCTGTCCGCCGCGCTGCTCGCCCTCGCTTGCGGCGGCCACGCCCTCGCCGCCGAGCAGGCCAAGCCCGCGTTCGCCAGCGCGGTGCTGCGCAGTGGCGTCGTCGACATCGACATCGATGTCACCGGCGCCAAGACGCTCTACCTGATGGTGGGCGACGGCGGCGACGGCTTTGCCTGCGACTGGGCCGACTGGGTCGAGCCGACCCTGACCGGGCCGTCGGGCAGCACCAAGCTGACCACCATGAAGTGGAAGTCTGCAGCCAGCGGCTGGAACGAGGTGCACGTCGGCAAGAACGCCAACAGCGACCCGATGATCGTCGACGGCAAGCCGGTCGACGGCCTGGGCGTGCACGCCACCTCGATCGTCGCCTACGACATCGCCGGCAAGGGCTTCACGCGCTTCACCGCCAAGGCCGGCCCCGACAAGGGCGGCACCGACCAGGGCGGCGGCGCCCAGACCACGGTGCAGTTCTTCGTCTACCTCGACAAGCTGCCGAGCGGCACCGGTGGCGGCGGCGTTCCGCACCTCGGCCCGCAGGAGTCGCTCGCGGCGATGGAGATCGCCGATGGCGTCGAGGTCGGGCTGTGGGCATCTGAACCGATGTTCTCCAACCCGACCAATATCGACATCGACGCCAAGGGGCGGGTGTGGGTGGCCGAGGGCCTGAACTACCGCCAGTGGCAGAACCTGCGCCTGGCCGGTGACCGCATCATGGTGCTCGAAGACACCGACGGCGACGGCAAGGCCGACAAATCGCGCGTCTTCTACCAGGGCAAGGACATCGACTCGGCGCTCGGCATCTGCGTGCTGGGCGACAAGGTCATCGTCTCGCGCTCGCCCGACGTCTTCATCTTCACCGACAACGGCGAAGGCAAGGAGCCGACCAAGGAGAAGCTCTTCACCGGCGTCAGCGGCACGCAGCACGACCACGGCATGCACGCCTTCACCTTCGGTCCGGACGGCAAGCTCTACTTCAACTTCGGCAACGCCGGCGAGCAGATCAAGGACAAGGACGGCAAGCCGATCATCTCGCTCGAGGGCGACGAGGTGAACGCCAAGGGCCACCCCTACCGCCAGGGCATGGTCTTCCGCTGCAACCTCGACGGCAGCGAGTTCGAGGTGCTGGGCAGCAACTTCCGCAACAACTACGAGGTCGCGGTCGACTCCTTCGGCGCGCTCTGGCAGAGCGACAACGACGACGACGGCAACCGTGGCGTGCGCATCAGCTTCGTGATGGAGCACGGCAATTTCGGCTACACCGACGAGATGACCGGCGCCGGCTGGGGCGAGAAGCGCACCAACCTGGAAGCCGAGATCCCGCGTCGCCACTGGCACCTCAATGACCCGGGCGTGGTGCCCAACCTGCTGCAGACCGGCGCGGGCTCGCCGACCGGCATGCTGATCTACGAGGGCAGCCTGCTGCCCGCGGTGTTCCGCAACCAGCCCATCCACTGCGATGCCGGACCCAACGTGGTGCGCGCCTACCCGACCACCGTCGACGGCGCCGGCTACAGCGCGACCATGGAGAACGTCGTCCACTCGAAGGATTCGTGGTTCCGCCCCGCGGACGTGGCGGTCGCGCCCGATGGCGCGCTGTTCATCGCCGACTGGTTCGACCCGGGCGTCGGCGGCCACCAGATGGGCGATCACGACGCCGAATCCGCCGGCGGCCGCCTTTACCGCGTGGCCCCGCCGGGATCAAAGCCGACGGTGCCGGCGGTCGACCTGACTTCGGCCGCGGGTGCGGCCAAGGCGCTGTGCTCGCCCAACATGGCGACGCGCTACCTGGCGTGGACCAAGCTCCATGAGCTGGGCGACCAGGCCGAGCCCGAGCTGCTCAAGCTGTGGAAGGGCTCCGACGCCCGCCTGCGCGCGCGCGCGCTGTGGCTGCTCGGCAAGAACCCGGGCAAGGGCCAGGCCTGGGTCACCGCGGCCATCCACGATTCCGATCCCGACCTGCGCATGGTCGGCCTGCGCCTGGCGCGCGAGCTGAAGATCGACGCGACCACGGTGGTCGGCAGCCTGCTCAAGGACGCCTCGGCGCAGGTGCGCCGCGAATGCGCGATCAGCCTGCGCCACAGCGCCGCTCCCGGCGCTGCAGCGCAGTGGGCCGCGCTCGCCATGCAGCACGACGGCAAGGACCGCTGGTACCTCGAAGCGCTCGGCATCGGCGCCGACAAGAACGACGACGCCTACTTCAGCGCCTGGCTCGACAAGGTCGGCGAGGGCTGGAACACCCCGGCGGGCCGCGACATCATCTGGCGTTCGCGCTCGGTAAAGGCGCTGCCGCTGTTGGTCAAGATCCTGAAAGATCCCAAGACCCCGGAAGCCGAGCAGCCGCGCTACATGCGCGCCTTCGACTTCCACAAGGGGCCAGAGAAGGATGCGGCGCTCAAGAGCCTGCTGGAATGAGGGTCCGGAAGTCCGGAGCTCCGGGAGTCCGGAAGTCCTGATTCGAGGCGAGCGAGCGGGTGGGACGGGCGTGATTGCCCGTCCCACCGGCGTTTGCGCCGGGGGCGCTGGCGCAGAACCATTTCCAATCACCGAATCCCGCGGAACCTGTCGTCCATGTCCAGCACCGTGATCACCCGTCCCCGTTCGTGGGTCGTGGCCCTGTTCCTGCTTTGCCTTGGGGCGGTCGCCCACGCCGAGGACGCCGCGCCCTCGGACGAGGACGTCGCCAAGGCGCGCAAGGCCAAGCGCTACGCCGAGGTGGTGATGCGCCTGAAGGGCGCCGACCTGGCCACCGACGCCGAGACCCGGGCGCTGGTCGACAAGGCGCTGGTCGCGAACCGCGGCCAGCCGGCCTTCGTCGAGATCGTCGAGGCCTTCGCCATCAAGGATCAGGACGCCGAGCTGCTGAAGCTGGCCGTCGCGCACGCCGCCGATGCCACCGGAGCGCAGGCGCTGCGCCTAGTGCTGACGGGCAGCGGCCTCGACCCGGTTGCGAAGGTGCTGGCCGCGCCCGGTCAGGACTCGCTGGCCATCGCCACCGCGCTGGGCAACGCCAACGACCAGCGCGCGATCGCGCTGCTCGAACCGTTGCTGGCTGACGGCACGCGCGACCTTGCGCTGCGCCAGGAGGCGGTGCGCGCGCTCGGCAAGTACGAAGGCGGCGCGCACGTCCTGCTCGATCTGCGCAAGGCGAAGAAGCTGCCGGTCGAACTGCGCGCGCTGTCGGCGAGCGTGCTGGCCAACGCGCCGTGGGACTCGGTGCGCGCCGAGGTCGCCGCTTCGCAACCGGCGCCGGCGACCAGCGACGGGCCGCTGCCGCCCATCGCCGAGCTGGCGAAGAAGCCGGGCGACGCGACGCGTGGCGCGCAAGTCTTCGCCGGCATCTGCGTGGCCTGCCACCAGGTTGACGGCAAGGGCGTCGACTACGGGCCGAAGCTCACTGAGATCGGCAGCAAGCTCGGCAAGGACGCGCTGTTCGAGGCGGTCATCTATCCCGACGCCGGCATCGAGTTCAACTTCGAGACCACCGTGCTGACCCTCAAGGACGGCAACACCGCCATCGGCATCGTGGTCAGCGACACCGACCAGGAGGTCGCGCTCAAGGCGATCGGCGGCATCGTCACCAAGTACCAGACGGCCACCATCGCCAAACGCACGAAACAGAAGACCTCGTCGATGCCGACCGGGCTGCAGGCGGGCATGACGCAGCAGAGCCTGGTCGACCTGATCGAGTATCTGGCGGGTCTGAAGAAGAAGTGAGCATGAGCTGGTTCAACCCGTAGTTCACGGGGTTTTCACCGCCAAGGCGCGAAGGGACAGCCGGTGCGGCGGGACGTGCACCGACCCGCACGGTGCTCAGGTCAGGCCGCCATCCGCGGGCGCGGCTTCCCGACGTGGTTGTCGTCCTGTGGCGTCTTGGCGGAAAGATCCGTCAGCCACCCTGATGCCCGGCGATGCGCTTCCCGAGCTGCTCCAGCGAGATGCCCTTGGTCTCCGGCATCAGCCGCCATGCGAGCACCGCCTGCAACGCCATCATCACGGCGGAGAAGACGAAGACCTCGACGCGCGCGTGCTCGGCGATGACCGGGAAGCTCCAGCTCACCACCGCGGCCCAGAACCAGTGGGTGAAGCTGCCCAGGGCCTGGCCCTTGGCGCGCACCGTGTTCGGGAAGATCTCGCTGATGAACACCCAGATCACCGCGCCTTGCGAGAACGAGAAGAAGAAGATGAAACCGATCAGGCAGGTGAGCAGGAGCCGTCCGTCCGCCACCGGCTGATGGAAAGCCCAGGCCGTGCCGCCCAGGCACAGCGCGCAGGCGATCCCACCGACGATCAGCAGCGGGCGGCGGCCGACGCGGTCGATGATGGTCATGGCCAGCAGGCAGCCGAGCAGGTTCGCGCCACCGATCGCCACCGATTGCAGCAGCGCGCCGTCACGGCTGCTGCCCGCCATGGCGAAGATGTCCGCCGCGTAGTAGATGAGCGCATTGATGCCCGAGATCTGGTTGAAGGTCGCGACCAGGATGGTGGCGGTCACCGGCAGGGCGAGGGCGCGGCGGAAGAGCGGCGCGCGGTGCGCAGCGGTCTCGCCGGCCAGCGACGCGCGGATCTCCGCCAGCTCGGCGGTGGGGTCGGCGTGGCCAAGGCGCGCCAACACGCGACCGGCCGCGTCGATCAGGCCCTGCTTCGCCAACCAGCGCGGGCTTTCCGGGATGGTGAACAGCAAGGCGAAGAACAGCGCCGAGGGCAGCGCTTGGATGCCGAGCATCCAGCGCCAGGACAGCTCGCCGGGCAGCGCCAGCTGGGCGATGCCCCAGTTCGACAGGTAGGCGACCAGGATGCCGAGCACGACATTGAGCTGCGCCACCGCCACCAGCCGGCCGCGCCAGGGTGCCGGAGAGATCTCGGCGATGTACATGGGCGACACCACCGAGGCGGCGCCGACCGCGATGCCGCCCAGGAAGCGCGCGGCGACCAGCATCGGCCAGCCGAGCGCCAGTCCGCATCCCAGCGAGGCCACCAGGAAGAGCAGGGCGACGGCGCGCAGCACCGGCCGTCGGCCAAAGCGTTCGCTGGGCGCGCTGGCCAGCAGCGAGCCGAGAATGGTGCCGATGAGTCCGCTGGCGACGGTGAAGCCGAGTTCGTTGCCGGTCAAGCCATAGAGTGCTTTCAGCGCGCCGGTGGTGCCGGAGATGACCGCGGTGTCGAAGCCGAACAGGAAGCCGCCGAGCGCAGCGACCCCAGCGGCGCCGAGGACGCGGAAGCGGGATGGACCGGAAAGCGGTGCGGCGTTGGCGTTGGCGAAGGTGGTCATGGCGCCTTCCCCGCCGCCGCGCCCTGCCCCAGCCACATCGACTGCATCCCGAACACTTCGAGATTGCGGATCATCGCCGAGCCGCCGCTGCTCACCGCCTCAAGGCCACCGTCCGTGGCCAGGTAGCAGGCCGACAGCGAGAGCTCGCCGTGGTTGGCGAAGACCTCGATGGAGGTGCGGTCGATGAGGACCTCCACGTGGCGGATGGGATCGGCGGTGGCGGCGCTGGCGCCGCCGCAGGCGAGGCTGCGCTCGCCGATGGCGACCTGGGTGCCGCGGATGCGGAAGGCCAGGGTCGCGCCTGGCGCGACCTCGACGTCGGCGATCAGATGGAAGGCGTCGCCGGACGCGGCGAGCGACAGCGATGCGCCGTCCGCCAGCGCCTGGTCGTGCCAGGCCTGCTTGGCGCCGTGCAGCAACGCGATCTCCGCGATGGGTGCGCTGAACAGGCGTGGCGCGCCGTGCAGGGTATGCAGCGTCAGGTCGCAGGGGAACGACACCTGCTGATTGAAGGGCATGCCGGGGTACATGTGCTCGCTGCGCATCCACGCCACCTTGATGCGGCGGTCGGGCTGTCCGGTGATGTCGCCCCAGCTCATGGTGGCGTAGAAGCTCGGGCCGTAGTCGCAGGTCAGCAGCGGGGTCTCCTCCACGAAGCGCGTGCCGTCGAAGGCGCCCACGGAGTACTTGCCGTTGCCGCGCACCAGCACCCACTTCCGCCCACCCGCGCCACCGTCCAGCGGCAGCTCGAACATGTCCGGACACTCGTAGCTGTTGCCGACCTGCTGGTGCAGATCGGTCCAGTCGAGCAGGTTCGTCGAGGTCAGCAGGTGGTAAGCGGCGTTGCCGTACAGGACCATGACCCAGCGCTTGCTGGGCTCGTGCCAGAACACCTTGGGATCGCGCTCGCCATGGAGCAGTATCGGGTTCTTCGCGTACTTCGTCCACGTGCGGCCGTGGTCAAGGCTGTACGAGATGCAGATGCTGAGGTTGTCGTTGCCCGCCCAGAACACGACCAGCGGCGGATGCGCGGGGTCGGTCGCCAGGCCCGAACTGTTGCGCGCATCAACCACGCCACCGCCCGACTGTACGCCGGTGCCGTAGCGGCTGTCGTCCCAGAAGGCCGGCTGCATCTCGGTCCAATGCACCAGGTCGGTGCTTACCGCGTGGATCCAGCACTTGTTCCAGCGCTGCGCGAACAGGTGGTACTCGCCCGCGTCGTACAGCAGACCGTTGAGGTCGTTGAGCCAGCCTTCTTCGCGCATGCCCGGTTCGGCCTGGCGCACCGACCACTGGCGCGCGGTGAAGTGGAAGCGTGGGCGGTACTTCTCTTCGTAGAGATCGGCGGCGGGCGGTAGCAGGGGCGCCTGTGCGTAGCGCTTGGTGAGCTCCGCAACGCGCGCGGCGCCACCGCCCAGGCGCACGATCTCCGCATCGTCCAGCGCGCGCTTCCAGATCGCGACGTGGTCGATCTCGCCCTTCCAGCCGCTGGCGATGCCGGTGATCTGCTCGGCGCCGATCTGGCAGGGCATGGTATTGCCGGTGCGCAGCGGCCCGTGGGCGTCGTTCTCGTCCATCGCCACGCCATCGGCAAACATTTGCAGGCGCGTGCCGTCGTAGCGGCAGGTGATGGTGTGCCAGTCGGCTGCGCCGATGCGCGCGATGGGAATGACGGTGCGCTTCAGCCCCGCGCTGGTGCCCAGCTCGAAGCCGATCTCGGTGGGCGACGAGTAGAGGTTGTAGACCAGGTGGTCATGCCCGCCGTGCTTGCTGAACAGCGGCTTGCCCCAGGTGCCGTCGGTGCAGCGCAGGCGCACGCTGACGGTCAGGGCCGTACCGGTCGGATTGAGCACCCCGCCCGCGCCCTGCCCGGCGTCGAGATAGCCGCCGTCGATGCGCGCCACGCGGCCGTCATCGCCGCAGGCCAGCGACTGCGCGAGTTCTGCGCCCTCCAGCAGATGCCCGACGGTGACGGCGCCGACCGCGGTCAGGCCGCTGCCGCCCGCGCTGTCGCCGAGGTCCGCCAGGTGCCACGCGGCGATGGCGTCGGCGAAGACCGGGTCGGGCTTGGCGGCCGCGGCGTGCAGCGCTCCACCCATGGGGATGGCGAGCAGCGCGATGAGGAGGGGACGTGCAGCGTGGATCATGGGGAACCTCTGGAAGACGTGGTTCGAGTAGGCATCAGGCGCCCGGCGACGTGGAGGACTGGCGGATGACGAGGGTGAAATCGACGGCGACGTCGCGGGCCGGCAGTTCCGGGTGGGCGATGCGGCTGAGCATGGTCGCGTGCGCCGCCACGCCGATGGCGGTGCACGGCTGGCGCACCGTGGTCAACGGCACGGCGAGCATGCGCGCGTAGGTGAGGTCGTCGACGCCGACCACGCGGATGTCTTCGGGCACGCGCCGGCCGAGCGCGGCAAGGTGGCGCATCACCTGCGCGGCGGTGGCGTCGTTGCCGCAGATCACACCGTCCGCCCCGCCGCGCGCGACCAGCGGCCGGACCAGTCCCGGGTCGGCGTCGTCGCCGGCGTGGACCGCGGTCGGGGCGAGCGCCAGGCCGCGCAGCGCCAGCGCGTCGCGCACGCCCGCGATGCGCGCCGCGACGGTCGGCGCCGAGCCGCTCTGCAGCACCACGTGGATGCGCTTGCAGCCCTGCTCGAGCAGGTGTTCGGCCAGGACGTGGCCGATGCGGCGGTTGTCGACCCCGACCAGGTCGTGGGCGCTGCGCCGCGGGTAGGGCTCAATGTCCCGGTCGAGCAGCACCACCGGGATGCCCGCCTGCTGCAGGCGCGCGGCGATGCGGCGGTTGGTACGCTCCATGCCCGCCGCCATCTCGATGGGCGCGAAGAACACCCCGTCGACGCGGCGTTCGACGAAGGACTCGCACAGCCGCTCCGCCTGCGCGCTGCGGTCGTTGTCACCCACGGCGGGGAACTGACCCCACAGCACGGCGCCCTGGCCGGCGCTGGTGGCGGCAGCGATGGCGCCGCAGATGGGTTCGAAGATTTCGCCCTGGCCGAGGTTCGGCACCAGCAGGGCGAAGGTCGGGCCGCTGGCGCGCTGCGGCTGGCGCACATACGACCCCGATCCGGGCCGCCGCTCAAGCAACCCGAGGCGCACCAGTTCAAGCAGGGCCTTGGCGACGGTCACGCGGGTGACCTTGAATTGTTGGGCGAGCTGCTCTTCGCTGGGGATGCGCGCGCCGAACGCGTAGGTGCCGTCGGTGATCGCCGCGTGGAGCTGCGCGAAGATGCGGGCGTGCTTGGTGGAAGCGCGTGGGGTGAGCATGGGAATGATCTAAATGTCTATGGTGTTTGTAGGTTGCATCTGGGGGTATTACCGCAGTAAGTCGCCGCCGTTGTGCGGGGATCATGGGCGTCTGCACGCACAATTGCTGACTATGGTGCTTGTCAGCAGAGCGGAATCGGTGTCTAAAATTTAGATAAGCACCATAGACAATTTGTGAGCGCGCTGTCCCAGGCCATTGGCGGGACCGGATTTCCACCGTCACCGGCGCGGTTCGGAAACCCCGCCCGACCGCTGCGCATGCCCATCGTGCGACACCCACGCGAGCATCCGCAGCGACCCCACATCCGGCTGCGTGCCGTAATCCGGGTGCCGACGCTGCGCCCGGGCGGTGATCGGGACCAACCTTCCGTCCTCATGGCGCGCTGTGACGATGGCGCGATGGAGCACGTGCAGGATCCTGCATCAGGCGCGGTGCCGCCGTCCCCGACAGCGTTCCAGCCCTGGCTGCCGTGGCTCGCGGCTGGGGTGGTGATCGGGGCGTTGCTGCCGCAGGCGATGGCGGATGCGGCGGCGACGCAGCTCGGCTGGCAGGTCGTGCCAGCGACGCTCGGCTGGGCGGTGGGCGTGCCCTTGGCCGCGCTGGCGATCGCGCTGGTGGGATGGCGGGAACGCCTCGCGTGGCTGGCGCGCGTCGTCGCCTTCCTCGCCGCCTGGCAGGTCGGCGCGGCGCTCGGGGCGAGCACGCCGCAGCCCGCGCCGGTGGCGGTCACGCGCCTGCTTGCCTGTCGCGGCGAGGTCATCGACGTGCATCGCCAGGGCCGAGGTCAGGCCTTCAGCCTCAGCGCCGACCGGGTCATGCTGCCGGCCGGATTCACGCCACCGCAGCGGCTGTACGTGCGCGCACCGGCCCTACCCGGGGTGCGCTGTGGCGATGTGGTGGCGGTGCGCGGGGTGTGGATGCGCGACGCGCGCGGCGCGGCGCTGCAGGCCCAGGAGCTGGAGATGCTGCGCCCGCGCGAGGCCTCGCCGCGCGGCTGGGCGTGGGCCGCGCTGGCGCGCGTCGCCGACCACCGCGAGCTCGCCGAGGCCTACCTGCTCGGTCAGGGCGATCCGCCGGAGAAGGCTCAGTTCCGCAGCAGCGGCCTGCTCCACGTGCTGGCGGTCAGCGGCATGCACCTGGTCATCGCGGCTGCTTTCGCCGCGTGGCTGCTGCGCCTGGCCGGGGTCGGCTGGTGGCCGCGCCAGCTCGCGCTCGCGGCGCTGATCTGCGGCTACACGTGGCTGACCGACGCCTCGCCCGCGACCATGCGTGCCTTGGTCATGGGCTTGGCGGTGCTGCTGATGGGGCTGCTCGCGCGCGCCCCCCACCGTCTCGCCGCGATCAGTCTGGCGGCGCTGGTGCTGATCGCCTGGGATCCCGGCAATGCCGCCGACATCGGCTTCCAGCTCAGCCTGGTGGCGGTGCTCGGCATCGTCACGCTGGGCCTTGACGTGGTGGCGCTGCGCGAGCGCTGGCTGCCGCTGCGCCCGTGGCCGCTCGACCGCGCGCCGTGGCGTGGATTACTATTCAGCGCGCGCGGCGCGTGCGACGGGCTGGCCATCGGCATCGCCGCGACCCTGGCCACCGCGCCGGTGCTGGCCTGGCATTTCGGCACCGCCAATCCGTGGTCGCCGTTCACCACCCTGCTCGCCGGGCCGCCCAGTACGCTCGCGTTGTGGCTGGGCCTGCCCTGCCTGGTGCTCGGCGGCTGGTTTCCCGGCGGGCCGTGGGAAGGGCTGTACCGCGCGCTTGAATGGTGCCTCGATGCGTTGGTCGCGGTGGTCGACCGGGGCGCCGCCCTGCCCGGCGCCACGCTCCATCCCGGCGCGCCGTCGCTGACCACGTTGCTGCTCTGGCCGCTGCTCTTCCTGCCGCTGCGCGATGGCCGGGATTTGGCGCTGCGCGTCGCCATGGCGGGGGTGCTGCTGCTGGCATGGTAGCCTGGCCTTGACTCGTTTCGTGCGCGAGACAAGCCATCAGCCATCAGCCATCAGCCATCAGCCATCAGCCATCAGCCATCAGCCATCAGCCATCAGCCATCAGCCATCAGCCATCAGCCATCAGCCATC
>JBBQSO010000030.1:0-55137 GCA_038213805.1 Planctomycetota bacterium | reverse complement strand
TGTGCGTTCTGCACGTAACCACCTCGCACCTCGCACCTCGCACCTCGCACCTCGCACCTCGCACCTCGCACCTCGCACCTCGCACCTCACACCTCGCACCCTCCCGCCCCCTGCTTCCCCTTCCTCTTTCCCTCCCAAGGTCCCCCCCCATGCCCGCCACTCTCCTGCCTCGCCTGCTCACCCCCATCCTGCGCGGCCTTGCCGCGGCCTTGTTGATCACGGCAGCTATGCCGGCGGCGGAGTTTGAGCCCAAGCCGGCAGGCGATGCGTTGGTCAAGTTCGATGCGGTCAAGGCGCCCAAGGTCGGTGCGCTCGCGCTGCAGAAGGGCGATCGCCTGGCGATCGTCGGCGACTCGATCACCGAGCAGAAGATGTACTCGCGCATCATCGAGACCTACCTGACCGCGTGCACCCCAGAGCTGGACATCTCTGCGCGCCAATATGGCTGGAGCGGTGAAACTGCGGAGGGCTTCAGTCACCGTCAGGAGAGCGACTGCCTGCGCTTCAAGCCGACCATCGCCACGCTCTGCTATGGCATGAACGATTTCCGGTACGTCCCGCACGACGACCAGATCTTGGCCGCCTACGTGCAGCACTACGGCGACGTGGTGCGCGCCTTCACCAAGGCCGGCGTGCGCGTGATCCTCGGTTCACCTGGGTGCGTCGGCAAGGTCCCGGGCTGGGTCAAGACCGCCAATGGCACCGTCGACGACCTCAACGTCAGCCTGCTGGGCTTGCGCAACGCCGACGTCGCCCTCGCCGCCAAGGAGGGCACGCGCTTCGCCGACGTGTTCTGGCCGATGCTGACCAGCGCGTACGCTGCGCACGACAAGTACGGCGCGAACTATAACGTCGCCGGCGGCGACGGCGTGCATCCGGGCTGGGCCGGCCACGTGGTCATGGCCTACGCCTACCTGCACGCGATGGGCCTTTCAGGGGACATCGGCACCATCACCTGGGACCTGGCCGCCGGCAAGGCCACCGCCAGCGCCGGTCACACTGTCGCCAGCGCCAGTGGGGGCGAGCTGCACCTGACCAGCACGCGCTATCCCTTCTGCGCGACCGGTGCTCTCGACCAGGACGGCTCGATCCGCTCGGGTATGACGTTGGTGCCATTCAACCACGACCTCAACCGCTTGATGCTGGTCGCCAAGGGCGGCAGCGCCAAGGCCTACACGGTCACCTGGGGCGCAGAGTCCCATGAGTACAGCGCCGAGCAGCTGGCCGCCGGCGTCAACCTGGCGGACGACTTCATCGTCAATCCGTTCAGCGCGGCCTTCGCCAAGGTCGACGAGGCGGTGCGTACCAAGCAGGAGTACGAGACCAAGCAGGTTAAGGAGGTCTTCCACGGCGAGGAGGGCAAGAA
This sequence comes from Planctomycetota bacterium, assembly GCA_038213805.1. Lineage (GTDB taxonomy): Bacteria > Planctomycetota > UBA11346 > UBA11346 > UBA11346 > BOG-1363. The sequence continues at coordinate 53,771 of JBBQSO010000030.1, read as the reverse complement.
GGACCTCGCCGCCGCCGTCGCGCGCACCGAGGCCGAGCGCGCCCCGCTCGCGGCCGCCGTCGCCGCAGCGGTGGTGCCGGTCCAGCACGTGCTGACCATCGTCGCGAAGTGATGGAAGCAGGGCCGCGACCCGAATGAGGGGTCCGCGGCCCTCGGCCCCCGCACTTGCAAACATCGCGCGCAACCTAGAACCTCCGCCGCGGCCCGAGTGGCGGAATGGCAGACGCAGCGGATTCAAAATCCGTCACCAGCAATGGTATGGGGGTTCGAGTCCCCCCTTGGGCACCACACCTGCGCGACATGGCGTGGCGTCTGAAATGACGGCTGCGCCATGTCGTCACCCCGTCCTGACTGGAAATCGTCGTCACAGCGCTGTGAGGGGGTTGCGAGGCGCCGCGACCTTGTACGCGGCTCTCATTCCGGGGTGAACGCACTTGATCCGCCCTAGGCTGATCGCCTATACCAGAGGCGACCCGCAGGAGCCGATTCATGCCATCATTGCCCGAAATCCTCCTCATCGAGGACTCAGCCGACGATCGGGCGCTCTTCGACCGTGCGGTCGCGGCAAGCGGGATGGAGGTGCGCGTCACCCATGTGTCCAGCGCCCCAGAGGCGGTCATGCGCCTCAACCGGCTTGGCCACTACGCCGGCACCGACCTGCCATCGATCATCGTTCTCGACTTGTCCCTGCCCGGCCTGCAGGGCGCCACGCTGCTGCAGGTCGTGCGCAACGCCTACGGCCCGCGCGAAGTCCCGGTGGTCATCCTCACCGGCTCGGACAGCGCCGCGGACCAGGAGTCCTGCGAGCCGTGGGACATCAGCGACTACGTGGTCAAGCCGCACGCGCACAGCGAACTGGTGGCGTTCGTGCGCTCGCTCGCGCGCTTCCTGCCCTCGGGCAAGAGGCAGGCGACCACGGTGATCGTGCGCAACAACAGCAAGACCGGCGCTTGATGGAGGCAGCCCTGATGGCTGATGGCTGATGGCTGATGGCTGATGGCTGATGGGCTGTCAGCTGTCAGCCACTCCCTACTTCCCCATCGCCCTGCGGATGACGACGGCCTCCTGCGCATCATAGGGGGTGCCGTCTGCGCGCAGCACGTCGTGGAACCACGGGACCGGTTCGTCGGGGTAGGGCTTGTGCCAGGAATCCCACGGGAACTTGGTCTGCGATTTGCCGTCGACAAATCCCCAGTTGATCGCGGTGATGCCCTCGGCTTTGAAGTACGGCAGGATGGCGGTGAAGGTACTGCCGGTCGGGCGCGCCATGTACTCGGTGCAGATCAGTGGCCGGTGGTAGGCGCGCAGTGCAGCGACGATGCGCTGAGTCTTGCCCAGGTCGGTGTAGGTGTGGAAGGTGTTCACGTCCGACATGGTGACCGCGAAGCGCTGCGTCGGACTCAGCTTCTCGACCGGGGCCTCCTGGTTGGCCCAGATGCAGATGCTGAGCGGCTGGACCGGGTCGAGGGCCAGGGCCCAGGTGCGCGTCTTGGTGGCGAGCTCGAGCGCGCGTGCCGGCTTGTCGTAGCCCTCAGCCTTGACGTCGCCGTTGTCGTATTCGTTGAACAGGTCCCAGAGCAGGATGCGCGGGTCAGCGCGGAAGTGGCCGATGATACTTTCGACGTATCCCTTGAGGGAGTCGTGTTGCGCGGAATCGGAGAGGATGGCGCGGCCGGGCGCCTGCACCCAGCCGGAATTGTGTACGTTGTGCTTGGGTTCGGGCTGCTTGCCCGGCTTGGGATTGGCGTCCCAGCAGGAGTCGAAGAGCACGAACAAGGTGCGGATGTGGTGACGGTCGGCGATCACGAGGTAGTCCTCGATGCGCTGCAGGTAGGCGCTGTGGTCGGTGTCCCACGGGATGTTGTGCAGGAACACGCGCATGACGTTGAAGCCGAGGCCCTCGGCCCAACCCAGCTCCTGGTCGATGGTCCCGGGATCCCAGGTCTCGGCCTGCCACATCTCCAGTTCGCTGATCGCGGTGCGCGGCACGTAGTTGGCCCCCGCCATGAACGGCTGCTTGGCGTACCACGCGTCTGCGACTTCCGTGGTCCACTGTTCGCGGGCCTGGGCGGCGCCTGCCAGGGCGGCAAGGGCCAGGGCGGGCAGGAGGGAGCGGAGCTTGGGCATGGGGTCTCCTTGGGGGTGCATGGGAAACGCAGCCGTGACCGCAGATGTTAGCAGCGGGTTCGGCGGTTTCGCGGCTGGAGACCCCAGAGCCCAGGCCCTGAACACCGGAGACGAGATGTTATGCATGAGACGGGTGGCGTGATGCGGAGGTTCGGAACCCATCCGCGACATCGAGCGTGCGCGCACCACCGCGCCACGATCTAAAGTCTCGGGTCTCGGGACTCGGGTTTCGCGTCTGATCCTGAAACTGCCGCCACCACCAGCTCCTTCAATGCCGGCGCGAGTGGTATGGTCAGCGCCAGCTCATGGGCGGCCGGGCTCATCTTGCGCCAAGACTTGCGGATGATGTCGATCAGCTTCTCGCGCGTATAGTCGGGGTGGGCGGTGGCGAAGCCGCCCAGCTCTGCCTCAAGGAAGACCAGGCAGGCAGCGTCCTCAAGGGCCTGACCCTCGGCATCGTCCTTGGGGGCGGCCTTGGCCACCAGCTGGTCGACGCGCGCGGCCAGTTCGGGTGGGCAGCCGGCGTCCAGCAGCAGGGCGCCGGCGCGCTCGCCCTGGCGTTTGTGCACTGCGCGGCGCCAGGCGAAGTAGCCAGGCTTGTCCTGGGGGAAGCTGGCGCGTGGGATGGCCCAGCGTTCGAGGTGCTGGGCGCGCGCGGCCAGTGCGAGCGCGGTGCCCGGCGCCGGCACCAGGCGACGGACCCAGGCCTCGACGGCGTCGGCATAACGCGCCTCGGGAATGGCCTCGCCGACGCGCTCCGGGTCGCGGGCGTGGGCGGCGGCGAGGGCGGCGCGGGCGGCGGCGAGGGCGGTGGTTGTGGGGTCCGGAGTGGTCATCGGCGCAGCATCGCGCCCAACCCAGGGTGGGGAAGGGAGCAGCAGAGGTGCGCCCGGTGCTCCCCTTGCCCGAACGCATCCTGCCATAAACTCCCGATCTGCCCGGGTGGGGCACGCCTCAGTCGCGCCCGCCGCCAGCCGTCACGAACGTGCTCCGAAAGCCCCATGATCGATCTCGTCCAGCTGCGCAAGGACCCGAACTTCTTCCGCATGGCGTGGCTCGACCGCGGCCTGAGCATCGACGTCGAGGGCCTGCTCGCACTCGACGCCGCGGTGCGCGAACTCAAGACCCAGTCCGAGCAGGTGAAGGCCGAACTGAACGCCGCAAGCAAGGCCATCGCCCAGGCGGCGCGCACCGGCCAGGACATCGACGCCGCCAAGGAGCGTGCGCGCAAGCTCGGCGATCAGGCCAAGGCCATCGATGAGAGTCGCGTCGCGCGCGAGGGTGCGCTGCAAGACGAGTTGATGATGCTACCCAATCCCTGCCAGGCGAGCGTGCCGGTCGGCCGCGACAGCAGCGAGAACAAGGTCGCGGCGCAGTGGGGCGCCAAGCCATCCTTCGCCTTCGCGCCCAAGGCGCACTGGGACATCGGCCCAGCCCTGGACATCATCGATTTCGAGCGCGGCAGCAAGCTTTCCGGATCTGGCTTCGTGGTGCTGAAGGGCGCCGGTGCGCGGCTGTCGCGCGCGCTGGTCTCGTTCTTCCTGGACGTGCACACCCTTGAACACGGGTATACCGAGCTCGCGGTGCCCTTGCTGGTCAGCCCACAGGCCATGCAGGGCACCGGCCAGCTGCCCAAGTTCGCCGATCAGCTCTACGCCTGCCGCGACGACGCGCTGCTGCTCATCCCCACCGCCGAGGTCCCGGTCACCAACCTCCACACCGGCGAGATCTTCGACGCCGACATGCTGCCGCGGCGCTACACCGCCCACACCCCATGCTTCCGCCGCGAGGCCGGCGCGGCCGGCCTTGGCACGCGCGGCATGACGCGCGTGCACCAGTTCGACAAGGTCGAGATCGTGTGCCTGACCACGCCAGAGCGCAGCGACGCCGACCTGCTCGCGCTGCGCGGCCATGCCGAGGTCCTGCTCCAGCGGCTTGGCCTGCATTACCGCGTGCTTGAGCTGTGCACCGGCGACACCGGTTTCGGCTCCTGCCACACGTATGACCTTGAGGTATGGAGCCCCGGCACCAGCAGCTGGCTCGAGGTCTCGTCGTGCTCGACCTTCAGCGATTTCCAGGCGCGCCGCGCGAACCTGCGCTTCCGCAAGGAGAAGGGCGACAAGCCGCAGTTCCTGCACACCCTCAATGGCTCGGGGTTGGCCCTGCCGCGCTGCCTGATCGCGCTGCTTGAAACCTATCAGCAGGCGGACGGCTCGGTCGTCGTCCCAGAGGTGCTGCGGCCGTACCTGGGTGGGCTGGAGAGGATCACACGATGACGCGCGTGCGCGACTTCGGTCGTCCTGGTTCCGTGGCGGCAGCGGCGCCACGCACCATCAGCCATCAGCCATCAGCCATCAGCAGCGGCGCGGAGCGCCGCCCATGAGCGACGACATCAAACACGAATGCGGCGTCGCCATCGTGCGCCTCAAACAGCCGCTCGCCTACTACCGCGAGCGCCACGGCACGCCGCTGTGGGGCCTGAAGAAGCTCTACCTGCTGATGGAAAAGCAGCGCAACCGCGGCCAGGACGGCGCGGGGCTGGGCGTGCTCAAGCAGCACTCGGCGCCGGGCTCACAGTACTTCCACCGCCAGCGCGAAGGCGGGCCGAACAGCCTCGACCGGCTGTGGCGCCACGTCCACGACGATCTCGCGCGCCTGGTGCGCGACCTCAAGATCGGCAGCGCCGATGAGACCGCCCTGATGCGCCACTACCCGTGGCTGGGCGAGCTGTACCTGGGCCACCTGCGCTACGGCACCCACGGCGGCAACTCCACCGAGGTCTGCCACCCCTACGTGCGCGCCTCGAACTGGCGCAGCCGCTACCTGAGCGTCGCCGGAAATTTCAACCTGACCAACACCGAAGAGATCTTCGGCATGCTGGTCAAGATGGGCCAGCACCCGATCGGCTCCGCCGACACCTCGACGGTGATGGAGAAAATCGGCCACTTCCTGGACGTCGCCAACGAGGCGCTGGTGCGCAAGTACGCCGGCAAGCTCGACGGCGACGAGTTGGCCAAGCGCATCGGCGACGAGCTCGACCTGGCGCGCGTGCTGCGCAAGGCGGCGCGCGCCTGGGACGGCGGCTATTTCATGATCGGGGCGGTCGGCCACGGCGCCGCCTTCGCGCTGCGCGACCCCAACGGCATCCGTCCCGGCTACTGGTACGAGGATGATGAGGTGGTCGCGGTCGCGAGCGAGCGCACCGCGCTGGTGACCTGCTTCAACGTGCGCAACGATCAGGTGCGCGAGGTCACGCCCGGTGCCGCGCTGGTCATCAACCACCAGCCGGTCGAGGGGCGCTGGGCGAGCGAGGTCGAGATCCTGCCCCAGGCCGAACGCCGCTCGTGCACCTTCGAACGCATCTACTTCAGCCGCGGTAACGACGCCGACATCTACCGCGAGCGCAAGGCGCTGGGCCGCGAGCTGGTGCCAGCGCTGCTCAAGGCCATCGACTTCGACCTCGCGCGCGCGGTCATCAGCTACATCCCGAACACCGCGGAATCGGCGTACTACGGCCTACTTGAGGGCCTCGAGGCGCACCTCGCGGAGTGGAAGGAGCAGGAGATCCTGCGCCATCAGCAGGCAGGAACCCTGGGCACCGACGTGCTGCGCCAGATCCTGGCGGTGCGCCCGTGGCAGGAAAAAGCCGCGCTCAAGGACGCCAAGCTGCGCACCTTCATCAGCGGCGACGATGACCGCGGCGAACTGGTCAGCCACGCCTACGACATCACTCGCGGCATCCTGCGCCCGGGCGAGGACAACCTGGTGGTGATCGACGATTCGATCGTGCGCGGCACCACGCTGCGGCAGAGCATCTTGCGCATGCTCTCGCGCCTCGAGCCCAAGCGCATCGTGGTGCTGTCGAGCGCGCCGCAGATCCGCTACCCGGACTGCTATGGCATCGACATGAGCGAGCTCGGCCGCTTCGTCGCCTTTGAGGCCGCCGTCACCCTGCTGCGCGACCGCGGTCAGGGGCAGTTGATCGACGATGTGTATCGCGCCTGCATCGCCGAGGAGGCGAAGGCCAGGCCCGAGTCCATCAATCACGTGAAACGCATCTACGAACCGTTCAGCGACGACGAACTATCCGAGCGCATCGCCAAGCTCGTGCGCCCGACCGACCTGACCTGGGACGGCGAAGTACGCATCGTCTTCCAGACGGTGGCCGGTCTGCGCTGGGCCATCCCTGGGCACACCGGGGACTGGTATTTCACGGGCGACTACCCGACGCCGGGCGGCTACCGCGTCGCCAACCGCGCCTTCGTCAACTACGTCGAGAAGCGGCAGGGGCGGGCCTACGAGGCGAAATCCTGAAGCGACGCTCGGAATGGGGTGGGATGTCGAGCACGGCGTGTCGCTGAGCCATTTACTTGAATCATAAAACTAGTTTTCACAGTTACTTAAGTACATTTTAAGCCATACCGATAGCGTTTGGGCGCCAACTGGTGTGTATCCAAATCCGATCGCGCGAGGCTTTAGAGTTAATATAAACAGATCACACGGTTCCCAGTAGACACTCGTGCCAGGACCGCCGCGCTGTCGACGCCCACCCGGGATCGACGGTCGCGGGTGCGGCCCACAGGGTAGACTTACCAACCCTCTCGTACCGACCGCATGCCGAGCACCCGCCCATGACCACCGACCGCTCCGCCTCTACGACCGGCCTGCGCCGCACCCTCGGCATGATGGCTACCATGCTACTGCTGGTGGGAGGCAGAACCTGCGCCATGGCCGCCGAGGACGCTGCCGGCGCAGAGTTCTTCGAGAAGAACATCCGCCCGATCCTCGCCGAGAACTGCTTCAGCTGTCACAGCGCGGTCAAGGGCAAGCATAAGGGCGGCCTTGAGATGGATTCCAAGCCGGCGCTCGCCAAGGGCGGCGATAGCGGGGTGGTGATCAAACCCGGGGAGCCGGACAAGAGCCCGCTCATCACCGCCGTGCGCTATGTCGACAAGGACATGGAGATGCCTCCGGACGGCAAGCTGAAGGACGAGCAGATCAAGCTGCTCGAACAGTGGGTGAAGATGGGCGCGCCCGATCCGCGTAGCGCCACGGTGGTGGCCAGCGGTCCGGCCAAGCTGGTGTCGCCGCCCCTCGAGAAGGGTCGCGAGTTCTGGTCGTTCAAGCCGATGGCCCATCCCAACCCACCCGCGGTCAAAGCCCAAGCCTGGGTGAAGAGCCCACTCGACCGCTTCGTGCTCGCCCGGTTGGAGGCCGCCGGCATGCAGCCCGCGCCCGAGATCGACAAGCGCGGCTTCATCCGCCGCGCGACGTTCGATCTGCTCGGCCTGCCGCCGACCCCGCAGGAGGTCGACGCCTTCCTCGCCGACGCATCGCCCAAGGCCTACGACACGCTCGTCGACCGCCTGCTCGCCGCGCCGCAGTACGGTGAGCGCTGGGGGCGTTACTGGCTCGACCTGGTGCGCTACTCCGACTCCAACGGACTGGACGAGAACCTCGCCTACGGCCACGCCTGGCTGTACCGCGACTACGTGGTGCGCGCCTTCAATGCCGACAAGCCCTACGACCGCTTCCTGACCGAACAGCTGGCCGGCGATCTGCTGCCTCCGGCCAAGGACAATCAGCAGCTGGTCGACCAGATCGCCGCCACCGGCTTCCAGGTCCTTGGCCCCAAGATGCTCGCCGAGCACGATAACGAGAAGCTGGTCATGGACGTGGTGGACGAGCAGATCGACGTCATGGGGAAGGCCATGCTCGGTCTGACCCTGGGCTGCGCGCGCTGCCACGACCACAAGTTCGACCCGGTCCCGACCAAGGACTACTACGCCCTGGCCGGCATCGTGAAGAGCACCGCGATTCTTGGCAACCAGGGTGGCCTGGCCAAATGGAACGAGCACGACGTCGCGTCGGTCGAGCAGATCCGTGCTGCTGAGGCGTGGAAATCCGACGCGAAGAAACGCCAGGAGGCGCTCGACGCCACCAGCTCCGCGGCTCAGCGCGAGGTGGTCGACACCCTGCGCGCGCGCACCGCCGACTATCTGCTCGCCGCCGGCGCGGTCACCCACGACGGCATCGCCGTCGAGGCCGAGGCCTTCGCGCGCGGCAACCTGCGCATCGACTCGTCCACCTACGGTTCGGCCGACACCACCATCGTGCACACCGCCGCCGCCGGGCAGCAGTTCGCCGAATACGACCTGACCGTGCCCAGCGCCGGCCGCTACCTGCTCGAGACGCGCTACGCCGCCGGCGATGAGCGCGGCATGCGCGTGCTGGTTGGCGGGGCCGTCGTGATCACCGATGCTTTCAAGGCCACCACCGGCGGCTTCAGCGCCAAGGAGCAGGCCTGGCGCGACATTGGCGAGATCACCCTGCCGGCCGGCAAGGCGGTGCTGCGCTTCGAGCGCGATGGCGACATTCCGCACCTCGACAAGTTCGTGCTGCATGCGCTGTCGGCGAACGGCGCCGCACCCACCACCGCGGATGGCCTCGACGCCGGTGTGCTGCGCAGCTGGTCGACCTTCCTCAGCCGTGGACACAGCGACCGCTTCCTGGCGGTGTGGAACGCCTACGCCAAGGTCCCGGCCGACGCCTTCGCGTCCAAGAGCGCGGAGATCGCCGACAAGCTCGAGAAGTCGCCGGAGAGCGCGGTCTCGCCGCTCGCCCTCGAGCTGCTCAAGCCTGCTCCGCCGGCCTCGCGGGCCGAGCTTGCCGAGCGCTATCAGGCGTGGATCGCGGGTGTTGAGGTGCTGACCAGCGTCGACCTCGCGGTCGAAGCCAAGGACGCCAACAACACCAAGAAAGCCAAGCGCAAGAAGGACAAGAAGGACAAGGACGCCAAGGAGGGGGCCAACGAGAAGGAAGCCAAGGAGCTGTCCGCGCTGCAGCACGCGCTGTTCGCCGCCGGTGGCCCGCTGTTCCTGGATGGCGCTGGGCTCGAGGCGCGCTTCCCGGATGCCGTGAAGAAGCAGCTCACGGACGAGCGCGCCGCGCTGGCCGACATGGAAAAATCCAAGCCCGCACCCTTCGACCGCGCCATGTCGGTCAACGACCAGAACATCGTCGACGTGCCGGTGCACATCCGCGGCAGCACCCAGAACCTGGCCTCGACCAAGGAGCCGCGCGGTTTCCTGCACGTCACCGACAACCTGGTCAAGCCGCTGGCGATCCCGGGAAAATCCAGCGGCCGCCTTGAGCTGGCGCAGTGGATGACCAGTGCAGAGCACCCGCTGACCGCGCGCGTCATGGCCAACCGTGTCTGGCTCGGGCACTTCGCCGAGGGCCTGGTGCGCACGCCGTCGAACTTCGGCCTGCGCGGCGAGCTGCCGACCCACCCCGAACTGCTTGACTGGCTGGCGCGGAACTTCCAGGAGCACGGCTGGTCGATCAAGGCCCTGCACCGCGAGATCATGCGCTCGAGCGCCTACCGCATGGCCAGCACGTACCGCGAGGATTACGCCACCAAGGACCCCGAGAACCGTCTGCTGTGGCGGCAGAACCGCCGCCGTCTGGAGGCCGAGCCGATCCGCGACAGCATCCTGGTCGCGGCCGGGCGCCTCGACCTGACCATCGGCGGCTCGCTGCTCGACACCAAGAACGGCGACTACGTCACCAACGACCAGTCCAACAACAAAGCCCGTTACAGCGAGCTGCGCCGGGCGCTCTACATGCCGATCATCCGCAATGCCATGTACGACCTGTTCACCGCCTTTGACTACAGCGATCCGAGCGTGCCGATCGAGAAGCGCCCGTCGTCGACCATTCCGCACCAGGCGCTGTGGCTGATCAACAGCCCCTTTGCCATCGAGCAGAGCGGGGCCTTCGCCGAGCGCGTGGCCAAGCTGCACCCCGATGACGAGCGCGCCCAGGTCGGCGAGGCCTATCGCATCGCCTACGGCCGCCCGGCCGCGCCGGCCGAGCTCGACCGCGCGCTGAAGTATCTGGCCAGCGTGCGCGCCCTCGCAACGGCGCCGCCGGCGGTGGGTGGGAAGATGGAACTCAAGCCGACCGTGGCCTCGACGCTGCGCCCGCTGCAGAGCCTCTGTCAGATCCTGATCGCCTCGAACGAATTCCTCTACATCGATTGAACGAGGACACCGCCATGTTCCCTGAAATCTCCCGCCGTCAGCTCATCAAGGCCTCGGCCTCTGGCCTGGCCCTCACCACCCTCGCCGGCGCTCTGCCCGGGCGGCTGTTCGGCGACGGCGCGCCGGCCGCGCCGGCCGGTCCGCGCAAGCTCGACTTCCGCCAGCGCGCCAAGCGCATCATCTGGTTGTTCCCGCATGGCGGCCCGTCGTCGATCGACACCTTCGACTACAAGCCGGCCCTGGCGCGCGATGACGGCAAGCCCTTCCCGGGAGAGAAACCGCGCGTGCAGTTCGCCCAGACCGGCAACCTGCTCAAATCGCCGTGGGAGTTCAAGCAGCACGGCCAGAGCGGCGCGTGGGTCAGCTCGCTGTTCCCCGAGGTCGCCAAGCACGTCGACGATCTGTGCTTCATCAAGTCGATGTACGGCACCAACGTCGCGCACGGTGGCGCGCTGCTCGGCATGCACACCGGCTCGGACACCTTCGTGCGCCCGAGCATGGGCAGCTGGCTGTACTACGCGCTCGGCAGCGAAAACCGCAACCTGCCCGGCTTCATCACCATCTGCCCGACCCTCGGTCATGGCGGGGTCAACAACTGGGCCTCGGCCTTCCTGCCCGGCGTCTTCCAGGGCACCCCGATCGGCAACGCCAGCATCCCGTGCGCGGAGGCGACCATAAACCACCTCGCGAACCGCTCGTGGAGTGGCGAGATGCAGCGCGCTGAGCTCGACTTCCTCAAGGAGATGAACGGTTCGCATCTGGCCGCGCGCACGGTCGACGACGCGATGGCGTCGCGCAGCGAGTCCTACGACCTCGCCTACCGCATGGAGAAGGACGCGCCGGCGCTGATGGACCTCTCGAAGGAGTCGAAGGAGACTCTCGAGCTCTACGGCATCAACGACAAGACCACCGAGAACTTCGGCCGCCAGTGCCTGATGGCGCGGCGCTTCGCCGAGTCGGGGGTGCGCTTCACGCAGTGCAGCCACAGCTACAAGTGGGACCAGCACAGCAACCTCAAGGGCGGGCACGAAAGCAACGCCGCGCAGGTCGACAAGCCGATCGCCGGCCTGCTCACCGATCTCAAGGCGCGCGGCCTGCTCGAGGACACCCTGGTGATGTGGGCCGCCGAGTTCGGCCGTACGCCCACCGCCGAGGGCAAGGATGGCCGCGACCACAACCCCTACGGCTTCACCGTGTGGATGGCGGGCGGCGGCGTGAAGCCCGGCTTCAGCTTCGGCGCCACCGACGACTGGGGCTACTACGCCACCGAGGACAAGGTCCACTACCACGACCTGCACGCCACCATCCTGGCGCTGTTCGGCCTCGACCACGAGAAACTCACCTACCGCTACGGCGGTCGCGACTTCCGGCTCACCGACGTGGCGGGGACGATCGTGAAGGCGGTGTTCAAGGACAAGGGCTAGGAGGGCGCGAGGCGCTAGGCGCTAGGCGCTAGGTCTTGGTTCCGGGATCGGAGAATCATCCATCATCCATGGGGCGGCGGTCCTGCAGAATCGCATGTCATACGTGCCGTTGGCGCTCTGGGCAGACAGCCTACTGACCATTCCTTCCCCTGCGCAGTTCCGGAGTCGTGGGCAGCGATCATAGAGAGGGCCGAGTCTGGAGACGCGCAGGTTCGCGCGTGAGCGGCACTCTCAATATTTGCGCTTATCGCGCATCTGACGCAGGGCTTCGTGAAGACCATCGCCAGACGGTGGGAGCGCCGGCGTCGGGGGCGGCGTGGAAGGAGAGGTGAGTGCCGCCGTAGACGCCGGAATCGTCGCTCCCTGGGCCGTTGGCGATGCACCGGATGCGCTGTCGGCCATGGATGTGGCCGCCTTCCTGCGCGCGAAGCGCGGCAACTTCACCTTCCACCTCGGCAGCCGCACCCGCGGCACACCCACCTGTAATCGCCGCACCGCGATTTCCATGAGCGCGAGCACCAGCGCCGCGATGACCAGCGCCGTGGCCGCGCCGGTGCGCTCGCCGGGGCTGGGCGGGTTGGCGAATGCGTCGAGGGTGTCGCTGCGCACCTTGCCGCCGGTGTCGCGGGCGAGACCGGCCATGACCTCGGCGCCGGTGGCGCGGCCCCAGCGCGGCTCGGCCTCGGGCGAGTAGGGCAGGCTCAGCGCCGGGCCGACGATGGCGCTGCCGTCGATGGTCACCGCCGGCAGCAGCGCCTGGTCACTCGCGAGCGCGAAGGTGGCCTCGTAACGTCCGACGTCGACCGCGTCCAGGGCCAGGCGGCGCGGCTCGCCGACCTCGCCGCTCTGCGCTAGCACCAGCTCCGGGGTCTTCTCGGGCCAGCGTGCGCGCTGCGCGGGATCGAGTTCGAGGTGCACGGTGACCTGGCGGCCGCTGCGCTCGGCAGACAACGTGCCAGGAGTGGCGGAATCGCGCCCGCCCGTCCAGCGCACCAGACCGGCGAGCAGCTTGCCGTAGCCGCCCCAGGCGAGCAGGCGCGGGTCCTGCGGATCGTCGGCGTTGAGGCACAGCGCCGCGCTGCGCCCGCTGCCAATGCGCCACACCGCCACCGCCGGGGCCACCGGGTCGCCGGGCGCGAGCGCCAGCACCTGCGCGCGGTCGCGCGCGTAGGTCAGGTTGTAGCCGGGCACGGTTGGCCAGCCCTCGGCGGGCAGCGCGTCGCCGCCGAGCGCCAGCGCCAGGCCCGGTTGCGGTTTGAGCGCGACCGGATCGCCGATCCAGGAACTGCGCGCGACCAGCACGGTCTCCTGCGCGAACATGCGCGGGATGTCCTCGGGGGTCTCGGCAAAGGCGATGCGGCCGTTGCCGCGCCGCGCCACATCTTCAAGGAAGGCCGCGTCGGAATCCTTCGGTGAGCCCATCGCCACCACTGACACGGTGATGCCGGCGGCCACGTAGTCGGCGACCAGGCGCTTGTAATCGCCGGGCTCCTCCGCGTCGTTGGCGTCTGCGAACAGCACCAGGTGGCGGGTGCCGGTCTTGGCGGCGAGCAGTTCCTTGCCGGCGCCGAGCAGCGCCTGGTAGACGTAGATGCCGCCCCCTTCGCTGTGCACGCCGAGCACGCGCCCGACCAGCCCCTTGGCGTCGTTCACGCTTTGCAGCGGCACGATCACGTGCGGTTCGCTGTCGACCGCGTGCACCGCCACCAGGTCGTGCGGGCCGAGCAGCTCGATGGCCGCGACCGCGCCCTCGTCGGCGAGGTCCATCTTGGTGCGTCCGCCCGCCACCGGCACGCCCATCGAGCCGGAGCGGTCGAGGCTGATGGCCATGGCCACGGCGAGCTTGCGGTGCTCGTCGCGCAGCTCCATGGTCACCGGCAGCACGCGCTCGACCGGGCTCTTGTGGTAGCCGCCGCAGCCGAAGCCGCGCCGCCCGCCGGTCAGCACCAGGCCGCCGCCGAGGTGCTCGACCCAGCGCGCTATGGCTTCCAGGCCGGGCGCGCCGAGGCGGTCGGCGGGCACCTGCTCCAGGACCAGCACGCTGATCCCGAGCAAGTCGTCGAGGCGCAGCGGCCCCTCGGCGCGGCAGGTCACCACCATGCCGGCGGATTCCAGTGCCCGCGCCACGTTGCCGGGCGCGCCATCGCCACCCATCACCAGCACACGCTCGCCACCGTCGATGCGCAGGCTGCCGGTGGCGCGGTTGTTGAGCGGCTGGCGGTCTTCGCGCTCGTCGAGTTCGACGCGATAGGTGGCCAGGCCGGCGCGCACCGGGCGGTCGGCGAAGGTCACCGATACCGGATGCCCGGCGGTGAGCGTGACCTCGCCACTGGCCAGCACGCGCTCGGCCGCGCCGGGCTGAGCGGCGCGCAGGATGCGGTACGCGCGGTGCTCGTCACGATCGCCGAGGAAACGCACCGCGGCCAGGAAACTCTCGCCCAGGCGCAGCTCCTGCGGCAGTTCAAGGTCGAGGATGGCGGCGTCGGGCAGCGGCGCGCGGCGTTCGGTGAGCGCGTCGAGCGGGATGCCGGCCAGCGCCAGGCGCGCGGCGGCGCGGCGCGGATCGGCGCCGGTGGCCTCGCCGTCGCTGTGCAGGATCACCCGCCCGGTGCGGCCGGGCGCGAACAGCGCGCCGGCCTGCTCGAGCGCGGCGGCCAGGTCGCTGGCGCCGTCGACCAGGGGATGGTCGGCGAGGCTTGGCAGGTCGGTGTGCTGCGGGCCCTGCGCGACGCAGGCGCCCTCGCCGACCATCACGACCGCCATGCGGTCGCCGGCGCGGCGCTGGTCGCCGATCAAATGCAGCAGCTCCTCCTGGCGGCCGCACGCTGCCGCCATCGAGGCCGAACGGTCGAGTACCAGCACCACGTCGCTGCCGCCGCGGCCCCAGGCGAGTTCGGGCTGGGCGGCGGCGAGCACCAGCAGCACCAGCGCGCTCAGCCCGAACCAGCGCCCACCCGCAGGCCGGCCCCAGCGCCACCAGGCGAACAGCGCGGGTGCGGCGAGCGCCAGGGCCGCGGGCAACACGAAGCCGAGCGTGGTGCCCATCATGGCGCGTGGCCCTCTTCGCGACGGAAGCAGGCCCACGCTGCGAGTGCCGCGCCCGCAGCCAGGACGATGGGCAGCAGGTGGGCGAACGGTGCGCGCCGGCGCTCGGCGGCACCGCTGCTCGGCTCCGCACCCGCGCGCTCGCCGCTCGCTGCCTCAGCGAGGTCGCCCTGGCGCGCGTCGAGCGGCAGCACCGCGAGCTCGGCCCATGCCTGGTCGGAGCCGTCCAGCACCAGGCGCTGGCGGCCGCCCCGCTCCAGTCCGGGGATCAGCACCTCGCCCTCACCGTCGGCAGCAAAGCGCGCGCGTGTCCCATCGTCCGCAATCAAGGTCACGCCGGGAACACCTTCGGGCAGCACCACCGTGGTCGGGTGGCCGGCGAGCACGTTCGGCTGGCGTGGGCCGGGCAGCGCGTCGCGGCGCGCGGCGAGCAGGTTGGCGACCATGCTCGGCCACGCCGGGTGCTCGCCAAACGTTGCGTGGGCAGCGTCGAGGTGCAGGGTGATGAGGCGGTCGCGCCCGCGGCGCCGCTCGCTGATCAGCACTGCGCGCCCGGCTTCGAGCAGGGCGGTGGTCTGCGCCGGCAGCGCGTCGTCGGCCAAGCCACCCGCCCACAACACACCGGTGAAGTCGATCTCGCGCAGCAGCGCGTGGCCGCGCCGCGCCAGGAACGGTCCCAGCGCCGGCGCGGCACCGCTCGGCGCGAAGCGCAGCTGCCAGGCGCCCTCCGGCGGCGCGCCATCGCCGCCGATGACCAGCTGCGGCGAGCTGCCGCCGAGGACCACGTCGCCGACCGCGGCGAGCGCGCGCTCGACCATGGCGCGCGCCGGCCCGGCCAGTGCCAGCTGCACGCGCAGCGGCGGATGAGGCGGGCGCAGCAGGGTGGCTGCATCGTCGCCGGGCAGCGGGTCGTCGCCGGTCAAGGCGAGGACCAGCGCGTCCGGCACCGCGGCGCCCGGCGCGGACGCGGCGGCAAGCGCGAAGCTCGCGCTTGCCGGCACGTGGTCGGCGAGCGTGAGTTCCTGGCGGGCCAGCACCGCGCCGTCGACGGTGCGCAGTTCGAGCGTGCGGTGGCTGGCGCCGCCCTGCGCCAGCACCCGCGCCACCAGGCGTTCGCCCTCGCGGTCGCGCAGCCAGCGTGCGTCGACCAGGCCGCTGGCGGCGAGTGGGCGGCCGCTGGCGAGCACGGCGATGCGTGGCGGCAGGCCGGCGGGGATGCGGTCGCTGGCGAGCAGCACCTCGCCGTCGCCGGCCAGCGAGCGCGCCAGCACCAAGCTGTCGTCGAGCTCGTGCCAGGCTGCGCCCGGTTTCCAGATGGCGAGCGCGCGGCGGGCGTCCTCGGGCAGCGCGCCCGGCCCCGCGAGCAGCCGCGGCGGCGTCCCCGAGGCGATCAGCGTGATGCGATCGTCGCGCGTCAGCGCGGCGAAGCGTACGTCGAGCGCGGCGCGGATGCGTTCCGCCGTGCTGCCCGCGCCCGGCGTGCGTGCGGACACCCGCAGCCGGCTGTCGAGGATCACCGCGATCTGGGTCGCGGCCTCGCGGTCAGCGAGGTGCGGGTCGCACAGCCACCACGCCAGCGCGGCGGCGGCGAGCAGCTCCAGCCACATGCTGGCGCGGTTCAGTACGCGCTGCCGGGTGCGCCCGGCGGCGACGGTGCGCACCTGGGCGCCATAAAGGAACAGCGCGCTGACCGGACGCGGCCGGAAGCGGCGGCGGAAGACGTGCACCGCGACGATCGTGGGCAGGGCAGCGAGGGCGAGCAGTCCGAGCGGGGCGCCGAGGATCACGGGTGCCCATTGCCCGCGGTGGCGGATGCCGCGCGCCCGGCACCGTCCGCCGCGCTCCACCGGCAAGCGCAGAAACGCACCATTCCGCAGAGCGTCCCAGAAGACGGCTGGGCAAGAGTTGGTGACCACGGGCCCATCGCCATGGGGGCATGGTGCAGGGCGCACCGTCCGGCTCAATGGCCGCCTTCCACGCACCCTGGAACAGATATGGAAAGCTGGGCAGTGGTGGAATGTGTGGGCGACAGTCCTCCAACCGGTCCACTCTCTGAACAATGGGCCATCAGCCATCAGCCATCAGCCATCAGCCATCAGCATCCCGCACGCTCCATCCCACTCCAAGGTCCAGGCTTGCAGCCTTGCCACGCCAGCCGCCGCGGGAATAGTGCGCGGCCCGCGTTGTCCGGAAACCCGACCATGCCGACGTCCCTGCGCATCCTCCACGTGGCCAGCGAGATGGTGCCGTTCATCAAGACGGGCGGTCTGGCGGACGTGGTGGGGGCCCTGCCCAAGGCGCTGAATGGACTCGGCCACGATGCGCGCGTCGCCATCCCGCTTTACCGCAGCGTGCGGCGCAAGGCAGAGGCGCTCGGCCTGACTTGGAGCGAGCATCCCCTGGTCATCGAGGCGGGCGGCGTCGACCACCGCGTTGGCGTCGGCACGGTCGAGCTCGACGGCACCACCGTCTATCTGCTCGCCTGCGACGAGCTCTTCGACCGCGACGGCATCTATGGGCCGAGCGCGGGCATGGACTACGACGACAACGCGCGCCGCTACGCGGTGTTCTCGAAGGCGGCGTTGGCCCTGCCCGGCATGCTCGGCTGGGTGCCGCATTTCATCCACGCCCACGACTGGCAGACCGGTCTCATCCCGGCCCTGCGCGAGCGCGGCTTCCAGCGCACCCTGCCTGCGACGCGCACCGTCTTCACCATCCACAACATCGCCTACCAGGGCGCGTTCTGGCACTTCGACATGAAGCTGACCGGCCTCGACTGGTCGCTATTCAACCCGCTTCACCTCGAACACTACGGCCGCCTCAACTGCCTGAAGGCCGGGGTGGTCTTCGCCGACCGCGTGACCACCGTCAGCCGGCGCTACGCCGAAGAGATCCAGCTGCCCGAGTTCGGCTCTGGCCTGGACGGCGTGATGCGCGCCAACGCCTTCAAGCTGCGCGGCATCACCAACGGCATCGACACGGCGGAGTGGAACCCGTGGACCGACGAGTCGCTGCCCACGCGCTTCGACCTGCGCCGGCCCGGCGGCAAGCGCGCCTGCAAGGAGGAGCTGCGCACCGAACTCGGCCTGGTTCCGGCCGGACAGCCGGCGCTGGTCGCCGTAGTCAGCCGCCTGGTCGAGCAGAAAGGCATCGACCTGGTGGTCGCCGCGGTCGAGCCGTACATCCTCGCCGGCCGCATGCAGCTGGTCGTGCTCGGTTCGGGCGACACCCATCTCGAGCACCGCCTGCGCCAGCTCCAGACCCGCCATCCCGGCTGGGTGCACGCATGGTTCGGCTACAATGAAGAGCTCGCGCACCGCATCATCGCCGGCGCCGATCTTTTCCTGATGCCGAGCCGCACCGAGCCGTGCGGACTGACGCAGCTCTACAGCCTGCGCTACGGCACCCTGCCGCTGGTGCGCTATACCGGCGGCCTCGCCGACACCGTCACCGACGTGGCGAGCGGTTCAGGCAACGGCTTCACCTTCGGCCCGATGGATCTTGGCCACTTCTCCAGCGTGCTTGACCGCGCGCTTGGCCTCTACGAGCACTATCCGGTGGAATGGAAGCAGGCGATGAAGCGCGCCATGAGCGCCGATCACGGGTGGGAGCAGGTGGCGGCGGAGTACGTCGAGATGTACCGGGAGATCATGTTCGTCGGGTGAGGGCCGGGAGAGGCGAGCTTCAGCTCGCCTCAGACCCGCCGTTAGCGTGGGACTTGTACGGGATTCACGTTCGGGGAGTGGCGCTGGGAATGAGGCAAGGCGAGCTGGGGCTCGCCTCTCCCGGTGGGCTACGGCAGCCAGCTCGGGCGACGCGTGATCACCGCGTCGGTGGTGATGGCCAGGCCGCGGTTGACCAGTTCCTGGGCGATCTGCTCGAGGTTCGCGCTGGCAACGGGAACGGTGAGTGCCGTGGTGACGCCCAAGCGCTTCGCGACCTCACTGATCTGGACGGAATCATCACCGTTGGCGAGCGCGTAGGGCATCACCAGGATGCGCATCTCAAGCACGGTGGACTTGTCGTTGGTGATGTTGGTGGGATTGGTGGGATCGAGCGATTTGGCACTCATCACGCGGTACCAGATGCCAGGGCTCGCGGGGTAGGCGAACAGGCGGGCGAGATTGGTGGTGATCGGCCCGTCATTGCTGGTGGATGTCTGCGCGCCGGTGAAGCCGCAGCCGACGTAGGCATCGGGCGGATTCGGCACGGCGCTGCCACCCGAATCGAGCTTGATCTCCTCGATGATGCACGACGCGGCCAGGGCGGAGCGCGTGGTGTCCTCGGAAAGCTTGCGGAAGCGCATGCCGCCCAGGAACAGCCCGAACACCGCGACGAATCCGACCAGGAAGACGATGGTCGCGACCAGCATCTCGGTAAGGGTCAGACCGGCGGTGGTGGGAGCGTGGCGCATGGGGCGTCCGGGCGGCGGGAGTGCTGGTCAGCTTGGCGGCGTTTCCGCCCGCGGCCACAGGGATTGTACCACAGGACTCAGGCGCCGTTGGCGGCCGTGGCCATGCCCAGCAGCAGGGCCCGGTGGCGCTCCACGGCCGCCCCTGGCGTCACCGTGCACTCGATCAGGGTCAGGCCGGGGCCCGTGGCGGCCGCGGCGAGGGCCTCGGCAAGCGCCTGGCGCGTCGCTACCTGGCGGTAGGTAAGACCGAATTGCGCGGCGGCGGCGGTCAGGTCGCGGCCGTGCGGGGTGCGCACCAGTTCGTGGTAGGCTGGCATGCGTGCGACCGCCAGGAAGTCGAAGATGCCGCCGCCATCGTTGTTCAGCACCACGATCGCACCACGGCCGCGCAAGCTGCCGGCCGCAGCCAACGCCGGTAGGTCGTGGAGGAAGGCGAGGTCGCCACACAGCAGGAGCCCGTTGCCGTCCGGGTGGGCGGCGAGTTCGCCAAGGAAGGTGCCGAGCGTGCCATCGATGCCGTTCAGCCCGCGGTTGGCGTGGATGCGCCGGCCGGGTCGGGTCGGCTGGCAGTGCACGTTGCCGTGGCGGACCGCCATGCTCGAAGCGAGGTGAAGCAGCGCGAAACCGGGGTGATTCACCGCGAGCGCGGCGGCGAGCGGCTCGCCCCACGGCTCGCTGACGAGGGCGGTGCTGAGCGCGCGCCGCGCCGCGGCGTCGGCGTCCAACCAGCGTTGGCGCCAACCCTCGTCGCCGTGGCCGCAGGCCGTGGCCAGGGCGGACAAACCGTCGTCCGGCGGCACCACCGCCGCGGCGTGCGCGCGGTGCAGGAAATCCTGATCGCGCGCGTCGGCGGTCAGCACCAGCCACGCGCAGCGTTGGCGGTCGAGCCACTCGAAGGCGGCGCGCGCAAGGGGCGCCGGGCCAAGCTGGATGATCAGGTCGGCCTGGGTGGCGCCGAGTGGTCCGCCGGCAAGCGCGTCGAGGGTGGTGACCAGGCCATCGCTGACACCATCGCGCAGCGTGCCCGGCGCATCGGCGAGCACCGGGAAACGCGTCGCCGCGGCCAGCGTCTGCACCGCTGCCGCGGACAGCGGGCAGTCAGGTCCCGCGACGATCAGGCCGCGCGGCGCCAGCGGCAGGCTGCCGAGCAGCGCGCGCCACGCCGCGACCGCGTCAGCGCCTCCGCGCACCGCCTCAGCGGCGAGCTGCACATAGGGCCGACCATCCGCGCGCCCGTGCAGCGCCTCGCCGCCCACTGCGCGTGGCTGCCAGGCCGGGTCGGGCAGCGGTGCCAGCGGTTCGCGCAGCGGCACGTTGAGGTGCGCCGGCCGGCGCCCCAGGCGCGCGCCCTGCACCAGCCAGGCGACGCGCGCGCGCAGGGCGCGCAGGGCGACGTCGTCATCGGCGGGCTCGCCAAGCGCGACCTCGGCGGTGACGAAGCGCGCGAACAGGCCCGTTTGCGCCATGGTCTGCGGCGCGGCGCAACCCTGCGCGTCCCACGGGCGATCGGCACTGACCACGAGCAGCGGCACGCCCGCGGCGTGCGCCTCGGCGATCGCCGGCAGCAGGTTGGCGACCGCGCTGCCCGAGGTCACGCACAGCGCCACCGGCGCGTCCAGCGCCTTGGCCAGACCGAGCGCGATGAAGCCGGCGCTGCGCTCGTCGACATGCACCACGCAGCGTCCGGGGAATTCCGCGTTCAGCGCCGCGAGCAGAGGGCTGTTGCGGCTGCCCGGACTGAGCACCACGCGCGCGGTCCCGCCCCGCGCCAGCTCTTCGGCCAAGCAGCGGCACCAGCGCGCGTTGAGGTTGGGGTCGGCGGTCACGGTGCAGCCATGATTCCAGGACTTGGCCGGGTGGCCAGGGGAAGACCGGGTCGGGTGTCCGATGCGCATGGGACCGATCCGGGCCACGGGCGGCACAGCAGGAACGAGCGCAGGCGTGGGCGTTGGTGTCTGGCGGCGCGCTACCCGCAGCCACGCAGACTCTCCGCCAGCGCCCTCACGCCGCGCTGATACCCAGCGCCCGCCGCATCACCGCCAGCTTCCACTCGCTCTCCGCAAGCTCCTCCTGCGGTTCCGAGGTCTCGATGATGCCGCATCCGGCGAACAGGCGGGCGCGTCCCTGAGCGAGGATGCCCCCGCGCAGCGGCACCACCACGCGCGCGGCGTCGGGCGTCAGCCAGCCGAGCGCGCCGGCGTACAGGCCGCGCTGCAGGCGCTCGTGGCGGGCGATGTAATGCGCGGCGGTGGCGCTGGGCAATCCGCACACCGCGGGCGTGGGCTGCAGGGCGGCGAGCAGTTCGAGATAGTCCGGATGGTGGAGATCGGCGCTGAGCAGGGTCTCGAGGTGGATGATGCGCGCGAGCACGCGTGGCCGCGGCGCCGACGGCACCGGGAAGGGCGCGCAGCGCGCGCGCAGCACCGCGACCAGGTGCTCGACGACGACGCCGTGCTCCTTGCGCTCCTTGGTGCCGGCGATCAGCGCAGCGACCGCATCGTTATCGTCGCTGGCGCCACGCGCGACGGTGCCGGCGAGCGCCATGGTGGTGGCGCGGCGGCCGCTCGCACTGAACAGCAGTTCGGGAGTGGCACCGAGGAACACCCCGCCGTCGTCGTTGTCGTGTGCGTAGATGGTGCTGTCGCCGGCGTCCTGGCGACGCAGCGTGGCCAGCACCGTCGCGGGCGTGGTGCCGGCGGGCACGGCCTCGTCGACGGCGCGCGCCAGCACCACCTTGCGCATCGCCCCGTCGCGGATCAGCGAGACCGCATCCTCGACCTGTTCGGGGTAGTCGCGACTGGGCTCGGGCCAGGGCGCCGCTGGCCCCGGTGCGAACGGCTCCGGCTCTGCGAGCAGGCGGTCGGCCAGGGCTGCGGCCGAGCCGTCCGCGGCGCCGACGCGCAGCGCGGCGATGGTCCAGCCCTGGCCGTCCGCGCGCCGCCAGCGCAGCCGCCGCGGCAGCCACAGGCTCGCGCCGGGCAGGTGACGTCCCCACGGCCCGGGTCCGGGCGGGCGGTCTTCAAAGCTGAAGGCGGTGAGGAAGGCCGGGAGCGCTGGCGGCGGCGCGCCCGCGCCGTCCGCCACCGCGATCGCCGTCCGGCACTCCAGGCGCGCGGCCGCGACCGCGAGGTGACTGCCGCGGCCCGGCCCGTCGCACGTGACCAGCGCCGCCTCACCCTCGCCGAGCAGCCACTCCCCGGCGTGCCACAGCAGGGTGCGTCGGGCGCGGCTCGCGGCGAAGGCGGCGGTGGGGTCTTCCGGCAGCGCGCACGGCCACGCGACCACCGCCCAGGCCTGGCCATCACGCTGCAGGCCGGCGAGAGCGAGCGCGGCGGTGCACGCGGAGATGGCGGCAGGCAGGGTCATGCGCTGGTGATCATGTGGGCAGGGGGCGGAGCGCGAGGGGGGCGTTCACCGCGCCACCGCGTAGTGGCGCATCTCGCGGATGATCGTCACTTTCACTTCGCCCGGATACGCGACCTCGTCCTCGATGCGTCGCGCGATGTCGCGCGCGAGTTTGGGCAGCTCAAGATCGGGGACATCCTTGCCGCTGACGATCACGCGCAGCTCGCGCCCGGCCTGGATGGCGTAGGCCTTCTGCACCCCGTGGTAGCTGCAGGCGATATCCTCGATCTGCTCAAGGCGCTTGATGTAGCCCTCGATGTTCTTGCTGCGCGCGCCCGGACGCGCGGCGCTGATCGCGTCGGCGGCGGCGGCGAGCACGGTGTAGGCCGAGAGCACCGCGTGCCCCTCGTGGTGCGCGAGCGCGGCGTTGGCGACGATCTCCGACTCTCCATAGCGCTTGAGCGCCTCGTAGCCGAGTTCGGGGTGGCTGCCTTCCTGTTCATGGTCGATGGCCTTGCCGATGTCGTGCATCAGCCCGCAGCGCCGCCCAAGCTTGGGATCGAGGCCGAGATCGGCTGCCATGGTGCCGCACAGGAAGGCAACTTCCTGGGTGTGCTTGAGCACGTTCTGACCATAGCTGGTGCGCCACTGCAGCTTGCCGAGCAGGCGGATGAGCTGCGGGTGCAGGCCCGAGACGTCGCAGGCGAAGGCGGCGTCCTCGCCGAGCTTGATGACCTCGCGGTCCATGTCCTGCTGGACCTTGACCATGACCTCTTCGATGCGGCCGGGGTGGACGCGGCCGTCCTCCAGCAGCAGTTCGAGGCTGCGCCGTGCCATTTCGCGGCGCAGGCCAGAAAAGCAGCTGATGGTGATGGTGCCCGGGGTCTCGTCGATGATCAGGTCGACGCCGGTGGCCTGTTCGAACGCCTTGATGTTGCGTCCTTCCTTGCCGATGATGCGACCTTTCATCTCCTCGTCAGCGAGCTTGATCTTGGTGACGGTGGTCTCGGCGGTGTGCTCGGCGGCGTAGCGCTGGATGGCGCGACCGACGATCTCGATGCCGAGCTCCTTGGCGCGCGCGGTGTAGTCCTTCTCAGCGCGGGCGATGCGTTCGTTCTGCTCGCTCACCAGCTCGCTGTCGAGGCGGCGCAGCAGTTCGGCCTTGGCCTCTTCGGCGGTCATGCCGGCGATTGCGGTCAGGCGCTGCTCGATCTCGCCGCGACGGGCTTCGACCGCGGCGAGGCGCTCGGCCAGCTCCTGGGTGCGGCGCGCTTCGCGTGCGATCAGCTCCTGCTCGCGCCCGGCCAGACCGGCGTCCAGCTCGCGCAGCTTGGCGTCGCGCGTGTCCACGCCCTCAAGCATGCGCTGGAGGTGGACCTCGCGCTCGGCGAGCTTGGCATCGCGGTGGTCGGTGCGCTGGCTACGCTCGGCCAGATCGGCGCGGCGCGCCTGGGCGGCGGCCTCGTCGGCGCTGCGCTCCTGGTCGGCGCGGGCACGTTCCTGGGCCAGGCGCGCACGGTCCTGGGCGAGACCCTCCTCGAGGGTGGCGCGGCCACGCGCGAGCTGCTCTTGGGTGCTGGTCTCAAGCGCAGCGGCCTGTCGGGCGTGTTCGCCCGCCAGTCTGGATTGTTCAGCGGCGAGACGGGACTGCGCGGTGGCGAGGGCGGTGGCGTGGCGGGTGCGCGTGACGAATGAGACCAGGAATGCGGCGAGAGCGGCGCCGACGGCGAAGGCCGCCAGCGCCAGCAGGGACGCGGGAAGAAGGCCCATGGAGACCTCGGGTGTGGACGAGGGTGGTCTGGGCTGGACCTATTTCTTTGCAGGCTCGGGCTCGGCGCTGGACGGGACGGTGCTCCACGGTGGGTAGGCGGGTGATGGCGGAAGTGGCGAGCGAAAGCGTTATCGGACAAGGAAATAGGGACAGCAGGAAGACTGGCGACCAGTCGCGACCAACCTCGATTAGTGTGTTCAGGGGGATGCTGCCAATACGCGCAGCGGATCAGTGTTGGGTTTAGCGATGGCAGGAGAGTCAGTCAATCGTGAGCGGGGCAACCCTTGCCTGCGGGAGGGGGACAGTGGGGGAGCACCATGGCGGGCGGAGGGCTGCCCGGTACCCTGCCCGCCATGGAAGCGGTCCTCTCCCAACGCCTGCGCGCCGGCCTGCTCAGCCTGCTCATCGGGATCCTGATGCTGGGACTGAAGATGGGGGCTTATCTCATCACCGGCTCCGCGACCATCCTTTCGGACGCCCTGGAGTCGGTGGTCCACGTGGCGGCGGTGGGCTTCATGTTCTGGTGCCTGCGCTTCGCGGCCGCGCCGCCCGACCACGAGCATCCCTATGGTCACGGCAAGGCCGAGTTCCTGTCGATCGGCTTCGAGGGCGGCGCCATCGCCCTGGCCGGCCTGGCGATCATCTGGGAGGCGGTGCTGGGCCTGGTGCACGGCCGCCAGCCTGGCGCGGTCGACCTGGGTTTCCTGCTCATCGTGGTCGCCGCGCTCATCAACCTGGCGCTGGGCGCGTGGCTGGTCAGTGTCGGCCGGCGGACCAAATCGGCGATCCTGGTCGCGGACGGCCAGCATGTGCTGAGCGACGTCTGGACCAGCCTCGGGGTGGTGGTCGGGGTGGTGCTGCTGTGGCTGTTGCCGCCCGGCCCGGCGCGGGTGTGGACCGACGGCGTGGTCGCCATCCTGCTGGCCCTGTACATCATGACGGTGGGCGCGCGGCTGATGCGCCAGGCGGTGGGTGGGCTGCTGGACGAGGTCGATCCCCAGGCCATGGCGCGGGTGGTCGAGGCGATCAACGAGATCCGCGATCCGGCCTGGCGGGACGTGCACAACCTGCGTCTGCGCAGCAGCGGCGACGCGACGTTCGTGGAATTCCACCTAGTGGTGCCCAGCCAGTGGAGCGTCGCCAACGCCCATGACTCGGCCGAGGCCCTGGAACGGCACATTCTTGCCCGTCTCGGAGCGCGCGGGTCGGTGATGATCCACCTCGACCATCCCCATGCGGATCCCACCGTGGGGGTCGATCCCCTGCCGGTACAGGACGAGTGCAGTACCTTCACCCTGGCGCAGGCGCGCCGCTTCAAGGCGGGGTAAGTGGCTCGGTCTGGGTTCTGTCGAGTTGGCTCAAGGCGTGTCACATAAGAATCTTGCATCCATTGCACCGGTCGGTGCGATTGACTCGGGTGGTCGGCGACCTAGTGTGGCCGCCCGCCGCCATCCCAAGCCCTTGGAGAGCGGGGGGCGCGCGTGCGGGGATGGTGGTCAGGCCACGCCCCGCCCCGAATCACAACCGGTCCGGAGACCATCCCAACCATGGACATCAAGACGCTCAAGGAACTCACCCGGTTGATGCGTGAGAACGACCTCGTCGAGATCGAGGTCGAATCCGCAGACCTCAAGGTCAAGCTCAAGAAGGCCAGCGCTCCGATCGCCCAGTTCGTCGCCGCCCCCAGCGCCGCCGCCCCGGTGGCCGCTGCGCCCGTCGCCGCCCCGGTCGACGAGTTCGCCGGCTGCAAGCAGGTCATCTCGCCAATCCCAGGCACCATGTACCTGAAGCCGAATCCCGACGCCGCCACGTTCGTCGGTGTCGGCACCCCGGTCGACGAGACCAAGGTGGTGTGCCTGATCGAGGCGATGAAGGTGTTCAACGAGATCAAGCCCGACGCCGGCATCAAGGGCACCATCAAGAAGGTGTGCGTGAGCGATGGCCAGGCCGTCGAGTATGGCACCATTCTGTTTCTGGTCGGCTAGCCAACAGGCGGGGCGTATCCCTCAGGGCTCTCCCGGAGGCCGCTCCCCCAGCCCACGACCCCCGCGCCCAACCCGCACGGACTTCCGGACTTCCGGACTTCCGGACTTCCGGACCCAGAGCCCATGTTCAAACGCATCCTGATCGCCAATCGCGGTGAAATCGCGATGAGAATCATCCGCACCTGCCGGCGCATCGGCGTCGAGACGGTGGTCGTGCACTCCACCGCCGACAAAGAGAGCCTGGCGGTGCGCATGGCCGACGCGGCAATCTGCATCGGGCCCGGTCCGGCCAAGCAGAGCTACCTGAACATCAACAACATCATTGCCGCGGCCGAGCTCGCCGACGTCGACGCCATTCATCCCGGCTATGGCTTCCTCTCTGAAAACAGTCACTTCGCCCAGGTGGTGCGCGACTGCAAGATCGAGTTCATCGGCCCGACCAGCCAGTCGATGGACGCGCTCGGCAACAAGGCCAAGGCCAAGGCCCTGGCCATCGAGGCCGGCGTGCCGACCGTGCCCGGCTCGCCCGGTCCGGTGAAGACCGCCGAAGAGGCCATCGCCGTCGCCCACAAGATTGGCTACCCGGTGATGATCAAGGCGACCGCCGGCGGCGGCGGGCGCGGCATGCGCGTGGCGCACAACGACGCCAGCCTGGTCTCGGGTCTGCTGCAGGCGCAGCGCGAGGCCGAGGCCGCCTTCGGCAATGGCGAATGCATCATCGAGGCGCTGATCAAGCGCGCGCGCCACATCGAGATCCAGATCATCGGCGACATGCACGGCAACGTGGTGTCGCTCGGCGAGCGCGACTGCTCGACCCAGCGCCGCCACCAGAAGCTGGTCGAGGAGTCGCCCAGCCCGGTGATCACCCCCGCGACCCGCGCCAGCATGAGCGCCGACGCGGTCAAGCTCGCCAAGGCCGCCAACTACTACAACGCCGGCACCGTCGAATTCATCTACGACCTTGACCGCAAGGCCTACTACTTCCTTGAGATGAACACGCGCATCCAGGTCGAGCACCCGGTCACCGAGATGGTCACCGGCTACGACCTGATCAAGCACCAGATCCACGTCGCCGCCGGCGAGCCCCTCCATTTCAAACAGGAGGACGTCAAATTCCAGGGCCACGCCATCGAAGTGCGCATCAACGCCGAGGACTTCGAGAAAGGCTTCGCGCCCTGTCCCGGCAAGATCAGCATGTACGTCTCGCCCTCGGGCAAGGGCGTGCGCGTCGACAGCCACTGCTACGCCGGCTACACCATCCCTCCGAACTACGACTCGATGATCGCCAAGCTGATCGTGCACGGCGAGAACCGCACCGAGGCGCTGCGCTTCCTCGACCAGGCCCTGGCCGAGTACATCATCGAAGGCATCAAGACCACCATCCCCTTCCACCAGCGCCTGATCCGCGACGTGCGCTTCGTGAACAACGAGGTCACGACCAAGTGGGTGGATGAAGTGTTCATGCGCGAGTGAGGGGCGGCTGGCGTGGTCAATGCCACCTGCTATGCTGCAGCCTATGGACCCGGGTCGGGCTCGCCAATTCGCCATCTGGAACCGCATGGAGCCCGCGGAGCGCTGGCGTCTGGTCGAGAACGCCATCGTCTTCGCCCTGGCTGCGCGGGAGCAGCGCCTGCGCGAGCAGCATCCGCGCGCGGATGAATCCCAGCTGCGCCGCCTGCGCCGCGAAGAGGCGTTGCGGACGTGCGCCGAGGAGCGCGCCGGGCGTGCGGCTCGGGGCTGAGGATGCCCAGCCCCGAGCCGGCCCTGCTCGAGTTTTTCCAGCGCATCGCGTCGGTCGATCTGCCGTGTTTCATCGGAGGGTCGGTCGCGACGACCTTCTTCGGCGAACCGCGGCTCACACTGGACATCGACCTGGTCGTCGCTGCAGGGGAGAGGGATGCGGAGCGGCTGCTGTCCGCCTTTCCAGAAGAGCGCTTCTACCGGCCCCCGCTCGACACCGTGCGGCGTGAGCTGCAGCGCGGCGCGGCGGGCGGGTTCAACGTGATCGATGAGCGCAACGGGCTCAAGGCCGACATCTACCCGGCAGGCGACGACCCCCTGAACGAGTATGGGTTTGCGCACGCGCTGGAACGCGATGCCGGAGGGGTGCGGGTGCTGGTCGCCTCGCCCACGTACAGCGTCGCCCGCAAGCTGCGTTGGTTCGCGATGAGCGGACAGGACAAGCATCTGCGTGATATCCGCGGCCTTCTGGCCAGCGTGCCCGAGCGCATCGACCATGCCGTGGTCGAACGCTGGGCAGCTGACGTCGGAACGCTCGACGCATGGCGCGCGTGCTTGCGGCGCATCGGCGAGGAATGACGCCGGGGCTGCGGTCCCGGAGTTCGCTTCCCTGCGCCGCGTCCAGCCCCAACGTGCCCCCGGACCAGGTCTCGCCACTCGCGACTCGTGCCTCGCCTCCTCCCCGTCCTCCCCTTCCGCCCTTCCGCCCTTCCTCTTTCCCAGCCCATGCCCATCACCCTGATCACCGGCCCGCACCAGAGCGGCAAGTCGCGCCGTTTGTGGGAGCGTCTGCGCGCGGAACCGCCGGGCGCGGCGGTGCTGGTGCGGCCGGTCGCGGGCCTGCCGGCGGAACTGGTCCGCCAGGTGCACGCGTGGACCGGGCCGGGGCTCATCCCACCGGTGTGGTCGCTAGCCGAGTTGGTTGAGCGCTGCGCCGCCGGCGCCGGCGAGCTGATGGGGACGGCGTCCGATGGGCTGCTGACGCACCTGTTGCGCGGCTGGGCGCGGCGCGGGCTGCGCGGGCCATGGGCATCACTGGCCGAGTTCCGCGCCACCGGGCGCGAGCTCGCCGAGCTCTGCCGCCGCCTCGATGACCATGACGTCGGTGCTGCGGAGCTGGCTACTGCGGCTCGCGCGATGGCGTCGCGTGAGCCGCGGCTCGCGGCGGTCGCCCAGGACATCGCAGCGGCGCGCGGCCACGTCGACGGACTGCTCGCGCGCCGCACGCTGATGCTGCCGGGTGCTCGCCTGCGCGCGCTCGCTGCGGGCGGCGGCGCGCCAGCGGTCGCCGGCATCTACATCGACGACTTCCAGGCGTTCTCGCCGGGCGAGCTGGCGCTGCTGCGCGCGCTTGGTGAGCGCCGCACGTTGGTGATCGCGGCGGTTGACGACGCGCGCCTGGGCGCCGACGCCAGCCCGGCGGCACGCCTGCGCGCCGCCCTGCCGGGCGCCAGCGAGGAGCGCCTTGGCGGCGTGCACCCGCGCGCCCCGCACGCGCCGGGCGCGCGCACGCTGCTTGCCGGCGCGCTCGCCGAAGGCCACCGCGTGGACGCGCAGGCGGCCGGTTGCTACCGCTACCGCGACGCGGCCCACGCCGGCCGCGCCATCGCCGCCTGGCTGCGCCGCGCGGGCGTCGCGCCGGCGCAGGCGACGCTGGTGGTGCGCGCCGCCGATGCCGAGGCCCTGGCACTGGCCGATGCGCTGCGTGCGGCCGAAGTGCCGATCAGCGGTACCTTCCAGGTCCCGTTGCTCGGCACCGCTGCCGGCGGACGGCTCGCGGCGCTGGCGACGTTCTGCCGCAGCGGTGACTGGGCGGCGTTCCTGGATCTCGTCGAGCGGCTGGATGCCGAAGCGCCGCCACTGCGCCTGCCGGACCTGCGCGGGCCGTGGGCGCGGCTGCCGGTGGATGCGGCGCTCGCCCAGATTGCGGCGCTCGCCGACCAGGGTGTCGCCGCGGGGTGGGGTTGGCAGGAACCCGACCGCGCCCGGCCGTGGCTCACCGCGACCCTGGCGTGGCTGCGCGCGTGGCGGAAGAAGCTCGGTAAAGGCGGTCACGCTGCAGAGCCAGGCGCGGATGTGCGCGCGGGCGCCGGTTCCGCCTGGTGGGACGGCTTCGCCGCACAGGCGCGCGCTCTCGACCTGGATGACGGCGGCAGCGGCGCACTCGCGACGCTCGCCGAATGGTCAGCGTTACAGCCTGTCGGTGCCGAGGACCTCGACGAGCTGCTCGCCGCCGCCCGCGTGCCGGTGGTGCGCGATGGCGGACCCGGTGCGCTGGTGGTTTCCGACGCGGTGCGCGGGCGCATCTGGCCGCGCGCGGTGGTGCTGCTGCACGGCCTGGAGCACGGGCGCTGGCCGGCGCAGGCCGCCGGCGGTGCGCTGCTGCCCGCCGACGAGCGCCGCGCATTGGCGGCGGCGCTCGGTCGCGATGTCTACGATGATGCGGGGCGCGCCGCGGGCGAGGTCGGCGCGCTGCTCGCAGCCATGGGGCGCGCGACCGCGCGCGTGGTGCTCGGCATCCCGTGCGGCGAGCGCGAGCCGTGCGCGTGGCTGGGCACGCTCGCCGACCAGCTCGGCTGGCAGCTCGAGGATTTGCGCGCCGCCGCCGGTGACGAGGCGGTGCCGGGTGCGCCGCTGGGACCCGGCGACAGTCAGGGCGCGCACGAGCGTGCGCTGTGGGGGTCGGCGCCGGGCAGTCCGAGCTTCACCTTCCGCGTGCCGCCGTGCGCTCCGCAGCTGCTGGGCCTGAAGGCTTCGGCGCTCGGCAGCGTGTACCGCGATGGCTTTGCCCTGGTCTGCGATCGGCTGGCGCTGGGCGAGCCGCTGTCGGATCTCGAGCGCCGCGACGAAGGCAACGCCCTGCACCAGTTGCTGGCCAGGTTGGCGCCGCATCCCGCCGCATCCTGGCCGCATGTGCTGGGCGAACTCCTGCGCGTCTGGGTCGCCGATGCCCCCGACGCACTGGTCGCAGGTGAACGTGCGCGCTTGGCGCGGCGCGTCACCGCGACCATGGCGGGCGAGTCGGCGTCGGCCGCGGATGCGCTCAGTCACGAGGCGGAGGTGCGCGTCGACATCCGCATCCCGGTGCCCGGACACGAACCGCTCGCGCTGCGCGGCAGCATCGACCGCCTGGATACGCAGCCGGACGGCACGGTGCGCCTGGTCGACTACAAGCGCGGCTCGCTCACCGCATTGCGCAGCGCATTGGACGAGGAGCGCGACGGTCAGCTGCTCGCCTACCTGCTCGGCGCAGAGGCCAAGGGGCTGGCACCTGCGAGCGCGTATTACCTTGGTCTGGGGGATGGCCGGCGCGCCGGCTGGGGCGGCGTTCCCACGCTCAAGAAGGGACTGCCCGTGCTCACGGACGGGGTGCCCCTCGCGGAACTTGAACGCCTGGCCGGTGGGCTCGGTTCCGCCATCGCGGCGCTGGCTGCAGGCACTGCGCACGCCGATCCCGACGGTCGCAGCGCCAGCGAGTATGCGCCATTGGCGCGCCTCGACGAGCAGCGCCTGGACCAGGGCGGCGGCGACCTGGACGCAGCGGAGGGCGGCGGCGATGGCTGAGCGCTCGTGGACCACGTTCACCGACGAACAGCGGCGTGCGGCCTTCCTGGTCGATCGCCCGGTGCTGGCCGCGGCTGGCGCGGGTGCCGGCAAGACCGCGGTGATGGCGGTGCGCTACGTCGCCTGCCTGCTGTCCGAGGTCGACGGCGAGCCGCTCGGCCCGGAGCGCATCCTCGCCGTGGCCTTCACGCGCGAGGCGGCGGCCAACCTGCGCGCGCGCATCGAGCGCACCCTGCGGGAGGTTTTGGCGCTGGGCCGCTTCCCACGCCTGAGCGATGGCGAGGGCCACGTTGAGCGCGACCTGCCGCCGACCAGCATCGATCATCTGCGCCGCTGCCTGGGTGCCCTGCCCGGCGCCGCCATCGCCACCTTTGATGCGCTGTGCCTGACCTGGGTGGCGGAGCACGCGGCGGAACTCGGCCGCGATCCCGACCTACGCCCGCAGGAGGACCTCGCCTGGGCCCAGGCGCGCGAGCAGGCCTGGGCGGCGCTGACCGCTCAGCAGCGCGATGGTGGCGATCTCGCCATGCTCATCGATGCCTATGGCAGGGAACCGGTGCGCGGTCTGGTGATGCGCCTCGCGGAACAGGCGGCGGCACTGCCGGAGCCGGTGCTGGCCGCGCTGCCCGGCGATGCGGTCGCGCTGGTGCGCGCGCGGCGTGCGGCGCTGTTCGCTGCGCTCGCCGATGCTCTGGACGATGCGCACGGGTTGGCGGCCAAGGGCAAGGTCCTGGACACGCTGCGTGCCCTGGCGCGCAGCGCGCCCACAGATCCGGCGGCGCTCGGGACGTGGTGTGCGGCGCTCGACGCGCTGTCGCTGGCCGGAGTTCGTGACGATGCGGTCAAGGAGACGGTGCGCGCCATCCAGGACGCCGTCGACTTCCCCAGTCAACGCAGCGGCGATTCCCGCCCGGGCAAGGAGGCACGCGTGGCCTTCGCCAGCATCGCCGCGCTGGGCCGCTGGCGGCCCGCGGACGAGGCGCTGTTCGCCGGGCGTGCGGCGGCCTTCGCCCGACTGGCCGCCGACTGGCTCGCGCACCGCGACCGCGCCGCGCTGCGCCTCGGCCAGGCCGGCTTCGCCAGCGTCGAGGCCCAGGCCCTGGCGCTGCTCGAACGGCCGGCGGCGCGTACGCGTCTCGGGGCGCGCTACCGCCACCTGCTGCTCGACGAGGCGCAGGACCTCAACCGCCTGCAAGGGCGGATCATCGAGCGCATCCAGGAGGGGGGCGCGCCATCCGGTTCGGCGCGGGTGTTCGTGGTCGGCGACCACCGCCAGAGCATCTTTGGGTTCCGCCACGCGGAGCCGGCGATCTTCGCGCGCTGGGGCGCGGCGATCGGCGGGCGCGGCGGCATCGAGGCCGATCTCAAACATAATTTCCGCAGTCATCCGGCCCTGCTCGCCGCGGTGCGCGGCGTGTTCGCCCAGGACGCGCTGGTCTCGGCCTTCCGCCCGCAGGCGATCCTGGCCGGCCGCGAGGCTGCGGATTTCCCTGGTCCTGGCATCCTGCACGCGTGGCGCGTAGTCGCGCAGCGCGATGGCGCGGAGGTGGAGGTCAAGGCCACCGCCATCGACGCCAGCCAGGCTCAGGCCCTGCACATCACCGCCGTGATCGCCGCGTCGCTGCAGGCCGGCCGGCCGGCCGAGGCGCACGCGATTCTGCTGCGCACGCGCGGTCGCATGCGCCTGTATGCGCGCGCGCTCGAGGCCGCCGGCATCCCCTACGACACGGATTTCCCTGGCGGGCTCTACGAGAGCCAGGAATGCCACGATCTCGAGGCGGTGCTGCGCCTGTGCATCAATCCGCACGACCGCCGCGCCCTGGCCATCGCCCTGGGCGGGCCGTGGGGCGCCGCGGATCCGCAGGATCGCCGACTGCTGGTCGCGGCCCTTGAGCAGGAGCCGGCGGCGGGGTGGGCGTGGGCCGCGGCGCGTACGCCGCTCGGCGCGCTGGTCGCCGAGGTACGGGTCGTACTCGCCGATGAAGGCGTTGCTGCGGCGCTGCGTGCGCTGGGCGCCGATCCGCGCGTCGCTGCGCGCTATGCGCTCCTGCCGCTGGCGCGGCGCCGACTCGCCAACCTCGCGCGTCTCGCCGAGGAAGAGGTGCGGGCCGGGATCGCCCTCGACGCGCCCGCCTTCGTCGCGCGCCTCGCCGAGCGCCGCCGTCTGGGCGTCGACGCGGAAGAAGCGGGCGGCGAGGATCTCGGCAGTCGCGGCGTGCGCCTGCTCACCATCCACCAGGCCAAGGGCCTGGAATGGCCGGTGGTGTTCCTGCCCGACTGCCAGCGGCCCTTCGATCGTCGCGATCTCACCGCCCGGGTCCTGGCGCTGCCGGCCGAAGAGGGGCTGCACCTCGCCTGCCATCCGGGTGTGGACGACGGAGAGGCGGAAGACCCTGCGCCGATTAGCCTGGCCGCCGGCGTACTTGCCGACGAGCGACGCCTGCGCCTGCTCGCCGAGGAGGCGCGCCTGTTCTACGTCGCCTGCACACGCGCGCGCGAGGAGCTGCACGCGCTGTGCGCCGGGCCGCAGGCCACGGGTCCGCTCGGCGACCTGAGCGTGCGCTGCTACGCTGACTGGTTCGCCGGGGCCGGTACGCCGTGGCGCGAGGCCGTCGTCGATCTTGATGCGCCGCCGCAGGCGGCACCGCGGGCACAGCCGGAACAGGGCGAGCTGCCCGCGCTGGCGACTGCGCAGCCCGCAGACGAAATGCTCGTACGCAGCGTGACCGATCTGCTCGCCGAAGAGGGGCCAGCGGCGTCGCGTGGGGGCTCTGGCGCGCGCGCACGCGCCCAGGAACTGGGCACCGCCCTGCACGACGCTCTCGCGCGCTACGAGCCCGGCATGGCGCGCGCGCAGGCCGAGGTGGCGCTGGCGCCATTCCGCGCCGGGCTCGACGCGGCGCGCGCGCAGCGTCTGCTGCGCAGCTTGACCGACCCGGAACTGATTCCCGGCTATCGCCGCGCGCGCAGCGTGCTGCGCGAACAGCCTGTGATCGGCACGCTGCCTGACGCGGATGGTGCGCTGGTGGTCGGCGTCTGCGATGTGCTCGTCCAGGACGAGGACGGGGCGTGGTGGATCTACGACTACAAAAGCGGCGGTGCGGCGGACGAGGCTGCGGCCGCTCAGCAGGTGCGCAGGTATGCGGCCCTGCTCGCACCGCACCTCAGTGGGCCGATCGCGGGGATGGCGATCGTCGATTTGGAGAGCGGAGAGCTGCGCGCGGTCGCTGGCGCCTGAGTGGGCGCCGACGACCGGATCGACCGTCCTACGGCAGCTCCACCAGGATCACCGCCGCCCCGCCATAGCTGTCCGCGTTGTGCGCGGTCTCGGCGCGGTAGAACAGTTCGCCGTTCAGGCGTACCTGCTTGTGCGGCTTGGTCAGGATCGCGACGCAGTACTCCATCAGCTCGTTGCCGTGGGCGTGGAAGCCGCGTTCAACGTAGTCGACCATGAGCGTCGCCGAGGCCACGCCCGGGCTGAAGTCCCAGTTGGCCATGGCCAGGGCGACGAGGTCGTTGCCGTAGAGTTCACCATCGAAGAACAGGTGTGGGTGGCGGTGCAGCTGCACCTCGGTGGCGAAGAACCAGCCGGAATCGCGCAGCGCGGTGACGTCGACGTTGAAATCGGCGCCGAGGGCGTCGCTGCCCTCGCCACCCTGGGTGATCACCGCGTTGCGGTCGTAGGCCACGCCCAGCTCAACGCGCCCGAAGCCCTGCGCGCGCCACGCGAAACTCGCACCGCCAGCCTTATCGCTGGCCTGCTGGCCGGGCGCATCGCCGAGCACGTCGTTGACCACGTAGAATTCAGCGGTGAGGGTGCGTGCGACGTTTGCGAATATCAGGCCCGCACCGTCCGAGACGAACGGTCGCGCCGGGGCGCCACCGTGGTTGGTGACATTCCAGTCCCACGCGGCGCTATGGTTGACGCGGAACTGCTCGGGGGTGTGGAAGCCCTCCCAGCCAAACCAAGTGTTCTGGAAGCGCCCGGCGCGCACCGTCAGGTTGGGGGTGGCAGCCCAGTCGATGAAGGCCTGCTCGAGCAGCAGGTGGTCGTTGCCGAACTGCGCCTCGCTGCTCGCGATGAGATCCGTGCGCAGGGTGAAGTCGTCGACCCGGTAGCGCAGCTTGAAGGCCGCGTCGCTGCTGAAGTCCACAT
The DNA here is from genome assembly GCA_038213805.1 of Planctomycetota bacterium. Lineage (GTDB taxonomy): Bacteria > Planctomycetota > UBA11346 > UBA11346 > UBA11346 > BOG-1363. The sequence goes on along the minus strand of JBBQSO010000030.1, from coordinate 18,155 downwards.
AGGTCTGATCGCCGGGCGGGGTGGTGGTGCTGGTGTTGAACGGGCTGTTGCGGTCGCGGTGCTCGGCGCGGGCGATGGCCTCGCCATAGCCGCCGAAGCTCAGACCCTCGGCGAGTTCGAGGGCCGGCAGCGCGGCGGCGGCCAGCAGCAGGGTCGGGATGCGGAGGAGATGCGTCGCCATGGGCGCTGCTTCCGGGCGGGGTGATCGCGGGCGGCAGGATCCCAGCCATACGCATGCGCCGGTACGACGGATGCGACCGGGAACCGCAACCCTGAGAGCGTAGCGCAGAACGGCCGCTCACGCCACCGGCAGGAGGGGGTTCGCCATCCGTTGATGCGTTCAGCGATCCCGCGGCGTCAGGATTGCACCGAGCAGGTCGGGCGCATCCGGGAGGCGCTCCAGGCGCGGATGCCGCGGGCCCTGGTCCCAGGGCACGTTTACAGGTCTGGGTACCCGGTTTTCGGTGACGACCAGGTGGACCAGGCCGATCCCATCGCTGACGGCGCGCTGCAGCGCGCTCTCAACCGCCAGGCCGTCGAGCCGTCTGCCGTCCGCTCCCGAAACCTGGTCGCCTTCGTGCAGTCCGGCGCGCATCGCGGGTGAGCCGGGCTGCAGTCCGCTCACCCGCCCATCGCGCAGTTCGCAGCCCAGGCTGGCGCGCGTGTCGAGCAGCGTGTTCTCATCGGCGGGTGACTGGGCGGGATCGGCGGGGTCGGAGTAGACCAGCCGCCAGCCGCCGCCCTCGTAGCCGCTGCCGTCAAGGCGCGGGCGCACCGCACTGATGCGCGTGCGCACCAGCGCGCGCCAGTCGTGGGGCTGCACCGCCGCAAGCGCGGCGATGACGTCGTCGACGGTGTAGGTGCGCAGCGCGGTCCCGGGCGCGAGCGGCGTGCCGAGGAAGGTGCGGCAGAAATCGTCGAGGCTGCGCGCGCCGCCGCTCGCGCTGCGGATGATCAGATCGGCCTCGAGCCAGAAGAGCTTGCCTTCGGTGTAGAACTCCTCGCCGCGGCGCAGATCGCCGTAGCGGTTGCTCGGTTCACGCAGCATCCAGGCGGCGCGCGCGGTGTCTTCGACGCTGCGCCAAGCGCGGCCGCGCTGGTACGAGAGATCGTGGATGTCGGCGGCGAGCTGCTCGCGGAATTCAGCGGGCGTGTGCATCCCGGCGCGCGTGCCGACGACCTCGCCCAGGTACATGGTCAGGCCTTCGTACACCCACAGCAGGCCGGTGCGCTGCGGCGTCTGCAGGTCGGTGGTCGCCATCGCCGCCGGGCGCACGTGCTTGCCGCACCACGAGTGCATCAGCTCGTGCACCATCAGGTCGCGCTCGGGGTATGAGGTGCTGTCGAAATCGCTGAACGGCCGGCCGACGAGCCCGCACAGGCTGCAGTCGCCGTGCTCGAGGCCGATATCGTCGAAGGTATCGCCGACCATGCACAGCCAGCGGTAGGACGGGCAATGCGCCGGGCCGCACAGGCGCTGCGCCTGGGTCACGGCGGCGGTCAGCCGCGTGCACCATTCGTGGTCGGGAACCACGGGCGCGCCATCGGCAGCGGCGATCACCAGCGACGCCGGCAGGTCGCCGGTCTCCAGCGCGGTCTCGGTGAGTCCCGGTCCGGCGATCAGCGGCCGGTCGATCAGTGCGCCCACGGTGGTGGGCGCGAAACGCCAGCCGGGGGCCTGCGCACGCTGGATGGCCAGCGCGGTGCCCGGCTTCCAGCCGGTCGGCAACAGCAGGCTGGCGACGACCGGGATGGCGCCCACCGGCCGGCCTTCCGGACAAAGCACGCAGCAGTTCCAGTTGATCACGCCCAGACCGCGGGTGCCTTCCACATCGACGCCGGCGCTGCTGACGTCGCCGTGATTGGCGATATAGGTGAAGTCGGCCTCCAGGCGTGCGCTGCCGGCCGGCACGTGCACCACCAGGCGGTACGGATCGGCCTCATCGCGGTCCCAGGCCAGGGTCGCGCCGCCGGCGCTGAAGCGCAGGCCGACCAGGTTGACGATGCGCCCAGCCGGCGCATGCGTGCCCGGGATCCACTTGGGAAAGACCAGCACCTGATCGCCCCCGGTCGCTGCCAGGCTCTCGTGCGCGTGCAATAAGCCGTCGGGCAGTTCGCGCGCATCCACCGTCAGCACCAGGGCGTCGGCGGGCAGGCTCGCGGGGATGGTCTCGGGCAGGGTGGCGGTGTCAGCGTCGGCCGCGACCGCAGCGCCGGGCAGGGCGCCGAACAAAAGTGCTAGAAAGACCAGGCCGGCACAGCGCAGAGTGGTCATCCGCGAAGTCCTACCGGTGCCCGCTGGCTGGTACAAGGTCACGTTCGCCGAGAATACGCAGTCCACGCCGCATGCACGCTGCTGACAGCCGGATAAAACAGTCGCGGAGACGCGGAGGGTAGAGGAGGAGATCGTCATGCTGCCCGCGGCCCGCAGGCAGTACGCCCCGGCTTGTGATGCGGGACCGCTACCGCATCGGCGTTGTACGCAGATGCGGCCAAGCCGGCCCTTCCGCCGCTGTCCTCCTCCATTCTCCGCGTCTCCGCGCCTCTTGTTTTATCCGGCTGTCTAACCATCGGGCCGCGGCGCTGTCCGGCTGCTGGAATTCGTGCTTCCCGCTCAGATCGCCGCGCCGCCCAGGCGCAGCGCCGTGACGATCTCGGCGGCGGCGGTGGAGCGGTTCATGCAGTAGAAGTGCAGCCCGGGTGCGCCCGCGGCGAGCAGGCGGCGGCAGAAGGCGACGGTGAAGGCGATGCCGGCCTGGCGCGCCGCCACCGGATCGGCCTCAAGCGGTTGGAGCAGCGCGCGCAGCTCCTCGGGCTCGGCCGCGGCGCAGAAGCGGCAGAAGCTCTGCACGCTTTTCCAGCCGGTCACCGGCCAGATGCCGGGGATGATGCGTGGCGCGCGACCCAGCCGGGCGGCGACATGCGCGCGCATCTCCAGATATGGTTCGACTGCGAAGAAGCCTTGGGTGATGGCCGCGGCGGCGCCGGCGGCGAGCTTGTCGGCGAGGTGCTCCCAGTCGCTGGCGCGGCTCGGCGCATCCGGATGCTTCTCGGGGAAGGCCGCGCACAGCGCGGTGAAGCGGCCGTCGGCGCGGATCAAGTGGATGAGGTCGATGGCATGCGCGCAGCCGCCGTCGGTCGGCACGAAGCGCTCCTGGCCCTTGGGCGGGTCGCCGCGCAGCGCGAGCAGGTTGGTGATGCCGGCAGCGTGGTACTCGTCGAGCAGTGTCGCGAGCTCGGCGCGGGTCGCGTTGACGCAGGTCAGGTGCGCCATCGCGGTCAGGCCGCTGCGGCCCTGGATGTGCTCGATCACCTCGCGGGTCTTGCCGCGCGTGCTGCCGCCCGCGCCATAGGTCACCGAGACGAAGTCCGGGCCGAGCGGCGCGAGCTGCTCGACGGTGTCTTCGAGGGTGAACCACGCGCGCTCGCTCTTGGGCGGGAAGAACTCGAAGGACAGCGTGGCCGGCTTGGCGGCGAGGATCTGGTCGAGGCGCATGATTCGCATCCTGGCTCGTTCCATCGCTCTATCAAGATATAACGATGGAAGGCCGGGGATTGGCTATGGCCGTGCCCCCCAGCGGCGTAGCCTGCCGGCCACCGCCGCGGGAACAGCCCGCGCCAGGCCACCAGGACACCCGCATGCGCCACGCCCTGACCTCCGCAGGTTCCGCCGCTGCGTTCCTCGTCCTACAGGTGGCCATGGGGTCCTTGACCGCCGCCGAAGATGAGCCGCGCGCCGGCGACCGCGCCGCTCTCGACCAGCTCATGGTCCAGGTCGCGGCCGCCATCAGCGCAGAAAAGGTTGGCGAACTGGCCCCGCTGGTCGCTCCGCGCTTCCAGATCACCCTGCCCGACGCTTCCGTGGTCACCAGCCTGCCCGAACTGGCGGTGTGGCTGAAGATGCTGCACCAGCGCCCGCAGAATGCCGTGGCGAGCGTGGGCGCGCACCCCCAGCGCGAGGATCCGGCGGTGTTTCTGGACGCCGACACCGCCATGGCGCGCGGCACAGGCGCCGACGAATACCGCCTGGCCGGTGACCGCGTGCTGATCGTCCCCGAATGCTGGAGCGCGGTCGCGGTGCGCAGCGCCGGCGGGTGGCGGCTGGCCTCGCTGCAGATCGGCGTTGACGTGCTCGCCAACCCGGTGCTCGATTTGCAGGCCGCCGCGCTCAAGCGCGTCGCCGTGGTGATGGTCGCCTTCGCGGCCTTGGCCAGCCTGGGCTTTGGCATCCTGATCGGACGGCTGACGAAGCGGACGCCGACGGTCCCGCTTGCCTGACCCCGCGCCGGTTCTACCGTTCGCCCCTCCCCCGGGGCCTCAGGCCCGTGCAAGGTCACCGATGCGCACCACCCTGGTCTTCGTCCCAGCCATCCTGCTCGCCGCGCTGCTGGCCGGCTGCACCAGCCCGGGCAAGACCTTCGACTTCGTCGACCTGACCTTCTCCGGCGTGCCGACTGTGACTTCGACCACCACGCCGCCGGTGGCGTTGCCCACGCCTTCGACGACCAGTCCCGCGATCATCACCTTCTCGCTGTTCAACACCGCGCATGAAGCGCTGACCAACATCTCCTTTCGGGTCTTCCGTGACGATCCCGCCACCGCCCCGATCGCCTCGGGCACCGTCGCCAGCGTGGCCGGCCAGTCCCATGTGCCGGTGACCCTGACCATCGACCCGACCACCGACAGCGGCGCCTTGGGCCTGCACACCTACTTCATGGTCATCGATCCCGACAATCTCATCCCTGAGATGAACGAGACCAACAACACCGCGAGCGCGGTGGTCGCCTTCGCAGATTTCGACCTGGTGCTGGCAGCGCCGGCGGTGGCGCCGGCGGTGGTGACCACGGCCACCGCTATCGAGTTGACCGTGACGGTGACCAATATCGACACCTCGCTCAAAGGCCTGACCGCCAGCGGCGTCGCGGTGCAGGTGCTCGACACCTCAGTGACCCCGGCCGTGGTGGTCGCGAGCGGGACCATGCCGGACATCGCCGCGACCCTCAGCGCCTCGCTGCTGCTGACCGTGCCCGCCACCAGCGTCGGAACCCATGTCTACAACGTGGTCCTGGACCCGCAGAACCTGGTCGTCGAGGGCTCCAAGGCCAACAACCTGGCCACCGTCGTCGTCACCGTTCAGCCGGTCGCCCCCGGCTGAGGCCGTTCCCGATTTGACAGCCGCGCGCGCGTGAGCCATCCTTGCAGGTCATCCCACGGCCCAGCGAGCGAGGTTCCATGTCCAGACAGCGGTTTCCTGGAGCGATCCTCGGTCTGGCCATGGGCTTGGGCGCCTGCCCCGCGCTGATGGCCGCCGACGGCTTCTCCTTCGACGACCTGCGCCTGACCATCACCCGCCTGCCTTCCAGCAAGCCAGTGCATATCGATTACGTAGACCCGGGAGGCAGCGCCAGCGAAGAAATCGCGGGCGCGCATCCCGGGGTGCGTGTCGATCTGGGCCCCACCCTGCACCTTGCCCGGATCAGCAGTGGCTGCTCGCTGATCTTGGCCATCGCGGTGTTCGACGCCCAACAGGCGACCGCCGAGGACGACAACCGCATCACCCCGATCGTCGGTCCGATCAAGATCGGCACCCAAGGCATGGATCTCGGCCTGGGCCTCGCCGCGCACCTCGCCGGCTCCTACCATCTCGAGGTGGTGCCTTTTGCCGGGGCAGCCTTCGCGAAGCTGACCGATCGCGGCATCGTCGGCGGCAACCAGGCGGTCACCCGCGCTGAGAGCGGCAGCGGCAGCTCGATCGAGTACGGCGTGCGCACCGCCGTCTACTACACGGGCAGCCGCAACCACCTGCAGATCGGGCTCGGCGTCGGCTATCAGGTCACGCGCACCCACGGCAAGCTGCAGTTCGACTTGGTGAATGGCGGCGACCTCAGCGAAACCGTCACCATCCGCAGCCGCGGGCTGGCCCCGTTCGTTTCGTTCGGCTACCGCTTCTGAGCCGTCCCTAGAGATCCGGCCGCCGGCCGCGCCATGCCGCTTGGTTCGCGCCGGTCTCGTAGCTGACCGTCGAGATGTGCGGATAGTCGGCCGGGTCCGCGCCGGTCTTTGCGGCCCACGCCTCTTGCGCAACCAGCAGCAGCGGTTCGCACCATTCTTCAAGTGTCTGCGGCATGAGCGCGGGATCCTTGCGCACCGCAACGTAGTGCTCTAGGCCGCGTGCGACCACCCAGCAGCGCGCATACAGGAAGGCGTCGGCCGAGGTGCTCGAGGCGCCGGCCTCGTCGAGGTGGCGCGGCGTGTCGAGCTCGTACAACGCGCGCGCCAGCAGCTCGTCGAAGGCGAACAGCTCGTCGGTCTCGACTTCCTCGAGCGCGGCCTGGAGGGGGGCAAGCGCGCCGCTCTCGTCGCTGGCGGCGAGCTGGGGCTGGTCGATCAAGGCGATGAGGCGCCAGAAAGCGTCGGCGTGCACGGGGTCGTCCTCGGCGGGATGGAGCGACAGTCCGCAGCGCCCGCACCCGCTTGCAGCGACCGCCGGCGGCATGCTGTGCCGCGTGACCGTGACTGTCAACCGCCGACGCCCGCAGGCGCGGTCCGCGTCTGCTTTTTAGTGGTGGTTGGCGAGGATGGAGACCAAGAAGAACACCAGCAGACCGCCGTTGAGCACCACGCCGATCCACGCCATGACGCGCTGCGAACGGCGATGGACCAGGCCCGCGATGCCCGTCGCGAGCCCAACGAAGGGGAAGATGTAGCTGAATAGTCCGAGCCCAGCCGAAGCCATCAATCGGCCGGTATCGTGGCTGGCGGCCGAGGTGAGCACGCCGTTGATCGCCAGCAAAATGAACACCCAGAATAACGCGAAGCACACCGTTGAAATGATCCCGAGCGTAGGGTTTTCACCCCGCACCTTGGTCTTGCGACTGGTGCCCCGCAGCGCGGTGCTGCTGCGGCCACGGGCCTGCTGGCGCCCGGTCCCGGGACGCGGCAGCGTGGCGGTGGTGCGCCCCGTACGTGGGCGCTGCGCGAAACGTCGGGACGGAGGTGGCGGCATGGTGGTCCGGTGAGGCAAGCGCTGTGTGCGGGGATGGCATCGCCACGGACGCAATGTTGGTGGATCGGCCCTGGATGCAGATGCGCGCGGATGCTAGGTGCCACCGCGCGGGCGGCAATGGGCGAGCAACCGCACTGCCATTTGTGGGGCCGGTTCAGCCGGGGCGCGCGCGACGCTGGAGCACGTGGCAGCCGAAGGCGATCGCCGCGGCCAGCCCGCAGCAGCCCCACAGCATCGCGCCTGGCCAGGCGGGCATGATCACCGCGGCGGCGCAGCCCCCGGTGAGGTAGCCGGAAACCAGCAGGGTAAGCAGCAGGTATTTCCAGGGCGCGAAGCGCCGGCCGGTGAGGCTGGCGCCAACCATGAAGCCGAGGTCGGTGATGATGCCGGTGACGTGGGTGGTGCGAACCACCAGGCCGTAGTAGCTGCTTGCCATCGCGTTCTGGATGCCGCAGGCGCAGGCACACAGCACCACCGAGGCGTTCACCGCCCCGCCTAGCAGCGCGGCTGCCGCGCCCAGGGCGGCGACCTCGCAGGCCATGACCCAGGTGTAGCGGTCGCGATCGGCGAGCGTGCTGGCCCCGACCAGGGCCCCGGTCAGGGCGCAGCCGAGGGCGAAGGCGCCGATGATCATGCCGATGACCGGTAGGTCCTCGTAATGGCGTGCGCCCAGGTCCATGCCCACGCGCGACACCGCGCCGCTCATGTGGCTGACCGGCACGGCATAGAAGGAGAGCATCGCGACGTTGACCGCGCCGGCGAGTATCGTGAGTACGAAGCCACCGCAGAAAAACAGCAACTGCGGCCTGCCGGCCGCGACCGGTTTCAGGTCGGCGTATGGCATGGGATCCCCGCCTGATGGAAGTCGGTTCCCGCGCGTCCGGCGGTCATCTAGGCTCGGCCCGCCCGATCGCCAGGGCGACGCCCTCATCTTCTTCACCGCGCAGGCGCGCGAGCGTCCAGCGGCCGAGACCGGCAGCGACCGCCCCGGGCGCGACCGCGACTGCGTCGAGGTGCAGCCTGATGGTCAGCGCCGGCGCGCTCTCGGCATCGGCGTCGCCAACCTCGCCGGCCAGGCGCACGTCATACGCTCCGGTGGGCAGATCGCGCAGCAGGCGCTGCGCGTCCAGGCGCAGCCGTGCGGGCTCCCCCTCGGAGGTGGTGGCGAGCGTGACGCGCTCCTGGCGCAGCGGTGCGGTGTCGGCGGCCGCGTCGGCAGGATAGACTGCGAGCGCGGCGGACTCCACACGACTGCCGCGCACGCTCACCTGGCCGCCGCCGTCGACGCGCTCCAGCCATAGCGCGCGCGGGCGTTGCGGGATGGCCAGGGTCGCGGTGCAGGCGGCCGGCAGGGTGGCGAGCGCCAGGGTCGGATCGTCGCCATGGTCAGGCCATACCGCGTCGAGCGCCACGGTGTAGCTCTCGCCGGGCGTGAAGCCGCCATGCAGGATCAGGCCTCCGGGCACGGCCTCGATCTTCACGCGCACGGCGGGCGTGACGTGGATGAGTCTGGCGAGCAGGTCGTCGGGGATGCCGCCACCGCTCAGGCCGAGGTGCACGGTGGCATCGCCGGCGGCCGGGATCTGCGCCCACGCGTCGGTCATCGCCAGGGTCGCGCCCAGGGGCAGCGCGCTGCTCCACTCGCTGGCCAGGCCGAGCGGACCGCCGGCGCCGGTGGTGCCGCTGGGCAGGTGCAGGAGCGCGGTGACGCCGGGATGGCTGATCACGTGGCCACCGGCCGGCGCACTGAGTAGCGCGCCACCGGAAAGGGCGGCGGCGAGGTCGGTGGGCGGTGCGCTGTCCTTCGTGATGGCCGGCTGGGGCAGACCGGCGATCGCGAAGCGCACGACCGCCGCGTGCGCGGTGCCCTGGGCGATGACCGTCGGTTTGGTGGCGCCTTCACCGCCTGGGGCCTCGACGACCAGGCGCTTGGCGATGGCGGCGGGGTCCACCGGCTGGTTGAAGAGCATCTCGACCATTGCCGCGCCGTTATCGGCGTAGGTGACCAGGCGCGCCTCGCGCACCGCCAGCGCCGGGGTGTGCACGCTGGCGCGCAGATCCTGGGCGAGGCGGAAGCCTGCGCTGGTGCGCAGCTGGTCCTTGGCCAAGGCGATGGTGTAGGGCGTGCCATCGACCAGCGGCTGGTCGGGGGTGAACGACAGCGAGCGGCGGTCGGTCCACGTCCACGTACCCGCGGTGGACGGGGTCAACGTCGGCGGCTTGACCTCGGCCTTGCCGACCTGCTCAGGAGTGACCACGTCGAGATTGAAGCTCCAGCGCAGCGTGGCGCGGCCGCTGATCTCCTGGTCGGGCAGCGGTCCGCTGGTCACCTCGAGGATGTCCTTGGGCAGCCACAGCAGCCACTCGTACGCCGCCCAGCCGGCGAGACCGGCCAAGGCGAACCCGGCGGTCGCGGCGAACCATGGACGGCGGTGGAGGGGAGGGGCGGGCATGGGGTGGCGCTGGGTTTTCTGCGGGGTGTTCGGAAGGAGGAGCGTGGTCGGGGAGGAGCCGAGCGGGAAGGTCGCTGGTCGCCGCGGGCGGCGGCCCGGTGGCGGGCCCGGATCCGGTGGTGGTGGTGGCGGCGCGTCGTTGTCCTCGGGCAGGATCGGATGCAGGCGCGTCTCGGTGGCGGCGCGGCTGACCGGGGTCGACGGGCGCGAAGGCGGGCGTGGGCGCGCGCTGGCGTCGGCGTCGGCGTCGGATGCTGCGAACTCCGCTGCGGGAGCGCTGGCGAGCGCAGTGATGGCCGCAGCTGGGATCGCCGGGTTGTCCTCGGCCAGGAGTCGCTCCGCCGCGAGCATCTCGGCGATCCCAGACTGGGTATCTTCCGCCGCCGTCGTCGCGAGCTCGGTCTCCGCTGGCGCGGTAGGTGGGATGGCGGAGGCGTCCTGCGCGTGGGCGTCCGCTGCTGGGATCGCCACGTTGTACTCGGCCGGGAGTGTCACAGCCGCGTGCACCTCAGCGATCCCAGGCTGGGCATCTTCCGCCGCCGTCGTCGCGTGCACGGCCTCCGCTGGCGCAGTGGGCGCGATGGCGGAGGCGTCGTGCGCAACATCTGCAGCGGGTGCGTCGCTGTCCGCAATGGGGATCGGCGCTGCCGCGTGCGCATCGCTCCGTGATCCGCTCGCAATGTCGTCGCCTTGCGACGTTTCCTCGGCGGGCGGGATCTCCGGCTCCGCCTCAACGTCGACGTCATCTTCCCAGTGCGCCGGTTTGACCGGTTCCAGGAAGGCGGGAGCTGCCGCCTCGATGGCGGTGAGGTCTGCGGGTTCATCAACGCTGAGTGCGGGCGCTGACGCGGCCAGTGCGGCGCTGGCCTCCATGGTCGTCGCAGTCACATCCGCCACCGCAGCGACCGGGGCTTCGGCTTGCAGCGGCGCGGATGCAGCAGGTGTCTGCGCTGCCGCTGTCGCTGCGATTTCCACTTCCGTTGCGGCAGCTGCTGCTGCGGCAGCCTCCCGTTCCCGCTGACGCTGGAGCTCGCGCTCGAGCGCGGCGCGGCGCGTCTCGGCAGCGGCGGCGAGTTCGCGCAGCAGCATGGCATTGGCGCTGGCGGGATCGTCGGAGGCGGTCAGCTCGTCGTCGCTTTCCGGCGCGGGCGTGGGCTCCGCCTCGTCCTCGTCGGATGCGTGGTCCAGCAGGCGCGCTTCCAGTGCGGCCGCCGCCGCTTCGACCGGCCAGGCGCGCGGTTCGTCATCGCGCGAGGACCAGCGGTCGACTTCGGCGCTGGCGGGGATGGGTGCGACGGTCGCTGCGCTGCCGTCCTGCGTCAGGTCGGCCATGGGCACTGGGGATTTCACGATCGGATCCAGGGCGGAGATGGTCTCCCCCGCAGGTGAGGCGAAGCCGTCTCCAGTCGTGTCGGTCTGCCCGCCCGCAACTTCCTGGGCGAGTGCCGGTGCCGCCAGCGCGAGCAGGGTGTCGGCTGGCGACATCGCGTGCGTCTGGGCGGGCATCGCGTCGACGACTCCGGTGGTGCCTGCGTCCTCGCGCAGCGGCAGCGCGCTGGCAGCAAGCGCATCCGCAGGCCCGTCCACAGGTGCGGGCAGATCGGTGGCGGTGGTGGGTGGCGCCGCGATATCCGCCGTGCTCGCCGCAGCGGCATCGGAAGCGGCGCACGCCGGGATCTCCGGCGTGGTACCGGCCTCGTCGCGCGGGTCCACGGCGTCGACCGGAGCGCACGCGGAGTGGACCACGTCGACGGCAGGCGCCTCGCGGTTCGGTGCCGCTTCCGCTTCCGCTGGTACGGTGGCGACGCTGACGGTGCGTTCCGCGGGCCGGTCTGCGCCGTCCGGCGCGGCAGGCTCGACCGCGTGGCTGGGCGATTGCTCGGCTATCGCGACGGGCTCGATTGCGATCGCATCTGCGGCATGCGCAGCCGCCGCATCCACCACCGGCGTTGCGAGCGGAGCCGCGGCCACGGTTTCTGCAGCAGGTGTGGCGGGATGCACAGTTGCGTCCGCGCTGGCGGGGACCGGCGACAGCTCGGCGTCCAGCGGCGTGACACTGGCGGTCGCAGTCGGCGTGACGCCTGCCGTGAGGTCCGTTTCGGCTGCGGCTGGCGGTGCGACCACCGCAGCAGCGGTCGCGGTCGGAACGACATGCGCCGCGTGTGCGACGGCCGCCGGCGCAGCCATTTCCGCCGCCGGCGCCGCGACCGCCGGCGCCGCGCTCGCGACGGCCACCGCCACCGGCGCCGGCGGCAGGAGTTCGGGATGCCGCTCGGTCAGGAAGGCGGTGTAGGCGCGTTCAAGATCGGCGCTCGCCGCCAGCACCGCGTTCAGCCGGCACGATTCGTCGAGCTCGCGCAGGAAGCGCTCGTCGTCGCTCTCGACCGGTTCGTCGGTCGCGGCGTCGGCGGGTGTCTCCTCGCCGGCTGGCGCGGCGCTCGCAGGTGGCGTCCAGGTGACCAGCGGCGGGCGGCGACGGCGGCGCGTCTCGGGTGGCAACTCTGGGGGCAGCTCGCTGACGCGGGCGCGCTCCTCCTCGTCGCGGTAGCGCAGGCCGACGTCACCGTATTGCTCGACCTGGCGTGATTCCAGAAAGCGCTGGCGCGTGCCTTCGAGCACCGCCATCACCGTCGAGACGCGCACCAGCAGGGTCGGCGCGGCGGTGATCAGCGCGCCGAGCGTGCTGGTGCCCTGGGTACGCACCGCGTCGACGATGCGGTCGATGTGCACGCCGAGCGGCACATCGTCGACCGTCACCGTGCGCGGGCCCAGGCCGTTGATGCGCGCCATCAGCAGCTCGCAGGTGCGCAGCAGCAGGTGGGAATCGACGGCGCCCAGCTCAAGGGTGGGCTCGTCCTCGGGGTCCTCGGGGATGGTCTCGCGCAGCTGGCGTTCGCGGCGTTCGCGGCGCGCGTCCTCGCGCGCGGCCAGTTCCTGGGTCGCCTCCTTGAAGCGGCGGTAGGCGAGCAGCGAGTTGATCAGGTCGGCGCGCGGGTCGAATGCGTCGCCCTCGTCGTCGCCGGCGGCGTCCGGTTCTTCGGGCGGCGGGGCGATCAGGCGCGCCTTGATCTCGAGCAGGGTCGCGGCCATGGCGATGAAGTCGCCAGCGACCTCCAGATCGAGGTCGGCCCATTGGCCGATCGTCGCCACGAACTGGTCGATGATCAGGACCAGCGGGATGTCGACGATGTCCAGTTCGGTGCGTCGCACCAAGTAGAGCAGCAGGTCGAGTGGCCCGCTGAAGCCCTCGGTGGTGACGCGCACGCCCAGGTCGACGGTGCCCGCGGAGGCCCCTTCCGAGGGGTCGGCGGTGGGCGTGGTCACGGAGGCATCGAGGCCGTCATCCATGGGCTCCTGGGACCCTAGCGGTGCATGGCGATTGTCACGTGGGGAGCGGGCGCAGGGCAGGTCCGAAAGTCGCTTGAAAACAGGCACTTGGCTCTGTGGCGCCCGCGGTGGTCAAAGCGGGGGCCAAGGTCAGCGCACCTGCGGCGGTGCCCACCGTGGAACGGCCTCGCCCTTGTCCCCGCCCGGCCGCGCCGAGAGTCAACGTCCCACCCTCTCCGGGCGTCTTCCTTCGACGCCCATGCGTTCCCGTCCCTCATCAGGTCGTCCATGTCCCTGCAGACGTTCCGTGTTCGTGTCGTAGGTACCGCCCTGACAGGCGTGTGCATGGTGTTGTGCGGCTGTGGCAAGGTTCCCGACCAGGCCGCAGCGGTCGCCGCGCCCGTGCCGGTTGAGCTGCGCGGAGTCCATCGCGCCGAGGTCCAGCGTAGCGTGGCGGTGACCGGCACCCTGACCGGCCAGGAAGAGGCGGTGATCTCCGCCCGTGTTGCCGGCCCGGTGGCACAGGTGCTGCGCGACCTCGGCGACCGCGTCGGTCCCGGGGACGAGCTGGCGCGCCTCGACCCCAGCGACTACCGCCTGGCCGAATCGCGTGCCGCCGCCGCCCTGCAGGAATCCCTGGCCAAGCTCGGTCTGGTGCGCCTGCCGGAGGGCGACCTTGACGTCGAGGCGCTGCCGGGCGTGGCGCGCGCGCGTCTCCTGGTCGACAGCGCAGGCCACCGCTTCCAGCGCTTCCAGCCCGCTGCCAATGGCGGCAACGACTTGATCAGCGCCCAGGACCTGGAGGACCTCGGCAACCGTGTCGAGATCGCCAAGCGCGACCTGCAGGCCGAGCGCATCGCCAGCCAGGCGCTGCTCGCCCAGGCCCGCACCGCCAAGGCAGAACTCGACCTCGCCGCCAAGCGCCTCGCCGACACCAGCGTGCGCGTGCCCGACCTGGGCGTGGCCGCGGTCCTTGACGCGGCGCAGCCCGACCTGCCGCCCTACAGCGTAGCCGCGCGCCTGGTCGCGCCCGGCGAGTGGGTGAAGGAGGGCACCAACCTCTACCGCGTGGTCGCCGACCGCGCCCTCAAGCTCAAGGCCGATGTGCCCGAACGCTTTGCGGGCGAGCTGGCGCGTGGGCAGCTGGTCGCCATCGACCTGGCCGGCGTCGCCGCGCCGGTGATCGGCAGGGTCGAACGCATCAGCCCGCGCATCGACCCGGTCGCACGCACCGTGCCGGTCGAGGTGCTGGTGCCGAACGCCGCCGGTGCGCTGCGCGCGGGCGCCTTCGCGCACGGCACCATCCGCACGCGCGTCGAGAGCGTGCTGCTGGCGCCTGCAGACGCCATCATCGCCTTCGCCGGCGTGACGAAGGTCTTCACGGTCGCAAACGGCCTCGCGCGCGAGCTGCCGGTCGAGATCGGCGTGCGCGTCGGCGACGAGGTCGAGGTGCGCAGCGGCCTCGCCGGCGGCGAGCAGCTGGTGGTGACCGGCACCAGCAGGCTGGCCAGTGGCGTGGCGGTGACGGTCAAGGTCGCGGCGCCGGCGCCACCCACCCCAGCGGCTGCGCCAAGCGCCCCGGTCGCCGCCGCCGGCGCGGGGAACCCCAAGTCGTGAACCTGCCGGAGCTGTGCATCCGCCGGCCGGTGTTCGCCTGCATGCTGCTGCTGTTCCCGGTGGTCGCCGGCCTGATCGCGTTCGCGCGCATCGGCGTCGACCTGATGCCCAACGTCGACCTGCCGGTGGTGATCGTCACGACCACCCGCCCGTGCACCTCGGTCGAGGAGATGGAGACCGGCGTCACCAAGGTCATCGAGGACGCGGTCAACACCATCAGCGGCATCGACGAACTGCGCAGCACCAGCAAGGAGGGCATCTCGTCGGTCACGATCGTCTTCCTGCTCGAGAAGAATCGGGACATCGCCCAACAGGAGGTCCAGGGCAAGATCAACACCGTGCTGGCGGCGCTGCCCACCGGCACCCAGGCGCCGATCATCGACAAGTTCGACTTCGACGCCGCGCCGGTGCTGACCGTCGCCGTTGACGGCCAGCGCAGCCTGCGCGAGGTCACCGAGATCGCGCGCCGCCAGGTCCAGGACGTGCTCAGCAGCGTCGACGGCGTCGGTGCGGTGTCGCTGGTCGGCGGCCAGCGCCGCGCGGTGACCATCACCGCCGACGCGGCGCGGCTCGAGGCCTACGGCCTGACCATCGACCAGGTCCGCCAGGGGCTGCAGAGCCAGAATGTCGAGTCGCCCGGCGGGCGCGTCGACCAGGCGGGACGCGAACCGATCCTGCGCACCATGGGGCGCATTGCCGATCCCACGGGCTTCGCCGACGTCATCGTCGCGCAGAAGGCCGGTCAGCCGGTGCGCATCGCCGATATCGGCACGGTCGCCGACGGCGTCGAGGAACCCCGCTCGGTGGGCCGGCTGGACGGTCAAAACGCGGTGCTGCTGGTCGTCCAGAAGCAGAGCGGCACGAACACCATCGACGTCATCGCGCGGGTGAAGGCCAAGCTCGCCGGGATCGCCGAGGGCTTCCGTAAGGACGGGCGCACCGACCTGCACTTCACCCTGATCCGCGACCAGTCGGTGTTCATCAGCGGCTCGCTGCACGAGATCGAGAAGCACCTCTTTCTGGGCGCGCTGCTGGTCGCGGGCTCGATCCTGCTCTTCCTGCGCGACTGGCGGACGATGATCATCGCTTCGCTGTCCATCCCGATCTCGCTGATCGCCAGCTTCATGGTCATGGGCTGGCTGGGCTTCACGCTCAACAACATCACCATGCTCGCCCTGGTCATGGCGGTGGGCGTGGTCATCGACGATGCGGTGGTGGTGAATGAGAACATCTTCCGCTGGATGGAGGAGAAGGGCGTCAGCGCCTGGGACGCGGCGCTCGGCGCGACCAGGGAGATCGCCCTGGCGGTGGTCGCGACCACCTTGTCGCTGGTGGTGATCTTCCTGCCGGTGGCGTTCATGAGCGGGCGCGTCGGGCGCTTCTTCCACTCCTTCGGCATCACCATGGCGGTCGCCATCCTGGTCTCGATGCTGGTCAGCTTCGTGCTGACGCCGATGTTGGCGTCGCGCTTCCTCAAGCTGAAGCCGGCCCCGCCGGGCGGGCGCGCCGATCACCACAGCGGCGGACTCTACGGGCGCTGGGTCGAGCGGCCTTACCTGGCCGCGCTGCGCTGGGCGCTGCGCCGGCGCGCGCTGGTGATGACCATGGCGCTGGCGGTGGCGTTGCTGCTGTTCCCGCTGCCGTTCGGCAGGTGGCTGGCCCTCGGCAATCCGGCCGCGCTGCAGCGCCTCGCCTGGCTCGACTTCCCCGGTCTGGCGGCGATCGCC
The DNA here is from genome assembly GCA_038213805.1 of Planctomycetota bacterium. Lineage (GTDB taxonomy): Bacteria > Planctomycetota > UBA11346 > UBA11346 > UBA11346 > BOG-1363. Next base: position 2,025 of record JBBQSO010000030.1, on the reverse strand, counting down.
GGCGTCGACTTCGTGCCCACCGAGGACCAGAGCGAATTCGAGATCGCCATCACCACCCCACCCGGCTGGACGCTGGCGCGCACCGACGCCACCTGCCGCGCGCTCGAGGCGCGGCTGCGCGCCCAGCCCGAGGTCGTCGACCTGCTCACCACCATCGGTGACACCTCGGGACGCGTCACCAAGGCCGCCGGCGAGGTCACCAAGGCCACCATCTACGTGCGCCTGATCGACCTGCGGCAGCGCCAACCAGGTGCGAACGGGCGGCGCTTCACCCAGGCCGACCTGATGGCGCGCGCGCGCGCCATCGTCGCTGACTGGCCCGACCTGCGCACCAGCATCCAGCCCGCATCCGGCGGCAGCGGTGGCGTCAACGCCGATGTCGAGTTCGCGCTGGTCGGCCCCGACCTGGAGCGCCTGGGCGCCTACGCCGACGCGATCGTCGCGAAACTGCGCCTGCGCGGCGACCTCAGCGACGTCGACACCACCCTGGCGCTGCGCAAACCCGAGATCCGCGTCGTCATCGACCGCGAGCGCGCCAGCGACCAGGGGGTGTCGGTGCAGGCCGCCGCGCGCACGCTCGGCACCCTGGTCGGCGGCGAGGTGGTCTCGGACTTCAAGGACGTCCGCCTGGGCGAGCTCTACGACGTGTGGCTGCGTGCGCGGGGCGCAGACCGCGACGGCGTGCCAGCGCTCGAGGCGCTCAGCGTGCCCTCGACCAGGGGGCCACCGGTGCGCCTGGCCAGCATCGCCACCCTCAGCGAGGCGCGCGGCCCGGCGCAGATCGACCGCTACAACCGCGTGCGCAAGATCTCCATCGTCGCCAACCTCAACGGCATCCCGACCAGCGAGGCGGCCGCGGCCTTCGTCGCCGCCGGCGCGGCGGTCGGCATGCCCGCCGACTATCGGCTGGTCGCCGGCGGCCGCGCCAAGGTCCAGGTCGAGGCCAACCAGGGCTTCCTGCTCGCCTTCGGCCTGTCACTGGTGTTCATGTACATGGTGCTGGCCGCGCAGTTCGAGAGCTTCGTGATGCCGATCGCGATCCTGCTCGCGGTGCCGGTCACCATCCCCTTTGCGCTGATCTCGCTGATCCTGCTTGGCCAGCCGCTGACCATCTACTCGATCCTCGGCATCTTCCTGCTCTTTGGCATCGTCAAGAAGAACGGCATCCTGCAGGTCGACTACGCCAACGTCCTGCGTGTGCGGCTGCGCGACGAGCCGGGGCTGCTGCCCGCCGCCTACGCCGCCCCGACTGGTGCCGGCCGCTGGTGGGCCTGGGTCGGCCGCCACGACCTTGCCTGGTGCAGTCGCCTGTGGGCGGTGCTAGAGGCCAACCGCGTGCGCCTGCGCCCGATCCTGATGACCACCCTGATGCTGATCGCCAGCATGGTACCGATCGCTCTGGGCGAGGGCCCCGGCTCCGGCCGCCGTGCAGCCATGGCGCGCGTGATCGTCGGCGGCCAGGCGCTCAGCCTGCTGCTGTCGCTGCTGGTGACGCCGGTGGCGTACACACTCTTCGACGATCTGTCGGCCTGGTGCCGCCGGATCTTTGGTGGGGGGACCGGGGCCACCGGTGGGCGTGACGGCGAGGCGCTGGGCGCACCCACCGTGGACCTCGCAGACGCCTCAAGGGTGCCGCCCCACATTGGTTCCGCTGCTCAGGCGACCAGCCCGCTGCGGGCCGCCAAGGAATAACCATTGACCAGCCCCCGCTAACTTCATAAAAACCCAACCCTCGCATCGGACCGTAGCTCAGCCTGGATTAGAGCGCTACCTTGGGGTGGTAGAGGTCGCAAGTTCGAATCTTGTCGGTCCGACCAGAAACAACAATCCCCGCGATGAACTCGCGGGGATTGTTGTTTTGGGAGTTGGCTGTCTGGATCCTGATTGTCCTCCTCACCAGATTGCATCATGCCCCATTCCTGAAGTCTGATAGAGGAACTCCACTGCTCCCACCGGCGGCGTAGCCGCCAGAGGGAGTGGCCATGAGCCACGTTCAGAACACCCCGATCACCCCAGTCCCGCCCG
>JBBQSO010000029.1:0-55268 GCA_038213805.1 Planctomycetota bacterium | reverse complement strand
ATCCTGCGCCACGTGCTGGTCGACGTCACCGGCAACACCCACCGCACGCAGTTCTCGATCGACAAGCTCTACATGCCGGACTCGGCCACCGGCCGCCTCGGCCTGCTGGAACTGCGCGCCTTCGAGATGCCGCCGCACGCGCGCATGAGCCTGGCCAGCCAGCTGCTGCTGCGCGGCCTGGTCGCGCAGTTCTGGCAGCAGCCGTACAAGCAGAAGCTGGCGCGCTGGGGCATGCAGCTGCAGGACCGCTTCATGCTGCCCCACTTCCTGGAGCTGGATTTCAACGACGTCCTGGCCGACCTCGGCGGCGCCGGATACGGCTTCAAGCCGGAGTGGTTCGCGCCGCACGTCGAATTCCGCTTCCCGCGCTACGGCGAGTTCGCCCACCGCGGCATCCACTTCGAGCTGCGCGGCGCGCTCGAGCCGTGGCACGTGCTTGGCGAGGAGGCCTCGGCCGGCGGCACCTCGCGCTACGTCGACTCGTCGCTGGAGCGCATGCAGGTCAAGGTGCTGGGCATGACCGGCGACCGCCACGTGGTCGCCTGCAACGGCGTGCCGCTGCCGCTGCATCCCACCGGCACCGCGACCGAGTTCGTGGCCGGGGTCCGTTTCCGCACCAATCTGCCGCCCTCGTGCCTGCACCCGACCATCGCTGCGCACGCGCCGCTGGTCTTCGACCTGGTCGATACCTGGAACAAGCAGGTGGTCGCGGGCTGCACCTACCACGTCGACCATCCGGGCGGGCGCAACTACCCGCAGTTCCCGGTCAACGCCAACGCTGCCGAGGCGCGCCGCCACGCGCGTTTCAGCAACAACCGGCACTCGCCGGGCTCGACCGGCTATCGCCACCTGGTCACCGGCATCGCGCCGGCGCGCGATCCGGAGTTCCCCTTCACGCTCGACCTGCGCCAGACCAGGGGCTGAGCCATGGCCAGCGGACCGCTGCTGCCCGTTGACCGCCCCAAGGACGGTGACGACCCTGGGCGCTGCATGGATGCCGTTCAGCATGACCAGTCCGACGGTGCGCCGTCGCAGCCACCGTCCGGACCCGGCGCGCCGCTGCCGCCTCTCCCGCCGCTGACCACCATGCCCCCACCGGCGCAGCAGCCGCCGCCCAACCTGCCGTCGCAGCACCAGCACCAGCACCCTCAGCAGCAGTACCAGCATCAGCATCCCCAGCAGCACCCGCAGCCCCAGCCGCAGGCCCACCTGCAGAGCCAGCAGCGCATGCATCCGCTGTCGCCGCCGTCGGGCACGGCCGCGAAGCTGTTGGACGGGTATGCGCCGCCCGAGGGCTGGGACGAGCTGCGCGACGCCCAGGGCGAGCTGCGCCCGCACTGGCGCGGCCTGACCGGCGAGCTCGAGCGCCTCGGCCCCGCCGCCCTGGCCGGTCGCTGGGAACACGCTCTGCGCCTGATCCGCGAGAACGGCGTCACCTACAACGTCTACGGCGACCCGCAGGGGCTCGACCGGCCGTGGCAGCTCGACGCCATCCCCGAGGTGATCCCGGCGCGCGAGTGGGAGGGGGTCGCGCTCGGGCTGGCGCAGCGCGCGCACCTGCTCGACCTCATCCTCGCCGACTGCTACGGGCCGCAGCGCCTGCTGCGCGAGGGGCTGCTGCCGCCGGCCGCGGTCTTCGCCCATCCCGGCTTCCTGCGCGCGTGCCACGAGCTGCGCGTGCCCGGCGGCCACCGCCTGCACCTCTACGGCGCCGACCTGGTGCGCGGCGGCGACGGCCGCTGGCGCGCGCTCGCCGACCGCGCCCAGGCGCCGTCCGGCGCGGGCTACGCGCTCGAGAACCGCATCGTGCTGTCGCGCGCCCTGCCCGAGGCCTACCGCGAGTGCCGGGTGCAGCGCCTGGCCTCGTTCTTTGTCGGCCTGCGCGAAACCCTGGTGCGGCTCGCACCGCGCAACCGCGACAACCCGCGCATCGTGCTGCTCACCCCTGGGCCGTACAACGAGACTTATTTCGAGCACGCCTACCTGGCGCGCTACCTCGGTTACACCCTGGTCGAGGGCGGCGACCTGACCGTGCGCGACGACTGCGTGTTCCTCAAGACCCTCGGCGGCCTGCACCCGGTCGATGTGGTGCTGCGCCGCCTCGACGACGACTTCTGCGACCCGCTCGAGCTGCGCAACGACTCCACCCTGGGCGTCGCCGGACTGGTCCAGGCGGCGCGCGCCGGCAACGTCGCGATCGTCAACGCCCTGGGCAGCGGCTTGGCGCAGAACCCGGCGTGGATGCCGCTGCTGCCGCGCCTGTGCCGCCACCTGCTGGGTGAGGATTTGCGCCTGGAATCGGTGCCGAGCTGGTGGTGTGGCCTGGACGTCGCCACCACCCTGAGCCACGTCGCGGCCAATCTTGAGCACCTGGTGATCAAGCCGATCTCCGGCGCCGGCGCGGCCGGCGAGCCGGTGTTCGGTAATCAGCTGTCGTCCGCCGCGAAGACGGCGCTGCTGGCGCGCATCGCCGCGCGCCCGTTCGCCTACATCGCGCAGGAGCAGGTGCGGCTTTCAACCACGCCGGTGTGGACCGGCGGCGGCTTCAGCCCGCGGCCGATGACGCTGCGCGCCTTCGCGGTGGCGACCAGAGACGCGTATGCGGTGATGCCCGGGGCGCTGACGCGCATCGCCGCGGCGCCGGGCGCGCGCGCCACGGAATCGCGCCAGCCCCAGATCGTCTCGATGCAGCGTGGCGGCGGCAGCAAGGACACCTGGGTGCTGGCCGATGGTCCGGTGCCGCACGTCACCCTGCTGCGCCCGGTCGGCGCACCGGTCGAGCTCAAGCGCGGCGGCATCGACCTGCCCAGCCGCGTCGCCGACAACCTCTATTGGCTTGGCCGCTACGGCGAGCGCGCCGAGGACACCGCGCGCCTGCTGCGCGCCGGCGTGCTGCGACTTGCCGACGACCCGGGCTCACTCGCCGGACGCGAATTCGGCGCGCTGGTGCGCGCGCTGCGCCAGACCGGCCATCTGCCCGCGGAGGACGAGGACGACGACGAGCAGGACATCGGCGCGCGCTTCCTGGCGCTGATCCACGATCCGGCCCTGCCGTGCGGGCTGCCCGCGACGCTGCGCGGCCTGCACCGCGCGGCCTTCGCGGTGCGCGACCGCCTGTCCAACGACACCTGGCGCATCGTCAACCACCTCGATCAGCAGCTCGGCCGGCGCGCGCCGGGTGCCCAGCTCGGCGACGACCTGGTGCTGCTCAACCGCGTGGTCGTCGAACTCGCCGCGCTCGCCGCGATGGGCATGGAGAACACCACGCGCGGCCCGGGTTGGCGCTTCCTCGACATCGGCCGCCGCCTGGAGCGCGCCTTGTTCACCTGTGACCTGCTGCGCGCGCTGATCGCCGATGGCGCCGACCATGTGGACGCGGGCCTGGAGGTCGCGCTCGACGTCGCCGACAGCGCCATCACCTACCGCAGCCGCTACCTCACCACGCTGCAGACGGCGCCGGTGCTCGACCTGCTGCTGACCGACGCCACCAATCCGCGCGCGGTGGCCTTCCAGCTCGCCGCCATCGCCGAGCACGTCGCCGCCCTGCCGCGCGCGGCCGACCGCGCCCTGCCCAGCACCGAGGAGCGCCTTGCCTTCGGCATGGTCGCGCGCCTGCGCCTCGCCGACCCGCAGACGCTGGCCATCGGCGAGGGCGCGAACGTGCGTCTGGCGACCTTCATCGACGGCCTGGCCAACGATCTCGGCACGCTCTCCGACACCATCGCGCGCGTCTACCTGAGCCACCTGGTCAGCAACCCGGCCCCAGCGGCGACGCCGCCGGCCGGTCCCGGCGGCGGAGAGGTGTGATGCGCTACCGCATCCGCCACACCACCACGTACCAGTATCTCGAGCCGGTCGCGGTCTCGCACAACGTTGTGCACCTCGCGCCGCGCGACAGCGCCACCCAGCGCTGTCTGCGCCACGAGCTGACCGTCAGCCCGGGGCCGGCGGTGTCGCACGAGCGCCGCGACTACTTCGGCAACCGCGTCGGCAGCTTCACCGTCCAGGACCACCACCGCGAGCTGGTGGTGCGCGCGACCAGCGAGGTCGAGATGCGCACCCTGGCGGCGCCCGACGCCGCCGCCACGCCCGCCTGGGAGGAGGTGCGCGACCACCTGCGCGCCGGCACCACGCCGGGCGGCTTCCTGCCGCTCGGGCCGGAGGAGTTCCTGCACGACTCGCCGCTGGTGCCCACGGCGGTCGAGCTTGCGGCCTACGCCGCGCCGTCGTTCACCCCGGGGCGGCCGCTGCTGGCGGCGGCCATCGACCTGAATCACCGCATCCACGCCGACTTCGCCTACGCCTCGGGCGCGACCTCGGTGACCACCACGCTCGCCGAGGTGCTCGAACGGCGCGTCGGCGTCTGCCAGGACTTCGCGCAGGTGCTGATCGGCTGCATGCGCTCGCTCGGCCTGCCGGCGGTCTACGTCAGTGGCTACCTTGAGACCGTGCCGCCGCCCGGGGTCGAGCGCCTGGTCGGCGCTGACGCCTCGCACGCCTGGGCCGCGGTGCACTGCCCCGGCGTCGCCGGCACGCACGGCGACGGCTGGGTGCACCTCGACCCGACCAACGACTGCCTGCCCGCCGAACGCCACATCACCGTGGCCATTGGCCGCGATTTCAGTGACGTCAGCCCGATCAAGGGCATGATCCTGGGCGGCGGCGCGCACCGCGTCGCGGTCGCCGTCGATGTGATTCCGATGGCGGGGCGGTGAAGGGAAGGCTGAAGGCTGAAGGCTGACAGCAGACGGCTGATGGCTGATGGCTGATGGCTGATGGCTGACAGCGCGTATGTCAGGCATCGGCACGTGGACTCCCCGTCACGGGGTGAGTTCAATAAGCACACATCGAGGTCGGCTGTCATTTTCGCCGCCAGCCGCCAGCCGCCAGCCCCCCGATTCAGTGGTCGGTGCGGGTGCGCCCAGGCATGACCACGACCTCGCGCGGGGGCAGGAAGCGCCGCACCAGGTCGGTCATCAACGCGACGAGCTCCGCCCACACCGGTGGCTTGTGGTAGATGCCGGCGACAAAGGGCTGGTCGCGCGGCGCCTCGGCCGACTGCACGCCAGTGAGCAGGATCACGGAGACGCGCGCGAGCGCCGGCAGCCGGTGCAGACGTTGGATGAACTTCATGCCATCGCTGTCGGGCAGGCGTAGGTCGCAGATGATCAGTTCCGGCGTCGGTCCGGCGGCGATGCGCGCCAGGGCCGCTTGCGGACTGCTCACGCTGTCGACCACGATATCGCGGTGGCCGCCTTCGGCTACGGCGAGACGCACCAGCTCGAGGTCGGCGGGATTGTCGTCGAGGTGCAGGATGTGGCGCGCGCTGTCCATGGCGGTGCTCCATCGCGAGCGGTGAGGCCGGTTGGCGCCGCCGGCAGGCCAACGAAGCTGGGCCCGGGCCCGCCGCCGGTAAGCGCGGCGGGCGTCAGGCTGCGGTCGGTCAGCCGGCGCCGGTGGTTCAGAAGCAGTTGTAGCGGTACTCCAGCGCGAACTGCCAGCCGAAGGCATGGCGGTTGTCACGGTCGATGGGCTGCAGGATGTCCACCGACAGCGCGCTGTGTCCATCGATGAGTTTGCTGATCGCGCCGAACGCGGCCAGGCCGGTGTGCTGGCGCTCGTCGTCGTAGGACGGCCGCGCCTCGAGCTTGGCGACGAAGCCGTGGCCAAGGTCGCGCAGCCAGCCCAGGCGGCCCTCGAGCAGCCGGGTGTGCGGTACCGTGCCGTCCTCGCGGGCGACATCGGTGGAGTAGTGGATCTCGAGCAGCCAGCGTTCCTTGACGTTGCGCTCGAAGGAGAGCGCGACGAAGGGGGCGATGATGGTGGCGTTGCCGCCCAGCACGTCCTTCTCGGCGGTGTTGAGCGTCACGTCGAGGCCGAGCGCGCCATAGAGCTGCGCGTTCACGCGCTGCGCGTACTCGCCGCGCAGACCGATGTCGCCGAAGCCGTGCTCGGTGCTGCCGGCACCGGGGTTGACGCGCACCAGCGCGGGCACGGTGGCGGCCACCGAGAGGTCGTTCCACGCGAAGGAGCCCTTGAGCACTTCCGCGGTCCCATCCGAACCATTGAAATCGTTCGTGGCGACTTGGTACCGTCCGCCCACGGCGGTGGTGACCCGGGTCGGGTCGAGGCCGGTGCGCGCGAACAGGCCATCGCCCGTGGGGATGGGCTCGGCCGCCTCCAGGGGCGGTGCGGCGTCCTGTTCCGCGGCGTGGAGGGACGCTGCGCAAGCGGTGGCGAGGAGGGTTGCGAAGGCGAGGCGAGGGATGGCCATGGGGATTTCCAGGTGCGGGAGGGGGTCAGCGGCGCGGGCAGCCTAGGGCGCCGGGCGGTGGAGGCCAGCAATCGCCCGGCCACCCGTGCGCATGGTCGTGGACTGGCCGGTCGGCCGCCGACACTGCCCCCCATGCCGGCCTACCTTGATCACAACGCCACGGCGCCGCTGCGCGCGGTGGCGCGCGCAGCCTGGCTGGCGGCCCAGGACGCGGCTTGGGGCAACCCCGGCTCGGTGCACGCCGCCGGCCAGCGCGCCCGGGCGGCGCTCGACGCGGCGCGCAGTGCGCTCGCCCGCACGCTCGGGTGCCAGGCGCATGAACTGGTGCTGACCAGCGGCGGCAGCGAGGCCAACGCCCTGGCCATCCACGCCGCCTGCCATGGCGCGGAGGAGGGGGAGGTCCTGGCGAGCGCGATTGAGCACAGCTCGGTGCTGCGCAATGCCGCCCAGCAGGAACGCTGCACGCTGCGCACCCTGCCGGTCGATGCCGCCGGCCGGCTTGCGCCCGCGACCCTGGCCGCCGCCGCGGGGCCGCGCACGCGCCTGGCCTGCGCGCAGTTCGCCAACAACGAGCTCGGCACGCGCCAGGATGTGGCGGGGCTGGTCGCGGCGCTGCGCGCCGCCGCGCCGGGGGCGGCGCTGCTGCTCGATTGCTGCCAGGGCGCCGGCAAGGCCGCGCTCGACCTTGGCGCGCTGGGCGTGGATTTCGCCAGCATCGCCGGGCACAAGTTCGGCGCACCCAAGGGCTGCGGCGTGCTCTATGCCCGCAATGGCCGGCGCGTGCCGCCGCTGATCGCGGGCGGCCGCCAGCAGCAGGACCGGCGCTCGGGCACCGAGGACGCCGCCAACGCTGCGGCGCTCGCTGCGGCATTGGCCGAGGCCGCGACCGGGGCCGCGGCCGAGGACGTGCGCGAACGCGCACTGCTCGCCGGGGCCTGGACGCGGATCAGCGCCGCGCTGCCGCAGGCGCGCTGGCTGGCGCACGAGGCTGAGCGCCTGCCCGGCACCATGAGCCTGGTGCATCCCGGGGTGCGCAGCGAACCGCTGGTGGTGCGCCTCGACCTCGCCGGCTGCGCGGTGTCGAGCGGGGCGGCGTGCATGGCGCTGCGCGGCGAGCCCAGCCATGTGGTGGCCGCGCTTGGTCTGCCTGCCGACCTGGCGCGCAGCGTGGTGCGCGTGTCGATCGGCGGCACCACTACCGCGGCCGAGCTTGAGGATTTCGCCACCGCCTATGTGCGCGAGGTGCGTGCGCTGTTGGCACTGCCATGAGTGCGCGACGATGCGGCGCGATTGCCCAGGGGGTCCGGGTTTTCGCGGGCGGGGCATCCCCGGGGGGTTACGCTGTGCGGGTTCGCGGGAATGGTCCCGCGGCGCCCGGGAAGGAGGCGCGATGAGCATGTCGCGCGCAATCCGGCTGGGCGCTTTGCTGGTCATGTTGTTGGCCTGTCGACAGGCGATGGCGGCCGAGCGCGAGCTCGATCAGCAGGTCTCGCACATCCTCGGCGACGTGGTCGGAGACCGCTCGGCCCTGCGTCCGGGTGCCGCACTGGAATTCAACCGTCACCTGGGCCTGTCCCCGTTTCGGCTGCTGGTGCGGCCCGAGATCTACGCCGGCGACACCGGCGAGGTCGGTACCGGTGTCAGCCTCGGCCTCGACATCCCGCTCAGCGCCTTCAACTCGCGTCGCACCATCGCCGTCGGCGTGCGCGTCAGCGCGGCGCCGCTGACCGCCAGCGAGCGCGCCGGCACGGTGGCCTTCGACCGCCCCACCCTGCGTTTCGGCGAGAACCAGGACCGCCTGGTCGAGCTGATGGTCGGCAACGACGTGATGCGCCACCCCGACCTGTGGGCGCAGACCTTCAGCATGAGCATGTCGTTCACGACCTGGTTCTGAGCGGGGCGGGCGCCTTCACTTGCCGATGCAGAACCTGCTGAAGATGGCCTCAAGCACATCGTCGGTGGTGGTCGCGCCGAGCAGTTCTCCGAGCAGGTCGCCGGCGCGGCGCAAATCATCGGCGAGCAGCTCGTCGGGTGGCAGGCGGTGCGTCAGTGCGATGAGCAGCTCGTCGGCGGCGGCCAGCAGGCGCTGCTGGCGGGGTTCGCCCGCAGCGGTGCCGCCGAGGCGGGCGGCGACCAGGCCGGCGAGTTGCGCGATACCGGCGCCAGTGGCGGCGCTGAGCGCGTGCACGGCGCGCGCATCGGCCGGGCCGAGATCGTGCTTGGTGGCGATGATCAGCGTGCGCTCCGCCGGCAGCGATTCCGGCAGCGCGGACAGGCGTGCGTCCGGGGCGGAGCAGGCCAGCACCAGGGCGGCGCCAGCGAGGGCGGCGGCGCCGGCGGCAATGGCCTGCTGGTCGAGGCTGGCGGCGCCGTCCAGCCAGCCGGCGGTATCGACCAGGCGCACGCTCCGCCCGGCTGCATCCCACTCTCCGTCGAGCCAGTCGCGCGTGGTGCCTGGCTGCGCGCTGACCAGCGCAGGGGACGCGGCATCACCGACCAGGCGGTTGAACAGCGCCGACTTGCCGGCGTTGGCCGGTCCGACCAGCACTACCGTCGGGCGCGCCTCGAGCGCGTCGGCGGCGATCCGCCAGCGCGCCAGGACGGCGTGCATGGCCTGGCAGCGGGCGCGCAGCGCGGGCGGATCGTAGGCGCGCACGTCGGCCTCGTCGACGAAGTCGAGCCCGGCTTCGACCAGGGCGCGCGCGCCGATCAATTCGTCGCGCACCTGCGCCAGCTCGGCGCCGAGTGCGCCGCGCAGGCGCGCCAGGGCCTGCGCGGCCGCGGCCGCGTCGGGCGCCTGGACCAGGGCGAGGATCGCCTCCGCCTGGTCCAGGCCGAGGCGCCCGTTGGCGAGCGCCTGGCGCGTGAAGGCGCCGGCTGCGGCGGCCTGCGCTCCCGCGGCGAGCAGCGCCTCCAGCGCGAACGCGATGAGGTCGGCGGCGCCCGGCAGGGTGATCTCGACCAGGTCGGTGCCGGTGAAGCTGCGTGGCCCGGGGGCGAACAGGACGCGGCACGGGCAATCGCCGGCTGGCAGCGCCCACGCCGACGACAGGGCCTGCCACGGTGCCGGCAGGCTCAGACCGGCGCGCGCGGCGATGACGCCGGCCGCGGGACCGCTCAGGCGGATGATCGCGCTGTGGCCGCCCACCGGCGTGGCGCAGGCGGCGATGGTCGGGTGGTCCACGGCGCTGAGGAGTGCAAGCGGTGGACCTTCGCGGTGACTCACCCCGCCGCTCGCGAGCCGCCCCGTGGGCACCCTACTTGCTGACTGCCGGCTTGCTGTCGATGCCCAGCTTGCGCTTCACCATCTTGATCTCGATGGTCGAGAGCACGGCGTTGGCGGTGAAGTACAGCACCAGGCCCGAGGGCATGCCGTAGAAGATCACGCCGAACACCACCGGCAGCCAGCGCATGGTCTTCATCATCTGCTCCTGCTGCGGGTCGCCGCCGCTGGGCATCTTCTGCGACATGCTCATCCACACCGTGACGCAGATGTAGATCAGTGGCAGCGGGTTGACCGTCGCCAGCGAGCCGCCGACGAAGGGCATCCAGGCGGGATAGGCGAAGCCGAGCCAGATCAGATTGTCGGGCAGGGTCAGGTCGTTGATCCACAGGAAGGACTGGCCGCGCATGTCGGCACTGTGGCTGAAGGCGAGGTAGAGCGCGGTGAACACCGGGATCTGGATGAAGATCGGCAGGCAGCCGCTGAGCGGGCTGACGCCGTGCTTTTTGTACAGTTCCATGGTCTTGGCGCCAAGCTTCGTGCGGTCGTTGCGGTACTCCTCCTGCAGGCGCTTCATCTCCGGCTGCAGCTTCTGCATCTTCATCATGCTCTCCTGCTGCTTGAAGGTGGTGCGGTGCAGCGCCAGCTTGAGCAGCAGGGTGAGGATGAGCAGGGCGACGCCGTAGTTGCGCACTACCGCGACCACCGCGGCGAGACTGTAGGTCAGGATCTTGGCGAGCAGGCTGAAGAAGCGGTAGTACCAGTCGGTGTACTCGACCTTGCGTTCAGTCTCGGAGAGCCGTGCCAAGCTCTCGCGGGACATGCTGGTGATGACGATGCGCCAGGGGATGGTCAGGGTCTCGCCGGGGTGCAGGATCAAGTCCTTGCGGCCAGCGGCGGTGTACGAGGCGCGAATGTACGCCTGGTGGGCGTCGCCATGGTTCTCGGCCATTTGGAAGCCGACGGTGCGGACGTCGAGTTCGGTGCCCGAGCCGGTGGTGGCCGCAGCCGACGCAGTGGCCTCAGGGCCGACCTGTGGCGCTGTCTTTGGTGCCGACGTGGGCGCGCCGCCGGTGAACGCCACCGGGCCCGGCGCCCACATCGCGGCGAAGAAGCGGCTCTTGAGGCAGACGTAGTCGAGATTGGCGCTGGGCACCGCCACTGCGTGCGTGGCCGAACCGGTGAGGGGATCCGGCATGCCAAGTGAGGTCTGCGACCCGGTGGACCCGCCCGCGTGGTAGGCGACGGTCAGGTAGGGAGCATCGCTGCGCGCCTCGTCCTGGTGGAGGCCGTTCAAGGGGAAGACGATCGGCTGGATGGTGACGTCGCCGATCCCGGTGTTGGCCACCGTCAGCCGGGTCTCAAGCTCGGTCTTCCCGGCCGGCAGCTGGTAATCCATGCGCAACGTCAGGTGACGATCCGCGTCGAGATACTCGAAGGTGGCGGCGCTGGTATCTGCGTGGACCACTTTCCAAGGCGGCGGATCGTCCGGCAGTCCTAGGCCGATGACGCAGTTGTGGTTGCCCGCGCCGCGGCCGTTGACACCGGGAGGATGGAAGTCGTCCAGGACCGCAAGCGGCGCATCGTGGTCGGGGACCGCGATGCCCAATTCGCGCAGGCGCTTCTCCTGCCACTTGGGCAGCTGGATCGGATGGGTCTGCCGCAGGCTGAAGGTGGTGACCGACCCGAGCATGGTCGAGAGCTCGGCATCGGCCAGGTCGTTGCTCAAGTGCACCACTGCGAACGGCGATGCTGCGGGAGGCGTGCCAGTTACCGGCGATTCAGGCAACTTGGCGATGGGCTTGGGCACCGGGACGGACGCCGCGGTCGCGGGTGGCGTGGTCACGGGCTCAGCGGAGGGCGGGACCACCGCAGGAGCCGGCGGCGCGACCACCACCGGAGCGGGCGCGCCAGCATCCTCGGCGGCGCCGAGGCGCAGCGCCCAGACGGCGGCGATCAGGACCACGATGGACAGGCGCATGCACGCTCCCAGGAATCCGGTGAGCGCGCGAGCATCCAAGCATCGCCTTGGACACAACCGATTTCGCGCACCAGCCGCCAGCCTGGTCGGCACCGTGCGGGAAGCCATAACCCCCATGCGCAGCAAGGGGCGACCGTCGTCGATCAGCCCCCTGCGAGCTGCAGACGGCGACGCAGGTCGGCGAGCAGCGTGGTCAGGTACTCGTCCTCTTCCGCCGTGCGGTTACCGGCGGTCTTGGCGGCCAGCACCTCGACCAGCTGCAGCGTGTAGCGGGCATAGGGCAGGTTGGCGGTGCGCGCGCCACTGAGCGGGTTGGGGATTTCGCCGAACTGCATGAGCGCCTGCGAGGCCAGGCCGCTGAGGAAGTTGAGGAAGGTCGCGTCGGGCACGGCATGGGCGGCGTCGGTCATGGCGGCATTCATGCGCCTTCCCCGGGGGCGGCAAGGCGCAAGGCCGCGGCGCGCTGCGGCGTCGTGCGGTGTGCATGGCTCAACCACACTGCAGACACTGGCCCGCGCGCCACGTTGCCTCGTGGGGCCGGGTCGCCAAGGTGGCCGGCCATGGCCGATCCCCTGACCACCGCGCTTGCCCTGGTCGATCCCCTGCCGCGCGGCGAACGGCGCAGCCTGCTGGTGCGCTGGGCGGACCGCCTGCAGCTTCACGCCGAGGCCATGGCGAGCCTCATCACCACCGCCACGCGCAAGCCGATCCGCCTGGCGCGGGACGAGGTCGAGCGCGCCATCGTCACCATTCGCGGCACCGCCCAGGCGATGGAGCTGGTCGCGCCGCGCGCGCTCGGGCTCGACGCCAACGGCACCGCCGAGATCCACCGCGTGCCGCTCGGGCCGGTGCTGGCGGTGACGCCGTTCAACTTCCCGCTCAACCTCGCGGTGCACAAACTCGCCCCGGCGATCGCCGCTGGCTGTCCGGTGCTGTGGAAGCCCTCGCCGCAGGCGCCCGGCGTCGCCGAACGCGCGCTCGGCCTGCTCACCGACGCCGGCTGCCCGGAGGGCTTCGTCCAGGTCGTGCACCTCGACGACGCCGCGGTCGCAGCGCTGGTCCAGGACGAGCGCCTGGCGATGCTGTCGTTCACTGGTTCGGACCGTGTCGGGCGCATGCTGCAGAAGCTGGCCACCCACGCCAAGGTGCAGCTTGAGCTGGGCGGCAATGCCGCGGTCATCCTGCATCAGGTGGACGATATCGCCGCGGTCGCGCGCGCCGTGGCGCTCGGCGCCTGCGCGCACGCCGGGCAGGTGTGCATCAGCGTGCAGCGCATCTTCGTGCCCGAGGACCGCCCCTTGTGGAAGGCCGCCCTGGTCGACGCCTTCCGCGCCCTGCCGACCGGCGACCCCGCGGACGAGCGCACCATCTGCGGCCCCGTCATCAGCGCCGCCGCCAAGGAGCGCATCAGCGCCCTGCTCGAACGCTACCGCGCGCAGCGCGGCGAAGTGCTGTGCGGTGGCACGTGGGACGGTTTGGTGATGGCCCCGACCCTGATCGACAACCTGCCCGCGGTCGCGCCCGGGGTCTACGATACCGAGGCCTTCGCGCCGCTCGCCACCATCCACGGCTACGGCGACGTCGCCGGCGCGATCCACCTCGCCGAGCTCAGCCCGTTCGGCCTGCAGGCCGGCATCTACACGCACGATGACAGTGTGATCAGCCGCGCTTTCGCGGGGCTCAACGTCGGCACGCTGGTGGTCAACGACATCCCGTCGCGGCGCGACGATCGCCTGCCCTACGGCGGCATGAAGGCGTCGGGGTGCGGACGCGAGGGGACGCTCGAGACGGTGCTGGAGTATACGCAGCCGAAGGTGTTGTGGCGGACGCGCTGAGGGCGAGGAGGATTGACGGCCGGATAAAACAGGAGGCGCGGAGACGCGGAGGGGGAGGCAGGAGCTTGGAAGATGGGGCTCCGGTGACGAGCGCGGACTGCAGATTCCCGGATCTCGCTCCTCTTATCTCCGCGCCTCTGCGCCTCCTGTTTTATCGGCTGTCCGTCACTCCGCGCCTCATTCCAGCTTTTCGGCCAGGATCTTCTTGCGGTTGTCTTCGCGGTAGTCGCGCAGCTTCTGCGCCAGCCCCGCGTCGGTGACGGCCAGGATCTGGATGGCGAGCAGGGCGGCATTGGTCGCGCCGGGCTTGCCGATCGCCAGGGTGCCGACGGGCATGCCGGGCGGCATCTGCACGGTCGAGAGCAGGGCATCGAGGCCCTTGAGCGCCCAGCCCTCCATCGGCACGCCGAGCACGGGCAGGATGGTGTGCGCGGCGCAGGCGCCGGCGAGGTGGGCGGCGCCACCGGCGGCGGCGATGATGACCTTGGTGCCGCGGCCGGCGGCGGCGCTGATGTAGTCAGTCGCCTCCTTGGGGGTGCGGTGCGCGGACAGCACGCGGGCCTCGTTGGCGACGCCGAACTTGTTGAGGGTGTCGACGGTGGTCTTCATGACCTCCCAGTCGGACTTGCTGCCCATCAGGACGGCGACGAGGGGGGCGGTGGTGCTCATGGGCGGTCTCCTGGGCCTGGATGTGACGGCGGCCGGCGCGAACCGTGCCTTGGCTCGGGCCGCGTGCAACTGCGGGTCGCGGCGCTTACGGGTGCGGGAGCTCCACCGGCTCCGCCTTCTTCTTCCGCAACTCCACATTCCCCAGCTGCCCGCACGCCGCCATGATGGTGCGGCCCTTGGTCATGCGCCGCCGCACCGGCAGGCCGTCGGCGCGCAGCCAGCCGACGAACTGCACGATCTCGTCCTCCTCCGGTGCGCGCGTCAGCGGCAGGTTGCCGGGGTTGTAGGGGATGAGGTTGATCAGCACGCGGCCGAGCGGCTTGCAGAATTCCGCGATGGCGGTGGCGTCGGCGCGTGCGTCGTTGAGGCCGGGCATCAGGCAGTAGTTGACGCCGAGGGTGAAGTTGCGGCGCTGCGGATAGCCGGCGAGGATGGCCTGCAGGGCAGCAAGCGGCGTCTTGCGGTTGACCGGCATGATGCGCGAGCGCTGCGCATCGGTGGCGGCGTTCAGGCTGATCGACAGGTTGAGGCGCTTCCACTGCTGCGCCTGCAGGCGCAGCAGGCCCTCGGCGTGGCCACTGGTGCAGATGGTGATGCGGTCGAGTCCGTAGCGCAGGCCGCGGCGGTCCGACAGCACGTTCACGGCCTGGATGACGTTCTCGACGTTGTCGAGCGCCTCGCCCATGCCCATGAAGACGATGTTGCGGACGCACCAGCCGAGCGTGACCTGCGCGGTCACCACTTGAGCGACGATCTCTGCAGCGCTGAGGTTGCGCAGCAGGCCCATGCGCCCGGTCTCGCAGAAGGTGCAGCCCATCTTGCAGCCGACCTGGCTGGAGATGCACAGCGTGTAATAGATGGTGTCGTCGTACTCGACGTCAGCCTCTGGCTCATCGCCATCTGCGGCTTCGTCGGCCGCCTCGTCGCCGACCTCCACGGTCTCCGCAGCGCGGGCGGCCGCGGCGGCGGCGTGTGCGCGATGTGCGCTGCGCATCGGGATGCGCACGCATTCGATCTCGTAATTGTCGGCGGTGCGCAGGATGGCTTTGGAGGTGGTGCCGAAGGTGCTCGGCTCCTCGATCAGCGAGGCGACCGGCAGCAGGGTGACGGCGAAGTGCGCGCGCCAGGTCGCACCGGTGCCGGCGGCGACCGGGAAGTCGTCGATGGCCAGGCGTCCGGTACTGAAAGCCAACGGATAGAGGCGCGGCGCCACGCCGTGGCCGGCGGGCATCAGGGCGCGCGCTGCGGCGGCCAGTTCGTCGCTGGTCAGGCCCAGGATCTGGAGCGGCTGTGGCGGGGCGCTTGCGGCAGGCGCGGCGGGCGCGTCAGGCGCGCTCATGGTCCGATCCCCAGGGTCACCACCAGCTCGCGGTCGTGGACGCGCACGCGCTTCAGCACCAGGCGCGCCACGGCCTGCTTGACGTCGCCCGGCTTCAGCCGGTAGATGGGACGCCGGTCGAGCAGGGTGACCAGCTCCTTGGATATCAGGTCGTCGAGCCGATTGAGGGAGCGCTCGGGCAGCCCACCAATGGCGATGTGGTCGACCTGCGCGGCGTGCACCACGAAGGTGCCGTCGGCGGGCAGGTACTCGATCAGGCCCGAGACCTCGGCGGTGCCGTGCGGTTTCTTCGCGATCAGCGGCACACCCACGTCTGCGGTGATGCTCGCCTGGATGCGCTCCGAGCCCTCGCTCAGGTGCACGTGCGGGTCGCTGTAGCGCACCGTCGCGATGCCGAGGTAGATGCGCTCGAGCGGGAAGTGATCGTCGAGGGCCTCCTGGATGCGCGCCTCGGGGATGTGCACCTCGACCTCGCGACCCCACGCCCAGGCGAGCAGCGCGAGTCCGGCCACCACCAGCACCAGGCCGGCGATGGCGGCGATGCGCAGGACGCGGCGGCGCAGCATGGCCGCCGGCTCAGGTCTCGTCGAGGCCGCGCGCCATCAGGATCTTGCCCGAGCGCACCAGCTCGGTGATCGAGAACGGGCGCAGCAGCATGACGAAGGCGTCGAGCTTCTCGGATTCGCCGGCGCAGCGCAGGATCAGCGACTCGGTGCCGTAGTCGACGACCTTGGCCTTGTAGTTCTCGGCGACCTGCAGGATCTCGGTGCGGTGCTTGAGGTCGGCCTTGAGCTTGACCAGCACCAGCTCGCTGGCGATCACCGCCTGGCCGGTGTGGTCGATGGCGTGGACCACGTCGATGAGCTTCTCGAGCTGCTTGATGATCTGCTCCAGCGAGTCGAGGTCGCCCGAGCAGGTGATGGTCATGCGCGAGAATTCGCCGGGTGCGCCTTCGGCGCCGACCAGCGACAGCGCCGGCGAGACCACCAGCGATTCGATGTTGTAGCCGCGGCGCGAAAAGATCAGCGCAACGCGCACCAGCACGCCCGGCTTGTTGCGCACCAGCAGCGAGATGGTGTGCAGCGGCGCGGTGATCACGTCGGTTACCGGGTTGCGGCGCGGCGACTTGCCGGGGTCGAGCTCGAACTGGGTGCCGCGGTGGCCGATGGTCGGGTGGGTCGTCGTCATGGACTCTCGCTTGCGCTCGAGGTCCGGAAGTCCGGAAGTCCGGAAATCCGGAAGTCTCGTGGTCGGGGGTGGTGGGCGTGAAAAAAGAGCTCTGTGCAGCGCGGGGCTGTCGACTTCCGGACTTCCGGACCCCCGGACTTCCGGACCGGCGAGACCGTCAGGTCGAGCCTGTCGGCTTCTCCATCTTCTGCTTGGGCTTCTCGACGATCATGCCCGACAGCGGTGCGCCGGCGGGGATCATCGGGAAGACGTTGTCCTCCTTGACCACTTCAGCTTCGACCATGCAGGGGCCATCGTTGTGGGCCATCGCCCACTTGATGGCCTTGTCGACGTCGCCGGCGCGCTTGACGCGCTTGCCGGGGATGTTGAAGGCGCCGGCCAGCTTGATGAAGTCGGGATTGCCCTCGAGATCGGCGCCCGACAGGCGGTTGTCGAAGAACAGCTCCTGCCACTGGCGGATCATGCCCAGGTAGGAATTGTTGATGATCAGGATCTTGACCGGCACCTTCTGCAGCATGGCGGTGGCCAGTTCGCAGGACGTCATCTGGAAGCCGCCGTCGCCGACGATGCACCAGGTCGGCTTGCCGGTGGCCATGGCCGCGCCGATCGCCGCGGGGAAGCCGAAGCCCATGGTGCCGGCGCCGCCGCTCGACAGCCAGTGGCGGTTCTTGGTTGTGCGGCAGAACTGCGCCGCCCACATCTGGTGCTGGCCGACGTCGGTGGTCAGGATGCAGTCACGGCCGCCGAGCTTGTCGAGGCGGTCGAGCACGTACTGCGCGCGCAGTCCGCCCTTCTTGGGGTACTTCAGCGGGTACTGCTTGCGCCAGCCGGCGATGTCTTTCAGCCAGTCGGTGGTGTCGAGCTTGTCGATCAGCGGGACCAGCGCTTCGATGGCGAGGCGCGCGTCGGCGGCGATCGAGACGTCGGGGCGCACAATCTTATTGAACTCGGCGACGTCGATGTCGACGTGGATCTTGGCCGCGTCCTTGCAGAACTCGGAGAGCTTGCCGGTGATGCGGTCGTCCCAGCGCGCGCCGATCGCCATGATCAGGTCGCAGTGCTGCACGGTGCGGTTGGCGTAGGCGGTCCCGTGCATGCCGAGCATGCCCTGGTGCAGGGGATGGTCCTCAGGGCAGGCGCCCTTGCCAAGCAGGGTGTTGACGATCGGCGCGTTCAGCTTCTCGGCGAGTTGCATGATCGCCGGACCGGCGCCGGAGATGACCGCGCCGTGGCCGACGTACAGCACCGGGCGCTTGCTCTTCATCAGCAGCGCGGCGGCCTTCTTCAGCAGCGCCGCGTCGGCCTTGCCGGGGATCTCGTAGCCGGGCAGGTTGATGGACTCGACGAAGGGTGCCAGGCACGGGCCCTGGGTGATGTCCTTGGGCAGGTCGATCAGCACCGGGCCGGGCCGGCCGGTGGTGGCGATGTGGAAGGCCTCCTTCATCACGCGCGGAATGTCGGCGGCGTTCTTGACCAGATAGCTGTGCTTGACCACCGGATAGGTGATGCCGGTGACGTCGGCTTCCTGGAAGGCGTCCTTGCCCAGCATCGAGGTGATGGTCTGCCCGGTCAGGACGATCATCGGCACCGAGTCCATCAGCGCGGTGAGCAGGCCGGTCACGCAGTTGGTGGCGCCGGGGCCGGAGGTGACCAAGACCACGCCCGGCTTGCCGGTGGCGCGGGCGTAGCCGTCGGCCATGTGGGTGGCGCCCTGCTCGTGGCGGACCAGGACGAACTTGATCTTGGAGTCGACCAGGGCGTCGAAGATCGGCATCGCCGCGCCGCCCGAGTAGCCGTAGATGACCTCGACGCCTTCGCGCTCAAGGCACTGGATGACTTTGTCGCCGCCGGTGGGGGAACGCTGGAGCATGGGAGCCTTTCGTCGCTGGGTCATCGCCGGGAGCGCGCCGCTGGGTCACATCACCGTTCGACCGGCTGAGTTGACCCCGTCTGCGCGCGTCGGGGAGCGAACCATGCCATCTGAGGGGCAAATGTCTAGCAACATCCGGACACGCTTCCCCATGTTGCACTATTTAGTCTCAAAACGCACCCGCGCCCCCTTTGCGCGATCGGAAATGCCACTTTGGGACCAGAAGTCGACTTTTGGCTGCGTTTTAGACCCGCGCAAACCGAGAACCGCCCTTGCACCCGCCAGATCGACCCCACGCTCCCGTCCTCCCGCCCCCTGGCGGGCTGTCCGACCTCGCAAGGAGTGCAACCCGTGGCCAATGTCGTCATCAATCCGCGCATCCGCGGCTTCCTCTGCCTGACCTCGCACCCGACCGGCTGCGCCCGGAACGTCCAGCGTCAGGTCGAGATCGCCCAGCGTGGCGGTCCGGGTTCCGGCATCGGCAATGCCCTGGTGGTCGGGTCGAGCGCCGGATTCGGCTTGTCCTCACTGATCACCAGCGTCTTCGGATACGGCGCGAAGGCCCTGGGCGTGTGCTTCGAACGCGCCGGTCAGGGCGAGAAGGCGGGCTCCGCCGGCTTTTACAACCTCGCTGAGGTCCACCGCCTGGCCGCCGCCGCCGGCCGCACCGTCGAGACCATCAACGGCGACGCCTACTCGGCCGCCATCAAGGAGCAGGCCATCGCCGCTCTGAAGGCGCGCTTCGGCAAGCTCGACTACCTCATCTACAGCCTGGCCAGCCCCAAGCGCACCGATCCCGCGACCGGCATCACGCACAGCAGTACGCTCAAGCCGATCGGCGCGCCCTACACCTCGAAGACCATCGACCTCGACACCGACCAAATCAAGCCGATCACCATCGCCACAGCGACCGAGGCCGACATCGAGAACACCATCAAGGTGATGGGCGGCGAGGACTGGGCGCTGTGGATCGCGGCGTTGAAGGCGGCCGACCTGCTCGCGGACGGCTTCCGCACCGTCGCCTACAGTTACATCGGCCCGCAGCTCACCCACGCGATCTACCGCGCCGGCACCATCGGCCGCGCCAAGGACCATCTCGAGGCGACCGCGCGCTCGCTCAACGCCGAGCTGCTGACCAGTGTCGGCGGCGGCGCCTACGTCAGCGTCAACAAGGCCCTGGTCACCCAGGCCTCCAGCGCCATCCCGGTGGTGCCGCTCTACATCAGCCTGCTCTACAAGGTGATGAAGGAGCAGGGCAGCCACGAGGGCACCATCGAGCAGATCGTGCGCCTGTTCAAAACCAAGATCGGCCCCGGCGCCACCCCGACCTTCGATGATCAGGGCCGCATCCGCATCGACGACTGGGAGATGGCACCCGCGGTGCAGGCCGCCGTCGCCACCCTGTGGGAGACGGTTACCACCGAAAACGTGCTGGAGGTCAGCGATTACGCGAGCTTCAAGCAGGAGTTCCGCTCGCTGTTCGGCTTCGAGGTGGCGGGCGTCGACTACCAGACGCCATCCGAGACCGAGGCGAAACTGGGCTGAGCGGGGTTCGGCCCGACAGCCGGATAAAACTGGCGCGGAGACGCGGAGGTCGGAAGAGGATGGGCCGGATTCGGCGCCACTCCGCCCGCGCCTTCGCGTTCTTGGCCCGTGGACTCCGGGCTGCGACAGGATCGGCGAGCAGGCATAGCACGCCCACCCGCGTCTCTCCTCCTCCGGTCTCTGCGTCTCCGCGTCTTGTTCTATCCGGCTGTCCGTCTCGCTATGGCCAGGGTCTGCGGATATCCGTCGCGCACCGAGAATTGACCCCAGGCCCGGCGGCGGTACGGTGCGGGGATCATGGACAGGGTTGGAACCACGGCGCCGCGAACTACTGGCTGAGTCCGCATCTGGTGCGGATGCGCGCGGCCGCTCTCCCCTCCCATATCCATCATCCGAGGTTTCCATGCCCACGTTCACGTTGCCCGACGGCAAGCAGCTGTCGTTCCCCCAACCGGTGTCGGGACGCGAGGTCGCCCTGGCGATCGGGCCGGGTCTGGCCAAGAAGGCCATCGCGGTCAAGCTCGACGGTACCGAAATCCGCGACCTCGACCGGCCGCTGACGGCCGACGCGAAGCTCTCGATCATCACCGCCACCAACGACAACCCCGACGCCCTGCACGTGCTGCGCCATTCCAGCGCCCACGTCCTGGCCGAAGCGGTGTGCGCGCTGTGGCCGCAGACGCGCCTGGCCTATGGGCCGGCGATCGAGGACGGCTTCTTCTACGACATGGCCATCGTCGACGCCGCGGGCGAGCCCAAGGCGCTGACCGACACCGATTTCGCCGCCATCGAGGCGAAGATGCGCGACATCGTCAAGGCCGACCGGCCCTTCGTGCGCACCGACTACGCCTGCGACGCCGGCCTGGCGCGCACCGCGGGCGACAAGTACAAGCACGACAACGCCGAGCGCGCCATCGCCAAGGGCGCGCAGTCGATCTCGTTCTACTCGACGGGCCAGCCCGGCACCGGCGCGTGGGAGGACCTCTGTGCCGGCCCGCACGTGCCCAGCACGGGCGTGCTCGGCGCGTTCAAGGTGATGTCGGTGGCCGGCGCCTACTGGCACGGCGACCAGACCAGCGATCAGCTGACGCGCATCTACGGCACCTGTTTCGCCGATGACAAGGGCCTCAAGGCCCACCTCACGCGCATCGAAGAAGCCAAGCGCCGCGACCACCGCAAGCTCGGCCGCGAGATGGACCTCTTCCACATCGACGAGGAGAATCCCGGCCAGGTGTTCTGGCACCCCAAGGGCTGGGCGATCTACCGCAGCCTTGAGGACTACATCCGCGCCAAGATCGGCGCGCGCGGCTACGTCGAGGTCAAGACCCCCAGCATCATGCCCAAGTCGCTGTGGGAGCGCTCCGGCCACTGGGCGAAGTACCAGGAGAACATGTTCATCACCGAGTCCGAGAAGCGCCACTTCGCGCTCAAGCCGATGAACTGTCCGGGCCACATCGAGATCTTCAAGCAGGGCCTGAAGTCGTACCGCGAACTGCCGCTGCGCCTCGCCGAGTTCGGCGCCTGCACGCGCAACGAGGTCTCGGGCGCGCTGCACGGCATCATGCGCGTGCGCGGCTTCGTCCAGGACGACGCGCACATCTTCTGCACCGAGGCGCAGATCCCCGGCGAGGTCGCGGCGTTCTGCACCCTGCTCAAAGAGGTCTACCGCGACTTCGGCTTCGGCGACGACCGCGTCATCGTCAAGTTCTCGACGCGACCGGCCTTGCGCGTCGGCGATGACGCCACCTGGGACCGCGCCGAGGCGGCGCTCGCGGACGCCTGCAAGCAGGCCGGCCTGGGCTACGCCATCGCCCCGGGCGAGGGTGCGTTTTACGGGCCCAAGCTCGAATTCACCCTGGTCGACGCGCTCGGCCGCCACTGGCAGTGCGGTACCATCCAGGTCGACTACCAGATGCCGAGCGCCGAACGACTGAACGCGACTTACATCGCCGAAGATGGGCAGAAACGCCATCCGGTGATGCTGCACCGCGCCATCCTCGGTTCGCTCGAGCGCTTCGTCGGCATACTCATCGAACACTTCGCCGGCAAGTTCCCGCTGTGGCTGGCGCCCGAGCAGATCCGCGTGCTGCCCATCACCGACGAGAACCGCCCCTACGCCGACAAGGTCGGCGCGGAACTGCAGTCGGTCGGCCTGCGCGCCAGCGTCGACGCCACCGCCGACAAGCTGGGCGCGAAGATCCGCACCGCGCGCAACGACCGCGTGACCTACTTCGCGGTGGTCGGCAACCAGGAGATGGCCGACGGCACGGTGTCGCTGCAGAACCAGGCCGGTGAGAAGCTGGGCAGCCTCGATGTCGACGACCTCATCGCGCGGCTGCTTGAGGAGATCGGCGAGAAGCGGCTGCCGAGTTCGGCGGTGGCCACCGCCGAAAGACCCTAGGCCCTAGGCCCTAGACCCTAGGTCGTGGTTCAGAGGTTGGTGGCGACGTCGGGGCGCGGATTTTGCCACATGTCCACTGCCTCGGGTCTCGGGTCTCGGGTCTGCCGACGTTCGACGTCGTCGAATTGCCGTTTCAACGCCCTCAGGATTTCAGACCATGACCGCCGTGCTGCCGCTGCCCACCTCCCTCGCCATCTCCCGGGATGTCGCCATCGCCCTCGCCGCGGCGCGCGAGGCGGGGGCGACGGCGCGGCAGATGCAGGCGGGCATCACCACGACGCGCAAGGAGGACGGCTCGCCGGTGACGCCGGGCGATCTCGCGGCGGACGCGATCATCCGCCACCACCTTGGCTTGCACCTGCCCGACGACGCCATCCTCAGCGAGGAATGTGCGGACAGCGCCGCGCGCAGCGCCAACCAGCGGCTGTGGATCGTCGATCCGATCGACGGCACCAGCGATTACGCGGCGGGTGCCGACGAGTGGGCGGTGCAGGTCGCGCTCGCGGTCGACGGGCGCCTGGTGCTGGGCGTGCTTGACATGCCGGGTCAGGGCGTGTGTCTGGTCGGCGTGCCCGGGCAGGGCGCGTGGATCATCTCCGCCGCCGGCGTGGCGCCGCTGGCGCCCGATCTGGGCGGCGCCGGCGTCCTGATTGCCAGCGCCAGCCGGCGCAACCGCGATGCGGTGGCGCGCGTGCGCAGTGCGCTGCCGGAATTCACGTCCTATGACGCGACCTCGGTCGGCATCAAGGTGTGGCGCATTCTCAGCGGCGTGGCCGGGCTTTACGTACACCCGCGGGCGATCGCCGAGTGGGACGCCGCCGCGCCGGCGGCGGTGCTGCTGGCGGCCGGTGGCCACGCCACCGACCTCGACGGAGGCGCGCTGGTCTTCAACACCGTCGGCGGTCGCTGCCCCGGGCTGGTGTTCTCGACGCGCCCCGATCACGCCGAGCTGATCGCGCGCATGCGCCACGGCGGCGTGGCCCTGACCGGCTGAGGCGGACATGTGCCGCGCCGGGCCGCTGCTTGTGCTGCTCGCTGCGCTGCTGGCCGCCGGCTGCGCCTCGTCGCGCGCCCTGCCGCGCGCGCACGCCGAACTCATCGCCTGGTACGTCGAGGATCTCGCGCACGGCAGCCAGCGCCGACCGGATGAGCTGCGCGTGCCGGATGCCGGTGCGCAGCTGCAGCGCGTCGCCGCCTGGGCCGACAGCAATCACGCGCAGGGCGAGGCTCTGCCGCCGCCGTACGTCGCCGGCCGCCGCGAGCGCTGGCCGGCGCTGTCGGCGCTGTTCCGCAGCCACCTGGTGGTGGCGCTGCCGTCCGGCCTGGTCGCCGCCCGTCCCGATCTGCAACGCGAGGACCGCGCGCTGGCGCTGACCGTGGTCGACGCCGAGAACCACGATCGCCGCACCCTGGACGCGGTGCTGCTGTCGATGGTCGCCGCCGACGACCGCGTCGCGAGCGCCTACCTGGAAGCGGTGGCGCGGGCACGCGTGGAGTCGGATGTGAAGGGGGGGGCGGAGATTTGGGGAAGACCCCAAATCTCAGACCCTAGACCCTAGACCCTAGGGAACCGGCTGGCGCCTCAGGATTCACGAATCGTCGGATGCGGTGGCGATCGCGGGAAACGCGCGCTGGCTGTCCCTAGGGTCTAGGGTCTAAGGTCTATCGTCTCAGTCCGCCCCCGGTTGCACCTCCGCCTGCCCGGAGATACTCCCGCAACCCCCGCGGAAACTCCCATGGCCATCGCCACCACCTTGCCCGTGCTCCAGGCCTCGCTGCTCGAACTCATCCGCGTCACCTCGACGGTGCTGCCGCGCGATGTGGTGCGCGCGATCTCGGCCGGACAGGGCCAGGAGGAGCAGGGCACCAACGCCGCCTACGCCCTCGACGTCATCCAGTGCAATATCGGCATGGCCAAAGAGAAGAGCCAGCCGCTCTGCCAGGACACCGGTTCGATACTGGTCTACGTCAACGCCCCGGTCGGCTACGACCTGTGCGCCTTCGAGGAGGCGACCATCGCGGCGGTGAAGGAGGCGACCGCCAAGGGCTACCTGCGGCAGAACTCGGTCGATTCGGTGACCGGCGCGAATTCCGGCAACAACATCGGCCTGGGTACGCCAGACATCCACATCCATCCGTGGCGCGAAGAGCACGTCCAGGTCTCGCTGATGCTCAAGGGCGGTGGCTGCGAGAATGTCGGAGCGCAGTACACCCTGCCGAACGCGAAATTCGGCGGCCGCGATCTGCAGGGCGTCGAGAACGCCATCCTCGACTGCGTGCTGCAGGCGCAGGGTCAGGGCTGCGGGCCCGGCATCCTCGGGGTGTGCATCGGCGGCGACCGCGCCAGTGGTTATGCGGCCAGCAAAACGGAATTCCTGCGCCTCATCGACGATGTGAATGCCGACCCGGTGCTCGCCGCGCTCGAGGAGCGCATCGTCGCCAAGGCCAACCTGTCCGGTATCGGGCCGATGGGTTTCGGCGGCAAGACCACCCTGCTCGGCTGCAAGATCGGCAAGCTCAACCGTGTGCCGGCGAGTTTCTTCGTCACCATCAGCTACATGTGCTGGGCGTTCCGCCGCCAGGCGGTGACACTGACAAGGGGCGGGGAGATCGGGGAGTGGCTGTATTGAACGAAGTTGCGAGATGCGAGACGCGAGACGCGAGACGCGAGACGCGAGACGCGAGACCCTAGACCCTAGAACTCGAGAACTGTATGCCGGTCATTCCACTGACTACGCCCATCGATGAAGCGACCGCGCGGTCGCTGAAGGTTGGCGACACCGTCGAGATCTCCGGGCGGCTCTATACCGGTCGCGATGCGGTGCATCATCGGCTGCACCATGGAGTGAAGCCGCCGGTCGACCTGGGTGGGCAGATCATCTACCACTGCGGGCCGGTGATGGTGCAGGAGGGTGGTAAGTGGGTATGCAAGGGCGCGGGCCCGACCACCTCGTCGCGCGAAGAGCCCTACCAATGGGAGGTCATCCGCGACCACCGCATCCGCGGCGTGATCGGCAAGGGCGGCATGGGCGCCAAGACCCTGGCGGCGTGCAAGGAATACGGCTGCGTCTACCTGCACGCCATCGGCGGCGCGGCGCAAGTCTGCGCCGAGCGCATCACCCGCGTCGACGGCGTCGACTGGATGGATCTCGGTAGCCCCGAGGCGATCTGGCATCTGTGGGTCGAACGTTTCCCTGCGATCGTCACCATGGACAGTCACGGGAATTCGCTGCATCAACAGGTGCTGGAAGCGTCCAGCGAGGCGCTGGGCAAACTCAAGGCCTGACGCTGACGCGTGAGTGTTGAGGCGCGAGGCGCGAGAAAATCAGCAATAAAATGTCACGCACGGTGCGATTGCGGGACAGGCACGTATGCGCCCGCTCCGCGGGCTCATTCAATTCGGGAAACGGATATTACCGATGTACACGTTGGATTGAATGAGGAGGCGGCAGCCATCAGCCATCAGCCATCAGCCATCAGCCATCAGCCATCAGCCATCAGCCCAACCCCTCGAACAACACCGTCGACAAGTAGCGCTCGCCCGAATCGGGCAGCACGGTCACGATGGTCTTGCCTGCGAACTCGGGCAGCTTCGCCAGGCGCACTGCAACGGCGGCAGCGGCGCCGCAGGAGATGCCGCACAGGATGCCTTCCTCCCGCATTAGGCGCCGTGCCATCTCGACCGACTCGTCGACGCTGACGGTCTCGACGCGGTCGAGCAGCGACTGGTCGAGGATCTCGGGGATGAAGTTCGCGCCGATGCCCTGGATCTTGTGTCCGGCGGGCTTCAGTTCCTGACCGGCGCGCTTCTGGGTCAGCAGCGGGCTGAGCGCGGGCTCGACGGCGACGCTGATGATCGCCTTCTTCCTGATGTTCTTGAAGTAACGCGAGACGCCGGTGATGGTGCCGCCGGTACCGACACCGGCGACGAACACGTCCATGCCCCCATTCGTATCCTCCCAGATCTCGGGGCCGGTAGTGGCCTCGTGGATGGCGGGATTGGCGGGGTTCTTGAACTGCTGGGGCATGTACCAGCGCGCGCTATCCGAGGCGGCGATCTCCTCGGCCTTCTTCACTGCGCCGTTCATGCCTTCGGCGCCGGGCGTCAGCACCAGGGTCGCACCGAAGCCGGCGAGCACGCGGCGGCGCTCGATCGACATGGTCTCGGGCATGGTCAGGGTGATCTTGTAGCCGCGCGCGGCTGCGACGAAGGCCAGGGCGATGCCGGTATTGCCGCTGGTCGGCTCGACGATCTCCATGCCGGCCTTGAGCTTGCCGGACTTCTCGGCATCCCACACCATGGCCGCGCCGATGCGGCACTTCACCGAATAGGCGGGGTTGCGCCCCTCGATCTTGGCCAGCACGGTGGCGCCGCAGCCGGCGGTGACGCGATTGAGGCGCACCAGCGGGGTGCGGCCGATGGACAGGGCGTTGTCAGAGAAGACCGGCATGGGGACCTCGCGGATGGCGGTTTGCGGCACACCATGGTGGCGGGCGCGGGGAATCCAGCGCGAGGGCGGGGGTGCGTGCGCCATGCCGCCGGTTGCCGCTGCAACCGTCAGCGCCGGGGTTGGATGCCGGCTAGATGGCGGAGGTCCGCCCCGTCACTCCCACTCGATCGTGCCCGGCGGTTTCGAAGTGATGTCGTAGACCACGCGGTTGATGCCGCGCACCTCGTTGATGATGCGGTTGCTCATGCGCCCGAGCAGCTCGTAGGGCAGGTGCGCCCAGTCGGCGGTCATGCCGTCGCTGGAGGTCACTGCACGGATCGCGCAGGCGTTCTCGTAGGTGCGCTCGTCACCCATCACGCCGACCGACTTGACCGGCAGCAGCACCGCGAAGGCCTGCCAGATGGCGCGGTCGAGGCCGGCCTTGTGGATCTCGGCGCGGACGATGGCGTCGGCCTCCTGCAGGACGCGGATCTTGTCGGCGGTGATGTCGCCGAGGATACGCACGCCCAGGCCGGGGCCGGGGAAGGGCTGGCGCCAGACGATGTCGTCGGACAGGCCCAGGGCGGTGCCGATGGCGCGCACCTCGTCCTTGAACAGGTAGCGGAAGGGTTCGACCAGGCCCAGGCCGAGGTCGGCGGGCAGGCCGCCGACGTTATGGTGGCTCTTGATCACCGACGCCGGGCCGCCGTGCACCGACACCGACTCGATGACGTCGGGGTAGAGCGTGCCCTGCGCGAGGAAGCGCACGTTGCCGCCGCTGTCGCGCTTGATGCGCGCGGCCTCGTCCTTGAACACCGCGACGAACTCGTAGCCGATGACCTTGCGCTTGTGCTCGGGCTCGCTGATGCCGGCGAGCTTGCCGAGGAAACGGTCGGTGGCGTCGACGTAGTCGAGGTCGATGCCGATGTGCTCGGCGAAGAGTTTGCGCACGCCGTCGGCTTCGTCCTTCCGCAGCAGGCCGTTGTTGACGAAGATGCAGGTCAGCTGCTTGCCGATGGCCTTGTGCAGCAGTACCGCGGCGACACTGGAGTCGACACCGCCGGACAGGCCGAGGATGACGCGGTCGCCGCCGACCTGGGCGCGGATGCGCGCGACTTCCTCGTCGATGAACGAGCCCATCTGCCAGTCGCCGCGGCAGGCGCAGATTTCGTAGAGGAAATTGCGGATTATACCCTTGCCGTGGTCGGTGTGCGCGACCTCGGGGTGGAACTGCACGCCGAAGAAGCGCAGGCGCTCAACGTGCACCGCGGCCAGCGGGCAGTTGTCGGACTCGCCGATCACGATCGCGCCGGGGATGCCCTCGATGCGGTCGCCGTGCGACATCCACACCGTTTGCAGTGTCGGCAGACCCTTGAATAGCGGGCTGTGGCCGTGCACGCGCAGCGCAGTGCGGCCGAATTCGCGGTGGTCCGCGCGGATGACCTTGCCCCCGCTGACGTGGGCGGTGGTCTGCATGCCATAGCAGATGCCGAGCACCGGCACGCCCAGCTGGTAGATGCCCGGATCGGCCTGCGGCGCGCCCGGCACGTAGACCGAGGCCGGCCCGCCGGAAAGGATCACGCCCTTGAGACCGGCGCGTTCGAGCTTCGCGAGCGGCAGGTGGCACGAGACGATCTCGCAGTAGACGTTGGCCTCGCGCACGCGGCGCGCGATCAGCTGGGTCACCTGGGAACCGAAATCGATGATGAGGATCTTGTCGTGCATGGGGGGAGTCACAGTCCGGAAGTCCGGAAGTCCGGGAGTCCGGAAGTCGGCTTGGAACCATAGGATTCCTCCGCTTCCCGAGCTCTGGAGCCACGGAGGTATTTGGAGAGCTTGGAAATCAGTGAAATCATGAGATCGATGCGCCCGCGTAACTCGACCAAGTCCGGCGCCAATTCAGGCGCCAGATCCTCTATAACATACAACATCGACTCGACCTCGGCCGACGAACCGCGCGCGATGTCAAGGAAGTGGCAGAATTGAGGGTCGCTCCCGCGCGCAAACCCTTCGGCGATGTTGTTCATCACGGAAAGTGCGGCCCGGCTGAGCTGATGCTGCAGCGCGAACCGTTGCGCGAACCGTGGATGATCAAGCAGCGCGTGGACCGCGACGACTGTCGCGCGAGCCTCTTTCCACGCCTGGATCTCTGAGAAATGGGTGAAGCTCGCCACGTGGGGATCCCGGTGGTTGTCGACTCCCGGACTTCCGGACTCCCGGACTTCCGGACGCTTATTCTGGCCGGTAGTTCGGCGCTTCCTTGGTGATGGTCACATCGTGCGGGTGGCTCTCCTTTAGACCCGAAGCCGTCATGCGCCGGAACTTCGCGACCTTCTGCAGGGTCGGGATGTCCTTCGCGCCGCAGTAGCCGAGCGCCGCCTTGAGGCCGCCGACCAGCTGGTAGACCACGGTCGCGAGCGGGCCCTTGCTCGGCACCATGCCTTCGATGCCCTCGGCGACGAGCTTGTCCGCGGCGCCCTTGCCGTCCTGGAAGTAGCGGTCGGCGGAACCGTGGCGCTGCACCATCGCGCCGATCGAGCCCATGCCGCGGTAGGCCTTGAACTGGCGGCCCTGGTAGATGATCTGCTCGCCCGGTGACTCGTCGCAGCCGGCGAGCATGGAGCCGAGCATGACGCAGGCGGCGCCGGCGGCGAGCGCCTTGGCGACGTCGCCGGAATACTTGATGCCGCCGTCGGCGATCACCGGGATGCCCGCCTTGGTGGCGACCTTGCAGGCCTCCATCACCGCGGTGATCTGCGGCACGCCGACGCCGGCGACCACGCGCGTGGTGCAGATCGAGCCCGGGCCGATGCCGACCTTGATGGCGTCGGCGCCGGCCTTGATCAGGTCGCGCGCGGCTTCGCTGGTGGCGATGTTGCCGGCGATGATGTCGATGTCGTGCTTCTTCTTGAGCCGCTTGACGGTCTCGATGATGTTGCGCGAGTGGCCGTGGGCGCTGTCGACGGTGATGACGTCGACGCCGGCCTTGATCAGCGCCTCGGCGCGCTCGTCGTCGCCGGCACCGATCGCCGCGCCGACGCGCAGGCGGCCGCGCGCGTCCTTGCAGGCGCTGGGGAACTGTTCCTGGCGTTCAAGGTCCTTGATGGTGATCAGGCCGACCAGGTCGCCCTTGCCGTCGGTCAGGATGAGCTTCTCGACCTTGGCCTGGTAGAGCAGGTTCTTGGCGTCGGCGAGGGTGATCGTCGGCCGCGCGGCGACCAGCTGCTTGGTCATGATCTCGCGGATCGGGGTCGCGGGGTTGCGCTGGTACTTGAGGTCGCGGCGGGTGACGATGCCGACCACCTTGACGCCGTTCACGATCGGGATGCCCGAGATGTGGTGCTTTTCCATCACCGCCTGCGCGTCGCCGACGGTGGCGGAGACCGGCAGGGTCTTGGGATCGGTGATGACGCCGTTCTCAGAGCGCTTCACCTTCTCGACCTCGATGGCCTGGGCCTCGATGGGGAGGTTCTTGTGGATGATGCCCAGGCCGCCCATCTGGGCGAGGGCGATGGCCAGGCGCGCCTCGGTGACGGTGTCCATCGCCGAGGACAGGATCGGCACGTGCAGGCGGATGCGTTTGGTCAGCCAGGTCCCGACGTCGGTGTCCTTGGGGACCACGTCGCTGCGGTTGGGCACCAGCAGCAGGTCGTCGAAGGTGAGGCCGTCGTCGGGAAGGATCGTGGCCATGCCGGTCTCCGGGTTGCCGGAATCCAGGCCGCATGGCCGTGCTTTCCGGCGGGAAGGGGGCGGATCCTAGTGGCGGGGCGACCAAGGCAACCAGCGGGTGTAGCGCAGTGGGCCTGGCCGGTGCGGGCGCCGGGGATTGCCGTGGCGTGGGGGCGCGGGCAGGAGTAGAAGCCCGCCCATGCGGGTCGAATTGCGCAACCGTCTGCTGTTCGGGACGATCATCGCGGCCGCGGTGGTGGCGGGGCTGATCAGCGACCTGGTGCGCGGTAGCCATGTGGCGGTGCTGGTGCTGGGCGTGCTGGGGGTGGCCCTGGGCAGCCTCGAATACGCCCGCCTGGCGCGTAGCCTGGCGGCGCAGATCCCGGTCCTGCCCATGGTCGTCACCAGTGTGGCGCTGGTGTTGGAGGCCGCCCTGCATGACCCCGCCATCGTCGGCTCGCTGCCGGGCGTGGCCGCGCGCCTGGCCGGCTTGCCCGTCGAGGTCGTGACCATCGGGCTGGGCCTGGGCTGGGTGGTGCTCGTGCAGATGTTCCGCCACGGCACCGAGCGCTTCTTCGCCAACGTCGGCGCGGCCATGCTCGGCCTCATTTATCTGGGCGTCTCCTTCAGCCTGCTCATGGACCTGGCTTTGCTCGGCGTGCCCGGCAATGCGGGACGCGGCACGCAGCTGGTCCTGGCATTTCTCGCCACGGTCAAGCTCGGCGATGTCTGCGCGTATTTCGGCGGCCGCGCCTTCGGCCGCCACAAGCTCGCCCCGCGCGTCAGTCCCGGCAAGACCTGGGAGGGCTTCGCGGCGAGTTTCGTCGGCGCCATCGGCGGAGCGTATCTGGTCTGCGCCATCATCGCTGCAACCGGCGCGCCGCAGCCTTTCGCCGGCTGGTGGCAGCCGGCGGTGTGGGGGCTGGTGCTCGGGCCGCTGGGCGTGGCGGGCGACCTCGCCGAGAGTTGCATGAAGCGCGACGCCGCGGTCAAGGACAGCGGCGCGGCGGTGCCGGGCTTCGGCGGCATCCTGGACATCCTCGATGCGCTGATCCTGGCGGCGCCGGTGGCCTATCTGCTTGGCGTCGTGCTGCCCTGACCGGTTGTGCGCCTGCCGGCGATCCTAGCATGCCCGCGATGAACGGAAGCGTCCCCGCCGCCGGAAACCACGTGTTCCTTGGCGACAATCTCGACCTGCTCGCGCGCGTTCCCGATGGCAGCGTCAACCTGGTCTACATCGATCCGCCGTTCAACACCGGGTACGCGCAGGAACGCGTCAACACCCACTCCGTGCGCGACGACACCAGCGCGCGCGTCGGCTTCCGCGGCAAGGCCTACCGCTCGCTGCGCGTCGGGCAGAAGGCCTACGACGACGCCTTCGACGACTACCTCGGCTTCCTCGAGCCGCGCCTGCTCGAGGCGCGGCGCGTGCTGGCCGCCGACGGTGCGTTCTTCCTGCACCTCGACTACCGCGAGGTGCACTACTGCAAGGTACTGGTCGATGGCATCTTCGGCCGCGACTCGTTCATCAACGAGATCATCTGGGCCTACGACTACGGCGCGCGCTCACGCTCGCGCTGGCCGACCAAGCACAGCACCATCCTGTTCTACGCCCGCGATCCGCACGCCTACACCTTTGATCTCGACGCCAGCGACCGCATCGCCTACATGGCCCCGGAGATGGTCGGCGAGGACAAGGCCGCGCGCGGCAAGACCCCCACCGACGTGTGGTGGCACACCATCGTCTCGCCGACCGGGCGCGAGAAGACCGGCTACCCCAGCCAGAAGCCGCTCGGCGTCATGCGCCGGCTGCTCGCCGTGCACAGTCGCCCCGACGATACCGTGCTCGATTTCTTCGCGGGCAGCGGCAGCACCGGAGTCGCCGCCGCGGAGCTGGGCCGGCGCTTCATCCTGTGTGACAGCAATCCCGAGGCGATCGCGGTGATGAAGACGCGCTTGGCCGCAGCGACCGCGCAGTTCCACGACTGCGACCACGTCCAGCCCGCGCCGAAACCGGCGCGCGGCGCGCAGCGCGCGGTGGTTCGTGGCGCTGGCGTGGACGACGGGGACGTGACGTAGACGCGAGGAAACCGGCTTTCGTCTCGGCTTCCAACAAGGTGCTTGTGGTAGGGGTGGGCAGGTTGAGTGGACGGCGCCGGGCCTCAGGTCTGGCGCCTCGTCTCATCCCAACGCCATCTCCAACGCCTCTCCCAACTTGGTCGTCACCAACCGCCCGCGTCCGCTCCCCGGCCCGGGGCCAAGCAGGCGCTGGAAGCCCAACCGCCGCGCTTCGCTGGCGCGCAGGTCGTAGCGCGGCGCGGGGCGCAGCTCGCCGCCCAGCCCGACCTCGCCGAGCGCGACCAGATCGGCGGGCACCGGGATGTCGCGCCAGGCGCTGGCCACGGCCAGGGCGACGGCGAGATCGGCGGCGGGCTCCGACAGGCGCGCGCCGCCGGTGGCGTTGACGTAGACGTCGCAATTGCCCAGCGGCATGCGCAGGCGGCGCGACAGCACGGCCAGGACCATGGCCACGCGGTTGGGGTCGCAGCCGCTGACCTTGCGCACCGGCTGCGGATAGTCGGTCTGGTTGACCAGCGCCTGGACCTCGACCAGCAGGCAGCGGTTGCCCTCGAGGGTCGGCACCACGCAGCTGCCGGGCACGCTGGCGTCGCGGTCGGCGATGAACATGCCGGTGGGGTCGGCGACTTCCTCCAGCCCGGCGGAACCCATGCGGAACAGGCCGATCTCGTTGGTCGAGCCATAGCGGTTCTTGACCGCGCGCACCACGCGCAGGTCCTGGTAGCGGTCGCCCTCGAAGGACAGCACGGTGTCGACCAGGTGTTCGAGCAGGCGCGGGCCGGCCAGCACGCCGTCCTTGGTGACGTGGCCGACGATCACCAGCGCGGTGGGTGGCTTGCCGTGGCGGCCGCTGCGCTTGACCGCCTCGACCAGGGTGGCGGCGCAGGCGCGGCACTGCGCGACGCCGCCGGGCTCACCCTCGGTGCCGGCCAGGGTCAGCAGCTGGATGGAGTCGACCACCACCAACGCGTGATCGCCGGAGGAGATGGTGCCGGCCACCGCCTGCGCGTCGTTGCTGGTCGCGAGCTGCAGGCGCGGCGCGAGCCGCCCGAGCCGCGCCAGGCGTTCGCGCACCTGGCTGGCACTCTCTTCAGCGGTGACGTAGAGCACGTCGTGCGCGTGCGCCACCGCGCCCGCCACCTGGGCGAGCAGCGTGCTCTTGCCCACGCCCGGCTCGCCGCCGACCAGGGCGACGGCGCCCACCGGCAGGCCGCCGCCAAGCACGCGGTCGAGCTCGGCGAAGCCGGTACTCAAGCGCGCCACCGGTTGCTCCGCCGCGGTGCTGGCGTCGGCGCGCTCCAGGCTCAGCCCGGCGGCCGCCTGCGCCTGGCCGCCGCTGCGCGCCACCATCACCGCCTCGGCGGCGCTGATCTCGGCGATGCTGTTCATCGCGCCGCAGCTCGGGCACTTGCCCGCCCAGCGGGCGAAAGTGTCGCCGCAGTCGCGGCAGGCATAGGCGGGGACTTTGCGGGCCATGCTGGATCCTAGGGGGCGCGGCGCGCGCGGAAATGGTGGCGATCCCGCGCGCCTGGCCGGCGGTTCCGCAGGTCCCGCCCGGTGGCGATCAATGCGGCGCGATGAGCTTGGCGACCGCCGCGGCCACCTCCGCCGGATCGACCTCGCCGCGCCAGCGCCGCACGACCGTGCCGTCGCCAGCGGTGAGGACGAGCTGCGGGGTGGCGCCGGTCGCCTGCAGGCGTGTGAGCAGGGCGCCGGCGTCTGACATCGCCAGGCCGATCACCGGGCCGTTGGCGTCGAGCACCGCGGTGATGGCGGCGGGATCCTCAACCTCGGCGATGCGGCTGCGCAGCGCGGCGAAATCGCTGCCCTCGCGCGCGCCGAACACGGTCGCGAGCACGGCGCGGTAGTGCTCTGGGCCCATGATCGCCGCGGCCAGCAGATGGGCGACGAGATCGGCGGAGGACGGATCGCTGGCCCGCGCCAGGTGGCGGGTGACGACCGCGAGGCGGGCTCCGGCGCCAGTGGTCAGCGGGCGCAGCACCTCGACCAGGGGACCATGCAGGCGCGCGCACACCTGGCAGTGCAGGTCGACGACCAGCTCCAGCTCGTAGGGGGCGGCGTCCGGTCCGAGTCGGGCCGCAGCGGCGATCGCGCGATAGGCCGGGCCGTCGCGCAGCGAACCCTGGGTGCCGGCGAGTGGCACCGTGCCCGGTGACGTGACCTGAGTTGCGACCGCCGGCCCATCGCCCACCGCCTGGTGATGGAAGGCGAGGTTGAGAGTCAGGAAACCCAGCGCCGCCCAGAGCAGGCAGTCCCACCAGCGCACGCCAGCCGGCAGCCGGCCCAGCGCCAGCACCAGTACGAGCATGCCGCCGTGCACCGCGGCGCAGTGGCGGCAGTCGAGCGCGAGCTGCTCCATCACCAGGACGAAGAAGGCGCTGCCGCCCAGCAGCAGCCACGCCAGCCGCACCGTCCACGCCGCGCGGCCGCGGCGCCGCAGGTCGCGCAGGGCGAGGGCGGCGAGCAGCGCGTAGGCGCCGGCGCCGAGCCACTCTACGGGGATGCCGCCGAGCGCGTGGTAGTGTCCGCCGCCCTGGCAGCCGGTCTCGCAGTGCCACAGCCCCAGGCCGCGCAGCGCGCACAGCGCGACCAGACCCAGCGCCAGGCCGGGCGGCAGGGCTGGGCGCAGCGCGGACACGACCGCCGGGGTCAGCAGTATGAGTGCGAGCGGCAGCGGCCACCATAGCAGCGCCAGCGGGAAGGCGGCGGCGGCGAGCAGGGCCAGCCCCACCCAGGCGGGATGCGGTGCGACGCGCAGTGCGGGCAGGAGCGCCATCGCGGTACCGCTCAGCCGTCCAGGCCGAGCACCATCTTGGGCGACCATAACCCGCGCAGGGTCATGCCGCCCGACACCGGGTCGCCCACCAGCAGCACCAGCCCGCACTTCTTGAGGTCGAGGCGCGCACCGCACAAGAAGCGCGCCAGCTCGCCGAGGTCGGGTTCGTGGCCGACCAGCACGGTGTCGGTGCGGCGTTCGAGGCGCGCAGCGCGCTCCGCGGGTGGCAGCGCCTCGCCGGCGAGCCACGGCATCTCGCGCAGCGGCAGCTCCCACACGCTGCTCGCCAGCTCGCCGGTCTGACGCGCGCGCAGCCACGGACTGGACCAGATCTCGCTGGCGGTGATCAGCGGCGCGGTTGCCACGAGCACGCGCCGGGCCTGCTCGATGCCCGCCTTGGTGAGCGGCCGATCGGTGTCACTCTCGCTCCACTCTTCGCGATCGGTGGCCTTGGCATGGCGGAGCAGGGTCAGATGCATGCGCCTTTCTCGACGCTCAGCGATGGGACGCAAGGCCGGAACGGGTCGGGGTGGCGCGAGGCGCGAGCAATGCAGGGTAAGGCGCGCGATCCGATCCTTGCGGTCGGGAATAACTCCGGAATCCCTGGGCCATCAGCCATCAGCCATCAGCCATCAGCCATCAGCCATCAGCCATCAGCCATCAGCCATCAGCCATCAGCCATCAGCCATCAGCCATCAGCATCGCGCGATGCCCTAGACCCGTACCGCCACTCCGGTCGCCTGGAGCTCGCGCTTGATGCTGTCGACTGTGTAATCCCCATAATGCACCATGCTCGCGATCAGCGCCGCGTCGGCGTGGCCGCCGGCAGGCCCGGCATCGAGCGCGGCGGCGAGGTGGGCGGGGGTGCCGCCGCCGCCGGAGGCGATCACTGGAATGCGCACCGCATCGGCGATCAGGCGGGTGATAGTCAGTTCATAACCCTGGCGCACGCCATCGGTGTCGATGGCGTTCAGGCAGATCTCGCCGGCGCCCAGGGCCTCGGCCTCGCGCGCCCAGGCGACCGCGTCCTTGCCGGTCGGAGTGCGGCCACCGTCGATGACGACCTCGTAGCCGGAGGGGATGGCGGCGCTGGCGGGGACGCGGCGCGCGTCCATCCCCAGCACCACGCACTGCGCGCCGAAGGCCTTCGCGCCCGCGGCGATGAGCTGCGGATCGCGCACCGCCGGTGAGTTGACCGAGACCTTCTCGGCGCCGGCCAGCAGCACCGTGCGCATCGCCTCGACCGAGCGGATGCCGCCGCCGACCGAGAAGGGGATGAAGATCGCCTCGGCCACGCGCCGCACCACGTCGACGAACAACCCGCGCTGCTCGGCCGAGGCGGTGATGTCGTAGAACACCAGCTCGTCCGCTCCCTGCTCGTAATAGCGCCGCGCATAATCGACCGGATCGCCGAGATCGACGTTGCCCTGGAACTTGACGCCCTTGGTCACCTGCCCGGCGCGCACATCCAGGCACACGATCACGCGTTTGGTCAGCGGCATGCGCGGATCATCCCGGCAGGCCCGCGCTTGGGAAGGGGGCGGCCCACGGTCAGGGCAGGGACCCGACACGCGCGACACCAAGCGCGAGCGTGCGGTTCCGAACCGCGAGCCCGTACCGTGAAGCTCGCAGCGCGACACGAGCCACGGTCATCTGCACAGGCAGCGCGCTTGGCCCCTCCTCGCCCATGGCCTCCCTGGCACGGTCCGTATCCTGTCGCCCATGCCGCCGAAAAAGAAGAGAGGCTCGTCCATGCCGCGCTGGCTGCGCCACCGCAACCTCATTGCCAGCGAGGCGATCCTGCTGGTCGGGGCGGTCCAGGAACTTGTCCAGCAGCGCGTCGCGGCCTTCGCCCTGCCCAACTGGGGCAAGGTGCTGTGGACCATGGCCTCGGTCCTGGGCATGCTCGGCCTGCTGCTGTTCTTCCTGCACCCGCTCGCCAAAAGCGGAGTGAGCAAAGGCCACGACGTCGTCCAGGCCATCCCGCTGCCGCTGCCGACTCTGCTCGTCCACGTGCTCGCGTACGCCGGGATTTTCTTTCTCTACGCGTGGGTCTGGAAACTGCCGGTGGTGTGAGAGGGTCCGGAAGTCCGGAGTCCGGAAGTCCGGAAGTTCGGAAGTCGGACAGCCCTGGACCTGGCGGCCGCCTCTTGGATTCATTCACCCCCTCCAAGCGCAGGACCTCTCGGAGCCTCGGTTGGCTGTCGACTTCCGGACCCCGGACTTCCGGACCTTTCTCTCACGGCCTCTTCAGCTTCAACCAATAGTTACGCCCGTCCTTGCTCACCTGCACGGTGATCTCGCGGCGCTTGGCCATGCGTTCGACGTCGTCGAGGCTGCGCAGCGCGCCGATGGTGCGCTCGTGCAGCAGGCGGTCGCCGACGGCGAGATGGGCGAGGTCGGCGATGCTCTTGTCGTCGACCTTGGTGATGCGCAGGCCGGGCTCGTCATCGGTGGTCAGCCACAGGCCGTAGTCGCCGAGCGGCGCGCCCTGCTGCACGGCGGTCTGCTGCGCGGCCTTGGCGAGCACCCCGCGCAGTTCGTCGTCGCCGACCGGCACCACCGGCACGTCGCGCTCGGCGCCGGCGCGCCAGATGCGCATGGTGATCGGTTCGCCGCGTGTGCTCGTCCAGATGCGCGCCTGGAACTGCTGCAGGCTCACCACCTTGGCCTTGTTGACCGAAAGGATGATGTCGTCCTTGACCAGGCCGGCGGTGGCGGCGGGGCTGCCGGGCACGACCTCGGCGATGCGCACGGTCTGGATCGGCGGCAGGCCCAGGGCCTTGGCGGCGTCCGGAGTGACGTCCTCGATCTGCACGCCGACCATCGGCCGGCTGACCTTGCCGAACTTCAGCAGGTCATCGGCGATGCGTCGCGCCAGGTTGGATGGGATGGCGAAGCCCAGGCCGATGTTGGCGCCGGTGCGGCTGATGATGCTGGCGTTGATGCCGACCACCTGGCCCTCGAGGTTGACCAGCGGACCGCCGCTGTTGCCGGGGTTGATCGCCGCGTCGGTCTGGATGAACGAGTCGAAGCCGCCGACGCTCTGGTAGATTCCGGTCGAGCGGTCGGTTGCCGAGATGATGCCCGAGGTCGCGCTGTAGCCGACGCCAAGCGGGAAGCCCAGCGCCAGCACCCAGTCGCCGACCTTGGCGTGATCTGAGTCCGCCCAATCAATGGTCGGCATGTTCGGCACCGGGATCTTCAGCACCGCAAGGTCGGAAAGCAGATAGTAGCCGACGTACTCGGCCTCGATGTTGCGGTTGTCGTTCAGGCCGATGACGACCTTGTCGTAGCCGACCGGGCGGTCGTTGGCGTCGCGCACGAATTCCTGCTCGTGGTTGGTCTGCAGCACGACGTGGCTGTTGGTCAGGATCCAGCTGCTCTTGGCGTCGGAGTGGAAGATGAAGCCCGAGCCCTCGCCAGCCTCGACCTCGCGCGTGACGCTGCGCCCGCTGAACGGGTTGGAGAGCTTGTACAGACCCTTGGTGTGGATCGAGACCACGCTCGGCGCGACGATTTCGTGGATGAGGTTGAAGGCGTGCGAGAGCTTGCCGATCTCGGCCGCGATCTGGTGCAGCTCGGCGCGCGCCTTGTCGCGGTCGGTGGTGGCGTCCTCCGCGAACGCGGTCCCGGCGAGGGCGGGCATCAGCAGGGCAGCGGCGGCGAGGCGGGCGAGCACGGTCATGGTCGGGTCCTTGGTCGGCGTGCAGGAGACGGTCCGGCGGTGATCAGCCTACAGCCGCACCGGCAAACCTTAACCGGATCGTGGTGGAGGGGCGAGGCCGCGTCCAGGCCCCGTCCTGACGGTTTTTGCTGCAGCGACGCAGAGGGCAGGCAGGAGGGCCGTAGAGGGGCGTACGCGACGTCGGCTGCGGTGGGGAGCGGGCCAGGCCCATGTGCAGGGACCATCCGCCAGGGCTGCCCGCTGCGGCCCTCCTGACTTCCCGCTACGCCTCTGCGGCGATCACTCCCGAACAACGCGGAAAGCGTCCAACCCCGCTCACACCCCGCCGAAGCGCCGCTCACGGCCCTGGAACTCGCGCAAGGCGGTGTGGTAGGGGGCGATGCCAAATTCGGGCCACAGTTCGGGGACACTGATGTACTCGGCGTAGGTGGCATGCCAGGTGAGAAAGTTGGACAGGCGCATCTCGCCGGCGGTGCGGATCACCACATCGACGTCCTCGGCGTGCGGGGCGTACAGTCGCGCCTGCACGGCGGCGGCGTCGACCGCTTCCGGGGCCAGGCGCCCGGCCGCGGCATCGGCGGCGATCGCCCGGCAGGCGTCGACCAGTTCGTCGCGGCCGCCGTAGCTCAGCGCCAGGCACAGCACCATCGCGCGGTTGTCGGCGGTGGCAGCGCGCACCTCGTCGAGTGCGGCGCGCACGCGCAGCGGCAGGCGCGCCAGTTGGCCGATGGCCTCGAGGCGCACGCCATTCGCCATCAGCGTCGCCAGCTCGCCGCGCAGGAATTCCTCGAGCAGCGTCATCAGGTAGTCGACCTCGCGCTGCGGTCGGGCCCAGTTCTCGCTTGAAAAGGCGTACAGCGTCAGGCGCGCGATGCCCAGCGTGACGCTTTCGGTGGTGATCGCGCGCACCACGTCGGCGCCCTGGCGGTGGCCGCGGATGCGTTCCCAGGCGCGCGCCTTGGCCCAGCGCCCGTTGCCGTCCATGATGATCGCGACGTGCCGGGGCAGGCGCGCGGGGTCGAGGCCCGTGGCGCGCGCGTGCGCAGCCGCGGCGGGATCGCGGGGCGCGGCGGCGCTCATCGGACGACGATCTCCTCCCGCCCGGGGCCGGTGCCGATCCAGTGCACGGGCACGCCGCAGCGCTCCTCGATGAAGCGAATGTAGGCGCGCGCCGCGGCCGGCAGCTGGTCGAGGCTGCGCGCGTGGCCGATCGGCTCGACCCAGCCGGGCAGCTCCTCGTAGACCGGCGTGGCGCGGGCGAGATCGTCGATGCGCGCCGGCAGGGTGTCGATGCGCTGGCCATCGAGCTCGTAGGCGGTGCACACCGGCAGGCGCGCCTCGCCGGTGAGGATGTCGAGCTTGGTCAGCGCGATGGCGTCGACGCCATTGAGCCGGCAGGCGAAGCGCACCGCCACCAGGTCGAGCCAGCCGCAGCGCCGCGGCCGCCCGGTGGTCGCGCCAAACTCGTGGCCGCGCCGGCGCAGTTCATCGCCCTTGGCGCCGTGCAGTTCGACCGGGAAGGGCCCGGAGCCGACGCGCGTGCTGTAGGCCTTGACCACGCCGATCACCTGGCCGAGCTGCTTGTGCGACAGGCCGCTGCCGGCGATCACGCCGCCAACGCCGGTGTTCGAACTGGTCACGAACGGGTAGGTGCCGTAGTCGATGTCGAGCAGCACGCCCTGCGCGCCCTCGAACAGGAAGCCCTTGCCCGCCGCGGCCGCGCGGTGCAGGAAGTCGGCGGTGTCGGCGACCAACGGCGCGATGCGCGTGCACGCGGGCATGACCTGGGCGACCGCGGCGTCGATGGCGACCGCGGGTGCGCCATAGGCGGCGAGCTGCTCGTTCACCTGGGCGAGGTGGGCGCGCAGCTTGCGCTCGAAGACCGCCAGGTCGCGCAGTTCGCCGCAGCGCAGGCCGGTGCGCGCGACCTTGTCGCTGTAGCACGGGCCGATGCCACGCAGGGTGGTGCCGACCTTGTCGTCGCCCTTGCTCTTCTCGGCCGCGGCGTCGAGGGCCTTGTGGCTGGGCAGCACGAGGTGCGCGCGGTCGCTGAGCATGAGCCGGCCCGAGGGGTCCTGGCCGCCCGAGGCGAGTTCGTCGATCTCGGCGCACAGCGCCAGCGGGTCGACCACCACGCCGTTGCCGATCACGCACTTCGCCTGCTCGTGCAGCACGCCCGAGGGCAGCAGGTGCAGCACGGTCTTGCGCCCGCCCACCACCACGGTGTGGCCGGCGTTGGCGCCGTCCTGGCAGCGCACCACCACGTCGGTGCGCGCAGCGAGCAGGTCGATGACCTTGCCCTTGCCCTCGTCGCCCCACTGCAGGCCAAGCACCACCTGGTTGCCCTGCGAGGCGGGGGCGCGGAAGGAGGAGGTGCCGGTGCTGGTCATGATGGGGCCGATCCTGTGGGGGTGCCGGCAGAGGGTCGTCGCACCCCGCCAGACAGCAAAAACCCCCGCGACCGGCCCTGCGTCGCGCTGGGCCCGCCCCGGGGCGCGCCCACGCTAAAGCGCCGCGAAGCATCGCAAGGGGAAGCTCAGAGGCCCGGGGCGGGCGGGCGGGCGGCGGGCGGCTGATGGCTGATGGCTGATGGCTGATGGCCGGCGCTCGCGCGCCAGCTCTCTGCCCCCGGGGTATCAGCAGTCTGCATCCCTCGGGTCCCGAGCCCCCAGGCCACCGGCCAGGGGCTCGGGGCGCCAGCCGCCAGCCATCAGCCATCAGCCATCAGCCATCAGCCATCAGCCATCAGCCATCAGCCCCCCCGGGCCCCCTGCGCCACACCCCTCCGCCAGCATTCCCGGTTCCCGCTGGAAAGCCCGCCAGTCGGCGCCAAGACCCGGGGCATATGAGCGCGAAATCGGGCCCGATCGACGACCATGACGACGCTTACAGCACCATGGACTTCATCGCCGAGGCGCGCCGGCCGCTGCTGGTCGAGCGCCACCGCAAGCTCGTCGAAGAGATGGAGAGCAGTCTCTCCGACAGCCTGATCACCGGCGA
Organism: Planctomycetota bacterium; assembly: GCA_038213805.1. Lineage (GTDB taxonomy): Bacteria > Planctomycetota > UBA11346 > UBA11346 > UBA11346 > BOG-1363. The sequence continues at coordinate 13,280 of JBBQSO010000029.1, read as the reverse complement.
CACCGACCATCCCCGCCTCAAGGCCATGCTGCTCGAGCTTGAGGCCGACAGCGAGAAGGCGCGCATCGCCAAGACCATGCGCCACCTCGCCGAGGACCCGCACTTCAAGGACAGCACGCTGCGCGCGGCGCTGGTCGAGCAGCTCTGCCTGCTGCGCGAGGACGGCAACGTCGAGATCGCAGCACTGCAGCTGCACGTCATCGGCGTCTACCGCGAGGTGCGCCGCGAGGTCGCCGCGCGCCAGGGCGAGGCGCCGACGCTCAGCGACCTGCGCGAGCTGCCGGCCTCGTTGCTCGGCCGCCTGCTCAACCCGATCGTGCCGGTGTTCGGCACCCCGTCGCTGAGCGATGGCCTGATCTACACGCCCTCGTTCGCCGACCGCAGCCTGCGCACCATCCGCCGCATGCGCCGCGCCGAGGAGGCCGACACCAGCTGGGCCGACGTCGCCGGTGACCCGCCCCTGCCGCGCGAGGCCGAAGAGCCGCTCAGCGTGCTGCCCGAGGCCGAGCGCAAAGCCGCGCGCACGCTGCTGGTGCGCGACCGCATCCGCAGCGCCTTCTACCGCGAAGTCTTCCTGCGCTACCTCAGCCGCGACGAGTTCGACCTCAGCGGCGACAACCACCCGACCGTGCTGCACTGGCTGCAGGCGATCGAAGCAACCGCGCACCTCTATCCCTTCATGCAGGGCCAGACCACCGGGCAGAAGGCCTTCCGCATCTCGCACCTCATCCAGAAGATCCTGCAGCTGCACGAGATCTACGCGCGCGTCGCCCTGGCCAGCCAGCATCCCAGCTACCGCGAGGCCTTCGCCGGCAAGAACACCCGCGATCGCCTGGCCCTGATGGTCAAGGACCACTACCCGCCCCTCGCCCTGTCGCCCGAACTGACGCTGTCGGCGCTGCTCTGCCCCTTTCCCGGCTTCGTCGAGTGGGTGCAGGACAAGGTCGACCAGAAGGACTTCGTGCTGCCGCCCGACGCGAAGCGCTGAACCCGGCTGGCGCGGTGGACCTCGTCGTTTGCAGGCAACATGTCCGCCGCACTGGTGTATCATACAGCAGGCGACGCACACAGTCGCCGGGTGCCCGCCGTCTGGACCCGCACCGGATCCCGGCGCACGGCCACCATCCTGCCTGCCTGCGCGCAGGCATCATTCCCCAGGAGTCAGCCATGAGAATCCTGTTCATCACCGTCCTGCTCGCCGCCTTCGCCTGGGCAGCGGCGACCGAGACCCCGATGATCCTGCGCCCCGGCAACGGCGGCAGCGGCGGCAACAGCACCTTCTATGCCGAGGTCGACGCCAGCCTGGGCACCATCGCGATGTACACCGTCGAGGGCAGCCAGCTGACCCGCCAGGGCGCCACCAACTTCCTGATCGACCTCGAGATCCTTGAAGGCCGGCCCTACGACGACCGCAACGGCGAGGTGTTCAGCACCCTGCGCGTCGGCTCGGGGAACTGGGACATCCCCTCTGAGATGCTGCTGGTCAAGGCGCTGCCCGACAAGCCGACCGTCAAAGAAGCCGCGGCCGGACTCAAGCCGCTGCGCGACCGCGTGCTGCAGGCCGAGACCGAGTTCTGGGCCAAGGACCACCCCTATGACGGCGTGGTGCGCGCCGCGATGGGCCAGACCGCGATCATGATCTGCGTGCCGGCCAAGCACGTGCTGATGTTCTACGAGATCACCGACCGCACCAAGGCACCGCAGCTCGCCGGCTGGCGCAACTACGGCGCCGACCTCTACGTGCCGCAGAGCTACCAGTCATCGCCCCTGCCGCAGGCGATCCTCGACGCCTTGCCCAACGACATCAAAAAGGACCAGAAAGAGGCCATCGACGCGGCCTTCAAGGCCCAGGCCGAGGGCGGTGGCTCGGCCGCGCTGCAGACCAGCGACCCGTGGGTCTCCGCCGGCACCCTCGACCGCTTCGTGCTCATCGACGAGGCCAACAAGCACATCGTCAGCTATGAATTCTCGGGCAAGAAGCTGATGATGAAGTCGGCCCGCAACCTCGACGTCGACCTGCTCATCCCGACGCTGTACAAGAGCGCCCCCGACGAGAACGCCGAGTTCAACCAGTACCTGCAGGCCAACGCCAAGCTGCTGGCCGCGGCGCGCATCGTCCTCGACCTGCCGGCGATCAAGGCGCTGGTGGCCTCGAAGAAGGTCGCGAGCAGCAAGGTCAGCAGCCTGCAGGCGACCGCCGTCAGCGACGAGATCGTGGTCAAGTTCGTCGACCTGCACAAAATCTTCGTCTACCACCTGCAGGGCCAGAACAACGGCCTGGAGATGGTGTCGATGCGCGACAACACCGTCGACGTCGGCTTGGCGCTGCAGGACGTCGAGCTGCGCAAGCCGGAGTTCGCCGCGGTGATCCTGGGCGACGCGCGCCGGCAGCTCGGCCAGCACTTCCCCAAGCTGGCGATGCGTTCGGTGATCTTCGCGCTCAAGATCTACCCCTGCGCCTACAAGGACGTCGAGAAGGGCCCGCTCGCCAAGGACCTGAAGAAGGAAGCGGAGTGGCAGCCGACCCTGGACGCCGCGATGAAAGCCTGCGAGGCCGAGATGAAGGCCCGCGAGGAGCGCGCCAAGGCCGCGCAGGCCGAGCGCGACCGCAAGAAGGCCGGCGGCAACTGACGCCGACAGCCGGATTGACGCGGACAGCCGGATAAAACAAGACGCGGAGACGCGGAGGTGAGAAGAGGGGGGCCGGGCTCGCCTGACCGCATCCTGCGGGTCCACCGTTCACATAACCGAGGTGGCTATCGGACCAGTGGCCGTCCTCCGCCGTCCTCCTCTATTCTCCGCGTCTCCGCGCCTCCTGTTCGATCCGTCTCTCCGGATCTCAGCGCTCCTTGGTGCGCCTGGACATCTCGCGCTCGACATCGCGCTGGGTCGCGCGCTTGACCATGTCCTGCCGCTTGTCGCCGTGGGTCTTGCCCTTGGCCAGGCAGATCACGATGCGCGCGTAGCCGCGACGGAAGTGCACCTGGTCGGGGATCAGGGTCAGGCCCTTGCCCTTGAGCTGCTCGTGCAGCTTTTCCAGCTCCTTCTTCTTGAGCAACAGCTTGCGTGGCTGCAGCGGGGTGTGGCCGAACACTCCGGCCTGGCGGTACTCACCCACGTGCAGGCCGTACAGCCACAGCTCGCCCTTCTCGAAGCGCGCGTGCGCATCGCCGATCTGGACGTCGCCGCCGCGGATGCTCTTGACCTCGCTGCCCATCAGCACCATGCCCGCCTCCCAGGTGTCGAGCACCGCGTAGTCGTGGCGCAGCTTGCGGTTCTTGAGGATCACCGTGACGGCGTCGGCGTCGGGCTTGGCCTTGGCGCCCTTGGGAGTCTTCTTGGGGGTGTTCATGGGTGCTCAGTCGCCCAGGAAGGCCGCAACCCGCTCGGGGATCGCGCAGTCGGCCTCGACCAGCCGGCCACGCTCCAGGCCATCGCTATAGAGGATCAGGGTCGGGATGCGCTCAAGGTGCAGCTCGCCATCCTGGCGGTAGGGGTGCCCGGGCTGGTTCTTCCACGCGCTGCGGGGGCCGACCGGGCACTCATGCAGGGGCAGGTCGGGGCGCAGGCGCGCACAGGCGCTGCGCAGCACCGGGTCGGCGGTGACGCAGTCCGCGCACCAGCTCTGGCCGGTCTCCGGGTCGGGCGAGCCGAAGAACAGGAACAGCGCGGCGCCGCGCTGGCCGCGCACGCGGGCGAGGGCCGCAGCGGTGTCGGCGGTGGTCGGGCAGCGCACGATCGGCATGGCGGCCACTCTGGGCCGCAGCGCCGCCGGCCAAGGGAAAGTCCCCTGCGGCCGAATGCCACCGGGAAAGCCATGGTGGCTGCAGGGGTTTGCGGGTAAGCTCTGACGATGGTCCCAGGTCAGCCCCGGTGCACGAAACACGCCTCGTCCCCGCCCACGCGGCGGAATTGACAGTCTCCCGCGTCCGGGAACCATGAGCCGACGAAGCACCCATGCCTGGCACCTACTCCATGATCCTGAGGGCCTGTCCCGACGCGAGCCGCGAGGCCGTGACGGTGCTGCTCGGCCGGGCCTTCAGCCTCAAAGAGGCGACCTGCGCCTCGATCACCACCTCGACCCCCATCGTCCTGCTGACCGACCTCAGCCGTGACGAGGCGTCCGCGCTGAGCCTGGCCCTGGTGCCGCTCGAGTCGCGCGGCGCGGTCATCGAGTTCACCACCACCGAGGTCGCCGAGCTGCCCAAGATCGATTGGCCGCGCCGCCCCCAGGTGTTCAAGCGCGAGCTCGCCGACCACGTCGCCGACTGCCAGATCTGGCTGCCCTGCACCACCGGCGGCAAGCCGCACCGTCTGGTCGACCTGCTCGCGGCGCGCATCGCCGGGGCCGGTTCGCGACCGGGCACCACCTCGCTGCGCGGCGCCGCGCAGGAGTTCCGCGGCACCACGCTGCCCGAGATCACGCCGTTCTCCAACCACGCGGTGGCGATGACCCCGACCGCGCAGGCGGTGGCGGCCGATCAGCGTGCGGATGGCGGCGACCCGGTGGCGCGCCTCAACGAGCTGTTCCCGGATGACGACGCGGGCGGCTTCATGCCCAACAACGACGACATCACCAACATCCTCGACCGCCTGCTGCCCGATGACGACACCGCCAAACCGTCGGCGCCGCGCACCACGCCCACCACCGCCGTGCAGCCCGGGTCCGACCGCATCCCGCACGGTGGCGTGCCGGCCGGCTTCTCGGTGTTCCTGGCCAAGATCGCCGACGAGAACCGCCGCATCAAGGCCGTGCCGATCCTCGCCGAGCTGACCAAGTTCACCACCGAGGAGGCCGACGCGCTCTCCAAGAAGCCGATCATCCCGGTGTTGAAGGGCGTGACCAAGGAGGAAGCGGAATCCGCCAAGGCGCGCTTCGCCAAGATCGGCATCCTGGCGCGGGTGAAGGCGCCGGAGAGTTAGACCCTAGACCCTAGGGACAGCCAGACTTTTCCAGCTCCAGTGAATATTCCACGTAACGCCGCGCATGATCCCGAAGCACCCCTCTAGGGTCTAGGGTCAGGTCCCCGCCTCCGCCGTCTCCTTCGGCAGCTCGACCTCCGCGGCCGCATCCTCGCCTTCGCCGGCGGCCTTCTTGACCACCGGCGCGTCCTCCTTGCCGACCTCTTCGCCCATGGTGTGGCGCATGACCTCCTCGAGCGAGGTCACGCCGCGCATGGCGTTCATCAGGCCGGCGCGGCGCAGGGTGATCATGCCGCACTTGATCGCGGCCTTGCGCAGATCGATGGTGCTGGCGCCGCCGATGATCGCCTTGCGCAGGTCGTCGGTCATCTCCATGCATTCGACCAGGGCGAAGCGGCCCTTGTAGCCGCCGGCGCACAGGCTGCAGCCGATCGGCTTGAGCAATGCGAGACCCTCGATCTCTTCGGGCTTGTAGCCGGACTCAAGAAGCTGTTCGCGACTCGGCATCTCCTCCTTGGGCATCGGCGCTTTGCAGTTCTTGCACAGGCGGCGGCCGAGGCGCTGGGCGACGATGGCGAGCACCGTGCTGGCGGCGAGGAAGGGTTCGATGCCCATGTCGACGATGCGCGCGATGGTCGATGGCGCGTCATTGGTGTGCAGCGTCGACAGCACCAGATGGCCGGTGAGCGCGGCCTTGACCGCGATCTCGATGGTCTCCTGGTCGCGGATCTCGCCGATCATGATGGTGTCGGGGTCCTGGCGCAGCAGGGCGCGCAGCGCCGCGCCGAAGGTCAGCCCGCGCTTGGGATTGACGTGGCACTGATTGAGGCCTTCGATCTCGTATTCGACCGGGTCCTCGACGGTGTTGACGTTGTCCTCGACGGTCATCACCGCGCGCAGGCACGAGTACAGCGTGGTCGACTTGCCGGAGCCGGTCGGGCCCGTGACCAGCAGCATGCCGTAGGGCGCGCCGATCGCGCGGCGCACGATGTCGAGCACCGCCGGTTCGAAATTGAGGGTTTCGAGCGAGCCCGCCAAATTGGACTTGTTCAGGATACGCATGCAGACCTTCTCGCCGTGCACGGTGGGCAGCGAGTTGACGCGGATGTCGATGGCGTTGCCGGCCATCTTGACCTGGATGCGCCCGTCCTGGGGCTTGCCGCGCTCGGCGATGTTCATGGTGTCGGTCATGATCTTGATGCGCGAGACCATGGCCTTTTCCAGGCGCTTGGGCGGATTGAACATCTCGTGCAGCACGCCGTCCTTGCGGAAGCGCACGCGCACGCGCTTTTCAAACGGCTCGATATGGATGTCGGAGGCGCCCTGCTGGATGGCCTGGGCGATGATGGTGCGCACCAGCTTCACGGCCGGGCTCTCGTCGCCTTCGGCGGCGCTCAGGTCGCCTTCGTCATCCTCTTTGGGCTTCTCGGTGACGGTGATCTCGTCACCGTCGTTGCCCATGGTCTCCATGAGCGACTCCATGGCCTTTTCCTGGGCATGGTAGGCGAGTTCGCGGGCCTTGTTGATGGCGCGTTCGGTGGACACCACCGCCATGATCACTTTGCCGACGGTGATCTTGAGGTTGTCCACCATGATCACGTCGTAGGGATTCGCGACCGCCAGGGTCAGGTGGTCGCCGACCATGGCGATCGGCACCACGCCGTAGAATTTCGACTGCTCCTCGGTGATGATATCGGCGCCCTGGTTGATGTTGCGGATGTCGTCGAGCTCGATCTTGAGCTTGTCGAGGTCGATCGGCGGGTGGGCGGAGTCCTCGCTGACCAGGCCGATCAGGGTGGATTCGTCGATCAGCGCCTCGGTGATCAGCAGGCTGGCGAGCAGCAGGCCCTCCTTGGCGGCCTTGTCGCCCATCGCGACCAGGGCGGCCTCCTCGACCAGGCCGTGCTTGCGCATCAGGGCCGTCAGCTTGCGGTTGTAGCCGGCGATGTTGGCCATGTCAGAGCCCGGCGTTCTGCAGCACGAGGTTGATCTCGCTCATGCGCGTCAGGAACAGCTGCAGCGAACACCCGGTCTGGGATTCGATCTCGTGCAGCACATCCTCGGTCAGGGAGCCGGCGATGGCGATGACCAGCACCGATCCGATCGAATCCATCGGCACGAACTGGAAGCGCCGCATCATCGCCGGATCGAAGATCTCGAGCAGGTCCTTGGCGATGGTGTACTGCGTCGGGCGGATGTAGGGGATGCCGAACTGGCCGACCAGCACCGACACGATCTTGTCCTCGGTAATCAGCTTCTGCTGCACCAGGGTCTCGCCGAAGAGCAGGCCGGACTGGTGCTGCAGGCGCAGCGCGTCCTGCACCTGCTCCTGGCTGAGCAGGCCCTGGTCGACGAGGATCTCGCCGAGCTTTTTGCGGACCATGCGGTTGAGGGCGACCATGTCAGGCGGTCTCGCGCTGGGCGGTGCGCTTGAGGTCCTCGGGGTCGCCGCTGCGCGACATGGCGTCGTCCCAGGTGATCTGGTTGGCCTTGTAGAGCTCGAAGAGGCTCTGGTTCATGGTGCGCATGCCGACCTTCGATCCGGTCTGGATGTGCGACATGATCTGATGGCACTTGTCGTCGCGGATCAGCGCGCGGATGGCGCTGTTGGGGATCATGATCTCGCAGGCCAGGGCGCGCCCGCGGCTGTTCATCTTGGGCAGCAGCTGCTGGCAGAACACGCCCTCGAGCACGAAGGCGAGCTGGGTGCGGATCTGGTTCTGCTGGTAGGCCGGGAAGACGTCGACGATGCGGTTGATGGTCTGCACCGCGTCGGAGGTGTGCAGCGTGGCGAAGGTCAGGTGGCCGGTCTCGGCAAGGGTCAACCCGGCCTCGATGGTCTCCTTGTCGCGCATCTCGCCGATCAGCACCACGTCGGGGTCCTGGCGCAGCACGCGGCGCAGTGCCGAGTTGAAGCCCTGGGTGTCGGTGCCGACCTCGCGCTGGTTGATCAGGCACGACTTGTTGCGGTGCACGAACTCAATGGGGTCCTCGATGGTGATGATGTGGTCCTGCATCGAGGTGTTGATGAAGTCGATCATCGAGGCCAGCGAGGTCGACTTGCCCGAGCCGGTGGCGCCGGTGACCAGCACCAGGCCCTTGTTGAGCTCGCAAAGGTGGGTGCAGACCTCCTTGGGCAGGCCGAGCTGGTCGAAGGTGAAGATCTCGTAGGGGATGGTGCGCATCACCGATCCGACCGCGCCGCGCTGCAGGAAGACGTTGACGCGGAAGCGCCCGACCCCGGCCAGGCCGAAGCTCATGTCGAGCTCCCAGTCCTGCTCGAAGCGCGCGATCTGCATGCTGTCGAGCACCGAGTAGACCAGCTTCTTGGTCTGTTCAGGGCCCATCACGTCAATGCCGGCCAGTTCGGCGAGCTTGCCATCGAGGCGCACGCGTGGCGCCGAGCCGGCGGAGATGTGCAGGTCTGAACCGCCGCGCTCGACCATCGTGCGCAGCAGTTCCTCCATGGTGATCATGCGCGGCCCTCCGTGGCCGGGTGCGGCGACCGTCCCCGACCAGGGGGCCCGTCCCGCAGGGGGGATGGAGCGGCTCCTGACCAGGCACGGCCGCTGACGGACGCTGGCCGCCCACAGCATACCCTGGGATCGGGCGCGGGGCGAGGCTCGGCCGGGAGGTCCGTCAGCCTACCAGGCGCTGCCGCCGGGAGTCGGACCTGCCGCTCTCCCAAGGACTTGCGAACGGGCGTTTACTGAACGGTGCTCAGGGCAGGACGAAAACCGGAACCACCCAGGCCTTGGCGGAGGCGGCGAGGATGAGCAGACGGCGGCGCGTGGCGACGTCGACCGCACGCTCGCTGGCCGGGTCGACGCGCACCGCCACGGCGCGCTGGGCCGGGGTGGCTGCGGCGCCGTAGCGTTCGGCGAGCAGCGCCTCGAGTTCGGCATCGCCCATGGTCTTGCCACCGATGCCCAGGCTGCCGTCCGCGGCCTGGACCAGGGTCAGGGGCAGTTCGACCGGGGCGAAGACCAGGCGCACCGGGGTCTGTGCCGGCGGGCAGATGCCGCTGTTGACCTCGAAGTGCTTGTCGCTGCCGGAATCCGGGAAGGGGCTGGCGAGCAGGGCATCGGCCTCGTCGAAGATCACCACGATCGATTTGGTGCTGTCGAGCATGAAGCGCTCGTGACGCACCGGCTTGCCGTCCAGACCGGTCTCGTCGAGGGTCAGGAAGCGGCTGCCGGTGTAGATGAAGGGCAGCGCCGGGAAAGAGCGGTCGAGGCTGCGGTCGCGCACCAGGCTGCTGGCCGCTACCGCCAGGCTCGCGCCGGGATGGTCGGGATCAGCCCACTCCAGGGTCACCGACAGCGGCCAGCCGCGTGCCGGCAGGCCGCTGGATTCGGGGGCGGGCACGCCCTCCTTCTCGAGGCCGAGGGCTGCGGTGAAGGCCGCCCGGGCGGTGTGGCCGTCCGGTGCTGCCAGGCGCACGATGGCTTCATGGGTCTTGCCGCTGGCGAGGCAGGCGAGGACCTCAAGGCCGTCGACCGGTCCCTGGTCCATGATCACCGAACCGGTCAGGATCACGCGCTTGCCCAACACCACCTGCACCCCCGGTGCAAAATCGCGGACGGTCTCGCCAGCCGGCAGCGCGGCGGCCACCGCTGGCAGTGGCTTGGGCAGGGCGGGCAGGGCGCGCAGCGGATCGGCGGCTTCGACAGCACCCAGCTGCAGGGCCGCGCTGGTTACTGCGAGGACGAAAGCGAGGGGACGCAGGGCCATGGGGCGGTCTCCGGATGCCATCGTGGCGGCGGGGCGCGGCAGGGGAACAGCCCCACGGGTGCGGCGGTCCGGCCCGTGGGGCTCGCCGGTCCGGGAAGAACAGGGCAGCGTCGGGGAAAGACCGCTAGCCTTTGCGCTTCATCGCCGCCTTGGCGCCGGCCTTGCCGTGCGCGGCCTGGGCTTTGGCTTTGGACTTGGCGGGCCGGTGGCCGGCCGCGGTGGCGGCGTGACGCGTAGCCGCGGCGGGGAGCCGGCCTTTGGCAGCGGCGAGTATGGCGGCGACCAGGACCTCGACCCCGCCATCGAGGTTGCGCACCGGATCGACCGCAGGCAGCCCGGTCTCAGCGCGCGCGGCCACCAACGCCTTGCGCGCCTCGGCCTCGTCCAGGCCCATGGTGTTGAGGCTGATCGCCACCACCTTGCCGGGGTGGAGGGGGGCGAGCATCGCCTCGTAGAGCTGGCGGTACTGCTGCAGCGGCGGGATCGGCACGTCGGTATGGCGGTGCAGGGTGCGGCTGGGGGCGTGGCACAGCACCATCGCGTCGGGGCAGCTGCCGTGGAGCAGGGCGAGGGCCACGCCCGAGTACGGCGGCGAAAGGATCGAGTCCTGGCCTTCGATGACCAGCAGGTCGGCGCTGCGCGCCTCGTGGCAGACCAGGCGCTCGACCGCGCCGCTGGCGAAGTTGCTGATCACGCGGTCGATGCACACGCCGCGGCCGGTGATGAGCTTGCCATCCTGGCCGGTGGGCACGAAGCGCGCCGACACGCCCTGGGCGCGCAGCTGGCGCTCCAGCTCGAGGGCGGTGGTGGTCTTGCCGATGTTGGCGTCGGTGCCCACGGTCAGCAGGCGGAAAGCCTTGGTGTCGCGTGCGCGCGCCGTGCTGACGTGGTTCTCGTCGTCCGGCAGGCGGCGCAGGTTGACCAGGTCGACGGCGTAGCGCGCCGACAGCGCCACCAGGTTGGGATCGCCGTTGACGCTCTCGTGCAGGCCCGAGATCACGCCGATGCGGTTCTTGATCGCCTCGTAGACCTGTGGGCGCAGGTTGGCCGGCAGGTAGCCGCCGGGCGTGGCGACGCCGATCACCAGCCAGTCGATGCCCAGGCGCACCGCGTCCATGACGGTGGCGACGATCGGGACGCCGGCGCCGACCCCGGTGAGCTGCTGCAGGTCCTGCCCGGCGTGCTTGGCGTCGATCACGCACACCACGTCCTCGGGCCGGAAGCGCAGCATGCCCATCGCCGTCTTGTTGCGGTAGATGTCCAGCCCGCCCTGGGTGAGCAGGGCGAGCCGGCGATAGAGGATGGGCGGTGGGGTGGACATGGGGGATCGCGGGGAAGAGAGTGAAGGAGCGAGGGAGAGAGACGGCCGGACACCAGGACGACACCGCATGGGGAGGGCAGGACAGGGGAAATCGCGAAGATAGTTACCTGAGCCACGGCAGAATGGCGGAAGTCACCTGAGCCGTGCGGATGTGGCCGCGCGCGGCGGAGGATACCATATCCGGAATATCTGAAGTCACCACCCTGCTGATTGCAGTGCGCTGCTGCCTCTCTGGTGTCTCTGCCTCCGCTTCCTCGCTCCCGTGCTCCTTCGCTCCCGCACTTCCTGCCCCTTTCCCCTCCTGCTTCCCCTTCTCGCCTCCTTCCCCATGCTGCCCGCCCATGCGACGCCTGGTGGTCTTTTTCGCGCGGGTCGGCGACCTGGTGATGCTCACCCCGATCCTGCGCCAGCTTGCCCGTGATGGCGAGGTCGAGCTGCTCGCCCGATCGTGGGCGCGGCCGCTGCTTGCCGACCAGCCTTGGCTGGCGGGAGTGCACACTCTGGCGCACCCGTCGGCTGGCGACCGCGGGCTGGATGGTTGGCTGCGCGGCGGTGAACGGCGGCGCCTTGGTCCGCAGCTCGCGGCGCGCGGCTACGACGAGATCATCCACTTCGAGGGCGAGACCGCGCTCATCCGCGGCTGGATTGACGGCTGGCGCGGGCCGGCGCTGATGCGCAGCATCACCCGCGCCGGCAGCGCGCACCGCCACGTCGTCGACGCCAACCGCGATGCGCTCAGCGGCGGCGGCTTCACCGTGGAAGGCTTCGACGCGTTGCCGCGGCTGGTGGTGCCTCCGACCGCGCTTGCGGCGGCGCGTGCACGCTTGGGCGCGCTCGGCCGGCGCGTGCTCGCCATCCAGGCGGGTTCTTCGTTGACCCATGCGTGGTGGCGCAAGCGGCGCAACCTCAAGGGCCTCGCGGCGGAGCAGTGGGCGGCGCTGCTGACCCGTCTGTTCGCCGAGGGGCGGTGCGACGGCGCGGTGCTGCATGGCTCCGCGCCCGAAGGCCGCGAGGCGCGCGCCATCCGCGCGCGCCTGCCTGCGGAACTGCGCGCGCGCGTCCAGGACTGGACCGGCGCGGTACCGCTCGGCGAGCTGCGCGCGGTGCTGGCCGCCTCGCACGCCGTGCTGTCGGTCGACACCGGGCCGGCGCACATCGCCGCGGCGGTCGGCACGCCACTGCTGGTGGTCTTCGGCCCGACCGATCCCGCGGTATTCCAGCCGCGCGGGCCCGGCGCGGTCGAACTGCTGCTGGGCAAGGCGCCGTGCCAGTTCTGCCATGAGACGCCGGTGTTCAAGACGTGCCGAGCGAACATCTGCTTGAGTACGATGAGCGTCGCGCAGCTGGTCGAGGGGTATGCGCGGCTGGAGGCGGCGGCCCTGCGGGCCGGCCGGAGCTGACGGCTGACGGCTGACGGCTAACGGCGCGTGACCACGGTCCTGTACGCGCGCAGAGCTGGAACGCGTTACCATTGAAATCTCGACTCGCCGCGCAGCGGCGAGTCCAGCCATCAGCCATCAGCCATCAGCCATCAGCCATCAGCCATCAGCCATCAGCCATCAGCCATCAGCCATCAGCCATCAGCCATCAGCCATCAGCCATCAGCCATCAGCCATCAGCCATCAGCCTACAAATCTCTTCCGACTGCAGCCGCCAACGAATTCAGGCCGAGTTCCTCGAGCCGTGCGGCCAGTCCTGCATGGATCCGCCCCACCAGTGCCGGTCCCTGGTACACCAGCGCGCTGTAGATCTGCACCAGGCTGGCCCCGTGGCTGATCTTCTCCCACGCCGCGGCGGCCGAGTCGATCCCGCCCACGCCGATCACCGGCACGCGGCCGGCGACGCGCCGCGCGACGCGCGCCAGCACCGCGGTGGCGCGCGCGCGCAGCGGCGCGCCCGACAGGCCGCCGGCGCCGCAGGCCTCGACGCGCCGGGCCGGGGTGGTGAGACCGCTGCGCGTGATCGTGGTGTTGGTGGCGATCAGGCCGTCGCAGCCCGTCTCAAGCGCAACGTCGACGGCGGCGTCGATGCCCGCCTCGCCAAGGTCGGGCGCGATCTTGAGCAGCAGCGGCCGGCGCGCGCCGGCCGCGGGCGGCGCCACCGCATCGAGGGCGGTGCGCACTCCGGCGAGCAGCGGGCGCAGGTGCGCCTCGCCTTGCAGGTCGCGCAGACCCGGGGTGTTGGGGCTGGAGACGTTGACCACCACGTAGTCGGCGAGCGCGCCCAGGGCGCGCACCGCGATCTCATAGTCGGCGAGCGCGTCGCCGAGGTCGACGACCTTCGACTTGCCGAGATTGATGCC